>JBNLCC010000091.1:0-37327 GCA_050303615.1 Methylococcaceae bacterium | reverse complement strand
GAAGGCTTTTGCCTCACCGCCTCGCAAATCCGCCATAACTTTGGTCAAGGCTGCTGTCAGCGTGGTTTTTCCGTGATCAACGTGTCCGATTGTGCCTACGTTTACGTGTGGCTTGGTGCGTTCAAATTTTTCTTTGGCCATTACTTACCCCTATTTACCCAACAATCTATACACAAATCTGGAGCCCATAACCGGATTTGAACCGGTGACCTCTTCCTTACCAAGGAAGTGCTCTACCGACTGAGCTATATGGGCAATTGTACTAAAACTCAAATGGAGCGGGTGATGGGAATCGAACCCACGTGACCAGCTTGGAAGGCTGGAGTTCTACCATTGAACTACACCCGCAGATCTACCCTGAAAATACAGATGGTGGAGGGGGGAGGATTCGAACCTCCGAAGGCGGAGCCGTCAGATTTACAGTCTGATCCCTTTGGCCACTCGGGAACCCCTCCAAACAGGAAGCTGCTTATTATCTGAGATAAGTTATATCGTGTCAACCTTTTTATTGTTCATTTTTATTTTGCAAGAGAACGCGCAAAAACGGAAGGACAATACAGATAATTTATTGATCATCGTAAATTTTTACGATCGGCCTATCATTTTTTCAGAAAACATATACAAAAACCAATTTCCTGATCGCTAGTGCAACTGATTCATGACGTATTCCAACTCCCCCGACAACATCAGTTTCTGTTGGGCATACACCTTTGTCAACGCTTGGTTGATTCGTTCTTTTTCGTCCTTTGTCGGCTCTGAGAGCACATAGTCTGCCACGTTATTCTGACGTACGGGCCGCCCTATCCCTACTCTCAAACGGCAAAACTCTTTTGATCCGAGATGCGCGATAATATCACGCAAGCCATTATGACCCGCATGCCCACCATTTTTTTTAAATCTAATTATGCCTGCCTCAAAATCAAGCTCATCATGCACCACCAGAATCTCGGACACTTGGAGATCGTAATAACGCACTAACTTTGCCACCGCCAGACCGCTTTTATTCATATAGGTCTCAGGCTTTAACAGCCACACTTTTTGACCATCAAACAGAAAGCTCGCCAGCGCGCCTTGAAAACGAGGCTCGTAGCGCCATACCGCCCGGAACTCCAAAGCCAACCCCTCTAAAAACCAAAACCCGGCATTATGCCGGGTTTTCTGATACTGCCACCCCGGATTCCCAAGGCCGACAATGAGCTTAAACATATTAATTACTAAGCTTCTTCAGCTTCCCCTTCTTCTTCCGCCTGAGCCCCACCCTTAGCCGGAGCTATCGAAACAATCGGAAGATCATGATCTATACCGTGCGTCAGCGCAACAATCTCCACCCCCACAGGTAAAGCAAGATCAGTCAAATGCACCGACTCGCCAACATCGACACCACTTAAATCCACTTCAATATATTCCGGCAGATTCGAAGGCAAACAATTCACCTCTATATCCACAAGATTATGAGTAACGATGCCGCCTTTTTTTGCACCGACCGAGATATCCTCATTAACAAAATGTACGGGAACATGCACACGAACCTTATCAGTCTCGCTTACCCGCAAAAAATCCATATGCATAATCCTTGCTTTACTGGGATGACGCTGTATATCTTTCAAAATAGCTTTTTCAGTTTTTCCATCAATTGTCACATTCAGCACGTGCGAATAAACAGCCTCGTGCTCCAAATGCTTAATCACTTCACTATGCTTTAACACCAACATTTCCGGCGCACTGTCGCCACCATAAATAACAGCCGGTACACTACCTTCCCGCCGAACGGCCCTTGCCCCGCTCTTACCTGACTTTGCTCGACTCTCCGCCGCGAAATTAAAAACATTTGACATTTTGCTCTCCAACCCGGAAATAACTAAACATTTCTTTAAATTAAACTTTTATAAACCACTCAAAACTCAGCAGACTTTTGCAAACAATTTACCGCTTAACACCAGCAACTACCCCAATGAATTACCTTCCGCCCTCACTAATCCACATATAGCGAGCTTACCGACTCGCCGGCAGCTATGCGCCTGATAGTTTCTGCAAGCATCTCAGCAATACTCAATTGCCTGATTTCCTTCATAGCTGCTGCCGCCGCCGTTAATGGAATAGTGTCAGTTACTATGAGCTCATCCAGCACTGAGTTTTTTAAATTATCCAATGCGCACCCTGATAAAACAGGATGCGTGCAATAAGCCACAACCTTAATTGCACCTCGTTTCTTTAACGCCCCGGCGGCATGGCACAAGGTCCCCGCCGTATCCACCAAATCATCGACCATCACGCAAGTGCGCCCTTCTACGTCACCAATAATGTGCATAATTTCCGCCACATTGGCTTTCGGGCGGCGTTTATCGATAATGGCAAGATCCGCATCATCCAATCTTTTGGCAAGCGCCCTTGCCCTAACCACACCACCAACATCCGGCGACACAACAATCAAGTTTTCATACTTCTGCCGCCAAACATCCCCCAAAAGCAGCGGCGAAGCATATACATTGTCCACCGGCACGTCAAAAAACCCCTGAATCTGATCAGCATGAAGATCCACTGTCAGCACACGATCCGCGCCGGCGGCGCCAATCATTTTCGCAACCAGCTTAGCACTGATTGGAACTCGTGCGGAGCGGGACCGACGATCCTGCCTGGAATACCCGTAATAGGGGATAACCGCAGCTATACGAGATGCCGAAGCACGCCGAAACGCGTCGATCATCACCAATAATTCCATCAGATTTTCATTGATGGGCGAACATGTCGGCTGAATTATATAGATATCCTTGCCACGCACATTCTCCTCTATCTCGAAAGCAATCTCGCCGTCGCTGAATCTACCGATAGATGCCATCCCAAGGCGCATATTAAGCTTCTTCGCCACACCCTCTGCAAGAGCCTGGTTGGCGTTACCTGAAAACACCATTACCGGTGTATCACTCATTCAAGCACTCCTAAAGGACTTTTAGTTTAATGGGGAAAATGGCTGGGCCGCCAGGATTCGAACCTGGGTATGCGGGGATCAAAACCCCGTGCCTTACCGCTTGGCGACGGCCCAATTTGTATTTGTAACTACTGGTTCTCCGAATGCTTCAGCTGTCTTTGTAGTGGCGACGAACTCACCCCTTTCGCCAGATACACTTGCCAACCCTCATTTTTCAAAGCATCGTATACGTTTTTTGCGCTTATTTTGTTTTCAAATTGCGCAAAAACACAGGCGCCTGTTCCTGTCAATCTAGCGTCACCATACGTTGATAACGCCGCCCAAGCCTCCGCTACCTGCCGGTACATCTTAAGTACAACCTCCTGGCAATCATTCACAAATTGCCCCGGCCTAAGCTCATCTATTGTGATAGTTTTACTGTCTCTTGTCAAATCTTTTGCACAAAAAACATCTTTTGTGACTACGTGACAATCCGGTTTTACTACCACAAACCAATGATCAGGTAGCTCAATACGCTCCAGGCGATCACCCACGCCCTCAGCCCAGGCACTCTGACCAAATATAAAAACAGGGACATCTGCACCCAATGTAACACCGAGCTCCATCAACTTCTGAACAGACAGATTCAATCCCCATAGATGATTCAAAACCACCAATGTAGTTGCCGCATCGGAACTACCGCCACCCAGCCCTCCGCCCATCGGCAGATTTTTTTCCACCTCAATATGAACACCTCCCGAACAACCGGTCTCGGATTGCAGCAACCGGGCAGCCCGAATAATTAAATCTTCATGTTCAGGCACGCCCGGAATCGGGTGGACAAGACTGATGCGATTATCCTTGGATTTATGAAAAGTTAGCCAATCGCAGAATTCGATGATTTGAAAAACCGTTTGCAGCAAATGATAGCCGTCGCTACGACGCCCGGTGATGCGTAACATCAAATTCAATTTCGCCGGAGCAGGCCATTTTTTCAACCACCCGGATTGGTTATCCTGCATATCCCTCATCTATTACCCATTGATCAATTACCAACTTTAACTTTGTTTTGTTGCTTATAATAACGATTTTATGCGGCAATAATTCATTTCCTACCCGCATTAGTTGACGAACCTGAATAGTCCAGCCGGATTGTACAAATCCTCCCGGTATCCCCTGAGAGCCGGCGTCCCGCCCAGGTAATCCAAGTACCCAGAAAGACAGATCCCTAACCGGCACAAACACGCCTAAACGACGCGAAATCAATTCATCCGGGTTGCAGGAAAATTCAGTATCAGAATTTCCCTGATCAATAGTTATACAACCATCATGCAAGACAATCGTCACCATTCCCTGCCCCAGAGGCGCACTTAATTTTAGGCTGTCATTTTCCGGCTGGTGTTGCCAGTGAATACTTGCCGACCACGAATCTTCGATACTATGCAAAGCCAGCCTGCCTTGAAATTTCCATTTTTGCAGCGCATATAAATGCCGATTATCGACAGTATCATAGAGGACGTCAGAAACTTCCGGAACAGCCGCGCATCCGAACACTAAGCCGCATAAAAACAAACAAACAAATTTTTTACAGATTATCTTCGCCAATCCTATTGTAGCCCGGGTATCCGCTTTTGTAATTCCAACAATGGCACTTTGTCCTGGGCGGCACTGAAAGCCTCCCGAAAGAGTTCCCTTGCCTCATCATTTCGACCTAAAACCCAAAGAACTTCAACTAAATGTGCAGCAATTTCACCTTCTTTTACGCTATCGTAGGCGCGTTGCAGATAGCTTAAGGACTGCTCCGTCTTACCTTGGCGGAATAAAAGCCAGCCGTAACTATCAATAATCACCGGCTCATCCGGCTGCAGCTCAATTGCCCGCTGCAAATATTTCTCGGCTTCAGTCAGACGATCGGTTTTGTCCACCAACGTATAACCCAAAGCATTCAAAGCACTTGCATCGTCAGGATCATTAGCTAAAATCAATTTCAAATCCGCTTCCATCACATCCAATCTATCCATACGTTCCGCTATTAATGAACGGCTATAAAGCAATTCTGTCTGTCCCGGATTTTCTGCCAATCCTGCTGTTAATAAATCAAAAGCCCGTTGATATTGTTTTTTACCACTATAAATCTCGGCCTCCATTAGCATGAAACGGAGTGATTGCTCAGGATACCGATCTTTCACCTGCAATAGCCTATCCAAAGCCTCATCATATCGTTTTGCATCCATTAACACTGAAATAGAGATCACCTGGGACTCAAATTGCAAAGAACCGTTGGTCACCTTATCAAACCAAATAAGGGCTTTATCAATATTGCCTTTATTCGCTTCCAGCCTACCGAGATACATACAAGCCTGGGCCTGATACCTTGGCTGATCAATTAACTTTTCAAATAATTTTTCTGCCTTATCAAACTGCTTCAATTGCAGATAGACCAAAGCAAGTGCATATTGCGATTCGGTATCGTCGGGATTATGCTCGAGTACTTGGCGAAATACATCTGCAGCCTCATCAAGTTGAGAAGACTTTATCAATACATTAGCCAACAGTTTTTTCAACTGATCGTTTTCAGGATCTTTCTCAATTGCCTTATTTATAATACTTTGAGCAGAATTCAATTCCCCGGAATGAGCAGCCAATTGCGCCTGAAATAACAATGCCTTACTCCATTCCGGCTGCAACTCTAAAGCAACATTGACTTTTTCCTGCGCGACGCTATTTTGCCCCATTTGCATTGCCAAAAGCGCCTGTACAAAAGGGATAACCGCCTGATCCGGATGCTGCTCAGCCAACTTATCCAAAACTTCATAAACAAATGCGCCTTTACCTTCCGCCTGCATAAGCTTGACAAACTCGAGCAAAGTTTCTTCAAAGCCGGCCGGATCAGCCTGTAATAAGGAATTCAAATGTTCTAAAGCGCCCTCTTCATCATTTTCTCTAAGAGCCGATAACAAAGCGACTTTCATCGCGTCCAAACTTTCGGGGTCTTGAGCAATCCACATTGCCACAGCTTCACTGGTTTTTTGTTGATCTTTCAAAAAAAGAGCGATTTTAGCGGCCCTCTCAGCCAACCTGACATCATTTACCCTTCTTGCCGCGCGCAAGTAACCCTCCAAGGCAATATCATACTGCCTCCTTTGTCCCGCCAGTTCGGCAACCAGTAACATATACAGCACGTCCGCATCAATTGCAGTTATCACATCTTCGTTCGGTAGTGATTCTTTATCCTCTTCAATGCTGACAGCTGTGTGTTCACTTTCAACGTCTTCCTGAGACGTCGTTGCACAACCGCAAAGCAACAGCACACCGGAAATTAGAAATATTTTTATATAAATCAATTGAATAACCCTTTCAACCACGCGCCAACAAACATGAAACATCGTATACAACCAAACCGTAAAGAATATTCATCAATTTTCACAGGTAGACGCACATCTCAAAACAAATATGGATAGATTAGCAGAAAAAAAACATACCCGGATAGTTCATTTTATAACATTTGGATAAACTCATAATTTTCCTTAAAATACGCCTACACGACAATTCGATCACAAGCAAAGTTCAATATACATAACGCAAGCCATGACCCTTTTCTCAGTTGGAATAAATTACAATACAGCACCGGTTTCCATACGCGAGCGCCTTGCATTTCCCGCCGATATCCTAACAGTTTCGCTGCAAGAATTGTCGCGTAAACGAGAAATAATCGAAGCAGCTATTCTATCAACGTGCAACCGCACTGAATTTTATTGTGATTCGGAAGAAAATAACCAACAAGTCCTAATCGACTGGATAGCGGATAATCGTCAGCTTAATTCCAGTGAATTTACCCCTTATCTTTACAGCCACGTCGATAGTCAGCTAATTCGCCATATGTTCCGCGTTGCCTGTGGCCTTGACTCCATGATTCTTGGCGAACCGCAAATTTTAGGGCAAATGAAAACCGCGTACCAGAAAGCCACTGAAGCCGGAACATTGGGCAAACATCTGGGAAAATTATTCCAATACACTTTTTCCGCCGCAAAAAAAGTCCGCACTGATACAGCGATCGGCTCTAGTCCCGTGTCAGTTGCCTTTGCCGCAGTACGATTGGCACAACAAATTTTTGACAACCTCGGAGAACAGACAGCCATCCTGATAGGAGCGGGGGAAACCATCGAGCTGACCGCCAGGCATTTACATCAACACGGTATAGGCCGCATAGTCATTGCAAACCGAACGTTTGACAAGGCTCACGCCTTGGCCGCTCAATTTAACGGTTACGCCATTACCCTATCGGAACTCCCCACCCATTTGGCGGAAGCGGATATTGTCGTTTCGTCAACTGCCAGCCAACTGCCGATTCTCGGTAAAGGCGGAGTGGAAAGCGCGATAAAAAAACGCCGGCACAAACCCGTGTTTATGGTTGACCTTGCCGTACCCCGCGACATAGAACCGGAAGTCGATCAATTGCCGGATGTTTATTTGTACACTGTCGACGATTTGCAAAACACGGTTAATGAAAGCTTGGACTCCCGACGGCAGGCTGCCGAACAGGCTGAAGAAATTATCGATACGCAAGTGCAGCATTTTTTAGGCTGGCTACGCTCGCAGGGAGCGCAAACAACAATAAAAGACTTTCGTATGCAAGCCGAAAAAACGCGAGACGAAGCACTGTACAAAGCCCTGGCAGCATTAAAAAACGGAGCCGATCCGGAACAAATTGTGAACAGGCTGGCTCACACTTTAACTAACAAACTGATTCATACGCCAAGTTCCCAAATCCGCGAGGCCGGAGCTAATGAACGACATGATTTGATCGCAGCCGCGCGTGAAATTTTTAAATTATAAAGATACTCAATGAAAGCGTCCATACAACACAAACTGGAAAACCTCGGCGACCGCTATGATGAAATCGCCGCCCTGCTCTCTGAACCGGAGATTCAAAATAATCAAAATAGATTTCGAAGCTTAAGCCAAGAGTACGCTCAGATCAACCCGATCGTTGATTGCTATAAGAAATACCAAAAAATGCAGAATCAATTATTGTCTGCCAGGGAACTGGCTGACGATAGCGATCCCGAACTTCGAGAACTAGCGAAAGAAGAGATTGTCGAGGCGGAAACCAAACTGCAGCAACTGCAATTGGAATTGCAGATTTTATTACTGCCGAAGGATCCGAATGATACGCGCAACATTTATCTGGAGATCCGCGCCGGCACCGGCGGCGCGGAAGCGGCGATTTTCTCCGGCGATTTATCACGCATGTATCACCGTTATGCAGAGAGCATGGGCTGGAAGATTGAGACTATCAGTGAAAGCCAAGGGGAACACGGCGGCTATAAAGAAATTATCTTGCGCGTTTCCGGACAGGATGTGTACTCACGACTAAAATTCGAATCAGGCACACATCGGGTACAAAGGGTACCCGATACCGAATCACAGGGGCGCATTCACACTTCAGCTTGTACCGTCGCCATAATGCCGGAAGCCGAAGAAGTGGATGCCATTGACATCAGCCCGGCAGACCTGCGCATCGATACCTTTCGGTCATCAGGAGCAGGAGGGCAGCATGTCAATAAAACCGATTCCGCCATTCGCATTACCCACCTTCCTACCGGCGTTGTTGTCGAATGCCAGGACGAGCGCTCGCAACATAAAAACCGTGCACGAGCGATGTCCCTGTTACAATCGCGATTATTATCCGCGGAACAGGAAAAACATCATGCGGAACAAGCCGCCACGCGTAAATTGCAAGTGGGTAGCGGCGACCGTTCGGAACGTATTCGAACCTATAATTATCCTCAAGGCCGCATCACGGATCACCGCATAAATTTAACCTTGTACAAACTGGAAGAAATCATGCAGGGCGGCCTGGACCAAGTCATCCAACCTATAATAAACGAACACCAAGCGGAATTGCTGACTCAACTCGGTAATGAATAAATTAGCAACATCAACAAATTTTCTATATGCCCACCCCAACCGATAAACTGCGCAAATTGCTTAAACGCCCCGAAATGTTGGTCATGCCGGGCTGCCATGACGCCTTATCTGCCAAACTTTGCGAGCAGGCGGGATTTGAATCCGCTTTTATGAGCGGTTTTGCCGTATCCGCAACGCGATTGGGATTGCCGGATACCGGTCTGATTTCTTATGCGGAATTGTTGGACCAAGGAAGCAATATCTGCGATGCCGTATCGATTCCGATCTGGGGTGACGGAGATACCGGATTCGGCAATGCCATTAACATTAAGCGAACCGTTAAAGGTTATGCGAAGGCCGGCTTTGCCTGCATCATGCTGGAAGATCAAGTTGCCCCCAAACGTTGCGGCCACACTCAAGGAAAAGCAGTTGTCGGCAGAAAAGAAGCCTTATTGCGTATCCGGGCTGCCGTTGATGCCCGCATTGAAGGAGCGGATATTTTAATTCTGGCGCGCACGGATGCCAGGACAACCGATGGCATCGAAGAAGCGATTACCCGGGCCAAGCTATTCCATGAACTGGGCGCGGATATCACCTTTCTTGAGGCACCGGAGTCCGTTTCCGAAATGGAGCGATATTGCAACGAAGTGCCGGGTTATAAAATGGTCAATTTAATTGAAAACGGCAAGACGCCGTTACTACCGCATAAAGAACTGGAAGCATTAGGATACAAAATTGCCGTTTATCCTCTGACCATGATCAACGTGTCAATTAAAGCCATGCTAGAAGCCTTGGCTGTTCTCAAAAATGACAAGCGCGCAGAAACGCTCGATTTCGAACAGTTAAAAGCCGCGGTTGGTTTCCCTGAATATTACCAAGCCGAAAAGCAGTACAGCGGATTGACTGGGAAATCAAACTAAGAGCACCATAACATCTGAATTTAATCAATTAGCACAGCAATGTATTCCGTTTTTTTGGGCTTATATCGCAGTTGCTGGTTTCTTTACTCCTGCTGATGAACAATCAATTCAACTTCATATCCGGCAAATCTGCGAATGTTGACAACACCGGTATCGAGCAGCAGATACTGGCCATTGATACCCTGCAGTACGCCGGCAACTTCGGTTGATTTATCAAAATTAAACGACTTCACTTGTAACGGATATTGCCGAATGGGGTAATTGATTTCGACCACCTGTTGCTTCGGTAACAATTGTATTGCCTGTTCATCGAATTGTTGTTCCAGTTGTGTAAATTCCTCGGAGCAAACCTCCAGCAGTTCGTCCCTTTTTGCAATTAAATCCAACATTTGCACTTGATTTTTCAGCATTTTCTGCCAACTTGTTTTATCACTGACGTGTTTGGCAATAATAATTTCGGCCAAGCCTGATAAATACCGCGAGATGCCTTTCATGATCGGCAACGCCTGAACCGCCCCCTGATCAATCCAGCGTGTAGGAACCTGGCTGTGCCTGGTAATTCCGACCTTAACCCCGGACGAATTGGCCAAATAAACATAATGATCCTGCATACAGTGTTTTTCGCCCCATTCCGGTTCTCGGCAGGTACCCAGACGATAATGGCATAATTCCGGTTTGATAATGCACATATCGCATTGCGCTAAAGATGTAAAACAAGGATAGCAATACCCTTGATTGAAGCTTTTTTTATTTTCCTACCGCAATATATACAAAATATATTGCCGGAAAAAATCAACTAAAGAGATTGGCCAAGCAATGGATTTAACGGCACAAGTTGATCAGTCAGCGGAAGCAGGTAACTAACCGGCATTTCCAGCTTTACATGCATTTTTCGTAATTGTCCAAGCATTTATCGTCTCTATAAATTAACGGAACAAGACTATTCAAAAATCAGTGCGATTTTTGCTCCAACTGTAAACATAGCCTGGCCAAATCCGCAATCAGCTTGCTGCATTCCAACTCGGAAGCGGGCGTCACCCCGGCATGGGCGGGCATCTCCTGATTAAACAGGCACTGTTTAGGATCTTTGATAAACTCCTTTCGGATCTGCTCGTTGCCCGGCGCCATCTCGTCCAGGAATAGCTTACGCTCGCCAGGACCGACCAGTTCAAAAAGGTCAACCTGCTTGGACTTCCAACCTTGTTCTGCCAAGAACTGATAGAGCCTGGGTTGCCCTTCCAGTCCCCCTTGGTTGGCAAGCCGCACGATCTCCAATTGCCTTGGCCCTAACTCAGAAGTATTCAAGATTTTCGTTTCGCTTTTGGGGGGCGCGGCCACACCAAGGAGATAACAAAAGTCCTGCACCAGTTCCCCACAGAAAAGCTGTTCTTTCTCCAAAACCCGAATCATCACGTGTTTCTCCCCGACCAGGTCGGCATAGGAACGAAGCATGGGGTAGTAATTCAGGCTCGATTTCAGGCGTTGGTACCAGGTCACAAAGTCTCTGCTATCCCCGTCCTTCACTCTTTGTTGGTAGAAGGACTCCAGCCAGCGGTCCTGACGGCGAAGATAGAAAATCAACTTCGGTTGATAGCCGGGAAATATCTCAAAAATTTCCTTAAGCCGGGTTCGCTCCTGTAAGAAAATCAAGAGCTCGGAGCTGACCAAGAAGTCGGCACCCTGATGTTGGGCAAGTTCCAGCTTAAGTTTTTGCACCGCCACCTCCTTGGCATCCACCCGTCCAAATCCCGGCGGCTGCTTATGCAAGCCAAGCGACCAAATCAGATCATGGTGACAGCGCAGTACCGGATTCAAGCCGACCTTACTGTAAACCAACCCTTGCTGTACAAGCCAAGTGCGATTTTGAAAGAGAAAGTCTTGGATACTGGTAGTACCCGTCTTGGGTATTCCAAGATGTAAATAGAGAATCGGCATATCTTGTAACCAATTAACTCACAAGACCGCGGCCACAATAATGGTCGTCCAGCACCAACTTGCTCAGTATCGCCTCCTCCGCTTCGGCGGGACGATCTATGAACGCTTCATATAGGGCATGCGCTACCGAAGTGGGGACAATATAATTATTTAGTAGTTTTTTTCGCACTGCTACGGCATTATCCACAAACGCCATTACTCCGTTTTGAATTTCAGCACGTACCTCCCTGGTGTGCAATTCAGCATCACTCAAAACACGGAATTCCGATAAAATTTCATCATCGCCTCCGTATCGATAACAAACAACTTGCGCCTCATCGGAGCTAAGCAACTTCTCTAGTTCAAAGCTCTTGGTCAATAACGCTGTTGCATTGTCCTCCCGGTTGACAAAGTGCCCGAAACAGCCCTGCGTGGCTACATTATATTGCACGGACACCATTTCCGCAGCTTTATCCGTGATGAAATAATAGCCGTGCACTTTCCTATTCAGAAAACGGTTCAGACGGCCTTGAATGGTGGCGGAATAACCAATGTCTACTACTGCGCACGTCGCTTCCCGGTTCAATCCCATCTTTTCCAGATAGCCAGCCAGCCCGGGAAGTTCATTTTTTGACTGGGTCAGAATACGTTCCTCAAGTGCCTGCAATAATGGCTTAAGATGCTCAATCTGTCCGTTCCTGACTTCCACAGGCTTATTTTTATGCCATAGCCCCTGGCGCCAAATTTCCGTCCATTCCTGATCATCCAGTTCCAGTCCGAACCGTTCACGAATAAAGTTGGCGATATCGTTGGGGAAATACAGGGATCGCGCAATAGCATAGATATCCTCAAGGCCTTTAATCAGCGGCACAGTTACGGCGCGGCGAGATAATACCAAGTAGTCTGCGGGAGGCGCTTTGGCATCATGCAATGCCCAATAATCGTAGACCATTTTCAGCACCTGACCCTCGCGGGAAAGAAAATAAAGACGCTGAATACCGTCTGCCTCGGCCTTTTCCGCCAGCCATTGAATAAAAGACAGTACCATAGGCCCGACGATGCTGTAACCGATCGCCCGGGGACTGCTAGGAAACAAAGCGGTCGGATCGAAATGAGGATAAAAAATTGGATGAAAATTAGCCCGCGCTATCAGCCCAAACGTAAGCTGCTCATTCAAATCAGTAACGCGCAACGCTTTCTCCATCAACGGCCCCAGGCGGGGTATCGCCCGGGCCAACTCCACCGGACGCAACACATAACAAATCTTCATTGCCAATTCGATGGGAATCTGTAAATCCGAATGCTCATTATCGCCAATCATCAGCACCTGTTCGGGAACAACCCCTTCTTGGGCTAAAATATGATGGAAGAGTTCACCGCTATCCTTACGCAAACCGATATCGGAAGACAGATACAAATCATGCCATCCGTTAACACCATGTTCCGTAAGCATGGCTTCGACGATTGATTTCGGCAAATACATATCGCTCGCAAGTACTACCCTTTTACCGGCTGCCAGCGCATAGCGCAGCATATCGACGGCATCCGCACGCGGCGATACGGCATCCATTTCCGCGGTTTCTTCAAGACGGCGCAATTGTGCTAAGGTATCTTGCGGGAGGCCCGACAGTAAAAATAATTCTTCATAGATCATTTCCAGCCCAACATCTCGGCCGGCTTTTTGGCGGGCGGTGACTTCGGCTTTGGCGCGCCATTTAAGATAAATCTTACTCACCTCGCCCCCCGCCAAAGCAGCAACCAGATTTTTAATACTCTCGGGATTTAACAGCGGACGTAATAGCAGCGTGTCAAAAATATCGAAAATGATCACCTGTACATCGGTATCATTAATTAAAGCCTCGACATTGCTTCTGCTACGTCCGACGTATTGCTCCATTCCCCACGGCGACCATCGGGGTGTCTCTAAATCCTGAAGAATAGCCGCTTTAAATCCCGACTTGTTTGTCGTTAAAACAAACAGCCGCTCAATACAGTGGGCGAGAGTACCGTCTATCTGACCGCTTTCTTCAGCAAAATCGCTAGTCTTCAACCCGGCATCAAACAACGGAAGCAACGCTTCAACACGGGCCCAAAACATCGAACCCGCCGGAAAATTAAAATAGCCGGGCAAAATATTACAAATGCCTAATTTTTGACACCAGTCGCGACCCATCGGCAAATTGGATAACCAACTGTTAGCGGTAAACGGCAATTTCGAAAAATTCTGCGGATAAACAATCCCGAAACCATTACTTTCCGAAAGTAACGAAAAAATTTTTCTCACCTGCTGCTCGCTCCCCAGCAGACTTGACAACAGGTACTCCAGCCAACCATGAGTACCACCTTTGTTATAAAGCGATTTTTTGCTGTGCAGGTGGGCAAGATATTCATATTCCCGCAATTCCGCTCCAAAGACGCAAAACATCGGGGCAATATCGCGTCCCCGATTAGGCACTACCGAAACCAGCAATCGCCCTAAGCGAGGCAATTTGGCAAAAGACTGCTCACAACTGTAGCGGATATCGTTGTCAGGAACCGAAACAAACAAATCATATGAAAACGGCATGTGGTGAAAAAATTTTGCGAAATCCCGCACCAGATCAATATAAAAAATATGGGCATGGATCGCAATGCGTCCGGATGGGGCGATGTTTAACGGGGCAACGCCTCTAATATCCAGCATGCCCATCAATGTTTCCCCGGAAATAACAGGAAAACAATCAACCGGGTATTGATTGCGCCGCCGCCAAATATGATAGTGCTCCATCCCGCCGAATAAAGGGCCTGCAAAACGGTAACAAAAATGCAGTAACGGTTCACGCCAACGACGAGGAGTCCACCGGAAGGCAATCCTCCCCAAAGGTTCGAGGCGGTGTCCTAAACCGGCAAATGCCTGTTGGTGCTGGCCGCGTAATAGACGGCCAAAAAAACGTAATGGGCTGGTGAGCGCCCAGGATTTCGACCGGTACACTTGATCGATAGTTTGATGCAGGCTACTGACCCTGATGTCTCGTTCGGCCAGTTGTTTGTGCATTAAATCGATCAACTGCTGCTGTTTTTTTTGCTCAGCCTGCAACTCGGCAAGCCGGTTTTCCTGCAAGGCGGACAACTGCCGGTAATGCTCTCTTTCCGACCGCTCATGTTGCAGTGCTTCCTCTTTCCCATTAAGGTCCCTGTGAACCTCATCGAGTTGACTTTTCAGTAAATCAAGTTGACTTGTCAGTAAATCAATATGATGGTCACAGTGATCCTTCATTGTGTCCCGGTACAAGATAATTTCAGCAATTTGTTGTCCCGACCACACAGATCTCCATTTCTCAAAAAAAACGCCGGTTGACTTGTGTAAATACTCGTCAGACATTTTCTCGCCCAAGCCGGACGAACCGTAATTACGATAACAAGCAGTCACCTGATCAAGGTGTACAAATTCGGTATACCGGGACAACTGCACCCAAAAATCCCAGTCTTCGAAAATGTCCAGTTGCTCATCGAACCGACAGCCTTCATTGCACAGAGATTTTTCAAATAGCACCGCATGTATAGGTATGTAATTACGCCCCCAAAGCTTTTCACGGCGAAACGGCTGATTATAAACAGTGGAGCGTACTATTTGTCCATCCAAGAAAAAGTCAACCTGTACTCCCGTATAAGCACAGCGGGCTGTTCCTGAATCACCTAATACTTCCATTAAAGAGGCAATATGATCGGGATAGAAGACATCATCATCGTCCAGAAAAATCAGATAATCTCCATGGGCATTATCCAACCCCAAGTTAGCCGCACGACTGCGCGGCAACGAACTTCCCGAAGAGACAAGGCGTAAGGGAAAACGTCCGCACCACTCCGGAAGCTCGGAATGCTCAGTCCCTTTGGCATTGACTACCACAACCTCGATGTGAGGATAGCTTTGCAGCGCGACCGAATCGAGGGCCTCACCGAGAAGCCGCCTGTCCATGCTGCGTATAATAACGGAAACCAGAGGCTGCGTTGTACCCAAACTGAGTTGATGTTGACCGTGGTAATCAACCGAGGGTTTCATTAATGTAAGTTCCCGCTGCAGGTCATCACGGAACAAGACCCGGTAAGCTTCCGCAGCCTGAACATCAGCAGGTAAAGTATATGTGCGGAAACGATTTAGCGCGGTAACCTGGCGATCGAAACGCTGCCGCGGCATCCGGCTTGTAAAACAGGACATTGCCGACTGTTTTCTATCGAACACGTCACTGATATCCAACAAGGTATTAGGCTGCAGCGGGACTCCGACTTCGTACATAACCAGACGTACCGGACGTGAACATCGACGCACGGCTTCTGCAGCAGCCGTCGACAATGCACGATGATCCGCGTCTATTTCCCACCAAGAGGGAACATATATCAGATCGATCTGCCCATCTTCCAAACAATTGAGAATGCGCCGAATCAGAAATTCACCATACTCTAATTCCCGATCAGACAATCCCCAACAGGCAGAAGCGCTACACCCAAGGATGTTAGCAGCCTGTTCACTTTGCTGTCGGCGGTTCAGAACATTTTCATTCGCCTCTTCGACTTCTCCGCTGGCATCATCAGTCACAGTTATGACCTGAACAGGGTCCCCCATCCCGATATGGTACATGATTGCCCCGCTGCAACCAAAAACATGGTCGGCTGGGTGAACGGACAAAATGACAACTTGGCCATGTCCGATAGATTTTACTGCGGTATTAGGAAGCGAATGTTGTTCTGAGAAACCCATAATTAATAATATATTTTAAGCCTTAATTGACGAATTCATTGATAAAAATAGCAAGATGATTCTTTAGGGCTGGAAGCCTTGGCAGTCCCTAAAAAACGTTGTGAAGTCCGAATGCTATGATGTACGGCACACATATTCAGGCATCGGCGCCTGCAAGGGAAAGGGTTTGAAATAAAAGTTTAATATTAGCCTCAAGAACCGTGACCTTTAACTGCCGGTTGCGGCCTTTTTGCAAAAGGTCGGGCTGTAGCTTATTATTGAATTTCCATAATGCGCGCTTTGAGTGTTAATCATAGCCAAATCTTTTAATGACCTTATTTTCGGTATATCTGATTGCTTTTTCCAGTTCGTCTGCATATTCCACCGGAAAACGGCTTTTACTGCTGACATTGTAGGGAGGTGTATTTCTTACAGCTTCTTCGTCGAACGATTCTCCCGCAAGCCTTAATGCTCTGATTAAATCTTCGACAAGATGTTCATATTTACCTATAAATTCAATCTCATTTCCTTCTTCCCCTACAAAATCATTAAGGCTATTTCCAAAAACCCCGGGATACTTCGCTAAAACATTACGAATAAATTGATGAAAACAATCAGATCGGCAATTACTATCCAAGGAGTTTTTAGGATCCCATCCAATTCCCATTTTAAACTGCCAATAGGATTGGTATAACTGCACGGGATGCCTTACAAAAGCAAATTTGAATTTATCAGGACACGGGCAGTATGCCAAACCAATATGAGGATTCCCTTCAATTCTATAATCCTCACATTTTATACCTGACGCGATAATTGCTTTAATTACCCAAGAACCGCCGGTTTTTGGCACATGTAAAAAACATGAGTTTGGAAGAATAAGCATTATATAAACATGGCGAACAGGTAATAGAAGCAGCTATTTTCTACAGCCCGCCCTCTCCGCATCCGAGGAGAGAGGGCATTATTTTCTGTTCATCAACACATGACACATGACAACAGAATGGCTGAATTTCCCTTATTCCAGGATGATAATACCTATCTCTTCAGCAATTTGGTCTGTCTCCCCATCAGAAGATTGTTCTTCCTGGACATTAACAAACACATCCTGCTTAGCTATATCCCCTTGCCCCACAGCAGCAGTGTCAACCTCATTGATGCTATTTAAATGACCGAGCGCAACAGGAATTCGTCGGTCAACCACAGTCCGGTAGATATAATCAGCGCTTGCATGATCAAGAATTAAAGTATTCACGTCAACGGTCCTGCCGCCGTTGTTATTAATGACGTTGTCTACGCCTTTTTCAATTGCAATCCAGCTCAAAGTTTCCGGCGCAATCGGCAGACCTAAATCACCTTCCTCCTCCTGTAGAGAAATTTCGAAAAATATCGGCGCGAAGAACCAATCGACACGGGTCAAAAGGGGTATGGGGTTGCTAAAACTCATGACACTGCTAAACACGGCCGGAGTAGCTCCGGTAAAAAAAAGGAAAACTCGGTGCAAATAAGGAGGAAACATCTACAAAATCAGACCCGCCATTTTCCAGCAATGCGCCGCTTTCCAATTTACCCGCCGGTACTAACAACCTGTGTTTTTTTGGCTCAGCCGATTTAATTTCCGACATCAAAACTAATACCGATGCAACAATCATTGTTACAACAACCAAAACCCAGTGCCAAAGCAGACTTAATTCAAAAACACCGGCAATAACTATAGCAAACAAACTGCCTAAAAATCCAACAGTACTGTAAAATTTTTTTCTTTGTTTTGCCGAGGAATACATTGACCACAATGAGTAACAGATAACAACAAACAAGGATCACTGCTATCAAGCCAAGCAGCCCTCCGTCAGCAAGACCTTCCAGATATAAATTATGTACCCAAGGCATATGGCGTCCATCTCTTACTACCCACGAGGGCAGTGATAATTCACTTATATATTGATCGCTTAACAAAGCAAATGCGGCCGGCCCCTGTCCCAACAGCGGCGCATCGAGAAACATATTCCAGGCAGCGATCCACAAAGGTATGCGAATTGTCCACAAGTTGAAATAAACTGCTTTTTTATAAAACATAAAATCATTTGCGCTATCAATAGTTGTAATCCCAATCATCATCAGCAAAACTCCGTACATGAAATATTTCGGTCTGATCAAGGCCAAACAGCACATTATCTAGAAAAAATAGACAAGCAAGCCGGATTTAGTTTGAAAATAAATAACGATCCCCAAAGTAAAAAAAAAGAGATGCCGCGGAAACCGTCCGGTAAATCTTATTCTTTCCCATATACATTAAGGTTAACGTCAAAGGTGCGGTCGAGGATAACAGCAAAAGATCGTTGGGTACTGAAAGAATCGGGAATGACGCTTTATTCATCCACTCCGCAGGTTGAAGGCCGGAAAATCGAAAAATCACCACAGCCAGGACCGATGCCACAATAATGTTGACAATGGTCATCGCTAAAAAAAGATAATGCAATCGACTAACATCAAAATTACAAATAACGCAATAAAAAAGCACCACACATGAAATCAGCGACGAACTAACCATCACGTTCTGTTTAACGTCAATTGAGAAAACGATGAAAATCAACGTGAATCAAAGAAATGCGATTAAAACATAATTGGTATATCTAATATAGCCTATTTCCGGGGTCTATCTCATGACATACAGAGACTAGCCCGGTAATGCCCAAAATGATTAAGGGATAATGCGAGAAATAAGGAACGCCCAAAGCAAGCAAATAACAAATCACCCCGATCATCCCGAAAAAATTATTCACAGCTGGAAACGTTATTACCCCAATAAACTTTCTCATATGCAGATGAAACCAGAGCTGATTTTAGGATGAAGATTCTCAAATAAACCGAGGTTAATCTACCAACACGATAAAAAAATCATGTGACACCAGAAGCTCCGGAATATTATTAATTGAGCTCTTCCATAATTGAAACCTGATCACTGCCTTTATCAAATAGCGGATCATCCTGATAGATCTCCGGTAAATAATTAAATCGGCGGTTATAAAAACATTTGAGGTTATTCATCGAGAGTTCGTTATTTGTATAACGCCGAATAAATTTCTCAGTATCTTGGCCTATCTTTCTATAAATTTGAGGATCCATTTCAAATTTTCTAATATCCTTGATAATACTTTTAAACAATAATGTCCACGAATCATATACGGTCGGCATACCGGCAAATTCCCTGGGAAAAAAAGTTTGGTTATAAACAGCAAACGCAATAGAATCACTGAGGAAAGGTTCAATGAAATACCCGTCATATCCTTCTCCAAAGGTAATTGTAAATCTAGCTTTGGAAATTAGGTATTTATATTCTTCCAACGATAAATTATTAATAATCTTGACCTGATAATCGGGAAGTTCCCGCCTAAGTAAACGCAACACTTCTTCCTTGGTAACTTCGCCATCAATAGGCCCATCATCGGGTGATATAGCAATGATCTTTTCTTTGTTCTGAAAAGGCGTTCTATAAAACTCAGGGAGAAACGGCGTCAACAACGTAACCGGACAATCGTATTTAGACGCCATTTCCTGACTCGTATAACGCACATGAGCCGTGGTAATGGTGACATCATCCGTCAACTCGCGGCAACATTCAATGTAATATCGGTCGGGAAAAAAATCATGATTCTGGTCTAAAATGTTAATCTGAAGATAGGCGATCGACTTGATCCAGCGTCGCTGCTTCGTTGTGAGCCCGTCGATAAATATCGGGACATAAAGTTCCGGAATGTGCAAGATTAACTTGTCGATTTGAAAACGCGCGCTGATATCGGCAAAATCGACCATTGGCGAAGCCGCCGAAAATTTGGAATAGCTCACCACCGGATTTTCCAGAGGAAGCCCCGACACAATCACTTCGAATCCGAATTCAGGCGCGATTTCAATCGATTTGGCAACAAATCGATTGATCGACAGCATGCCTCCGCCAATCGTATCATTTGCCACATTAAAAAAGATAACGAGATAGGCATATTGCTGCCGCTTTATCGCCTTTTCCTTACCGACGAGCTTTTTGTTGGTTATCCGCTTCTCATCAATGTTTATTTCCGCAGGAAGCACAAGGGGCAAAAATTGATGCGGTACTTTCTTTTTGCGGCGAATATCTCGTAACTGCCTGTAGTAAGAAAGCAATTGCGGCGGGATCATTAGTTTCAGCGCGTTTCTGACCCCCATCCGAAAAATTGGCGGCACCCAGCGCGCTGAAAAGCTCAATTTTGGCGTGACGTGAAATGTCAATAGCGCCTGTTCCCAAACGAACCCTATTTGATCGAGATAACCGAATATTTTATTATTATTAACATAGCGGGAAATAATTAACGACCAATCGGCAAGATTCGGAATGGATAACGGGTTATCTCGAAAAATTCGGGCCTTGATTAGCGGAAAACCTTTTTTTAACAGCCGGAAGGCCTGTTCGTCGTATATCGTAACGTTACGATAGACAATCTTGATATAGGCGGATAATTTAAATCCCTTCTTTTTTAGGAATGAGGTCAACCCCATTTCGTATTTTACGCACACATCATACCGGCCGGCTTCTTTTTGCACTGAATTGATAAATTCTTGGAAATCAATATCCCGAACAACATCACCTCGAAACACTAGAAAATATGAGCCCAAACAGAATAGCGGCAGTTTTTTGCTGGGGATAGCCAGATACTCGTCCAGTGTATATAAATAATCTTTGTTATTTTCATCGGTAGCCAAAAGCCCCCAAGCGTCGCACGCTTCGCGATCCATTTTAGCGAACACAGCATCAAAAGGCTGAACACAAAAACACGAATCATTTGCAAATATGACCTCGTCATATTGATACAAAGCGTCCCATCCAACATAAATATTGGCTAATTCCGAATAAGAGCCGAAATCATACTTCCCATGTTTAACACTCCAGACTTTAGTGCAATATTTTTTTAATGCCCGTTCGCCATCGGAATCGATTTCCCCATCGGCCATATAGAAAATATCACAATGGCGGGCTAGCTCTTCCAAATAATCTATTATATAAGGATAGACTTTGCCATCCGGGTTATAACCCGCAAAAAGACAAGCCCTTGCTCTTTTGAAATGATTTTTTTTATTTGGCATTCGCTACTTATTATTTTTTAACTCGAAGGTAATCATCGATATTATTTAATCACCGTAAAAGAAATTCGACGGCATCGACATCAAATACCGGTATCCCCGCCTTTCTTGAGATTTCCAAACGCTCGGGAAAGTGGTTATCAATGAAAATTGCCTTCCCGGTAATATAATCAGATTTAGGCTGCCCCTCTTTTAGATGGATAATTTCATCGAAAAGCTCAGTTCCGATTCGGGTTTGACGCAGCATTTGCCGGATATCACCTTCATGGCGTGTGATCAATTTAATTTGTTTCCCATCTCGAATTGCCTGATAAAGAAAAGCGATCACCATGGGCGTCACAAAACCGCCGATGACCAAGGTATCATCAAAATCGACAAATACCGTATCAAATTCATAATTTAATTCCACCCGAGTCGCGATATTCCTTTCAATCAGGGCAACTCGACGCTCAGGCAACGTTTGCAAATCGCGTCCAAGAAAATCCTGAATCGCCATTAAAGGAAGATTGATGCCCTTTGCCCGCTGAGCGACCATCGCCCCGCCGACCCGGCAGGAAATTTCCAACAATTTCCATTTCCCGTAACGATCGCGTTTGACTTGAAAAAACCATGGCCCTCTTAATTGCAGCCGTTCATTGATTTCGGCTGCTATCGTTTGAATCGTATCATCTACCGCTAAATGACGAGAACGCATCGTAATTCCGGCTTTAACCCGGGATCGGGTCCGCGGGCCCACCCAGAGCAGCCGACGTTGGCGATCGGTAAAACAGTCAACGGTCAATTCGTCGCCAGGCAGATATTCGACCATCAGAGGTTCATCTATTTGAGCGAGCGCATGGCGCGCACTTATTTCATTTTCCACCACACTGACGCCATGCCCCCCTTGCCCTTGATCCGGTTTGACAACAATCGGCCAATGGCAAACTGAGGTTATATCGTCGTAGATAATCGGTACCCAAGGTCTATCGGCAAATAATTTATATGTGATACTTTTTCTTCTAACCACAAACGTTGTTTCCCGGTCTCCGTTTATCAGAAAGAACCCCATATCTGCCGCCCTTGGAGCCAAAAATTCTGCTACAGTATCGTGAGTAGCAAAAATTATGTCAATATTCAGATCGGCAATCAACGCCGAAAAAACCTCATCAAAACTGATATCTGCTATGTTAGGTAAATTACCGAAGTATCTTTCAAATCGAAACCGGCCATGATCATCAATGCTAGATGCCCCGAAAAGTTCAACGTGAATAGAATATCTAAGAGCCTGATGGATCTCAGCGGCATTCTCGGACCCGCATGGAAAAACCAATACTCGAGTTTTAGATTTCGCTTGGTAATCTTCTTTCATACATTAGGCAGATATGGAATTATTAATATAATTCAATGTAATATAACATCGATAATTTTTTGCATATCCTGTTTCCCATATCGCTGGTCTATCGGCAGAGGCAAACAATGCGCAGTAAGGTAATTTTCAATGTCATTTGGATTTGTTCGCCCATATACTTCGGGCCAATAGGTAGGCACAAAAATTCTTTCAGCAATCAAACATTCTCGAAGACTGGGCCGGTCGGTCATAAAAGGATAACAAAGCGGACCGTCAACATTTTGTAAATCAATAGATAATTGATTATAATTGGACAAATATTCATTAAGAAAATAAAAATTATTATTGCGCCTTATTCTGGACTGCTCAAAATCAACACCCATTAATATGCGGCGCGTTAAATCAGATATTTGGTTTGGTTCAAAATCACATAGAGACTGTTCTGCTCTTATATAATCCGGATATCCCGACTCAGGAGATTCTGTCAGCCTTTTTATCAAATGAGCGGAACGATCTGCAGAACCTTGATCAATTTCTGCAGGCAGCACAACAGGCAGAGTTGTGACAAGCAGTCCGCCATCTGCAACTCCAAAAAATTTACGCGGCGAGTAAATACTTGCCAGACATTGTCTTGGAGAAGCATAGAAAGACTGAGAACAATCGAGAATAACCTGATTAGGGTTATAGTCGGTAAGTATTCGATCAACATTCCCGGCGCAAACTCCGAAGTAATTGACATAGAGCAACCAATCGTCGGGTGATATTTCGAGTTCATCAACAATTCCATACTGTTTATCAATTGAATATAACGCAAACTTTATACCTGCATTAGTAAGAGGGGCAAACATCGAATCACAGATATAGCGGGGCATCCAAACACACTTTGGTTTTCCTGTACGTAACAGGGCCAAAAAAGCCGCTCGTGCAGACTGAAAACATAGTGCCTGTGGATAGAAAATCGATTTTGGCAGCGGCAATTCCAATTCGAAATATCCGCCGATAGCATTTTTCATAAAATTCACGCTTTAATCTGGAGCATTTCCCGTACTGCATTGCAATCGTTGTACATAAGTACATCAATAATCGACAGATCGGGATAAAATTTTTCCGATAACTGCCGATAAGTCTTCAAACATGGTTCAATGAAACACAAAGTTATAGCGTTAGATTTAAATAAATCATAGTTATATAAAACCTTACCTCCCGGAAGGTTATAGTACTGACAGGCTTTTTCCTTGCAGCATATATCAATGATACGCCGCTCACCGCTTAAATCGGAGTTGCCATAACAAGATGACGACATAACAAAATGTGTTTTTAATCCGAGATAGTTAGACACGGCCATAATACTTTGTTTTGCTATATCGGATATGTAGTTTTCATCATTAAACAGTATTTCCGATAAAAGATTGTAAATGACATCGAAATGCGGTGCCTTTGCATAGGATTGACGGACCGCCGCAGACATTTTTTTTCGCCATGCGCCATTCGCCATAATCCGAATCTGATTGATCTTCACAAAGGGACTCGCTCCGGATAAGGGGATTGTCAGATAACGCACATCACCCGATATCAACAAACGATTTCTATTGATCCAGCCGTTCTTGATAAAATTCACATCATCATAAAAGACAAATTTATCGACGGCGGCCACCAGTTGAAAATACCCGATATAAGGGAAAAGGTAGGGCTGCATAATGGCAAGCTTCACTTGCAAACACCGGAGATAAGTTTAACGATAAAATCGACTTCAGTATCGGTTAACCCAGGATAAATCGGAAGACACAAAACCTTAAGCGCTATTTCATTCGCTACCGGCAAATTATCAAGATGCGCCGACGGCAACCCCCGGTACATTGGGAAATCAGAGATTAACGGATAGAAATAGCGGCGAGCAAATATCCCTTGCCGCTTAAGTTTTTCATAAAGCTCATCGCGGCTGACGGGGTAATCGCTATCGACCAAAATCGGGAAATAAGAATAATTTGCAGCAATTTCACCCGCCTCCTGAATACAACGAATACCTTTGACATTACTCAGCATTTCACGATACCTGCCATCGATTTGCTTACGCAATGCAAGTGCTCGATCAAAATGCTGCAGTTCCAATATGCCAAAGGCCGCATTGACTTCGCTCATTTTTCCGTTAATCCCGGGCGCCACTACCGTCAATTCATCAACATAGCCAAAATTTTTTAACTGATCGATGCGCCGTTTCGTTTTATCATCCGAGCAAATAATAGCGCCGCCTTCAAAAGTATGGAACACCTTAGTCGCATGAAAACTGACGATGGAAAGATCGCCCTGGTTTAACAAACTACCCAAATGGCATTGCACACCAAAAGCGTGCGCAGCATCGTAGATTACTTTAAGATTATAGTTATCGGCGATCGTCTGAATGGCTTCTATATCGCAAGGATGCCCGTAACAGTGGACCGGAACAATAGCGGTCGTCTGGGGGGTAATTGCCGCCTCTATTTTTGTTGGATCCAAATTAAGCGTATTCGGATCGATATCTACGAAAACGGGTTTTATTCCATTCCAAAGCAGAGAATGCGCGGTCGCAACGAACGAATAGGGCGTGGTAATAACCTCGCCTGTAATGCGCAAGGCTTGAAGCGCCGTAACCAAAGCAAGGGTTCCGTTGCTAAACAGTGAAATGTGACTAACCCCCAGATAATCGCACAACGCTTTTTCCAGTTGTTCATGAAATGGGCCCCCGTTAGTCAATATTTTGTTGTCCCAAATCCTTTCGAGATAGGGAATAAAATCCGATAACGGCGGTAAATAAGGTTGTGTAACAAATATTCTCTTATCATTCATACCTTGGCGCGCCGTGAAATTCGGGATGATAAGTTCCATTTATAAAAGAAAAATTGATTATATAGTATTCGTACATCAAATTTCGTTTTTTCATATTCCTGCATCCTGCCTTCCACTGAAGGGAGAAGGGATTAAGGCGCCGAAATTTGATGTGCAATGAGTATAAACAAAAGCATAAAAAAATCCATTAGCCGTCAATTGGATCCAGCCCTCCCGCTCAACAGGCGCGACTTTCTCCGAAAATATAAAATCATCGTCCATTCAATATTCGATTTATCGGCGCAATTTGCGCCTTTGGGCATTCAACCACCGCAAAGGCGCGGTGATCCGCCACGAAAAACTTTGATAAACTCGATCCAATTCTTCCGACCGCTTTTCAAGTTCGTCGACTTTGTCGTGCAGCGCTTGTAATTCGGCGGGCGAAGGCGGAAAGATTTGCCAGGGCTGTATCGAGGTCCTTTCCACTTCGTAATACGCTTCGGCAGCGCTAACCTCGGCGGGCAACGTGTAGCTGCGGAACCCATTCAAACAAAGGACATGCCGTCCGTAATCCCGGATTTGTAACTGAGAAACGAAACACGCCATCGCTGCCTGCTTGCGTTCGACATGGCGGGTAATATCCAGTAAAACATTAGGATGCAACGGCATGCCCACCTCGTACTGAACGAGTTTGACCGTGCCATTGCACCGCCGCACGGCCGCCATTGCCAGCATAGCCAATGCCCGGTGATCAGGATGGATTTCGGCAACCGAAGGCGCATAAACCTGAGTAAAAGCGCCGCTGCCGATGCGTGCGCGCAATCGCTCTATCAACGCTTCGCTATAACTCAACGTACGGTCGGCTATGTCCCAAAATTCAGGTTTTCCATACCCCAAAATTAGAGCCGCTTGGCAACTTTCTTGCTGCCGCATTTCGATATAGCGCGCCCGATGTTCAGCATCAGGATGCACGACCGCCGCACTGCCATCGGTCATAATGATGACATCGACCGGATTGCCCTGGGCAACATGTTGAATGATGGCGCCGCCACAACCAAACACTTCGTCATCGGCATGTGGGGCCAAAACCAATACCCCACCTTGGGGCAGGATCTGCGTCGGGGTATACGGAATAAAGGAAGATTCCACCATAATGCTAAAGAAAATCGGTATCGCCGCTCATTAACCACCAGTGCCCTTCCGGTTGCTCGGGCGGAAGATACTTCGACCAAGTGTTATGCGGCACATAAGTGGTAACCACCGGCTCCATTTCGCTCGGCGGAAAAACGTCGACAAAGTTATCGGAAATCCATAGCTTGACCTGCCGCATCCCCCAGTTCCCTGCCATCCTTCTAACCTGCCGGACGACCTCGGGAATCTCTTTAATATCGCCAATATAATCCCTGATCTGACAGATCTCCTGATCGCGAAATATCACCGCCACGCCCAGGGGCTTGCCGGTCAGACGGCCTGAAATCAGCAGCAATTCATACTGAAAATGCGGATGCTGTTGATAACGGTATTGAATGTAGTCCCAATTGCGCACCCCGACAATGGCGTGTTGCAGCCCCGGTTGCATTTCCTGCCAGAGTTGGTCGAGTATGGCCCTATTCCGCGCTTCCTGAGTTGGGATCAAATGACGAATACGGCTCCGCATGCTTGGTCGGCCGGTTGTGGCAGACCAACCTATTTCCACGATTTTTCTTCCGACCGCATCGTGTAATCCCAACAATCCTAATTTTTGCGCCAATTTTAAATGCAAATCGTTGGGGAAACCGTAACCTATCCAAGTATGCGCGCCATAGCCGATATTTTTTTCCAAAAAAGTCGCCTCGATCAAAAACAGAGCGCCCCGCCGGGTCAAAATACTGCGGTCTTTCGGTGACACCATCACATCGGCAAGCTGCACCGCCCATTTGGGCGTTCCGTAATAGAGGATTTCACGTTTAATGCCGCCAAAATGAGCGACCATTTTGTTATCTCGCCAAGCCGCGGTCGACAAGCATCGCCCCGGCCTGTATTTCCACGCCCAAAACGCCTGACTCATGGTCTTCGGCTGGAAGACCTCATCGAACAACGCACAAACAGCCTGACTCTCCTGTTCACTGACCAAGGTGATTTGCCAGCGTGGAACATGGGTTTTTAAAAACTGCAAAAATACGTAGCCATAACGGCCATCGCGATACTTTTGCCGATACTGCCGCAATGAGGACGCCAGATCGTCCAATGCCCCCGGTGTTAAATTTAAATCCGCCAACAGCCGCGCGCGGTATTTTGCGACGCCGGCCAACAGGTAATCGACACTGGGCGCCGCTTGAGTGGACAAATCGACTTGCTGATGTAATTCGAACCCACATCTTTGCGCCTGGGCCACCGTATAATCGACCAATGGTAAACCCTGATCATCATCCGCCTCGCGCCGCAACGCGACTTCATCGGCGATCAATAGGCAACCGCCCTCATTGAGCAATTGCTGCGCTTTGTTAAATAACGCTAAGGTCTCTATGTATTGCGCTGACTCCTGCATCAAAATAACATCATAGCCCGTCTCATCGGGAGCCAATGCCTGGAGCGTCGTGCATTGCAAATTGACTTTTTCGCTAACCCGCTGTTTAGCCAAATCGATTTGCGCCGCATCCGGACTGATGCCGGTCACCTGGTAACCCCGTTCTATCAGCAATTTGGCGCTGGTTCCAAACCCTACCCCGACCTCAAGAATCCGGCAGGGTGGCGGCGGCAAACGGGCGATTAAGAAATCGGTCGACCGCTGCTGCGCCAGCTGAGCGTGCTGCAGGGTTTCCGTTGCTTCAAACAGGCCATAGTGAAGATAATCGACTTTGCCTTCTTCCGCGCACAAACAATAAGCGAATACATTTAACGGGAAATCCAAGTTGGCATAATTTTTTGGCCTATTTGACACTGATCTTGCTCCTTCGAAATAATCCATGGGTTGAAACTCTATACAATTTGGCGTAGCGGCGATATAACGTCGCCCCGTCAACGCTCCGTAGGTTAATCCATCGCCCGCCGGAAACAGCGACAACTCGCGCACCGAAATGGAACAGCCAAGAATAAATTCATTTTTTTTCCATAGCCTTGCCGGCCAGATACGTCGCGAAACCGTCGACCATACGCTCGACGGTAAAAACTCCGGCCCGCCGCAATGCCTGTTGGGCAATTCGATCGCGCCAATCGGCATCATCGAGCAACCCGACTACGGCCTTCGCCAACGCCTCGGCATCGCCGACCGGGGCCAATAAGCCACTCACACCCTGCTCGATGATCTCCCCCGGTCCGGAAGGACAATCAGTGGACACCACAGGTATACCCAAAGCCATGGCCTCGACCAGGACATTACCAAATCCCTCGTAATGAGAAGAAAGCACAAAAACATCGGCGTTAGCGATATAAGGAAAGGGGTTCTTTTGGTAGCCGGTTAAAATCACCTCTCCTTCCAACCGCAAGTCTGAGACAATGCGCTCGATGGCCGGTCTTTTTTCTCCGTCGCCTACCAACAACAATTTTGCACGCCGTTGTTCCCGCACCTTTTTAAAAGCAATAAGCAAGGTCGAAAAATCTTTCTGTTCTCCTAGGCGGCAGGCAGTAACGATCCAAGGCTCCCGCTTTTCAAGCGAGACCGCATCATTGGCAAACCGCCGGACCCGTTCAATATCGATACCGTTATAAATAACGCTTATTTTCTCGCTATCGGCCCAATAATGATTGACCAAATCCTCTTTAACCCCGAGTGAAGGCACGATGATGCCATTGGCTCCCGCCGAACAATAGCGGATGATCGCCTTCTCCCTGAAACTTGGCCGACGATGAATACTTTCGAAATAAGCGCTAAGATTGCCCAATACCGTCCCGATTGAAAGAACATTCAGACAAAATAATTGTTTCGCCGCGTTCACGTACACGGTACCGTTGTTCATCCAGCCGAGCAGAAGATCCGGTTTTTCGCGTTTAGCGACATATTGGACAGCCCGCGCGTATTTTAAGATATTCTTTAATGAAGTGCAGGCATAAGGCGCATGACAGCCATAGTTGTCGAATTGATGAATGCCGATGGTCAGCGGTTCATAAAAATCGCTAATCGCCGCCTGAGTCAACAGCACGGTATCGATCGTTTTCATACTGCGCAGCAAATTGAACATCCGGGTCTCCGCTCCACCGATAACGGTTGACGGCAAAACCACCAGTACTTTTAGCTTGGATAAATTCGATCGACTCATTCGGCACGATTAGCCATAGGCACCGCGTGGTTCCGCTTCCCGGTATTTATCCTTCCACTGCCGAGGGAGTGACACCACACCTTGTTCGAGACTAGTTTGCACAACTTCTAGTTCAGCCACTCTTTCCGCGCGGTCATAAAGATGAATCCCCTGCTCGCAAAACAGAAAGATATTCAGCCAGTAAACGCCTTTAAGTAAGCTGAACTTCGGAAAAGTAATGCTGATTTCGCCGGCTCCTGTATCGTCTCGCGCGATTTCAACGCCATCATTGCAACTGGATGCGCTCGTCAGGGCTCGTCCATTCGAGCCGATAATCGATAGCGCGACACTGGGCGCCGGAACGTCGCGATTTGACTGAAAACGAACGGTAATTGACAGATCAGTCATCCCGCTTTGAAGCGTTACGGGCCGTTGACCGGACGGCATATTTCCCGACCGGACATCCACACCACTGATTCGCCCGACTTTATGCAGCCCCTTGCCGTGTCCGGATGCCGCCACGGGCGAATTATCCGCAATTCGGCTTTTATTTTCCGCATATGCTTGATCGAGAAACTGATTATAAGCCATCACAACCTGAGCGGGGTCACCATCCATAACTAATTCTCCCTGATCGATCCATATAGCCCGATCACAGATCGCTTCCACTTGATACATCGAATGAGAACAAAAAAGAATGGTTTTATCGGCTTTTTTAAAATCCATAATGCGTTCGAACGACTTGCGCGCAAACGCGCCATCGCCGACCGACAATATTTCATCAAGAATCAAGATATCCGGCTCGACCGTCGTTGCCACCGCAAAGGCCAAGCGCATCCGCATCCCGGAAGAGTAGGTTTTGATGGGTTGGTCGATAAAATCCGCCAAACCGGAGAAAGCGACAATTTCAGGATAATGCGCGTCTACCCAACCGGTCGATAATCCCATTACCGCCGCGCTCAAGTAAACATTATCCCGGCCGCTCATTTCCGGATGAAATCCGGTACCCAGTTCCAGCAACGCGGAAATTCGGCCATCAACTTCAATTTCACCGGCGGATGGCAAAATCATTCCTGCGACCAGCTTAAGAAAAGTACTTTTCCCCGCGCCATTGCGTCCAACCACACCAACGACCTCGCTGCGATTTATCGTTAATGTCATAGGATGCAGCGCCGTGTACTCACGGCAACGTTTTTTACCCGTTAACGCTTCCCACAAGCGATCAGTCGCGTGGTCATAATAAGTGTATGATTTACATACATTATGCAAAGTAATGGCCATTACAATAGCTCTCGCATGTGGGGTTCGGCACGCCGATAAAGAACCCACGCCGGCGCCAATGATACCAGCCACAGAGACAAAGGCCGAACCCAATTACCGGAGCTAACCGGCATACCCTGCAACACACCGTGGCCAATCGCCATCAAATCGGCAAAGGGATTAACTACCAGCCAAGGGCGTAACGTATCGGGTAGCATAGCCGGCATATAGAGAATGGGGGTCACATACATCATCATCGTTAACAGGAACGGAAAGAATTGGCGAACATCTTTCACGAACAAGCCCAATACCGACAATAAATAACAAAATGGCGACAGCCACAACAATATTCCAAAGGTCAACGGAACCGTTAAAACGGCAGCGATCGGGCCGACCAATAGCCCGGTCACTGCAAAATAAATGGCGCCGTAGATTACACTAGGTAACAACAATGGCAATAGGGGCAAAATTTTCAATGGGAAGGCGGTGCGCTGATAAAGCGCTCCAAATTCGCTCAGTACTGAAAGGTTCCTATTCAACACTTCGGCGATCAATAACCAAGGCACCATGCCGGTAAGAAAATAATCCAAAAAAGGCACCTGGCCGGGAAACTTGACATGCAAGACAAAATCGAGCAAAAACCACAACGCGGCAACCTGCAAAGCAGGTTGAATAACCAACCACACAAACCCGAAAACCGTTCCAGAAGTGCGCATTGCAATTTCACGTCGATACAATAAACGCAGCAACGTAAATTGTTCAAACATCACCTGCCAGGGACCAACCAGCCCCGCCAGAGTATTCTTCACATAGCGCGCCAGCAAGTTCATAACACTAATTCAAGTTACTCCGATTTTACGCCTGATCTCGACAGAAAAAGCGGGCAAATAGATCGTTGATAAAAACTCATTGAAAACGCTTCGGGCAAAAAAATTCAAGCTGTTTCATTTCACTACCCATCACACATAAAATTTTGGCACCTTATTCCCCTTTTTTGCTAAAAAGGAATAGGGTGAGGAGAATGAAAAAACCGAAATTTGATGTGCGTGTATTATATCGTTGCGTTTTCGGATAAAAACTCAGCATTTAACTCCCCACAGAAAGCGTCAATACCCAATTTGCTGTAAGTTTCGACGGTGGACCAGGAGCAGCCGGCAACTCGCTCCGTCCTTCTCGGTGTTCAGCGGTTTCGCCCTAACATCTGGAAGAGAGGAAGCGGCAAACCTTGGCAACCTGTACAAGACATGCAACCAACGGAGAGCGCCCGCCTATTTGCCGCCGCCGGGACCTTGTTGCAGCCAAAACGGTGGAGCCAATTTGTGATACCACTCGCCATCGATCAATACCCACCGATCCATGATGATATGCGTGAACGGCTTGTGAAATTGCGGTAATAGATTTTCAGTATCCAACGCAACAAGCGCATTTTCGCCGTCGATGGTTATGTTTCTGATTTTATAACCGAGCACGGCCGTTTTAGAATTATATTTTTTCTTGGCATCGGCAGCGGTCAGCGATCCATCGACAGAATCCGCTTCCAACGGGTACAGCGTTGAAATATCACGCAATTTAACCGCCGTCCAATATTTATCGACCCTTTCGGTTAAGGCTTGTTCGGGAGTTTTTACCGGTTTGGCTGCACATCCTCCCAAATTGGTGAATAACGTGGTCATCAGTAACAACAAAAAAATCTTGTGCTTCATAGATCGGTCTCTAAATTCGACAACAATACTTACGTATCAATTTTAAAAAATCAGTTGAGTGGAAACGGAACACTAAGGAAAAATACCTTTCGTAAAATAAGGCTTAAGGTCGTCCTCTACAATTTCCACCTTAACTTTTGTCGCCAATTGCTTAGCATACGCATCGCGCAAGCGGTTTTGTTCGGTAAATTGCCAATCACGCGTTACCTGGTCGCGAACCTCATCGAATGGCGTCGTGATCGCTTCTTTTTCTTCGGTAATCAAATAAATATCATAACGTCCCGACGCTTCCATAACACCGGTATGGTCACCTTTCGTGAGTCCCTGCAACGCCTTTTCCAGCCACGCACTGCCTGCGCGCGGAAAATAGCCCAAATCCCCTTTAGTCTGCTTGCCGCGCGGGTGCTCAGTCACTTCCGCAGCGACATCGGCAAACGCTTCACCTTGCTCGATACGTTGCAGTGCGGCTTCAGCTCGCTTTCTGGCCTCTTTTCGTTGTTCCTCGGTAGCATTTTCCGGCAACCTGATCTGAATTTGGCTGAGACGCACGGTATCCGGAATACTGTAACTGTCCAAATGCGCTTGATAAAAGGCTTTCAATGTTTTTTCATCCGGCGCCTTAGGCAACGGGAAATGTTCGGCGGCAAATTTCTGAAAGGCTTTTCTGAATTCGTCAGGGCTCGGCTTTTCGGAAATCAGGCCCTCTTTCTGCATCGCTTGGGAGAGCAAGCTGTTTCTGATCAGAATGCGCAAAAATTGGGCCTTGCCTTCCGGCGTTTGCACGGCGCTGACCCATGCCGCGTGTTTGACAAGGTGCTCCATAAATTCCTGCACAGTAATTTCATAGGCGCCGACCCGAGCCATAACCACCCGCTCATGTTGCTGGGAAGCCGTCGGAACAACCGTGTTCGCCGGGGCCGCATCATTTGTCGAAAGTGCCGCGCCTGCCAGCATCGGCACCGCCCAAAGCGCAATTGTCAACCATTGAATTCGCATTTAATCTCCTCGTTAACGTATTTTAATTTCATACCATCCGCCGGCATCGTTTTTTTAACTGATTAATCCGTCAACGCACAACGACGTCTTGTTCGGCCAATTCGGAAAAATGTTCCCAAAGCGGCCCGTAAATCACTAACCCGGCGTTTTTCGTTCGTGCCCGCGCCACAACAATATCCAACCAGCCATCGCCATCCACATCGCGTATAACCGCTTCTTCCGAGGGCGCTGTACGTGCTAATTTCAACGTGCGCGATTCGACGTCGCCTTCCGGCCAGTTCTCGGGCAAACGAAATAAAGTAATTGTGTTGTACCCGGCGGCGAACAAATAGCGGCTTCCGTCCTTATCCACCCCAAAATCGGCAGCTCGGATTCCGGGCATAGATTTTTCGAAACCCTGGATCTCCGGCACAGAATAATCCTTTTCAAGGCTGAGCGGGAAGGTCAAGCGAACGGGCGTGAATTGGCCCTGTCCGTCATTGAGCAATACATTGACTTCGGTCAGTCCGGTCTTATCTTTTCCGGTTTCATCCGCGAGTATCAAATCAATCGCGCCGTCTTGATTGATATCCGCGGCTTGCACGTGCCGCGCCCGGCCACCTGCCTCATTGTGCCACAACAATTCGATGCGGGGGGTTGCTCCCGGCTGCGGATACCGGATGACCAAAACATCATGGGTTAACGACGTCGCCAACACCAGCTCATCGATTCCATCACCATCCAGATCGGCGGCAATGATCCTGCCACCCTGAATATAAGTATGTGGCATCGGTAACGTCACCGCCCCCCCTGCTTGGCCGGTTTCCGGATCGAAATTTTTAACCAGGACGACTTTGCTGACGCCAACCGGCACCACCGCCAAACCCAAACCCCAATCCGGCCAATTGAACGCGGTGGCGTAGCGCGGTTGCGGCCCGGGGCCGCGGCTAACAACGGACAGCTGGCCAGCTTCGGCAGGTTCCATGATCAACAATTGATTGATGCCTTCCGCGTTCATCAGATATAACTTACGTTGTTCATTGGGCAAACGCAAGAATTCGCCCGGATGGAAACCCACCGCTTCGATACGCGGCCCGGCCACAAAATGACGGCGACTCTGCTGATAAAACACCTGGGAATAATTACCCCGATGAGACGTAAATATCAAATCGAGACGGCCATCCCCATCCACATCATCGACCAATACATCAAAAGCCGGACCGGTAAAAGGGATATCCTGCAATACCGACGGCATTGCTTGTACCGGTTCGGCCAGCAGTTCTTGTAGTTTTTGTTGTTGCGGATCGGTGGCCTGGCAGCCTGTCAGCAACAGCGTCCCCAACGCACTATAAAAAGCCAGCGTCTTAAGAAACCGCAAGGCATAAAGTCGATCTACCGTCATTTTGTTAGCAACCGGGATATCCAAACTTGAAACGTACACAGGTTTTATCACATCTAATTCCTTGAGATCCTGTATTGGATTAAAGCGTTCCGGCTTTAATTAAGAATTTCACGCAAATAAAAAGGCGATGCACTCATCGCACATCGCCTTTAACTACTAAGCCAGATGCTTATTTGAATTTTCCGCGTTCGTGACCCAAAGCGGTCTCGATCGGTAGAATTTGCGGTATAGAATCCAGTGGATTGGTACCACCAGTTATAATCCAATCAAGCAGATCCTGTTGATCGATATCGAACTGCAGTTGAACACTGAAAGCGACACCTGCGGTTTCCGGCACATCTACGTTGTTGTCGTAAGGCTCCGGAAGAACGTATCTAACAAAACCGGGGTTAGCTGCAATGTCCCACTCGTCAGCACCATCCGGATAGCAGTATGATCTCGCAACATCCAACCACGGCAGACCCGGCCAGTTTGGATCCGGATTACCCAGCTGCCCAAACGGACCCTGACCCGGTGTTACAACACCTTGCAAATCAAGTAACGGCGGCGACAATATTTTCTGACCTGCAAACTGAGGAGGACCACCCGCCGCGACAATGACATCACCATCGATCGGCACTTCTAGAAACTGATTACTAATCCACACTACATTCAGTTCGTTAGGCAGAGATTGAGTATCGGAACAAGCATGTTCTTCGTGATCGTAAACAACCAACTGCGCAGTAGCTCCGTAATTACCATCATTCCAGAGCACGTGCAATGTCGGCAACCAACGATCGGACAAGGTCAGATCGAACACATATTTGTCAGGAATTCCATCGGAAAAGTTGGTGCGCATACCGCTGACCAGCGGAGAAACCTGAACAGGGATATTGCCGTCATAAATCACTTGGTTATCGATCGTCGGCTGCGTAACGACTACACCATTCACTTTGACATCCTGACCGTCGTTCAAAGCCAAGGTCGGAATTTTCGCATCGATTAAACCGATTGCAATCGGGAAGACCATATAGGAATCGGCAAAAAAGCTGAAATCAGCCGGGCTGCCGTCACGCGCAGTTTCAGTGGTAAAAACCAAATAACCTTTCACCCCTCTTAACAAATTTGGCAGATTCTTTTGTTCAGCATGCGTACCCCAGTTGAACAAGTAAAAATCATCCGCCGTTACCGGGATTGAGCCATCGGTCACGTGCTTACTTTCTTCATCGAAAAAGTACCAGTGAATGCTATTACCGCCTGCCAAAGACTGTTCGATATGTGGCCCTGTATTTTCGGCCGGAAGAATCGGCGGAAATTCAGTCGGCGTTGTATGCGAAGCGGTAAACAGATTAGGCACCGTATCCAAGCCCATTGCCGCCGGCACAGTAATTTCAACCAACGTATTGACACTGCCTATACTGTTGATATTGGTAAAAGCCGCCAAATCCGGCTGAACATTATCCAGAATAGGCCCGGCAATACCCGGATCCCACAACGCGAAAGGCACCAACTGTGCTTCGCCTGCCACACCCCCCATGACGGCATGACTCGGCATGCTTGCTGTCGCAAGCCCCGCAGCCACCCCTATGGACAGGGCTAGTTTATTCAATTTTGATTTCATTTTAGAACTCCTTCACTTTTATTTAATGCATATATACATAAATACAACTTCAAAACAAACAGCCAACACCTATATCTTATCACCACTCTAACAGTCGTTCAAAGACATTTTGTCGACTTTTAGCTTCCTGTCTAAATTTCCATTACCTTTGCTTGCATTGATCGCGTGCATCCATAGAAAAAAGAGACTTGCACTAACGTATTTAGTTTACTTTGAATGGAATCGCAGTGTAACCTATAGCCAGAGTTAAGTCAACTTCTTCCGTACAAAGCCAGCGTCGCCGCATCGGCCCTTTTTGCCTTCCAAATTCCAATCCAAAATTCCGGATTTTTGTTTAGAATCATGTACCAGTATAGATATTTTAAAAAAAAAATCAAGAAAATTAGGTTACACCGTCCCCCGCCATTAACCCGTTTATAAAGGGGACGCTGCCCTTTTTTAATCTTTGGACGACCTAAAGGACGGTAACATAATGATCTACCCGCCATCTTTTCCAATTCGCGAATAAACTTTTCCGCCCCACACGGCAGACCTTTTTCAATGTTTCGCCGCAATATTTCAAGCTTCTCAGG
>JBNLCC010000090.1:0-2033 GCA_050303615.1 Methylococcaceae bacterium | reverse complement strand
CGTCGAATCACCGAACTGTTGCACAGTTCCGACCATTCCTGGTTGTCGGAATCGACCGATATCATGCCGCGTATCGATGATCAGGGTATGCCGCCCTATCAGCCGGAAGGCAAGCAGCAGCGGTATTTGCTGGGAATGATCAGCGCCGGGCGGTTCGCTTCCTATTTCGCCGGCAAACCGTCTCCGTTATTGGCGGACGCCAAAAACTCCGAAGATCTGGCCGAGGCTGCACCGCAGGATGCCGCGGAAACCGATCAGCCCACAACGGTCTCGTCGGTGATCGAACATTCGCCGGAGTCGGCGCGCATCATCCTGTTCAGTTCCAACGACTTTCTGCGCGATAGGGTCATCCAGTTAACCGGTTCGGCCGGCGGCAGCGAATATCTGAACAGCCTGCAGTTGCTGGCTAATACCGTCGATTGGGCACTGGACGATTCCGGGCTGCTAAGCATTCGCGCCAGGGGCCATTTTAACCGCACCCTACCGCCGCTCGATCATGCGAGCCAGTTGTTTTTGGAATACATGAATTATGCATTGGCGGCGCTGGCGTTGGCAATCGTTGCCTGGATCCGGCGGTATCGGGTCAGGTCGCGCGAACGCAAGTATCTGCAGTTATTAGGACAATAAGGAGACAGGCGATGACCAAAATACAACTCCGCCTAAGCGTGGTATTGGCAATACAAATGCTGCTGGTAGTGGCTTTGTTTGGCTTCGGCTACCGCCAGCAGGAACAGCACGACCTGCAACAGCCGCTGTTTAATTTCGATCCGGCCCGGCTCGACCGGGTGGTGATCGATGCCGGCGAACAGTCGGTGGTTTTGCAAGAGGGCGAACCGGGCTGGATACTGCCGTCGCTGCACCAGTTGCCGGTCGACGACGGCCAATTGCAGGCATTATTAACAAAGCTGCAGCAATTGCATGGCGGTTGGCCGGTGGCGACTACCGCCACCAGCCGGAAGCGGTTCGAGGTGGCTGCTGACAAGTATCAGCGCCACTTACAGTTGTTCCAGGGTGAACAGTTGGTAGCTGATCTTTACGTCGGCACGTCGCCCGGATTCCGTAAAGTTCATGTCCGCAAGGCCGGCGATGATGCGATTTATGCAGTGAGTTTGAACAGTTACGAAATGCCCGCTAATGCAAATGACTGGCTGGATAAAACACTGCTTGCCATGCAGCATATCGAAGGAATCAAGGGTGCGGACTACGTGCTGCAAGCAACTGACGGCGCTTGGCGCTTTGTCGGTGGACAGGATGAGACCGGCGCAACGCTGCCCGAAGCCGATGCCGCCAAGGTCGAACAGTTAATATCCGCGTTGAATCGTTTCCAGGTGCAACAAGCGGTTTCCGGGGTGCCGGAGGGCCAGGCGGTAAGTATCGAAGTAACCGGGAAGGACGGAAAACGCAGTTACCGGTTCACCGAGGCCAACGAAAAGTATTATGTGTGGCGTGATGACCGGGATGCGGCTTTCGAAATCAGCGGGCAGGAATATAAGGCCATTGCCCGGCCCCGCCGTGCAGACTTGGCCGCGAAACCCTCGGAGCCGCAACCCAAGGAGCCGGAAACTGAATCGGAAGAATCGGAAACGGCAACGCCTTAGTCCGCAACGGAACGTAAGCCGGTTAAACCAAGTGATTCTAGACAGAGGGTCTCTTGGTGGCTAATTATATTTCCTTCATCAGGAAGCAGGACTGTGGCAATCCGTTAGATTAAGTAATAACGTTCCTTCTCCCTTTGGGAGAAGGTTAGGATGAGGGGTAAATAAGTCAGTGTTTTCCTTATTTTATATCCCCTCACCCCGGCCCTCTCCCTGAGGGAGATGGAGATTCGGGCCTCAATTTAACGGCATTGTACCTAGCGGGATATAAAAAACCGAAATTTAGTGTGCAAAAACGTTAAAAAGCTTTAATGTAATCACTGTGACTGTAATCCCCAAAAACAGCAAATGCCCTGGACGACGGTAAAAGACTTACGCAAACAAACACAACAATTATGGGATAAAGGCCTGCTGCTGTCCGCAATGCTGCAGGAAGAG
>JBNLCC010000089.1:0-3897 GCA_050303615.1 Methylococcaceae bacterium | reverse complement strand
ATATAGTCTATTGACAAGTATTTTATCTTGACCTTAAGGTTAGGATAATAAAGTCGTAACAATTATGGATGACAATACCGCCTCGTTTCACTATCGGATTGTACGGGTATTCATCACTAAGGGACGTGCACGAAATAACTTCCGGTTTTCGTGTACGTTCCTAACCCGTTCCCGGGATAACCCAACGCCTGTAAAGATAAACGTTTAGGGCCGAATAGGACCATAGCTATTGGGCTGGCTGTTTTTTTCTCAACAACAGCAGGGCGATAGGGTGGCATAACACAAATAAATAATTTCGTGATTTTTATCAATTAGATGTAGGAGGAAAAAATGGCCAGGGGAAAATTTCCGCGGGCAATGCTGTCTATGGCAATCAGATCGACGTTTGCAACTTCAACTTTAATTACCGCGGCAACTCTGAGTATGGCGCCGGTAGCCTGGGCGCAGGAAACGACTTCGGGGATTCGCGGACAAGTGACCAGTGCCGATGGAAGCCCGGTTGAAAACGCGACTATCACTGTTGTTTACACACCTTCAAATAGTCGCACTCAAATAACGACCAATGAGTCTGGGCGTTTTTCCGCCAAAGGTCTGCGGGTTGGAGGTCCCTATCATATTTCAGTCGATTCCCCTGCCGGTACTCGCGAACTCAAAGACATTTATCTGAATCTGGGGGATGTGCTTCCCCTCAATCTTGAGGTGGGCGGCAGCCAGAGTATCGAGGAAGTAACGGTAATAGCAAGTCAGGGCGCCAATACCTTAGCGACCGGTCCATCCTCACAATTTTCCCTGATTGATCTGCAGAACGCACCGGCGATCAATCGCGATATCAAAGACCTGGTGCGCCTGGATCCGCGGATTTATATCGACGAGGCCTTTTCAGACTCTATCCAATGCACCGGCGCCAACCCGCGCTTCAACAGTCTGACCGTCGACGGCGTGCGCATGAATGATAACTTCGGTCTGAACAGCAACGGTTATCCCACTGAACGCATGCCTTTTTCCTACGATGCCATTGATCAGGTCGCGGTGGAGCTGGCGCCTTTCGACGTGCAATACGGGGGGTTTAGCGCCTGTAATATCAATGCCGTCACCAAATCGGGGAGCAATGAATTTAAAGGCTCGGTTTTCTATGATTATACGGACGATTCTTTAAGCGGTGATTCACTGGAAGGCGATGATATCGAAATAGGGAATTTCGATGAAAAACGCTATGGTGTTTCCTTTGGTGGCCCCATCATTGAGGATACATTATTCTTTTTCGCATCCTATGAAAAGCTGGAAGGGGCCGATACATTTGACCGCGGCCCGGCCGGCTCCGGCGCGGCCAGGGAGATACAAGGGGTATCCCGCGAACAGTTGGACGAAATTATCGACATCGCCAGAAATATCTATAACTATGATCCCGGCAGTTTACCCACCAGCCTCCCGGTCGAAGACGAAAAACTTTTGGTAAGGGTTGATTGGAATATCAATGATTATCATCGGGCTTCTTTCGTTTACAACTACAATGACGGTTTCAGTATCGCCCAATCGGATGGCGACTCCGACGAACTCGAATTGTCCAATCACTACTACGAGCGCGGTGCGCAGATAACGTCCTATGTCGGACATGTTTTTTCCGACTGGGCGGAAAATTTTTCCACCGAACTTAAAATCGGTTATTCGGAACTCGACAACCGTCAGCTTTCCCTCGGTGGCACCGACTTTGGCGAAGTGCAAATCTTTACGTCGAACGACCATGACAATGACGGCAACGCCTCTGATGCAACCGTCTATCTGGGCGCGGATGATTCGCGACACGCCAATAAACTCAGCTATGAAACGTTCAATTTCAAGTTTACGGGCACCTATCTACTGGGTAACCAGGAACTGTATTTCGGTATTGAAAGGGAGGAGTTCGATGTCTTCAATCTGTTTATACAGGAGGCGGAGGGAGAATATCGCTTTGCCGGCATCGATAACTTTCGCAATGCAATACCCACTAAAATCACTTATGAAAACGCCGCTTTCACCAATAACGCGGATGATGCCGCCGCTGAATTCGGCTATGCCATCAACACCCTGTACGCTCAGTATGAATATAGCTTCTCGGATCCGAATTTGATTGTCACCGGGGGGCTGCGCTACGACCGCTACACCAGCAGCGACAAACCGGTAGCTAATCCCGTGATAGAGCAGAGCTACGGATTTTCCAACCAACAGAACCTTGACGGGCTGGATCTGTTGCAACCGCGATTGGGGGTCAACTGGTATGTCGACGAGAGTCTGGAGATTCACGGCGGTATTGGCCTCTATTCCGGCGGTAACCCCAATGTGTGGATCTCTAATAACTACTCAAATGACGGGATCACTCAGATCGAAGTAGTGGACGAAAGTGGAACTTCTCTTTTCGATAGGGCATTCAATGGCCAGGGGCGCCCGATCTACGATATTCCCCAGGACATGTTCGATGCCGTGGCTGCCGGTGCGGGAAGTAACGGAGGCGTCAATATTCAGGACCCGGATTTTGAAACTCCGTCCGTGTGGAAATATTCTCTGGGCGGTAGCTATGAATTTGCCGAGGGCTATTTGTTGTCGGCGGATTTTTTATATTCCAACTATCAAGACGCCGCTATTATCCGCGATATATCCCGAGTGCAGGTGGGGAACGCCATTGATGGGCGTCCGATTTACGCCAGTGGCAATGGTCGCCGTCAGGACTTTATGCTGACCAACGTCAGCGGTGATTCCGGCTCATCCACGGTATTGTCCCTGGGCATCAGCAAATCCTTTGAATTTGGACTGGATGTTGCCCTTGGCTACGCCTACACAGATGCTGAGGACGTCAATCCTATGACCAGCTCCGTGGCTTTTTCCAACTATTCGGAAATCGCTGTTTCGGATCCGGAAAATCCAGGCGTCGCCACATCCAACTATGAAATACCCCACAGAATCACCTTGAAACTGAGTTATCACAATGAATTCGTGCCCGGCTATGAAACCCGTGTAACCCTGTTTGGCTCCGCCAATGAAGGTCGTCCCTATGCATACACCTTCGACAGCGGATTCATGTTCGGAGATTCGGTTGGATTTATATCCCGAAGCCTGTTGTATGTACCGACCGGTGTCGATGATGCCAATGTTGTGTTCGGGGACGATTTCGATAAAGAGGCGTTTTTCGCGTTTGTGGATGATGAAAATTTGAGCAGCGGTATCATGGATCGCAACGAACTCAACAGCCACTGGTGGACAAAATTCGATGTAAAACTGGAACAGGAACTGCCTGGGTTCGGTCCCGATCAATACGCCTCCGCTTATCTGGTCGTTGAAAACCTCGGCAACTTGCTCAACGATGAATGGGGTGTGATGCGTGAAACCAGTTTTCCGAGAGCCCAGGCGGCCGTAGACGCCAACATCGACGGTGAAGGACGCTACGTATTTAACCGCTTCCTCGATCCGGCCAAACAATCCCGGGTAACCGAAGCCTCGTTGTGGGAAATTCGTTTCGGCGTTCGCTATTCCTTCTGATACTCGCTGATCACAAACGTGGCTTCTCAATACCCTGGGTGATTGAGAGGCTACATCGCAATCTCTCCCCGGTCCCATACAGTAGGGTTAAATAATCCGTTAAACGAAAGTGAACTTTTTTTTCTTTGCTAGACTGCCTGATAGGGGTTTTGCAATGAATATAGCTATTTCGGGAAAACCCCAACTTTACTGTTATTCATTCCGCTGCCTGTGTTGATTGAGTTCGCTGCTCCACCTCAGCCAATGATCGGTAGTGAATAGAACTTGATAGGCTACGGCAATTAAAAGGCATTATATGTTTTTGTTCAGGCGTTGTTCCCAAATAGTCAAATTCGCGGCAGGCGCGATGGTTTTGTCCCCCAGTGCAATGGCGGAAATCTACTGCCA
>JBNLCC010000088.1:0-21451 GCA_050303615.1 Methylococcaceae bacterium | reverse complement strand
CTCCAAAGCGGCCTTTTTCCAGCGATTGATTTGCGTCGCATGGATCCCATATCTAGCCGTAAGCTCAGCGGTTGTCTGTTCACCTTTTAGCGCGGCTAACGCCACTTTTACCTTGAATTGGGTGCTATGCTTTTTTCTACTAATCGGCATCTCATATTCCTCGGGTTTGAGGGTGAGATTCTATCTTAATCACTGGTCCAGTTTTTGGGGAGCATTATAGGTACCCCGGCAGCATTCCACCGGCGGTAAGCTGACGCTATTAGGCATCAGCAAGCGCGGCGATGCCTATCTGCGTACCCTGCTAGTTCACGGCGGGCGCTCGGTCTCGCGGGTGGCGTACAAGTATCAAAATAAACGCAATCGCTGGATGGACGACGTCAAGCGCCGGCGCGGTGAAAACATTGCCAATGTCGCTGTTGCCAACAAGAATGCGCGGATTGCCTGGGCGTTATTGACCCACAAAGAAACCTACCGGGCGGCCACGGCATGAACGGGCGATACGAAAATCCTGCATTAAGCCGACGCAGAAAGAAGCATTAAAGCGAAAAGAGAGGAGTTTTTGAAGTAGCGAAACGGGCAACAGTTCAGCAACGAATTGCGGAGATAAAGTTCACGTGATGGCATAAAAGGTAACACCTGCATCCCAAAGAACCTGACGGGGTCTCGGGCTCATTTAAAGCCGCTACTCTGATGAGGTGGGGATGCGCGAAGTCCATCAGGGCCGGAGGTCGGTAAGCCACACATCATCTCAAGGCCGGATATATGGGCGCATTATTTTCTTTATGGCACAAGGGAATTTTTTCTTGCAATACGGGGCGGATCATATATGGGGTTGCCAATTAGCGCCGACGTCCGTTAAGTGGTAACCACTAGCGAAGCTTGGTGGCGTTAACATCGCTTCTGAATCGTATTGAACTCAAAGAGTTACTTCCATTCTCCCAATTTGCACAGTTTGGTCCTGTCAAAATGGGAGAACAGATTTTCGCTGAGACAGCAATCTTATCATTTTGACTTTTCGTAATCTCTCACCGATCTTCCGTTGACCAAAACCTCACCTTCCTTGGTCGAAAATGGATAAAAGTCGATTGTCTTAGAATCCTGAACGATCTTAGGATATCTGTCTGGTGAGACCACCCAACCCGCCTTATCACATTTGGCGTACGTGTAGATGGGCGTTTTTTGACCAAAAACAGCCCGCAACATTTTCAGGTTGCTCCCACTGGGCAAATTGCGCTCCCACTCCTGGTACTCAGCGAGTTTCGACCGGCTTTCATTACCCGCTGATTCGTGAAAGGCGAAATAGCAGAAATCGCAATTGCCATCCACATACCAAATGATACCGGCCGAGCAGGCACCAACTCCTACTGCCCTTACAAAGAACTCTCGGTCCTGCTTGGCGGTTCCACTATACACCTCATCAGTATCAAGATCTGGTCCTAGTTTTTTGCACATCGCGCTGTACTCCTTTATTATCCATGCTATGTTAAGATTCTCCTTCGTTCCTATCGTCTTCGTCGTACAACAATCCGGTCACTGGGCTTTGCGGTTGTGTTGGTGGTGGTACTGATACTGTTGACCAATACTTCATAGGCCGATTTAATTGCTTCCCAACCACGATCAACAATTTCCTGATCGATGTCATCGAGATCTAGACGTGCTGCAAATTGTAATACTACATTAATCTTAGGAGTTTGATAGTCGGGTATGACCACTTTCGTACCGTTCACGCTGAAATTTGGCATACGCTGTTACTCCTCACTTACTGATTATTTATGTGCCTCAGTGCAGAAGTTTGACAATCATTTAGACTGATTGACCGGACTTTCAGAAGTCGAAAATTCTGCAAAACAGTAATTACCTCTATGAGGATATACTACCTTTCTCTTTTCTCTGTTGACAAGTAATATCCATCAAACCTTATCTTACTTAGCTGGATAACATGCCTGATAGTTTCCTGTTCTTAAGTGATATGTTTTCCAGGCAAGTTCTTCCCTCCATTAATCGGTAAAAACTATTCTGGAGCTAACACTTAACCGGTCAAGATAATTGTCGCATGACCAGACAGGTTAATTGTCATCTAATAATAAGAGGAACCCTGCAGGCGAGTAATCCAAGGCGCTTTGGTCCGGGGGTCGACGTGAAAAGCCAACGACTCAGGTTTGTGTAAAAGGTCTTCTTCGCCTGAGGCGTTCGGGTTGAGTTGCCGCTTTTCGATGAAATCGACCATTCTGTGAGTGTTATAAATGACGAGTACACGATGGCCTATATGGCTGCTATAAACCTGATAAGCCACATTGCTCTCATCCAGGGCGGGATTACGATCTAGTAAAGCGTCTATTTCGTTGTCGTCTCGAGCAATTTTCTTTAACACCGAGTCATTGTGATTACGGACCAACAATGTTAGAAACTCCGACAGCGTACCGTTGAGTTGGTGCTGCTGTAACGCTTTAACTTCACGGTCGGCAAATGAAAAACTTTCCGCAACCAGATAATGCATGTTTCTATCACCGTCGTTGGCAAATAGGGAAATCTTATCCAACGATGTATCTTCCAACGCCTTCAAGAATGATTGTGGTGCACGGATATGCTTATCGATCGTAATGACCCATGGCAACGCGCGACCGGTTTTGTCGAAGCGCGCCTTAACGCTATGAATCACACCGGACCGGGACAATTCCTCCTCGCGTCCGGCCGGTTTGACGAGGAAGGCATCGACGGCAGTGATCTGGGTATGGAATCCGGCTGCCTTAAATTGGTTGATGATGGTGGAATAGCGCGGCTGATAAGGAATGCCGGTGCCATCGTAGAGCAGATTGATACCAGCTTCTTTTGCGTGCTGGGCGACCATGTCGCGCAACCGATTGGCAAAGGGCTCGACATAGACATAATCGTCACTGTGGTGATTGGCGGCAGTCAAAATGCGATAAAGATCGCTCACCTTGCGGAACTCGTCCAATGAAGCGATGACATAGTTATCTCCACATTGAGCCCTGGCGATCTCTTCCACTGCAGTCTTCCCCGAGCCGGCGCCGCCCATGCACATGAACAATTTCGGATTAACGTCCGGAGTCTTGCCGGCAAAAATTTCCTGGGTGGCATTGACTAAAATGCGGTTGATTTTTCCGAGGCGTTCAAAAGCGATTTCAACCGTTCGGACGAGCCTGGCATCGCCATTAGCGGCGCCGATCAAAGTGTTTTTCAGCGGTTCGTTATTAGCCAGTTTGAACAAAGCTGCCTTTTCGCTAGCCCCGGTATAGGTTTTCAGCAACTCGACAAATTCGATATGGCTGGGCGAGCGCAGTCCGGTGAGCATATTCACGTCCAGGCAGAACAATGGTGCCGTACCGTCATCACCAATATTGATGCCGTCGATTACCTTTTTCCCCGGCGTACGAAATTCCTCGGTGCCGGGCAGATAACCAATAACATTCTGTGAAACATTGGTCGGGTAATCAGCAAAATGTTTGCCTTTGACGAAATATTCCTCTCGTATGGTATCAATTGGAACCAAACCACCATTTACCGTTACCAAGCAATCGATGCCTTGTTCTGTGCGGTGCGACAAAAACGGCATGCCGGATAGGAACCGCTTGTTCTCAGGCCAGACGCCATATCTGTTCGGTTGATTTTGTAAGCTTTGGGTGCGGGTTGGGTCCAGGGCACGCTCAAAGACTTTAGTAACTAGGCTGTGATTGCTGTACGAATCGTGCAGAATTTCAGCATCGCCTTGTGCCACACGCCTGAAGTCTATACCTTGTTCGTAGACGGCTTTAAAGGCGGGCAAGTGACCAAGCGCGGTCATGAAAAAATCCAGCGTGATTCGGTTGCCGTAATCGAATGGCCTTATTGCCCGAATTTTTAGATAAAAATCGGCCAGACGCTCGGCAATATTTTCAGTTTTGATAACGAAACCGTTATTGTCGAACAGTGCTGTGTCGCAGTTCTTATCGCCTTCCAGTACAAGCCGAGCAAAAGTTTTTCGAAACTGGCGCCGTTTTTCGGCATCGCTGATCGTACCGGGGCGGTGAGCAACGGTAGCCTGTTCCTTCCAGTCGACAAATATTTCCCGATGAATGCGAGTGAACAGCGTGGTCAGGTACGTAAAACGCTTGGTCTGGTCGTGAGAGACCGTACTTTCCGCCTCCTGTTGCAACGTCGACAATAGTTTTATTCCTTGCGATATCGCCAGAGCCGTCCTCAGTTTTTTTAGTTGCGCATAACCCGAAATGTAGTTGTTAATATTCATGGATTCAAACCCGTCTTACCGGATAACTCATGCCGATCCGACCAAAGCGATCTTTTAGCATACCTTTTTTGCTCTATCCTGTCATGTGGACTATTAACCATTGCTGATCAAGACTTTAACTGTTCTTCAATCGGTATTGTAATAGAAGAGCAGGTTATTGAATTCTAAGTAATACATAAATAGTCCCCAAAATTTGGTGATTGGCTTAAGTGATGAAACTACCGTAATGTACTCTCAATTAACGAGGAGAAACGCTATGAGCAAAAGAAGACGTAATCACTCACTGCAGTTTAAATCGAAGGCAGCTTTGGCCGCCCTCAAGGGCGACAAAACCTTGTTCGAGTTATCAGCAGAATCTGAGGTTCACCCGAATCAGATTACCCAATGGAAGCAGCAGTTGCTGGAGAATGCGAGTGAATTGTTTAGCAAAGATAAAAGCAATTCAACCATTACGGAGGAAATAGTTTAAAGAGTTGCCAGCATAGATCGGTCAGCTCACGTGTACAAGCTCGGATTTTATCTGACATAAAACCAAGTCGGTATAGATTCTTACAAGTATCCGCTATCGACCCTTAGCAGTCCTTGCAGGCAATCGCTGAAATGGCTAATTTATGTTTAAAAGTGAACAACTGTTAAAAATTAATCGTATTCCAAATAATGCTATCTTCGTTTTGTTAACACGCATTAACCAAGTAGAATCAGATTGGTAAGTCACCATGATTGTTTATCTTCTCTGGTGGACGCTCATTGAAACTTGAAAAGATAATTGGGCGTTTGCCTGTTAGCAGGCTAAGTGCGCCCAAAATGCGTGAAATCATGCATTTTGGGCTAACAGCATAAACCGAAGATTGCAAATCATTGAACTTGCTTCAGAAAGGCCTTGATTGGGATTTTTCAGCCCAGAAGCACAATTTTTTTTTGAAGTTGCCTAAGGTTTGTACCCGTTGTTGTAACCTACTGAGATTAATCACTCAGCCTGTTATTTCATGATTTCTGTGGCAGCAGCTTTTAATTTCGCTTCGTCGGCTTGAATGGGTTTCATCATGTCGTTTTTAGAATTTTTAGCACCCGCTACTAACTCATCAACGGTTTTGAATTTACTTTTTAAGGTGTCAATGCTTGGAGCAACCGAACCATTATGACAGCCTTTACAAGTATCTGATTCGCCGCCAATCGCTAGGGATGGCATTAGGGAAACTAAGGCCCATGTAGTCACTGCTAATAGAAGTTTTTTCATTCTAAGTCCCCTCAAGTTTTATAGTGGCTATTAAACTTAGCCATAAAGTTCGAACATTTTTTCGATTGTGGTTTTGAATGTTCAAACGATTAGACGTAGATAGTTTTCTTCATCTACAAAAAATTTTTATCACATACTAAATCTCAATGCAAATTTTTTAAAACTTTTCAGAGACACCAGCATTTTTCAATAAAGCTGAAACGGGAACCCAACCGATTTCAGGGCGAAAATTTTGCGGGCAACGCAGTTGTACCAGCTTTCTTTAATTCCGCCAGCCAGGCTTAAAACCGTTCAATGCCGCTTTCCCTATTACTTCCTTTGTCTTTGGCCCGATAGAGAATCCACCATGAATTTTACAACAGCCATTTCGATATATCGTTTTTTGCTTGCAAGGTGTTCCGGCACGGGTTCTAGCTCAACTTCGTCCCACTACTGGACACCGAAAAAGCAGTGAGGCAAAGTCATTACTGGATTTTGATCGCCTGAACTTAAATTTAAATATCTACCCCAAATCTTACCTTCCCTGGTTTACCTGAAGCTTCAAAATATTTGGTCCAAAGTTCTTTATCGTTTTCATCCACGACAAGATTGTTTTGTAAGTTATCAACCTCTTGGCTTGATTTTTTCAAATCTATTAATTTGATAGTTGGAATTTTCATAATTGCTCCCCTTTTTATTTTTTAACTAATGCAAACAAATACGCCCGACCATATGTCTATAACGGGCATATTATCCTGCAGCACTATCGCAATTTAAGCTTAGTATCAAGCGCTGATATGTCTGCGGCGGCGTTATGGTAAATTCTAATAGAACTCACCAGGCAAATGGTATTTGTTATCTTCCTTCATTGAGCCAGAGGGCAGTGTACTGGATGTCAAACGGTACATCACTTTGTATTACAGCCCAGCGTTTGCATTCCACTCAAGCTTATCAACGTGACGTGTTTTTCTTGGACACTACAACTGTATATTTTTTCTTGTGGACTTTCGTTTCTTGAGTTAATGTTATTGTCGCCCTAAGTGGTTTAGTAAAAACATTTTTTAATGCAAATTCATTACTCAAAAAGGGGTAAACCATGAAGCGAATTATTATATGCATCAATTTGTTGGTATTAAGTTTCATGCTAGCCGGTTGCGGAACCACATACCTGAACGCCCCAGCAAATCGGTCGGTTAAATTATTGACTAAAAATGCCCCTGCCTCGATACGTATAGAGAAAAAGGTTTGGTTTAAATGGTGGGGAGCAGAGCCAATCGACAAGCCCGATACAGCCTCGATTATTCAGGCAAATAATTTGCGCGAGGTAAGGTTAAAGATGACAAATACCTTAGGCGACGGCATTTTGAGCGTCTTTCCCGGCATGATCGGTTTTCCAAGAAGAACCTTAATTGTGGAGGGCAACAAATGATACGTTACAGAAACATTATTCTCACGACAATACTCTTCGCCTTAACCGCGGTCTTAAATGGTTGTTTCACCACAGAACTAGTTGCTCCTGATGAAAAACAAGTCAACGTGCTTAGCGCAAACGATACAGTTAACTACCGCAAGGAATACAGAAATTGGTACATACTTTGGGGCGCTGTTCCCCTTTACACAACGCAACCGGAAGAATTAATAATCGAAAATAACCTGACCGAAAGCAGAGTGCAAACCGAAGATACAATAACAGACGGCATTATTTCTTTTTTTTCTCTCAGTTTAACGATTCTTCCGCAGACGGTAATCGTTGAAGGGAATACCAATAAACGTAGCACCAATCGTTAGCATTCTAAAAGATGGCTATGACTATGAACTTACCACGGGTAATTAACTTCAAATAGCTAACAACATTAATATTTGGAGGGCAGACATGCAAGTTGATATAAACAGTTTTTGGAAATGGCAACAGCATTTTCCTGATGAACAAACATATATTCAAGCGGCCATTGAATGCAGATGGCATAATGGGCTTCAGTCCGATGTTCGCGGTCATAATAAAGGTTGGCTGATTTGAAAGCGGTATGTCTATGAATGTGCCCAATGTTATTAACATACGTCAGTAACCCGGAAGGGATGTTATTCCAGAAGAAAAAGGTACTTGGCTAAGTGATTTTGGGATATTTCCAGGATATCCGCGGATAACGGCAGTATTTCTGCCTTGTGTCTATCCAAAGTAACTGGCGTATCCTGAGTAACGGAGCATCGATTACTGGAAAACGCGAGTGAATTGTTCAGCCGAAAAAGCGGTCATGGATATACCGTCGACGAAACTATAAAGGATCTTCACGCTAATATTAGCCAACTGACGGTAGAAAACGATTTTTTATCCAAAGTGCTCGGTCGTTAGATCGGGCACAGCATAAAGGAACCATTCGTTCCGAAACGGAGTTGCCTGTGACTCAACAATGCATCCTTTTGGGCTTGAGAATCAATCCAGTGTTAAAAATCGCTCTGTCGTTGTGTCTAACGACGATTTGAGGGGAATGAAAGAGATCGACGAAATTCATCTTCAACAAACGTTCAGAGAAAGCCGCCGGATACACGATGAGTTGATTGATCGTGGAGATGTCGCCGGCATTAATCGCAAGAGGGCTAAACGCCTCATGCGTCAGATCGATGAGGTCCAGCTCTGAGTGACTAATAACAGTTTCAGCAAATTATAACGATCATTCAATTTTACTAACTGTTTAGGCTGAGCTGTCTAAATCAAACCGTCTCAAAAAATAGAGAACCACCAATATTTTATCAGCTTAAGACCATGTATGATGAGGCAAACAGCTTTTCGAGAATTTGGCTGAAACAAAACCTTGCATTAATGTCATGGAAGTTGTTGATAACGAGTCTTTTAGTTTTTTTATCTGGCTGCGGATCAGTAACTTTGCAAAACCGTACGAACGAAGTTATTCATATCGAACTCAAACCAGATGACTACGAATTCGTAAAGAATGTGGAAGAGAGGAGTTGCGTCGGACGATATTTCTTCTTCTTTAAGTTTTTTACACCAAACCCTCTTGAAGCGGCAAGTAATGCTATGCTCCAGGCGCCAGAAGCCAATTGGCTGGTCAATCGCCATGTCTCCCTGGAGGAAGAAATATTTATACCGCTAATTTATCACCGTCAATGCATTCGAGTTGAAGGAGAAGCAATCAGAGTTTACGGCGTTGGGGAGAGCAAACCGAAATGATGTCGTTTTCAAAAACAATTAGTTTTTTGTTCGTTGTGATTACAGTCACAGGCCTTATTGGCTGTGCAGTATCACATCCATTAAATACGAGTGAGGATACGTTTGAACTAAACCTGTCCCCGTACGATTTCGTAATTTTAGGGCCTGCTCGAGGAAGTACGGAGCGCTTTCAAATTCTTGGTTTCGGATTCGGTTCTGTTAACTCGTTTGTAAAGGCTGAACGAAAAGCATATAAGGGTAAGGGCGGTGACCTTCTGATTAGCAGAACCCGTTTAAAATCGTTTGAAGGATTGATGATTCCCGGTTTCTGGTTGTCATGGTTAGGCTTCGAAAATGAGCAGGACTTTCCTCTCATAGGTACGGAGGTTTTTACAACAAGTGGAATAGCAATCAAAATTCCGTCTTGGCATCAGTAAGCAGTGAATTGTTTGTGCTATCCATTTAACAAATTTAGAATAACACCATCTGGGCAAATTAGCTCGTAATAATGAATTGCCCTGGATTTCCCGTCCACTCCTTTTTTTAAGGGGATAGCACTCCAAAATCGAACAAGGCAAAGGTAGTGCACTAAGACATTTAGAACGACAATATAGTCTCGTTATTATGAAAAAGTGTGACGTTTCTTGTATTTGTAGGGAAACCCCATAACGCCAATTTACTGCCAACAAGGATTTACGCCGTTTAAATCAGAGCCGTCCAGGACACATTTAAGTAGGTTCCGTACTACGACAAAAATCAAAATGGACACCTGCGACGATTATTGTTATCAGTTTAAAGCACAAAAACATACCTGATTACCCATAAGCTTCAGCCAATTTCAACAACCTTAACGGCATAGGCGGTGTTCTCACGGCAACATAAGCAAACCGAGGTAACATCTCCTCTAATTGAAATCGTCGATTATGTCGATAACAAAATTCAGCCAGATAGCGCGGTAAATGCTTTGGATTGATAGCATGGTAAGTACCCCTCATGGCATTTTTTACATTGCCTATCATCGTATTGATCCAGGTAAACTCTTCTTTGGTGACACTTTGTGCTCCTCCACCAGTCACAATACTGAGGTGTTCATAGCCTGCCTGTTGCACAGCCGCAAAGCAAGATAGACCGTCTGAAATAATCGTGCATTCAGGGTGTAAGTGACGCGTTGCCCAACGCGATATTTCAGTGAGTCGAAAGCCTTTGACCACGTTCATATTGATGGCAATCGGGTGCCCCTGTTCATTGAGGGATACCGCCGCAACAAAAGGAACCTTGTTGGCTGAACCTCGCCCTCGCTTTCCACCCCGCCGTTCACCTCCCCAATAGACATCATCAAGCTGTATGATTCCATGTAGGGGCTTGCTGTCGTCTCGTTCTTTCACGACCTGCATGATTTTGTGTTTCATGCTCCATGCCGTGTTGTAAGAGACGCCGAGTTGTCGTTTTAACGCGAGCGCCGAGAGCCCCGTTTTGGCCTGGGTTATTAGGTGAATAGCCAAAAACCAAGTAGTCAGGGGCAACTTGGTTTGTTCAAAAATGGTTCCACTCGTTAATGATGTTTGCCGGTGGCATTGATTACACTGGTAAGCTTTCTCGTCTTGATGACACAGTACCTATCGCAACCACAGTCAGGACAGTGGAAACCGTCAGGCCAACGCAAAGTAAACAAGGCATCTATACATTGTTCCTCCGTTCCGTAATTGCGGAATAACTCAACTAAACTATAACCCGACTGAAATTGTATTTTATTTTTACACATGCTTCCATCTCCTCTGATCTTCATAACTATTATGAGGTCGGATTGCCTGTAAAGTTGCTGAAGCTTATACGTAATCAGGAAAACATAAGTGCAAAGCAAGCATGTCGCCACCTCGTGAAAAGTGTTGGGACAGTCTAGTCACTAAAATCCACTCGCCAACGCGACAACCATTGATGCCCCGGCCGCCCTGCGTCCTTGCCGCTACGCCACACCATCGCTCGCTGGGCACTGGCTTCGCAGAACTCCCACAAATGTCTGGACACAACTTGCCGTATGCCAAATTTGTATTCCCTCTGCACTATCGAATCCCGGAAAAACAAGCGGCCTGATCGCTACCGGGGGTTAACCGTCTTCGCTTCTCTCTCCATGGCGGTCAGCGAACGCCTCAATGATTACACTAACAACGGCATGAATTCCTATTTTCCATCTATTTCCATTATAATGGATGAGGAGTAGTTTCTTGGAAACTGTGGTGCAAAGCTGGAAAGACGGTTTTATAATTTTGGGCGTATCCACTAGGAGCTGTCTTTATGAATTTCGTTTTGGGATTATCGAGCCTATTTCTAATGGCTGCACTTTGCGGTTGTTCTACCACAACTGTGCAAAAAGATACTATGCCAGTTACTTTTCACACCCTATCCGTTGGTTCAGCAACGAATTCAGAACAGCGGGTCATTCAGCCGACACAGAGGGAATTACGTGATGCAGTGGTTCGCCTCGGCACTAGTTATGTCAATGCCTTAACCGAGCAATTTTTCAAACTGGTGCGTAATGCAGATTCGACGGCGTTTCGGGCCGACGCACAGGGTCAAATGGGTGCGATCTACACGTCAATTCTTCAGATCATCACCGGCCCTATTCCAGAAGATAATCTACTCGATATGTTAGTGTTGTCGACATTGTTGCGGATGGCCTTCGAAGATTACTGGGTCCCAAAGGTTTATGGCGTCAAAGGTATACCGCTGCTGCAAAGAATGAAAGAGCAGGAAAACGCCCTTTGGTCACTTTCGGAAAAATTTCTGAGCGCAGACCAGAGGCAACAATTATTAAGGCTCATTAGCGAGTGGAAACAAGCCAATCCTGATCAAGTGGACGTCGAAGGAGTGCGGTTAGTCGATTTTGCCGCCGATGACACCAGGCAACTACTGTACCCCTCAGGACTGCTACCGGAAATTACAGAAATAACAAGATCTATTGACGAGGCTCGGGTATTAGCTGAACGCGTGTCGGTGCTCCTCCAATTCCTGCCGAGCGTCAGTTTGCTGCACACTCGTGCTGCAATTTACGAATTGTTAGTAGAACCAGAGTCACGACAACTACTATCGGACATAACGGATTTCTCCGCTTCGGCCGGCAGTATCGCTAAAACAATAAATGCCCTACCAGAGCGACTGGCCGCAGTGCAAAGCTCTTTGATCGGAGAGTTTACAGATCGTTTGAGGCAAGAACGTGAGGCTGCAGTGCTGCAGATAAGAGCGGAATTTAGTAAAGAGCGGCAAGAAACGATTAAACAACTCTTGACGCAAATCGAAAGCGGCAGTAGCGAACTTCGAGGAATTCTTGACGAAACCCGCGAAACCTTGGCAGCGGGCAAGGAACTCACTTTAAGTACTACGGAAGCCTTGATGACGTTTGATGCTATTTCAGTCAAGCTGGGATGGGACAAGGTCGACAGCAGCGGCGAACCTTTCAATATTGTGGCTTACCGGGATACGGTATACGGTTTGCGAGACGCGGCCCGAGAAGTCGATACCATGTTACTTTCCATGAATCGACTCATATATGCGCTTGATTCAGCGAAGGCTGCCCAAAATTTGGATATTCTCATAAAACAAGTTGATCGCCGGATACGATATTGGCTGATTATGGCCTTTGGGCTTGGCATAATTTCCATCCTGATCGTACGGGGCTTGACCGCAGCTGTGGTGTTGATGTACCGTCGCCGAAAAGCGCGTCGTTACCTCGTGAAAGATTTTGGGGCATCTAAATCACCAAAATCGACTCACCAACGTGACAACTATTGATGCCCCGGCCTTCCTGCGTCCGTGGAGATCCTGAAGGTGCGGGATAAATGACAGGCATCTTCGATGCGGACAGAGTGGTGCAAAATAAATCCGAGGATTCGAAATGGCGCTGAGAAAAATCAATAAAGCGTGTCGGCTAGATTGGCCGGCACAACCCTTGCCGTATGCAAAAAAATAGATATAAACAGTGAATCATGAAAAAACCGGCTACCGTCACGAGGTTTCAGCTATGAGGTGACAGTTGTATAAAGCAGAAAAGTCCTTCTGGCACCGGGCGGAAAAATCAAGACTTTGCCCTTCCATTTATTTTCCGAGCTAACATTAGGATCAAACTATGAAAAACAGAACCGAATCTTCGTCCGCCCGAAGCTGTCGCTTTCTACGGACAGTTCTTGCGGGAATAATCGTAATGATAGCTACCGGATGCCAGTCGATTGGTCCAGACCGCCTTGTTTCAAGTCACGAAGGATACAATGAAGCCGTGCAACTGGTCACCTCGCGCGAAGTGCTCATAAACGTGGTTCGGATGCGTTACCTAGATCCGATCCAGTTCGTCTCGGTATCAGCGATCAACGCAGGCTTCTCGGTCTCGTCGGGCGCAAACATAGGCGGAACCCTTGGGACTACGGGCACTGGTACCGTGGGGGCAAATGTGGGTTTCAGCGACTCACCGAACATTACATTTGTGCCGGTAACCGGCTCCGATGCGATGAAGAGCCTCGAGTCCCCAGTCGAACTGAGATATGTACTGAACTATTCGTTTGACCTCAATAAGGCGCAAGAGGAAGACTTCGCCGCAGCGTTCATGGCGATCAACAGTGCTCCCGACCGGGAGGGTCCCGCCGGCGAGACTTTCCGCCGTCGGGTCAGCGCGCTTGCCAAGCTTGTGCAGCTTGGCTGCCAATTGTCGCAACGCCGCTTTCTCTACCCGCGCCATCATCCCTTTCCTTCAGATAAAGTTGGCGGCCGCGCATACGTCGAAGCGGCAATGAACCACTTGTACTTCGTTGATGCGGGCGATGGTAAACTCACCCTAGGTTCGAAGCACATTTTTCCAGGCCTGTTCGTTCCTGATCCTGACAACCCGGACGTGAAAGAGCAGCTCCGAATTCTGGACGTGGAACCAGGATACGAGTTCTACACCCTACGCCCCGCCACCCAGCTTCAAATCCCCAATTCGATGTGGAGCGACCGCTCCGACGGTCGCCTGAAAGCAGCGATCTACGTGGTCCCGCGGTCGGTGATGAGCTTGCTGACTATGGCCTCGAAATCCGTGGAGCCTCCGGCTTCCCACAAGGATAGCGGCATCGTTCCGCCGATGGCTGCTGTGCCGACTAACAGCTCCCTGAAGCCGTCAATGCGGATTCACTCGTCAGAATCCGAACCGACAGATGAGTATCGGATCTTCCACCGCGGCTATTGGTTTTACATCGACGACCGCGACTACACGAGCAAACGACAATTCTCACAGCTCGTCTATACGTACTCGCACGCTCTCGGCGACAAGGCTCCGTCCGTACCCACACTCACGCTACCGATTGGAGGACGTTAGACATTTCATCCGAGACCACTCCTGGCTGGAGCTACCAACAGCATTATCACTTATGAAGTAACCCAGTCTTCTTGCAAAAGGCCAGAAAATCCAGGAGGTACGGTATAAACAGCTGGTAGATTCAACGATCGCCGGCGGGGACAAGATAAATCAGAAGCTTACCTACTCAAACTAATGATCGTCAAGGCCGTGTGACGAACATGCTGCCTAATGGAGGAATTCCGTTAGGGCTCATTACGCTCGCATAATTTGGTTTGAAGGGATCTACCTGTATTGTTTACTAACGCAGGCGGGCAATTCAACTAAACACCAGAAAATGGAGAAGCTTTAAGATTAAACTTAAGAATAAATTTGCTATTAAAACTAAAAATGAAAACCAACCGTCTTCCACGGAAAACGATGGTTGCGCGAGAACAAGGGAGAGAATATCATTCAGAAAAGCTCTATTATTGTAAAAACACTGAAGCTTAACTGAGGGAACTAAATAGAGTTCATCCTGATAGAATTTATTGGATTGAGACTTGTTTAACTGTATATATCCAGAGTGATAAATCATGTCAATAAATACAATTTTTAGTGCCTCGCGCTATACGATTCTGGTGGCAATTGTGGCAGCACTTATCGGTGAGTTATTGATGATGTATATTGGTGCTGTTAAGGTATTTGAGGCACTAAAGCTTTATGTGTTCAAAGAAGATATTAGTGACTATCCGAAACATGTCATTCATGCCGATATTGCTACGGCACTGCTAATTCAATCACTCGACGCTTTTCTAATCGCCGTAATATTAATGTATTTTGCTTTTTCTCTATTTCATTTATTCTTGAGTAAGGATTCAGAAGCCAGTGCAAAGCTATTTCCAGGCCGCATTGCACCTAAAACTATTGGAGATTTAAAGCAGACTCTAGCCGAAGTAATCATCCTAGTACTTTTTATTCTGTTTTTGCAGGAGATTTGGATAGAGATGAATGATCTGGAATGGCCAGTATTGGTTTTGCCTCTATCCATTGCGTTACTGGCGCTTAGTTTGAAACTAGTGGCCTTCAAGCATTGACCTCGATATTAACGAGAAGGGTGCTGTCAAGCAAACAATTACATAGTCAAATCGACAGCACCGACAGGGAATCATCGGATCGAGGTAACGGATTAAACAAACCATTTTCGCTTTGATCCATCAAAACCATAAAGATTGATTAACCGATCAAAAAAATTTGATGAAGTATACGGACTCTTATCTACATCGGAAAATTGTTCAAATAGGTTTTTAAGATAGTTTGGTCTGAGATCATTACATTCACCCTTTTTCCATCGCTATAATTTCTTCTCCGGCAGCCCAAATTCGATAACGAATCGCAACACCTTCAGGAGCATATACCACAATCGGCAAACGGCTGTTATAACGTACGAAATAAGGATCGCCGCTGATAGTTATAAACCGTGATACTTTAGGTTCATTTGGATCGACAGCCATGAGCGTACCAGCCATCGGCCCTAGTTTGCTCACTTTGTAAAGGGTAAACCCCCAGCCTTCGATCACCTCTGCTTCAATTTTGCCGCCGAAGAAATATCTATTATGTTTGTCCACTAAAACCGTTTTACCGACAATCAACTCGACTTTAAAAACTGATTCATCAGGCTCCTGCGGAAGTTTTAGAACATACCGAATCATCCCCTTTTCGGCGGAGGGAAATGCCCTCATGTTATCAATCTCTTCACTGGATGCCACTACAGATAAGAGCAGCAAAATTGCAGTCAACAAAAACTTGATCATTTCTCCTCCTTATAATTGAGTGTTAATATATTTGGAAGTGTTTTCAAACAATGAATAACTACAGCGTAGCCGACATAATTTTTGACAGCTATTTCAAGTTATTTGAATCATGCCCTTTTCCTTCCGGAAATTGAACAAGCCACTAAAAGTAACTATGCGGTTATTACCGAGCAAACGGGTTTACTTGGCAATGGGTCTAAACGGTCTACAGGAGTTAGACGCGGTACAGTATTTGACTCACGGATTATTGTATCATTGTTAAGCGTCAACTTTGCATTATGGAAAAAAGAGAGAGATGCCGAACTTTAACTGCTGATCGGCACCGCCTGCCGGAGCCGCGGCCAAGTAATAACCACCTAGATTTAGATCAATCATAAATTTGTTTTCAAGGATGAAAGTTTTTCCCACCGTGAGGCCTACTGGCACTTGCCAGGCATTGGACCCGGAAGCAGACCAATCGTAGATAATCGAATTGCTGTATCCGATGTAGGACCCGCCGAAAAGCTCGGTGTTGTAAAACACGATCGGCTGCATCGTCGTGAGGCTAAAATCGTTCTGCCCCCAGTGATGTCCGACGATGGCTCCATACGACAAGTCTCCGGCAGAGCCGAAGATAACGCCGGCGAAACCACCGCCCCAGCCTGGTCCGCCGACGAATTGGTCCGTTCGTGATCGGAGGGAAATTTGCGGACCGAAACCAATTTTAATATTGCTTTCGGTCTTCGGCACAAAAAAACCCTGAAGCACGATGTCGCTGATTCCCCATGTCATCCCCGATCCGCTTATGGGCTCGTGTCCGAGCTTCGGCAGGACTGCGCCGTTTTGAACGCCGACAATCGGAATAATGCTACGGGTGATGAAATTGAAGTCCTGATTCATGGGAATTGAATACACGGGCTGTAATTGAAAACCATACGAGGTTTGATCGTTGGAGGTGCCGAACGCAATAGTATTATCGGTCATCAGTGCTTTTACGTCGGCGAGTGGATCCTGGGCTTTTCTCCTGGCTTCCGCTTCATCTCCGGATGATTGTGCATAGGTGACCGGAACCAAGCTCGTAACGCATATTAGAGCGAAAACGATTACAACACAGTCGGAAGGTTTAAGTAGTCTCCTTGTTTGGAAATTTTTCAACGCCATAGCAAAACGTAGAGGTAGAAAACGCCCAGTGTAATAGGAGACATCTTTAGTCAACGTGTTATGGGGATGACATTGGCTTTTTGATGAATGCTGCATTGTTGGCACCTCGTTGTAAAAAACGAAAAATCAGCTCTTGACTTAAACAATCTGATGATCCAAGGCAACTGCCAACTTTCAGCACGGCGTTGTCTGGTAATAGCTCCGGCCAAGACCGGCTTTGTCATATTCTGAATTCCAATTGCTTAATTCGTTTACCCAAAGTATGCTTCAATCAGACACAAATCACAATGGTTCACTGGACTCAGATCGGAAGTTGGCTGCATTGCCGGTTACATGCTACAAGATTGAAACCCGCAAGAATAACCCTGTATATGGGATACGGTATGGCGGAATAAGGGATAAACACCAGACAGGCGCTCTCAAAGTCGACCAATAGTTTCCAGTTTCCGCCGGTTCGCAATTTGCTCCCGCTAAAATCACGCAGATTTTCGGAGCGATCCAGCATGACAAATTCGACCGCTTCACGCATTCGGCGCGAACAATTTACTCGCCACCTCACAACGTTGACTATTGGATTCAATGGGCCATCAATGATAAAACCGTGACGTTGTGAACTTACTATTCGGAAACGAAGTCAAAAATGGTTAAGATTCTTTAGGTTCCAGTTCTTTATCTTCCAAATATATCAATTACAGCGCCTGTTGTCGCACCGACCGCCGCTCCCATGCTTGCGTCACCGGCTATGGCACCAATTCCCGCACCAACTGCGGCGCCACCTAAGGTTGCGCAACCGGCGACGGTTAAAATTATCAATAAAATAACAGAATACCAAATAGATTTTTTCATAATGTATCTCCACGTAATTGTTGTTGATATTCGTCTCTTATAAATTGGGTTCTACCATGCTTAGCCATATTACAGCCAAGACTGGTTCATTTAATTTGTCGGGGTTATCTTGATACCATTGATCAATTTTATCTATGGCTTGGTCAAGCGTGACATCGTCAATATTTTTGTAAAAACGGGGTATGATTGATTGTTTGTCAGTAGGTGGATTTTTCCCTTTTATCTGATAGGTATATTCAATGCTTAAAAGATTGCTAGCCCCAATCAGGAAAGATTTTTTTTCAATTTTAGAAGAAATGCGCCAAAGTTTACCGTCAACTAGGGGTACGTCTTCCGCAATTGCCATATTAGAGGATACTGAAAAGTTACATATTAGAAAAAACAGCAGCAAAATAAAGTTTTTTTTGGTGAATTGCATTTTTCATCTCCATTGGTGAAATAATGTTTCGATTATGACATGGTATTTCAATTCATGCAGTACCTACATTTTAATCTACGTTTCGCTTTTTCAAGAAGTAAATGAAAAAAGCAATAATCAAGGTTATTTTTAAAAAATAACATAAAAATTCGGTAGTACAATGGCGCTTTACGTCATTCTTTACAAACACATCGGTACTGCTTATAGTGAAGTCTGGTTCAATCATCGCCGACACCTGAGCCCATCGAATATATTGTACTAGCAATGTTTGAAATGCGTTATTAGATTAATCACGAGTCGGCTATGGCAGCATGACTGAATTTAAATACCCTCCGGCTTATTCGGAACGATTCAATATGACATCGTTCAAATAATTCAGTTACGTACTTAGGAGGTAGGAAATGTCCCTGATAAAGACCGTAGGTTCCATACTTGCTGTGCTGTCCCTCGCGTTGATCGGTTGTTCCGAAAAATTCAAATCCACGGCTCCGACGGCCGCGCAGCTAGCAACCGTCGCTGAAGCCGCCGACTTCGTCTTCACCAACGGCAAGGTCTATACCGTCGACGCAGCCAATTCCTGGGCGCAGGCCGTTGCCGTGCGCGGCAATAAAATCGTCTACGTCGGGGACGACGCGGGTGTGGAGGCACTGATCGGAGACGGCACCGAGAAGATCGATCTCGGCGGAAAACTGATGCTTCCCGGCTTCGTCGAAGGCCATTTCCACACGACCACCCAGGGCATCATCCTGCACGGTCCCGACTTACAGACCGATACGATGGACGAGCTGCTCGCCAAGCTCAAAAAATATGCCGACGACAATCCCGATCTCAATTTCATCAACGGCTGGGGTGTACGCCCCAACACCTATGGCCCGGGCGAGCCCACTGCGGCGATGCTGGATAAGATTGTCCCCAACCGGCCGGTTTACTTATGGCAGGTGGATGGCCATTCCGCCTGGGTCAATTCCAAAGCCATGGAAATGGCAGGGCTCGACAAGGACACACCGGACACCGTACCCGGAGCGTCCTATTTTGTTCGTGATGCAGAGGGCAATCCCACCGGCTACATTGTCGAGGTCCCTGCCCAGGTCGAAATCTTCACCAAGTTCGTCACGATCAACGAAGATTATATCCGCGGGGGCATGGCGAGGTGGTTCCCCGAATATGCGCGGGCCGGCATCACCGCCGTTCACGATTTCGGCTGGGCCGGCGTCGACCAGGACACGGCCATAGACATCCTCAAGGGGTTCGAGAAAGACGGCACGCTGAAGTTGCGGATATTCGGCAGCTATTACTGGAACGACGCCAGCATCGATCCGGTGCCGGTCGCCAAGAAGATGCGCGACGAAAACCAGACTGGACTGGTGCAGGTCACCGCGCTCAAGATCAACATGGACGGCGACGACGATAAATACAGCTCTCTGCTTGTCGACGGCTATGCCGATAATCCCGACGCCAAGCCGGGGCCGATCCTTCCTTTCGACGCGATCAACGATGCGGCCGAGCGCGCTGATAAGGAAAAGCTACACCTACTCTGTCACTGCTTCGGAGATCTTGCGGTGCGCAAGTTCCTCGATGCGGTCGAGCTGGCTAAGGAAGTCAATCCCGAGTGGGACCGGCGAGCGGTCGCGTCGCACGCCATTTTGGTGCACCCGGACGACTATCCGCGCTTCAAGGAGCTTAACGCGACTTACGATACCAGCGGTCAATGGATGGCACTCGACCCCTACACGGGCAAAATCACGCCCAAGCGGATCGGGCCCGAACGGATGAAGCGGCTTTTCCCGATCAAAAAGATACTCGAAGCGGGGGGCAATGTTTCGCTGGGTTCGGATTTCCCTGCGGCGGCCTATGTGGCCGACTATCGTCCACTCAACGCCATCACGCAGGCCGTAACCCGCCAAATGCTGGGCAAGCCAAACATGCCGATATTGGGCGGCAAGGATATGCGACTAACCGTGGCCCAGGCAATCCGTGCCAACACCTATGGCGCTGCCTATGGTATCGGGGTCGAAGACAAGCTCGGCTCCATCGAAACGGGCAAGCTGGCGGATTTAATCGTGCTGGATAAAAACCTGTTCGACATCGATCCGCATGATATCTACAAGGCGAAAATCCTGATCACGATCATGGACGGCAAGGTCCGCTACCGCGATGGGCTATGAAACAATAATTCACTGCGTTTTTTCGATGGAGTAAGTTAGTAATGAATCAGCCAAAATTTTTCAGGAAAACAGTTAGTCACATGCTTGTGATATTACTTTCAATCTCTGCTGTTAACTCAGTGGTCTATGCGGATAACAAATACGCCACCGCTAGAGAACTGGGCATCATGGAAGGTTTCCCGCCACCGCCCGATCAACAGGTTACCAAAGCCAAAGCACTACAAACGCCGCCGTACAACCGCTGGTCCTACCAGCATATGCGGATGTTCTTTCCCTCGGCGGACGTTCCAGCGTCCGACAAGCCAGTGCCGCTCAGCAAGACCATCGACTGGGGTATAGAGGACGGCGTGAAGATCAAGGAGCCGGGTACCAGAAATACGAAGAGCATGGCCGATTTCCTGAAGGAGACCTGGACCGACGCCATTGTCGTGATCCGCGGCGATCAGATCATCTATGAGAAATACTTGAACGACATGAATCCCAACCAGCCGCACCAGATGATGTCGGCCACCAAGTCGTTCGGCGGCCTTCTCGGGCTGATGGCGGTTGCGAACGGCAAGCTGAAGGAGAGCGATCTAGTCACCGATTACGTTCCCGAGTTCAAGACCGAGAATGGCGCGTTCGCGAAGGCCACCTTCGGCCAGGTGCTCGACATGACCAATTCCATGGACTTCACCGAAGTTTACGACGATCCCAATTCGGGCATCATGACCTACGTGTCCGTGCTGGGTTGGAAACCGAAACTGCCGGATGTCGAATACCCCGACAGCCTCTACGAGTACCTGATGACCCTCAAGACCGACCCGGAGCACAAGGACGGCGAGATATTCCACTACCAGACCGCCAAAACCGACGTGGTGAACTGGGTCACCAACCGTGTCAACAACGAGTCGTTCCAGGAGGCGCTCTACGACCAGGTCTGGTCGAAGATCGGCACCGAGGGCGAAACCTACGTGCTGCTCGACAACAACGCCACGCTGGTGGCCGGCGGCGGCCTGAATGCCACGCCGTACAACCTGGCCCGTTTCGCGATGATGATGAAGAATGGCGGCAAGTTCGATGGAAAGCGGGTCGTGCCGGCGGAAGTCGTCGACAAGATCGCCAAGGGAGGCAGCATCGAGGCTTTTGACAAGGGACCGGAATC
>JBNLCC010000087.1:0-21509 GCA_050303615.1 Methylococcaceae bacterium | reverse complement strand
GAGGCATTTTCGAGGTCTATGATTTAATAAATCAACGGCTTTTTCAAGCTCAAGATCGGTGATATTCAGAAAATTGGTTCCTTTGGGGAAAAAACGGCGTAGTAAGCCATTGGTATTTTCATTGCTTCCCCGCTCCCAACTGGCATAGGGTTTGGCAAAATAAACCGCCACAGATAATGAATCAACGAGTTCCTGAAAGCGTGCGTTTTCGCTGCCATTGTCCAGCGTCATCGTCTGACGCAATATGTCTGGAACCGCCTTGAACAGCTGTAGGGTGGCTTGATTAAAAGCGACTGCGGTCCCCGCGTTGATTTTAGCGGCCAGCAAATAACGTGATTTGCGTTCGACATAGGTCACCAGTCGACCTTGATGCCGATGGCCGACCATAGTATCGCCTTCCCAGTCACCAAATCGTCGGCGTTTATCGACAATCTCGGGTCGTTCCGAGATGTCGATACGGTTCGGGATATGCCTCTGAGTGCGCCATAGCGCCGTTGTTTTTTGCGTTTTTTATGATGTAGAACCAAATACGTATAAAGCAGACCGCCTTGCTCGGCATCACGGAAAATCCATTGATAGAGGGTTTCATGACTGATCCGCATCTTTTTGACGTGATACGGAAAGTCTTTAGGCAGGCAATTCGCAATAATTTCCGGCGACCAGCCTAAATTTAACTTTTCGATCACATAGGCTTTTAATGGCACATGATTAAAGCAGCGCTGATGCCGAGGCTTGGCTTTTCGAGCATCGGCCATTGCTTGCGCGGCTCGATCACAATAAGCGCCGATGAGTCTTTGATTGCGCGCCAACTCCCTCGACACCGTACTATGAGAGCGGTTCAATCTTCGCCCGATTTCTCGACATGAATAACCGGCTTGATGAAGATAAAAAAGACACAGACGTTCTCTTGCATTAAGATGGCTATAGGTCATCAGTGGCTCCTGTCTTTTGATGTTGTGGTAAACCTTAAAATAACAGTTCTGTCACTGATGGCCTAACTTATCAACCCGTGGTGCATTTTGAATCTGAATTCACCTAAAACTGTCGGCTTTCCCCCGCTTGCGCAGGTATATCCTATGACCACCACTCTACATTTTTCGGGGCTCAATACCGACTCTGCATTCTTGTTCCCCCTGGCTTCGGACTCCCGTTACCAAGTTTGCCCTCAGGGTTCTACTGCCCTGTCGGCCAGACTTTAGGCAGGTGGGACTTGTGTCTTAGAACACTCATCCACTGGGTAACATTAGCCAATTTCGTCCCTTTCCAGGGAGTCCCAAGGCTCCGAGCTTAACTCGGCACGATGATGTGTTTGTTAGAACCTTTCTTTCCAATAGTTTGGTCTTCTACGTTTGTGGGCTAAAGCCAATACTTGTACTTGATCATGCGGCACTTGATATAGCAAATTAAATGGGAACGCCTTCATCGATACAATATGTATGTTTTCTTCAACCTGCTTGTACATTTGCGGCGTTGCCAGAATTTTGCTCATTGTCCCTTCAAAATCAGAAATAAAATACGCACCCAAGCCCGCACGCTTTTCTTCATAATATGCAACTTGACTGAGGTATTCTGCTTCGGCAGCAGGATGAAAGAAATAACTCACCTTAACAATGCCTTAGCTTTTCCTCTAGTTTCTTCTGCAGGGACTGGCAATACAATCCCAGAACTTAATTGTTCGGCTCTTACTTTTGCTTCTTTGATCCACTCTCCTAGTATTTCTTCTTCGGAGTCCTCTTCAATACTAAGCAACAAGCTCTGAATTAATTCAGCCCTCTGATCTGTAGGAAGATTCAATGCTTCATTTTCTATCTGCTCTTTATTCATAAATATACTTCTTAGTTAGTTTTAGCTCTAACCATTGATTATCAGGCACATTTGCCTTGATAAGTTGATATTGACCGGTATTTCGGGCAATATCGGTACCGTTTCGCCAAATGATTTTAGAGTTATTTTTTTGATAATGTCAACTGATAAAAAACCTAGACTTTTGGATGAAGTGAGAAATGTTTGACGGGTGAACCGTTACTCTATCGGAACACTCATATTGTTACTGGATTATCCAGGTCGTCAAATACCATCGATTTAACGATAAATGGGAATATTGATCGAACCTGAAGCCAAATCCGGTTTAAAACTCAAGTTTAACGGAATAATAGAAGTCCTCCATTACCCAGCCAGTGTCAGAAATCTTTTTCTTGCATAAGCGTACGTTTATGCAAGGAGGCTACCAAAAATGACAATTCTTAACTTCCGGATTAATCCGCGCTGTTTTGTTTATTTTCGTCTAACCAGAAAACTAACATGCCCGCTAAAATAGCCATGTCCGCCACATTAAAAATGCCGGTTCTTATCAAGCCGAAACCCACATTCAAGAAATCCACGACCACCCCGTTGTTGGTCAGTCGATCATAAAAGTTACTGATTCCACCGGAAAATAACAACGAGAGCGCTACCACCGAATAAAAGTTCAGCTTCGAATTGGTGATTAAATAAAACAGCAGCCCCAAAAGCAAAACCCCGACTGAAACAACGAAAATTCCGAAACGAAGCTCGTTAGATAGACTGTCTCCCAGCCCCAAAAAAGCACCGGAATTTTCGACGTAGCCCAGGCGCACCAAATCGTAAAAATAGGAATCCATGCCGTTTTTTGGCAAATGTTCTGACGCCACAAATTTGGCGGCTTGATCACAGCCGACACAGGAAACGCTTACCAAAATAATTGTGAATAATCTCGTACCCAATTGCATATTTGTCCCCTCAATTAGCTGGCTTTAAACATCCCATCCTGACGGAACCGGCTAGACGAAACTAAACCCGGCCCCGAGCAATCCGCCGAACACGCCACCCCAAACCACCAGCCAACCCAGGTGTTCGCGGATAATTTCCTGCACGATTTCCTTGACCATTTGCGGTGTCAATTCATCCAGGCGTTTATCTATGACATCTTCGATTTTGCCGGTGATGTCCTCGCCGATCTGGTGGGCGTTTAAGCCGGTTTGCAATGCCGCTTTAAAGCGGTCGGATTCCACCATGTCGACCAGATATTGCTGCATTTTGCCGGTAAACGGTTCCTTTAAAGGCCGCAGTGCCTCTTCGCCGCCGAACATCTGCATCATGCTGCCGAATGAGGATTCCATAATGGAGTCGACCAGACCTTCGAAGATTTTGTCGTAGTCGACGGCATGGAGAATCGGCTCCAGATTGAGCACTTTACCGCCCTGCTGCTCTTCCTTTTCGATGAAGTGCTCGATATTGTCGACGGTAAAGAACTGCTGCATCATCAATTGCTTGATCGACACCTTGAATTCCTCGAATCGATTGGGTATGACGCCGGAACCGTAGAGCAGCGGTACTTTTTCAAACAGCATATAGACCGCCAGCCAGTTGGTGACAGCACCGGAAAGGGCAAAAAAGCCAATCGATTTTAATAGCCCGGAATAGACCGGCGCCACATAGGCGGCGGCAATCACCACTGCCGCCAATAGATTGGTAACCAGACTTTTATTCAAGTGTTTGCTCATCGTTTCTTCGCCAGCAAATCGGTAATGGTGCCTTCGATCATTTCCGCGGAAAAACCCAACGTTTCGGACAAAGTGGGATGAGCATGCACCGTTAACGCTAAATCTTCGGCGCAGGCGCCCATTTCCAGCGCCAGCACCGCTTCGGCGATTAATTCGCCAGCGTTGGTACCGACGATGCCGGCACCAAGAATACGTCCGCTTTGTTTGTCGGTGAGCAGCTTGGTCACCCCTTCCTTGCGCCCGATGCTCAGTGAGCGGCCGCTTGCCGCCCAGGGAAAGACGCCTTTTTCATAATCGATGCCCTGCTCTTTTGCCGCACTTTCCGTCAGCCCCATCCAGGCGATTTCGGGATCGGTATAGGCCACCGACGGGATCGTTAACGCTTGCCATTGCGAGGCCGTGCCGGCGATTACTTCCGCCGCGATTTTTGCCTCGTGAACCGCTTTGTGCGCCAGCATCGGATTGCCGATCACATCGCCGATGGCGAAAATATGCCCGACATTGGTGCGAAATTGTTGATCGACGCTGATAAAACCCCTCTCATCGACATTGACCCCGGCTTGATCGGCATCGACCGAGAAACCGTTCGGGACGCGGCCGACGGCAACCAGGACTTTATCGAACCAGGCCGGCTCTACTGCTTCCTTGCCGCCGAAACTGACTTTGAGCCCTTTGTCTTCCGCTTCGATCGCTGTCACTTGCGTGGACAACAGAATATTATCGTATTGCTTTTTGATCTTTTGCAGCAATGGACGCACCAGGTCTTTGTCGCATCCCGGTATCAGTTGGTCCTGCATTTCCACAATGGTGATGCGGCTGCCCAGGGCATGATAAACCGTCGCCATTTCCAGGCCGATAATGCCGCCGCCGATGATCAGCAGTTTTTCCGGAATGTCGCGCAGTTCCAAAGCGCCGGTGGAATCGATCAGGCGCGGATCGTCGTTGGGAAAGAATGGTATTTGTACCGGACGGGAACCCACCGCGATAATGGCATTATCAAAGCCGATCGTTTGCTCGCCTTGTTCACTGGAAACGAGGATTTCCCGCTCGGATACAAACCGGCCGGTACCCTGAAGCACAGTGATATTCCTCTGCTTGGCCAGCGCTGCCAGACCGGCGGTCAAGTGCGAGGTCACTTTATTTTTCCAGTCACGCAGTTTTTCCAGATTGATCTGCGGTGCTACAAAGTCCACACCCGCTTCGGCAACCGCTTGTGCTTCATTAAGCACATTGGCGACATGCAACAGGGCTTTCGACGGAATACAGCCGACATTCAGACAAACACCGCCCAGCATCGGGTTTGCTTCCACCAGTGTCACCTGTTTGCCCAGATCCGCGGCGCGGAACGCCGCTGTATAGCCGCCCGGACCGCCGCCGATCACCACCACTTCTGCATGTAAATTGTTTGTTTCCGCCATGATTGTTATCCCAGCCAGACTCTGGCATTTCTGAACATTCGCATCCACGGGCCGTATTCATCCCAATTTTCCGGATGCCAGGAGTTTTGCAGCGTCCTGAAACAGCGTTCGGGGTGCGGCATCATAATCGTAAACCTGCCGTCATTGTTGGTCAGCCCGGTTATACCATAAGGCGATCCGTTGGGGTTGGCCGGAAAGGCTTCGGTCGCGGCACCGTAGTTATCGACATAATTCAAGGCAACGACGCTACCCTGTAGTGCACGCTGCGGATCACCGTTGAATTCCGCGCGGCCCTCGCCGTGCGCGATGGAAACCGGGATGATTGTCCCCTGCATGCCGGCTAACAGAATCGACGGCGACTCCCGGACTTGAACCAGCGCGACGCGCGCTTCGAATTGTTCGGACAGATTACGCACGAAACGCGGCCACAAATCGGCGCCGGGAATCAATTCCTTGAGAAGGGATAACATCTGGCAGCCATTACAAACACCCAAACCGAAGGTGTCGCTGCGTTGGAAAAAGTCGCTGAATTGCTCCCGGGCACGTTCGTTAAACAGGATTGATTTTGCCCAACCGCCGCCGGCACCCAATACATCCCCGTAGGAAAAGCCGCCGCAGGCCGCCAATCCCGAGAATTCGCGCAGCGATACACGGCCGCTGATTATGTCGCTCATATGCACATCGAAGCTGTCGAATCCCCCCCGGTCGAATGCCGCAGCCATTTCCACATGCCCGTTTACTCCTTGTTCGCGCAGTATCGCGACTTTGGGACGATTTTTGTTGATAAACGGCGCCGCAATATCGTCATCGATATCAAAGGTCAGTTGCGCATTCAGTCCCGGATCGCCGTCGTCGGCAATCGCCTCGAACTGTTGCCGCGCGCAATCCGGGTTGTCCCTGATTGCCTGCATGTGATAGCTGGTCTGCGACCAGGTTTGCTGCAGAGCGGCACGGCCGGCGGAGAAAATCCGTTCCCCCTGAAAAGTGATCGTCAGCGACCCGCTGTCCGTAGTGCTGCCAATTATATGCGCGCAAGTCCCTAAACCCGCCTCAGTCAGCTGCGCCAGCACCGCCTCGCGGTCTTGCCGGCGAACCTGCAGCACCGCGCCTAGTTCCTCATTGAACAATACCGCCAGCGGTTCCTGGCCCAAATTGTGTAACTCAAGATGTACGCCCACCCGCCCGGCAAACATCATTTCCGTTACGGTTGCCAATAGGCCGCCGTCGGAACGGTCATGGTAGGCAAGCAGTTTGTTTTGGCCGTTAAGCTGTTGCACGGCGGTAAAAAATTGTTTGAACAAGCCGGCGTCGTCCAGGTCGGGACAGCTATTGCCCAACTGGTTATAAACCTGCGCCAACACCGAGCCGCCGATGCGGTTTTTGCCGCAGCCCAGGTCTACCAAAATCAATACGCTGTCCTGCCTCTTGAGCTGTGGCGTTAACGTGGCGGCGACGTCGGCCACAGGCGCAAACGCCGAAACGATCAGCGAGACCGGCGAAGTCATGGATTTCTGCCGGCCATCCTGCTGCCAAACGGTCCGCATCGATAACGAATCTTTGCCGACCGGAATCGCGATACCCAATTGCGGACACAGTTCCATACCTACTGCCTTGACCGTATCGAACAGCGCCGCGTCCTCGCCTTCGGCACCCGCCGCAGCCATCCAGTTGGCGGATAATTTGACCTGCTGCAGATCGTCAATGCGCGCCGCAGCCAGGTTGGTCAATGCTTCACCAATCGCCATGCGTCCGGAAGCGGCGGCGTCGATCAGCGCCAGCGGGGGCCTCTCGCCCATTGCCATCGCTTCGCCGGTCCGCGCATAAAAACCTGACGCGGTCACTGCAACGTCCGCCACTGGGACCTGCCAGGGACCGACCAGTTGATCGCGGGCAACCAGGCCGGTAACCGAACGATCGCCGATATGGATCAAAAAGCTTTTATCGGCCACCGCGGGAAAAGCCAGAACCCGGTACACCGCTTCGGACAGGTCGACGCCGCTGAAGACCGGTTCGGTCAATGCCGGAGCGACATGTTCAACATCGCGCTGCATTTTCGGCGGTTTACCGAACAGCAGCGACATCGGAATATTAACCGCATTGCTTCCCAATAATTGGTCGCCGAGCAATAAATGCTCCTCTTGCGTGGCTTCGCCGATCACCGCATAAAGGCAATGTTCACGCTCGCAGAAAGCTTTAAACAATGCCAGCGACTCCGGTTTTATCGCAACGACATAGCGCTCCTGAGCTTCGTTACACCAGATCTGCATCGGCGACATGCCAAGATCGGCATTCGGTACTTCACGCAACTGGAATCTGCCGCCGCGTTCGCAATCGTGAATAATCTCCGGTACCGCATTGGACAAGCCGCCGGCGCCGATATCATGAATGGAAATAATCGGCGAATCTTCGCCCATGGCGCTGCAATGGTTGATGACTTCCTGGCAACGGCGCTCCATTTCCGGGTTTTCGCGTTGCACCGACGCGAAATCCAACGCTTCCGCACCGGCTCCGGAAGTCTGCGAAGAAGCCGCGCCACCGCCCAGACCGATCAGCATCGCCGGACCGCCTAGAATAATAATCAGAGCTCCGGCCGGAATCGGTTTTTTTTCGACCAGCATCGGGCGGATATTGCCCATGCCGCCGGCAATCATGATCGGCTTGTGGTAGCCGGCATATTGATCAGGTTTGCCGTTCGGGGCCGGTTGCTCAAAACTGCGAAAATAACCGGCAAGGTTGGGCCTGCCGAATTCGTTGTTGAACGCCGCGCCGCCGATCGGCCCCTGCAGCATAATATCCAGCGCCGAGGCGATGCGTTCCGGTTTGCCGTTATCTGCCTCCCAAGGCTGCGGCAATTCGGGAATGCGTAAATGGGAAACGGAAAACCCGGTTAAGCCGGCTTTGGTTTGCGACCCTCTTCCGGTTGCGCCTTCATCGCGTATTTCACCGCCGGAACCGGTAGCGGCACCGGGATGCGGCGAAATGGCGGTCGGATGATTATGGGTCTCCACTTTCATCAATAAATGCGCAGCTTCTTCGGTATATGCATAGCGGCCGGTTTGCGGGTCGCGCAGCAGGACTTTGGTTTGCAGACCGGCCGCCACCGCGGCGTTATCGCTGTATGCCGATAAAATGCCCTGCGGACTGCATTCGGCAGTATTGCGGATCATGCCGAACAGCGTTTGCGCCTGGCGTTCACCGTCGATGGTCCAGTCGGCATTAAAAATTTTGTGCCGGCAGTGCTCCGAATTGGCCTGGGCGAACATCATCAGTTCCACATCGGTCGGATTCCTGCCCAGCTCCTGAAAACTCGAGGTTAAATAATCGATCTCGTCATCGGATAACGCCAAACCCAAATCGGTATTGGCCCGAACCAAGGCTTCCCGGCCATGCTCCAGCAGCGCCACCGTTTGCAGCGGTAGCGGGTCATGCTGGTCGAATAAAGCCGGTTCGTCCTGTTCATTGATGACCACCTGCATCATCCGGTCATGCAATAATGCGAAGATTCGTTTTTTTTGGATTTCCGAAAAATGCAAACGCTGGTTACCCGCCAAATAGTAGGTAACACCACGCTCAATCCGCTTGATCACAGTCAGTCCGCATCGCTTGGCAATTTCGGTCGCTTTACTTGACCAGGGAGAAATGGTGCCGGGACGCGGTACCACCAAAAAACCGGTTCCCTGTTTGGCAACTTCCCGCTGTTGTGCGCCATAGTGCAGCAAGCGTTTTAACACCCTGTGCTCACAGTCACTGATCGGCCGTTCAAGATCAATAAAATGCACATACTCGGCGGCAACGGCGGTAATGGATGAATCGATGGCCTGCAAGCCGGCCAGTAATTTTTTCAACCGGAAGGCTGAAAGTGCGGATGATCCGGTAATTTTTAACATGGATTTGCAAATTTGTTTGACAAGAGTAACCCGAAGCACTTTGGACAATCTACGGGATTGATTGGTTGTACCGCCATCTGCGCAAACAACCGCCCGGTTTGCGGCGTTCGCGCTTTAGCATCATTGCTGCGCTAAATTAGCCTGAATGGTTCTGAATAATAATTGCAGCAATTTCAATCCCTCGCCTTCCGACAGCGGCACATCGTTTTCATCGCTAACCAATACCTCAGTGATGCCATCCCCTTCGAGTAATTTTATATGAAATGCCTTTTCCTGTTTTTGGTCTTCGCCGAAAAAGAATACCACTTCATCCCATAAAGAGCCGTCCTGATAAACTTGTTCGTTCGGATCGTACTGTACATCAAACTGATTAAGAGCACGATGCCGTCCGGTAACCTCTATCGAGTTATGGGAGATTGCTTTACTGACCATGCGCCAGGATTTATCCAGAGGCTCATCGATCTGAATACGCTTACCGCTATCTGCAAAGACCATGAAGCGAACCTTGGCCGCTGCGGGAGCGGCAATTTCCTCAGCGCTTACCGGTGATTGATCAGTTTGTTGCCCGGCAATCGCGGATTGTTGTGCCGGTTTTGCAACGGTTTCTTGTTGTTCGACGGTTTCCACCTCCATTCCCGGCGGATAAATTCCACTCTCAAAGGAATCAAAGCCGCCGGCGTCGGGATGGGTCATTTGCTCGTAAAGTTCTACGGACTGATCCATTTGATACGGATCGGTGCGGACTTGATCCGATATTTCTATTTCAGTATCGGAAATCAGCTCAACCGGTTCTGTTTCAGTCGAACCCGCGTCAGGCTGTTCCTCGACCGCAACCGCCAATTCCGATGCGGTGGCATCGATACTCATTTGAGGCACGTTCTCCGCCGTTGCGGCTGATCGATCCTGTTCAACAACGGTTGTCTGTTGCTGTTCAAACTCCGCTTGTAAGCGTTGCGTACTCCGTTCCGGCTGCAAATCAGGCGGAAATTGCAGCGGCGGTATTTCCTTGCTGTAATGATAATCTTTTTCCTTGTCGGGAAAATAACTTTTGATATAGCTGCAGGCCGAAAGATCGGCTAAACAGAATACGGTAAATGCAACAATCCTTAGTCGGGATATCTTCATAGCCGATGCTTATATCACTTCCGCCTGCTGCATCGCCGAACGCACCACGGGAAAACAATCCTCGGTCAGCCAAGTCAACGGCAGGCGTATCCCTCTTGGGATCAGTCCCATTTCCGCTACCGCCCATTTAACGGGAATCGGATTCGCCTGGACAAACAGATGCTTATGCAGCCCGGTCAATTTTGCATCGAATGCCAATGCTTTTTGCCGATCCCCGGCAACCGCCGCTATAACCATTTCATGCATCAATCGCGGCGCCACATTTCCGGTGACGGTAATAACACCGTTGCCGCCCAGCAGGCAAAATTCGCAGCTTGTCGCATCGTCTCCGGAGTACAGCGCAAAATCCGCTCCGCATTGCTGCCGTATTTGTTGAACTCGTGATAAATCGCCGGTCGCCTCTTTAACGCCGACGATATTAGGTATGGACGATAAACGCACAACCGTTTCAGGTAACATATCGCAAGCGGTTCGACCGGGAACGTTATACAGGATTTGCGGAATATCGACGGCTTCCGCGACTGCTTTGTAGTGCAGGTACAAGCCCTGCTGGGTGGGTTTATTGTAATAAGGCGTCACCAATAAACAGGCATCGGCTCCCGCCTCTTTCGCATAGCGCGTCAGATCAATGGCTTCGGTGGTCGAATTGGCGCCGGTGCCGGCAATAACCGGTATCCGGCCTGCGGCAGCCTGCACCACGGTGCGAATCACTTCGCAGTGCTCCTCTTCATTCAATGTCGCCGACTCGCCGGTGGTGCCCACCGCAACAATCGAATCCGTGCCTTGTTGTATATGAAATTCCACCAGTTTTTGCAGACCGGCTTTATCGATTTCACCGCCGTCGTGCATCGGTGTTACCAATGCAACGATACTACCTTGAATCATATAAAATTCTCGCCTATGCCCTAAGGAACCGAATCGCAAATACCCGCCCTCTGAGTGTTTCGGCAAAGCCCTCCGCAACACCAAACGCCTTCCGCCGGACGGATAAGAGAGGCAAATACGGTCCTAAACGTTTAAAAGTTAACGGCATATTATACCTGTAGCCGACTGGCTCGGCACCTGTTTTTGCTGACATGCCGTTTTCATACTAACCGCCTTATTGAACGGCCCGCTTTATTCATTGCTCATCAGACCAAAATTGTCCGCCGGGGCGAATAAACGCCAGAGACTACTGACATGCTCCGACATAATGCCCGTTTATCGAAGTGGACATGGTCACGGGACCGGCCTCGCCGCTCATTTCCATATCAAATTTGCCGTTGAACGATGTGTCACTATAGGACATTACCCCGGTGCCGGTCATTGTAACGCCTTGCTGATCACATGTCATTTGCCAGGTTACGGTATTGGAACCATTGTCACTTTTGGAAAACCGGCAATTTTGATCATTAAGAATTTGCTCGGGGTCAAGCGACTGTGTGGTAATGCATTCGGTCTTAGTCACTGACGGAACCTGAACCGGGATACCGCTCATTTCAACCTGCGAGGTGATTTCCCACAAGCCGGGTTTCACATCCGGTCCGGCCGGGCAAAGCTGGGAAAAACCCAACAACAAAGCCGATAGCGTCATTCGTTTTTTCATGATGGTGTCCTATTTTGTTTTAATTTATCCAGCTCTTTCAGATGTTTTAATTTTTCGGCAATTTTTATCTCCAGTCCTCGGAGCACCGGCCGATAATAATCACTACTCGGTAAATCTTCCGGAAAATAATTTTCCCCGGCCGCATAAGCCTCCGGCTCATCATGGGCGTAACGATATTCTTTGCCGTAATCCAACGCCTTCATCAATTTGGTCGGCGCATTGCGCAAATGTACCGGAACCTCAAGACTGCCGTATTGCTGCGCATCACGCATCGCAGCCTTATATGCCGTATAGACCGCATTACTTTTCGGGGCACAGGCCATATAAACAACAGCCTGAGCCAAAGCCAGCTCGCCCTCGGGACTGCCTAACCGTTGCTGCGCCTCCCAAGCATTGACCGCAATCTGCAAAGCTCTCGGATCGGCATTGCCGATGTCCTCAGAGGCGATTCGCACGATACGCCGCGCCAGATACTGTTGATCGATGCCGCCGTCCAGCATACGGCACAACCAGTACAACGACGCATCGGGAGAACTGCCGCGCACCGATTTATGCAAAGCTGAAATCTGGTTATAAAATTCCTCACCCTGATTATCGAAGCGGCGCGGACTTCCGGTGACCACTTCCTTGCAAATTTGCTCGGTAATGCTGCGGCTGTCTTCGGCAACGGCAAGTTCCGCAGCGATCTCCAGCAAATTCAACAGGCGCCTGGCATCACCGTCGGCGGCAGCGGCAAGCTGCCGCCGGATCGGCGGCGACACGCTAATTTGCTCCCCCAACCCACGGGAGGAATCAGTCAATGCTCTGTCCACCACCTCCAGCAAATCATCAGTGGTAAGCGCTTTGAGCACATAGACTCTGGCTCGGGATAATAAGGCATTATTAAGCGCGAACGAAGGGTTTTCCGTGGTTGCGCCGACAAAATAAACGGTGCCGTCCTCAACATGCGGTAAAAATGCATCCTGTTGTGATTTGTTGAAGCGGTGCACTTCATCGACAAACAAAATTGTGCGCCGGCTCTTCTCCGCCAACATTTTTTTAGCCTCCGCCACTGCCGTGCGGATTTCCTTAACGCCGGCTAAAACCGCCGAAATGGGAATAAATTCGGCATCGGTATGCATCGCAATCATCCTTGCCAGCGTCGTCTTACCGGTCCCGGGAGGGCCCCAGAATATCATCGAATGCAGCCTGCCGCTGCTGATCGCTTCATAGAGCGGTTTGCCGGGCTGCAGCACATGTTTTTGTCCGACATAATCATCAAGCTGCCGCGGCCTCATCCGGTCAGCCAGAGGTTTGGTAAAGTCTTCAGCCATTATTCCGCAAAAACATCGACACCTTCAGGCGTGACGAATTTGAAAGTCTCCGGGTTAATATCCACATTGGTTTTGATATTCGAAAAATAAATGCGCGTTAGCTGACCGAAATTATCGCTCAACTCCATACCGCCTATTATGCCCTTTTCCATGCCGATTAGAATATATTTGAAACTGCTTTCCTCACTTTTCGGTTGCAGCCGTACCCACTGCATGCCGACATCGATACCTTGCCGGAGTAACGTGAAGTTGTCCTCCAAGTCGATTTCCCCGCTTAACAGCAAGGCCGGCGTTGCGCCGATGGATTGGTCAATTTTTTTGACCGTCACCTGTTCCAGGTCGGCATCATAAAACCAGACCCGGCCGGAATCAGACACAATTTGCTGTTCAAACGGTTTTAAATAGTCCCAACGAAACTTACCCGGCCTTTTAAGATAAAAAACACCAAAGCTGGTTTGCGCCGGATTGCCTTGTTCATCAAAGGAAACCTGCTTAAAATCCGCCGTCAAGGTTTTCGATTCCGCCAGAAATGCTTTCAGTTGACTGACGGGTTTGTCATCCGCGCTTGCCGACAAAGGCAACAACAGGAGCAACAATAGCGGTAGCGGTTGAATTCTTTTCATTCTTGCCTCAATTTACATTAATCAAACAACGCTTCGAACCAGTTTTTGAGCGCTTTGCTGGGAGCCGGTACAGGGTGGACTGGATCCGCTACGTAGCCGCACGGTGACATGCGGGTGGGAGCCGAACCCTCAACATAAGGGAAGGAAACCGCCCTGTTGCAGCGTCCGTTAGCCCGCAGCCCGTTTTGCGGATCGATCAGCACTGACTGCACATTATCCGGCGGGGTCAACAGCAACGGCTGTTTGGCTATCTTGCTCATCAGCGCTATCCAAAGCTGCAACGCGCCGCTGGCACCGGTCAAGCCTGACGGCTTATTATCGTCCCTGCCGATCCATACCACAGACAGATAATCGCCGCTGAACCCGGCAAACCAGCTATCTCTCAAACCGTTAGTGGTGCCGGTTTTCCCTGCCAGATTCAGCGACCGGTCCATAGTCCGGTATGCCGAACTCCCGGTACCGCGGCTTATCACTTCCTGCAGAATGGTGTTGGTAATATAAGTCGCCGCCGGATCCAGCGTTTGCCTGACAACATACGGGTAGCGCTGCAGCGGCTCGCCGTCGGCTGAAGTCACCGCGCGAATAGCCCGCAGCGGCATGACAAAACCGTCGCCGGCAAGGGTTTGGTACATTTGCGTCACTTCCAGCGGCGTCAGTTGCGAGGCCCCCAGCAATAACGAAGGAAACAACTCGACCGGCCGGCTCACCCCGGCATTGCGTAATGTTTTGGCAGTACGCGCGATACCGATATCCATGCCAATACGTACTGTGGCAAGGTTATACGAATGCGTCAATGCAGCATGTAAAGGGACATCGCCGTGCTCCTTATGATCATAGTTTACCGGCGTCCAGTATTGGCTTTTTTGGGCTTTTACCTTGATTTTCCGGTCGCTGATTGGGGTAGTGACGGTATATTTTTGAGGATATTCCAATGCGGTCAAATATACGACCGGTTTTATCAACGAGCCGATCGGGCGCATTGCATCCAACGCACGATTGAATCCCGCGTCCCGGTAGTTTCGCCCGCCGGCAAGCGCCGCGATTTCACCACTTTCCTTGTGAGTGACGACGGCCGCAGTTTCAAGCCGTTCGGCACGCGGTTTTTTTTCCAGGAAATCAAGTTTCTCCTTGATGCTTTTTTCCAAGGCATCCTGCACCCGGGTGTCCAGTGTGGTAAAAATTCTTAATCCTTCCGACGTCAGGTCATCGTCCTGATATTCCTGATGCAATTGTCGGCGCACCAAATCCAGAAAACCGGGGTAGCGGTTAACCGCATGATGGCGACGGGGTATGACCTCGAGCGCCTGTTTCTTGCCGTCGATCAGCTGTCTTTTGGTGATATGGCCCTGCTCGTGCATTTCGGCCAATACCAGATTGCGCCGTTTGAGCGCTCGTTCCGGCGAACGCCGGGGATCATACCAGGACGGCCCTTTAACCAATGCCACCAACGTCGCTATCTGATACGGCTTGAGATCGTTCAACGGACGTCCGAAGTAAAATTCGCTGGCCAAGCCGAACCCGTGAATGGAACGCGCTTTGTCCTGACCGAGATAAATTTCATTCAAATAGGCTTCGAGTATTTCGTCCTTACTGAAACGGGCATCCATAATGATCGCCATTAATGCCTCATTGGCTTTCCGCCACACACTCCGTTCGGGCGTGAGAAAAATATTCTTAACCAGTTGCTGGGTAATCGTACTGCCGCCCTGCACGATGCCGCCGGCACGAATATTGGCCCACATGGCGCGCGCGATTGCCCACGGAGAAATACCGAAATGCTGATAAAAATCATTGTCTTCAGTCGCCAGTAAGCCCTGCACCAGCAGATCCGGAGCCTGTTCCAACTTTATCAATATACGGTCTTCCTTGCGGCTGGGATAAAAACTGCCGATTTGCACCGGATCAAGCCGGATAATCGCCGTCTCCTTCGACCTATCCAAATCGATAATGCGTTCGACGGCTTTGCTGGAAAACACCACTTTGACCCGACTACTGTCCTGATGGGTATCCCAAAAAGTGAAATTGCGGGTATTTAGCTTAATGCTGCGCCCTTGTTTACTATAGCTGCCCTCGGTAGCAAGCTGTGCATCCTGATGGTAATTCATGCGCTGCAGCAATTTTTCAAATTCGCCGAGGGTCACTCGGTAGCCCGCATAGAGTTCCACCGGACTGGCATAGACTTTGGCGGGAATCGACCAACGTTTGCCTTCAAACTCGTAACGAACCGTATAATCCAGATAACCGAGATAAGACAGAAAAACAAAGGTAAAGCCGACAGCGGTATAGAGCAACATTCTTTTTAGCCAGCCGATTGTCTTATTCGGCTTTTTTTTCCCTGCTGATTTGCGTTTCTGTCTTGCTTTGGGTTTATTCGTTTTTGAATTATTTTGAGTTTTAGGTGTTGTTTTACTTGCCATTAATTCAGTTTGTCTGCTTACAACGCTTGCTGTTTTTTAAATCCAATGCGTCAAATTTTTAACACAATTTTGCCCATGGTATGACCTTGTTCGATGATCCTATGAGCTTCGGAGACTTGTGCAAGTTCAAGTAAATGACTAATGTGCGACCTCAATACCCCCTGATCCATCCATTCTCCACATTGTTTAAGAATCGCAACATGCTTGTCCCGATGGCTATCCAGCCCCCGCAACATCGGGGTCAACATCAATTCAAAACCGATTTTGAGATTGCGCATACGTGCTTCCGCCAGGTTAATCGCGCCGGGATCCAGCAAAGTTACCAAAGTACCGAAGTGTGCCGTTGCTTCGATACTGTTTTTGAATACGTCGGGTCCGACCGTATCAAACACCAGATCGGCGCCGTTGCCGCTGGTCAACTGATTCACTCGGTCAATGACATGTTGCCGGGAATATAAAATCACTTCATCGGCGCCAAGTGATCTGACAAATTCGGCCTTATGCTGGTCGCTTACCGTGGTGATCACGTTGGCACCTGCAATTTTTGCCAATTGTATTGCGACATGGCCGACCCCTCCCGCCCCGGCATGGATCAGCACGGTTTGCCCTTTTTCCAATCCGCCCTTTGAGAATAATGCACCCCAAGCCGTAATCAAAACCAGAGGCGAAGCCGCTGCTTCGAAAAATGTCTGGGTTTGTGGTTTTTCGGTGATCCAGCGCTGATCTATTACTGTATATTCGGCATAATTTCCCGGCTCTTTTCCCAGGCCGCCGTTACAAAACCAGACTGCATCGCCGAGTTGATATGTGGTGACTGCCGCACCAGTCTCGACTATTTCGCCGGCACCGTCGCAACCTAAAATTGCCGGATAGGCATCGGCATAAAACAGGCCGTTTTCCCGGACCTTGGTATCGATCGGATTGACCCCCGCCGCATGCAGCCGCACTTTCACTTCGGTCGGATGAACAATTTCCGGTTCGGCAACGTCATCCGCATATTGCAAAACATCAGGCGCTCCGGTTTGGGTCATTAAAACAGCTTTCATTTTCTTACTCCTGATTAACTTGTGCGGCACCTCTCGTATAAGAACAACCCGCCGCCGAGAAATTCAAAGAAAGTCTCACAGAGATAAAAACTTCGATAAACAACAGGATGTACCGTCAACATAAAATTCGTCATGGAAAATCTGATTTATTCAACCAATAAGGTATTACGGACTTACTGCGGGCCGTTATAAATCCCGGAGCAAACGGCAACAACTGTGAAACTTTGATGCCGTATCGGGAAATCGGTTTACCTGCCTTTCCCGTTGTAAATTGCCCGCTCGGTAATGACATTATCCATATAAACATCGTGCCGCTCCATAGGGATTTCGTCAATCAATTGCGATTCAAAACAAACTCCGGTCAATACCGTATCCGGCCTCACTTCGCGCAACAGGCGGTCGTAGTAACCCGCGCCGTTGCCCAACCTGCCGCCGTTACGATCGAAAGCGACGCCCGGCACCATAACCAAATCCAATGATTCAGGGTCAACCGTTTTATCCGCTTGATGCCGGCGCGCGGGCGGCGGTTCCAAAATACCCCAGGTTCCGGCTACCAGTTCGGACCAGTCCTCCAGCAGCCATAGACCCAACTTGTTTTGTCCCTGTCGATCCTTCGTACAGTAAGGAATGGCGCACCGCTTTCCGCTCTTGCTCAGCGCGTCGTTTACCGCCGCAGCCGTGCGTACCTCGGAGCGGCAATGAATATACCACATAACCGTTTGCGCCTGCCGGTATGCCTGCTGATTAATAAACCGGGCACAAATCTCCCGACTGCAGGCATCTTTTTCAAGCTGGGCGTCCCGCGCCCTATACGCCAGGCGCCTTAATTTGGCTTTAAATTCATGCATAAAATGCATTTTATCATACACCAATGGGCCACGTTCCGTCTGTTCCCCCGGCTACAATCACGGCAGGATTGCTGTTGACAGCCGATTCGGGGCATTGATAGCCGGATGATTATACTCATCTACAGCACTGTTAACATTAAAATGAAATTATGTTTTTACTTTGATAGAATCGACCGGTTTATTTATTTTTTGCGCTTCAACTTACGATCAATTGGAAAAAACCATGGAAAAACCTTTTATTTTACATATGTTAACCACTGCTAAAAATCTCAGCCCGTTCGACGTCAACATGGCGCTGGATGCCGGCTGGGTTTCCGCAGTCCCCTACATTAATGTCGAACCGAGCGAAGTACAGGGATTGGTACAGGACGCGATTTTCTCGCGCAGCAAAAAAGGCTTAAAAAAAACCGGTATTTTTATCGGCGGACGCGACACCAAACAAGCAATGGATATGCTGAAAACCGCAAAAAACTCCATGGTTCCCCCTTTTGAAGTCTCCGTTTTCGCCGACCCGAGCGGTGCATTTACCACGGCCGCCGGCATGGTGGCCGCTGCCGAGCGGGAACTGAAAAACAAATTCGGCACCACGTTGGAAGGGAAAAACGTACTGTGTTTAGGCGGTACCGGTCCGGTCGGACAGGCTGCCGCTGTCATCTCCGCCAAAGCCGGTGCCAATGTCAGGATTATCGGACGCCAACTGGAAAAGGCCCAGCGCATTGCCGACCTTTGCAACAGCGAATTCGGCAACAATGAAATCAATATTACCGCCGGCGCGGATGCGGACAAGGAAGAATATATGAAAACGGCTGACGTGGTTTATGCAACGGGAGCTGCCGGAATTCAGCTGTTAAATGCCGCACAGGTAGCGGCAGCGCCGCAGCTTAAAGTTGCCGCCGATGTCAACGCGGTTCCGCCGTCCGGCATTGCCGGATTGGATGCCTTTCATGACGGTACGCTAATTGAGGGATCGCAGAGCGGTGCGGTCGGCATTGGCGCATTAGCGATAGGCAACATCAAATATCAGGCCCAGAACCGGCTGTTGACACAGATGCTCGAAGCGGAAAAACCGGTTTATCTGCACTTCGAACATGCATTCGAAGTAGCCAGAAGCTACATAGCCGAAAACGCCTAACGGCGGTACTTTTCCGTTTATGTCGCAGGGCGGGCTGTACGCCGCTATAAAATACGTTTTGTGCCGTATACGAACACCAATCAGGTAACCAACGCCAACAAATCGATCATTAAATATTCGAGAGGATTTCCAAATGGCAAAAAGAAGCATATTGCACATGCTCGATCCGATGCCGCATAACAGCCCGTTTGATGTTAACATGGCAGTCGATGCCGGATTTGATATCGTTATGCCGTACAGCAATGTCAAAATTGACCAGGTTCACGGACTGACCCAGGACGCTATCTTTTCCCGCGGGCCGGCCGGCGTCAAGCAAACCGCAATGTATATCGGCGGCCGGGATCTCAGGCTGGCAATGGATATGCTCAATACTTGTAAACAGGCAATGGTTCCGCCGTTTCAAATCTCCGTGTTAGCCGATCCCAGCGGCGCATTCACTACCGCCGCGGCCTTGGTTGCCTGCGTTGAAAAACAACTCAAGGAAAAACACGACAAACCGTTAAAAGATTGCCATGCTATCGTTTTCGGTGGTACCGGACCGGTCGGCATCGCTACCGGTATTATCGCTTCCCTTGCGGGTGCCGATACCGCACTGGTCGATCATTTAAACATCGATACCGCTTTGGATGTCAGCAATGAATATAACCGACTGTACGGCACCACTATGCGCGGCACCTATGCCAGTTCCGATGCCGACAAAGCCAGACTGCTGCTAAACGCGGACATTGTTTTTTGCACAGCCAAGGCAGGTGTCCAGGTTTTGAGCGCCGATGTACTGGGAGACGGTAAGCAGTTGAAAGTTGCCGGTGATGTCAATGCTGTCCCCCCTTTAGGTATCGACGGCATAAAACTTAAGGACAACGGTGCGCCGCTCATTCATGCCACCGGTTGCACAGGCGCCGTCGGGGTGGGCGCCTTGGCTGTCGGCGATATCAAATACAAACTGCAGCAGCTGCTGCTCAGATTGACCCTGGAAACCGATAAACCGGTATATCTTGACTTTCGCGATGCTTACAAAAAAGCCAGGAAATTAGTCTGACGCCAGGATTGGATTTCCTTGTCAATTTTTATTGCATGGAAATCCATAATTGTATTTTCTTTCTCGAATCCCGCATCACCGTTAAATCAACGAGGAATCGATAAACTGGTATTTTACAGCCAAACGTGTTAATTCGACATCGTTTTTCACTTGCAGCTTTGCGTAAATCCGATAGCGATAGGTATTGACGGTTTTGTTACTCAAAACCAGACTTTCCGACATTTCCTGGATCGTCTTGCCTTGTAACACCAAGCAGACAATTTCCGCCTCTCTCGGTGAAAGTTTTTCAAAAGGGGATTGCTGTTGCCCTTTTAAAGTTGAAAAGGCCAAATTGGTGGCCACATCGGAACCAATATAGCGTTTCCCCTTGACCACCTGCTTAATGGCAAAAACCATTTCGTCGACCTGCGACATTTTTGAAATGAATCCCTGAGCCCCTAAATTCAGTATTTGTCTGGGAATCGGCCCGTCATTATGCACCGACAGCGCGATGACTTTTATTTCCGGGTAGCGCTGCAATAGCCGGCGGCAAGTTTCCAATCCCCCGATCCCGGGCATGTTGACATCCATCAGCACCACATCGGGTGCATGTTTTTCTACCGCCGTTATCGCTTTTTCTCCGCAATCGGCAACGCCGACCACATTAATGTCGTCAACGGCATTTAAAAGCGACTCAATCCCGGTTCTAACTAAATCGTGATCGTCAACAAGAAGAACATTTATCATAAAACTCCTTTAAACTACAGTCAGTATAAGAGGCAGCCATGCCAATGGAATAATACCTTTTGCAAGGCGCAGAACCGCGACTGTATAAAACCAACACAACTCTGTATTGAAATAAATTCGGGCGCTGAACGCCTAATTTTTAGCGATTATTTCCAACCAAACGGATAGTGTGCCAAAATTGGCTATCGCTTTCAATGAATAACCCAGCAGATTTCAATTTTATTAAATCCCGTTTAATTTTACCTGTAGAGCAATTGGGAGTAGCATTGTTGACCGAACACAGAGTATCATTTTAAAAAGCTAACAATACACCTACTTATTTTCGATAGCCGGAAACCGAAAACACATTCCAAAAACTTCTATCTTCATGTTTTCACTATATTATTTAAGGGACTAACGGGAATTTGTCGATTGTAAAAGGTAACACGGTTACATTTCCCCGTTTTTTTATTTATTTACTGAAATGCGAATTAAGAGGTAAATGGTAGCCAGTTCATTGGATTAAGCTTACTATATGAGAAAAAGCACCAACTTTAGCTCATAACAATAGGCCACCAATGAACTGGCAAGAACAATTAATAACAATATACCTTTATGTGTGCAAGCATTATCAAACTGATCTATGGGTTTACTGTCAGCGAATGGCAAATCACGCGGATCTAAGTTTTACGGATGAAGAAGTGATTACGCTTTACCTCTTTGGAATCATTGACAAAAATAGAGAGCTCAAACAGATTTATGACTATGCCGATCGCCACTTACGAGGTTGGTTTCCTCGGTTACCGAGCTACGTAGCTTTCGTGCAAAGACTGAATAAGGTGTCGGATGT
>JBNLCC010000086.1:0-141793 GCA_050303615.1 Methylococcaceae bacterium | reverse complement strand
GAGTCGCCGCTCCAGCGTTGATAATTGCCGGTAATATGCCGGTCCTCGACCTGGAAACCTAGTTTACGTATATAGAACAGCACGTTCCGCAGCATCGCCGGTTTATAAGTAGTGTTGTAAGTGAATGTCGGCAACAGTTCGGCATTGTTGAAGGAAATAATGGTACCGCGCACCATGCCGGCACCCGGGCGCTTACCCAGCTTACCCAATACGATAATGGTGCCCGCCTTCATATTGACCCCAGTAAAGTCGCCGCTGTCGCCGCCGATGACGATCATGCCGCGGCGCATGCCATGGCCGACTTCATTCTTGACGCTGCCGAACACGAAGATTTCCCCGCCCTGCATCCCTGCCGGGGCGCCGCGCACCGCGCTGCCGACCATATGACCTGCATCGCCTTTAATGGTAATGCGGCCACCGGCCATTTCCCTGCCGACCCAATCGCCGGCATTACCGTTGACCACGATTTCACCGCCGGTCATCGCTGCGCCAAGATGATCGCCAACCGAACCGGAGATTTTCAACCTGCCGCCGGACATGCCGCAGCCGATTAGTTTGACGCGCGATAGGTCGCCTTCCACTTCCACAACACCGTCCTGCACTTCGCCGCTGACGGTAAAAAAATCGCCCAATGTCTGTTGCTGATTGCCGTGAAAAACCGGTAAAGCAGACGCCTGCTCCGCTGTCTTACCGGCCAGTTGATCAGGTGAAATAACTTCAGTTTCTAAAGGAACTTCCGGTAGCGTATGTAAACTCAACTTCATGATCAACCCTGCAATATATCGTGTAAACCCAAATGATACTGGCCTAAATTGCCCCCGTAGTTGCCGGCGGTTATTTGTACTACGCCCTCGCCTGCCGCGGCATGCAGCCCCCGGCGCATGGATTCCCTCACCGACTGCTCATCCAAACCGTCGATGACTAATTCCAGCACACAGGTTACTTCTTCGGGCAGGCTGGTTTTAGGCGCACAGCCTCTCAGCGATGGGCAATAGGCATCGTTGGTCGAGGCGGGCAGTTCCTTGTATTTTGAACCCGGTTTACTGCCGCTGCGCACCACCCCGTCCGGAAAGGGTAAAATGACGCCCGGCACTTGCATTGCCTCGGCGGCCGCTTCCACCGCACGCAGCGTGTTATGCAAATCGCTTCCCAGCACCAGGATATTACCGCCTCCGACAGCCGATTGCACACCAAAGGATTCGTCGATCAGGAATTCACCTTCCATCACCGGAATACGCCACAAGCGCTTGTTGCCAAGCATTTTGCTGGCCTGATAACCGTCGCCGAAATAGCGTAATTTGCCGCCAACCACGACGCTTTCCTGTGCCTCCAAGCCGCTATAGCATGCCGTGGTCGGGCAAGTCATCACGCACTGGCCGATTCGTTCTACCAGGCGGTTGCCGACGCCTTTGGCGCTACCGGCAAACAACAGCACACTAACTCCCGGCCTGCCGTCAGGCGTTTCATCGGCCGACATTTGCTTTTCGATGCCGGCTTCGCATTTACAGCCTATCACCGAAGTGGCAAAACCGGTCATCGATCGCGCCGCGGCCATCGCCCATTTTTCGGTTTCGCCGGTGATAATGACACGGGTTCCCCACATGCTGAACGCTTCGGCAAAGGTATCAATGATTTCAGTCGATTGAATAAACATGCTTGATGGTTATTATTGGTTGTTATCGGAATTATAGTGTTAGCACAGCAAATTGCAGTTTTTTATCCCCTAACCTGATGCTTCTCCGGAAACGGAACAAAGCGAAGCACCGCCATGGGATGTGCGAAAAACATATACCGGTAGATTAACGCGCAGCGGTGGGAATAAATTCACCGCCATGGATATAGCGTTCATCAACAGCATAATTTTCAAATTGAATGGAATAATAATCTTCAAAGAAAGGCTTGATTTTCGCCTCTATTGATGGGTCATATTCCGGAGCCACATGCAGAGTCCGCCCCTGATAATCGGAACAGAATTCATGATTGTCGATGAACAGCTCACCGCTTTTAATGACATAACGAGCTGCATTGAACATCGCTTCCTGATCTTCCATTTCGTCATAAAGAGTGATGTCCGCGTCGGCGCCAACGCCGAGATGGCCTTTGTTTTTCAGTCCCAATAACCTCGCCGGCCCGGCGCGTGTAACAATGACAATCTCCTGCATCGTGTATTCACGGTCGAGATCCAGCAACTCGGTACTGGCGATGGCTTTTGGATTAGCCCGTGCCGCCTGTTCTTTGCGAAATTCCTTGTCCATTAACAAGCGTATCAATTTCGGATAGTTTTCAAATGAACCGCCGTTGGGATGATCGGTGGATAACACCATGCGCCAGGGATCTTCAGCGAGCAAAAACAATTCCAGACCGATTGCCCACTGCAGTGCATGGGTATAAATATGCTCCTGATAGGCAAAGGGTATAATGCCGCAGCCGCTTTCGCATTCGGTATCGGCATTAATCCATTTATCATTGGTCATATTGCGCAATACCCAAGTTAACGGTGCGTCGCCGGTCATAATGGTTGCCTTTCCGAACATCACCTGGCCGACATCGGCACTGATGTTGGAATGGCTGTTAATATAGTCGGAAATTTCCCTGGCTTTGGAGGTAGGATTCTTGCCGACTTCCCCACCATAGCTGTGAAATTGGATATGGGTAATATGCACCCGCCGACCTTCAGCAGTATTCATGGTTTCCAGGGTGGTCGCGTAGTTTCCGCTATGGCCCAGGTTGTTACAGTGAATGTGAGCCGGATGCGGTAGCCCCAAATCATTGCTTACATCGATTAACGCCTTGATGATTTTACGCGGCGTTAAATCGAAGCCGCTGATTTGTTCATCCAAATTATGCACATTGGAGTTTTTATAGCCCTTCCAAGGCTCATCGCCGCCGGGATTAACCAGTTTGATGGCATAGGCCTTGGACGCATTCAGCCACCAGGCCACCGCTTCGCGGAATTCCTGCATGCGGCCTTTTTCGAGCAATTGATTGAGGCAGACATTATTGGCCAGCAACACATAAAAGCCCTTGTCAACCACTGGCGTATCGTGCAGTTCTTCCAACGAATGCCTCGCCCCCAACGGCGGTATTGCCGCTTCCATCGCCGTGGTATAACCCAGCGTGGCATAACGATACCCCGTTGTGAACGTCGACGGCACCGTCCCGCCGGTACCGGAGCGCAACATCTTGACCCTAGGCGATACGTCGCGCCGATGATCTTCCGGCTGCAGCTTGCGCGCCATATTGACTTTATGGCCGGCGATATGGCAGTGAATATCGACGCCTCCCGGCATGATCACCATTCCCTGAGCATCGATACAGCGACTGTCTGACGGGACGCTCTCGACGATTTTCCCGTTTTCAATACAAATTTCTTTGATTTCCCCGTTTACATGGTTAATCGGGTCATACACTTTGCCATTTTTAATACGCAGCGCGGAAGACATTCTACCTCCAAGTTTACGGCAAACCTACCGGGATGCCTTTTATTATTATCGTATTCGGCCCTCAAATCTCAGTTTATTTATCGGCCTCATCCCCCGGTTATGGGCTTGAAATGCCGAAATTTGCCGGTCAATGTATTAGGCTAAGCAACTGCTTTGACGGTTATACCTTTCAATTCACAGACTCGTTCCTTGATGGCCCGCAAAATTTGCTCATCGCTTGGGAACGGTGATTCAAAAGCCGGTCGCAAGGTCAATGGGACATTATCCATCCGATACGCCGTTCCCGGAACATTGATGCCGTAAGTTGCGGTCGTGAACGCGACCTTCGCCAACTGACTGGTACAGGTCGGCTTCGGATCCAGCGTAATTACCGGAATGGTTTTCATGTGCTCGATGGCTTTGCGTGAAAAATTGGATGCCGGATCGCTGGCGATGACCATAAAGACATCGGCATCGCCGCGGGCCAGAACATCGGTAGCGGTAAATTCGCCCGGATTAAAACGCGGATAGCCCCGATTGAAATTGACCGCAAAAGGATAACCGGTCTGCCAGGAGATCACATTATCCGCGCCGGTCACATTGCCGTGCCCGCGCACCGGATTGGCAACGAAATGGGTGAATTGGTTAAGATCCGTCGCTAACGCCAGCAAAGCACCGGTATTGAAATGACGGCCGCGGGTCATGGTCAAACCCATACCGAAAAACAGCACCCCGAACTGGCAGTTTTTCATACGCTCGACCAAATCATGCAGAGTTTCCAACGCAACTCCGGTGCGTTCTTCGATGGTATCATCGACGGCATGCCCTTTAACCAATGCTCGCAATGTCCAAAGCAATTCGAAATCACTGCCTGGCTTGGTTTGCAGGAAAATATCCGCTAACGCGGAAGTCTGCGTGGCGCGCACATCGACCACCACGACGGTACGGTCATCGCGCCCGTTCGGCACATGCATCCCTTTCGGATTAACCGAATAGCGCATGAAATGGCGTGGATGCGCCTCCGCCGGATTGCAACCCCAGTACAGTACGAAATCGGCCCGGTTTTTAATTTCTCCCAAACTGGCGGTGCTTTCTCCGACACCCTGGAATGCCATACCGCTGGGTCCGTGGCAGACCGATGAAGTGGAATCGATATTGCCGTTCATGTAATCGGCCAGAGCTACCGCCTGTTTCTGCGCTTCACAGGTGGTGTCGCTCAAACCGTAAATGGTGGGAAATTTAGCAGTGGCCAAAATTTGCGCCGCTTGCTCTATCGCTTCCTCGACATTGACCGGCTTGCCGTCGATCATCGCCGCCGGGTAATCATCGACCTTATGTTCGATAAACCAGGACCGGCCAAGTTGACAGGCATTGCCGGCTTTAGTGATGCTCTTACCGTCTGCAGCGACAGTCAGCTCGATATCGTCACACACGCACCCACAAAATGTACAAACGGCGTTTGACACTATTTTTTGATTTTCACTCATAATTCCGGCCTCATCATCTGTTGGTTTTCAACCCAATCCCGAAAAGATTGAAAATTTTGTTGCATATTCTAAAGCACAAACAATTATGTTAATTTTTATTGGATGATTCATTATCCGTGCTTCATCTCTTCCTAACAAAATACATGTTTTTTTTCGATATGGGAAGACAAAATCACTAAAATTAGCACTATTGGTTAATGCAATATTTATTTCTTGATTAATTTGTGTTATCTATCGGGTTCTTTTATGCTTATGCAACTTGATTTGACAGGTGATAATAATAACATTGGGAGAGATTTATGGCTGAAAGCATGACCCTAATTCCGGTTCGCACCAGTAGACAAGGCACTTCATTAAATGCCGGTAAATTAAAAGCAGACTATCGCGATGAGACGTCCACGATTGAACTGCACCGCGATGACATGGCGAGGATGGGGCTGCAAAAAGGCGACAAAGTCAGAATCCGCGGGGAAAACGGTATCGAAGCCATTGTTTCCTGCAAGGACCGCAAGGGACAGGATGCCACTCCCGGCCTGATTTTCATGGCTTACGGACCGACTTCCAGCCTGTTTATGGATGAAGATACCGCCGGTTCCGGCATGCCGCTTTCCAAACACCTGACAGTCGAAATCGAAGGCCCGATCGCTGAGGACGGCTCATTGCTCACCGGCAGACAACCGCCCTTATCCGTCGGTGAAAGCGGAGCACTGCCGACCGGAGCATTATTGACGCCGGAACAAAGCGCGTCGCTGCACGCGCTACTCGGTGCACCGCTCACCCCAACCCAAGCTGCCTGGTTGAGCGGTTATTTTGCTGCATTAAGCGGCCAACCGCGGTTGGTGCAAGCCGGCGCCGCTGCTGTTTCTTCCGGGCCGGCGCTACCGCTGATGACTATTTTATACGGCTCCCAAACCGGCAACGGCGAAGGGATTGCCGAAAATCTGCAGCAGCTGGCAGTAGCTAAAGGCTACAACAGCAGAGTGGTGGATATGATGGATTTTGAGCCTGCCGATATCCTCAACGAACAGATCCTGTTTGTCATTGTCAGCACTCATGGCGAAGGCGATCCGCCGATCCCTGCCGAAAAATTACACCATTACCTGGCCAGCGGCGAAGCAAAGGGCTTGGAAAAACTGCAATATGCCGTTTTTGCCTTGGGAGACAGCAGTTATGAATTCTTCTGTAAAACCGGCAAAGATTTTGACGCTTTCCTGGAACAGGCCGGCGCATCGCGCCTCATCGACCGGGTCGATGCCGACATCGATTTTGAAGAACCGGCCGAAACCTGGGTGGAACAGGTGCTGGATACTTACCGGTGCGTTGCCGAACAGGCCGGCGGCGCCATAAGCGCCGAAAGCGGAGCCGGCCCGGCACCGGCCAAAGAAAAAAGCCAATTTTCCAAAACCAACCCCTATCACGCTTCGGTATTAACCAATTACAACCTGAACGGCGAAGGTTCTGCGAAGGAAACGCGGCATATCGAAATCGATCTGGGAGATTCCGGGTTGGCCTACGAACCCGGCGACGCCTTGGGCGTGTATCCGTTAAATAACCCGGTATATGTCGACGAATTGTTGAATGCCCTGCACATGGACGGCGCCACATCGGTTACCGTCGGCAAAGAGACGCTGCCGCTGAGAGACGCATTTATCGAAAAACTCGATATCACCGCATTAAGCCGCGTGAACATGGAAAAATACGCCGACCTGATCGGCAATGAGCAAATAAAGACCCTGCTTGATGACGACCATAAACAGGAGTACGGCGAATACATCTGGGGACGGCAAATCCTCGATTTGGTTGAAGAGTTTCCCGCTACCGGGATTTCAGCCCAGGAGTTTGTCGATATCTTAAGACGCATTCCGGGCAGGTTGTACTCAATCGCTTCCAGCATCAAGGCCCAACCAGGGCAAGTGCATTTGTTGGTAGGTGCGGTACGCTACCACAGTTTCGGCAGAGACCGTGAAGGCGTTTGCTCGACCTTTTTGGCCGGACGCATGCAGCAGGATGAAAAACTGGCCATCTACGTGCAACCTAACAAAAACTTTCGCATGCCGGAAGATCCCGATGTCCCGGTGATTATGGTCGGCCCCGGCACCGGATTAGCACCGTTCTGCGCCTTTTTACAGGAGCGCCAGGCCATCGGCGCCAAAGGCAAAAACTGGCTGTTTTTCGGTGATCAGCACCGGGCGACCGATTTTCTATACGGTGACCGGCTGGAAACAATGCATGAGCAGGGTCTGCTGACGCGTTTAAGTCTGGCGTTTTCCCGCGACCAGGAACAGAAAATTTATGTGCAGACCCGCATACTTGAACAGTCCAAAGAAATTTATCAATGGCTGGAAGCAGGGGCTTACTTTTACGTTTGCGGTGATGCCGAGCGGATGGCGCACGATGTGCATAACGCGCTGATCAAAACCGTTGCCGTAGAAGGCGGTAAAAGCGTACAGGAAGCGGAATCTTATGTTAAAGACCTGCTGGAAAGCAGGCGCTATCAACGGGATGTGTATTGAGCTTCTGCATGCAGCGCCGGGCCATCGTAATCAAATTCGTCTTTTCGGACAATGCGGTTTCCTGGCAGGTTAATCAATAAACCGTATTGAACAGCATCCCTGTTGTGTTTTATCGTAACAGCAACAAAGGCTTTTTGGTATTGACCAGCATCTTATACGTAAAGCTGCCCAGCAACATATCATGCAGGCGGGTATGACTGTAAGCCCCCATAACGGTCAGGTCGATGTCATTTTGCTGCTGATATTCACATAGTGCGTGGTCGGCTTTGCCTTTCAGCTTGACCGCTGTCACCTCAATATCGCCGGCAGCTTTGAGTTTAACGGATGCCTGTTGCAGCAGTCTAGCAGCGGTGCTTTCATTGTTGTTGACACACACCAGATGGCAAGCCAGCCCTTTGTACAGTGCGCTGGCGGCAACCATGTCAACCGCCTTGTCGGCGGCTTTGCTGCCGTCATAGGCAATCATCATACGTTCAGGTGGTTTAAAGGCGTCGTTGACGACAAGGATGGGTCGATGCAGAGAACGGATAATGGCTTCCAGTTTGGCACCAATCTGGTCGGACTGCTTGTCATGCACTTGGCCGCGCAAGCCGAGCACCAACACCCGAATATTCTCTTCCAACTCAATCAGTGATCCGATTAAACCACCATGGCGCTGGTTGCACACCGGATCGGGCACGCCGGCCTGTAGCACCCTTTGTTTCGCCGCCTGCAGCAGCAATTTGCCTTTTTTTAACTTGAGCTTGCTTTGCTGCTGTTCAAGCCGGGTAATTTCCTCCAGCAAATGCTCCTGACTACCCAAACCGATATTGCCCGACAAGTCGGCACTGGCGGCAGTCTCATGATGATGGTCGATGGTATGCAGCAGTTTTAGCGGTGCCTTTACGCGCAAGGCAATCCACGCGGCATAATCGCAGACTGCTTCGGTCAGACTGGCGCCGTCGATACAAGCGAGTACTTTTGCTTGTTGAGTTTCCATCAATATCCCCTCATTACTTTTAATACAAACTTTATAGACAGCGTTTTTTAAAAAAGAAGCCCAAAAACGATCCCACTTTATCGCACGTTTTTAACATTGAAAATTTTGTAATTATCATACTATTTAAGAATAGTGGTCAACTTCACTAAAGCACACAAATATTCACGACGCTATGTTAACCGATTTTCCAACGTATTTTGGTATCGGCGGCTAAAGACCAATACCTAACAAATATCTATTCAGAGCTTCCTGGTAATAAACTTGACTAATAGATAATCAATACTATAACCGATAAAGGATAGTCCTAATATGATACTGAAGTGTCCCAATTTTTTGGAGTAGGTGGGCTTGTAGGGACATTTTGATGAAGTTTACTACTTTGTACTTAAGCCCTTTACTGGTAATCGTCCGCGATGATAAACATAAGCCGTAAAAATCCATTCATTAAGGAACTCAACTACCGACTCTCACTGCTGACCGGCGCCTTGCTAGCCGGTGCAGCGATGCCGCAACCGGCCCTGTCCGGCGGAATAACTCTTTATGAAATCGGCACGCCCGATGTCGGGCTGGCCTCGGCCGGCTATTCCGCCAGGGCGCAGGATGCATCCACGTTGTTCAAGAATCCTGCCGGCATGAGCCGTCTGCAGGGTTCGCAAATCCAGATTGGTGGGGAGCTCGTATATGGCGATGTCGAATTCACCCCGGATGCGGGCACCTCAACCCGGCTTGGTAGTGATGGCGGCGGCAATGCGATTGGCGCGTTGCCGAACTTGAGCCTTTTTTATGTCTATGATCTTGTGGAAAAGTGGAAACTGGGCTTTGGCTCGTTTTCCAACTTCGGCCTGACTGAGGAATACAACGACAACTGGGTTGGCCGCTATTATGTGCAACAGAGCACACTGGTGGGCATATCTTTTATGCCGTCAGTCAGTTACCGGGCGACTGATTGGTTTTCTATCGGTGTCGGAATGAATGCAATGCTCGGCTACCTCAAAGACGAAGTCGCAATCAACAATATCGACCCTTCCGTCGGCGATGGCCGGATGAAGATCAAAGACACGACCTGGGGGTTTGGCGCAAATGTGGGTATTCTGTTTGAACCCTACGAAGGCACACGGCTCGGCATCACCTATCAATCACAAATCGATCTTGACTTTGAAGACACCCCTAGCTTCAGCAATCTAGGTCCCGGGCTAACTAAGCTGCTCGCCAATCCGTCACGTTTAAACCTCGGCATGAACGTCCCGCAGTCGGTGATGGTCGGCCTTTATCAAAAAATCGACGACGAATGGGCGTTCATGGGGGATTTCGGCTGGCAGGACTGGAGCCAGTTCGGTCGAGTCGATATCGGACTGGACTCAGCCAGTTCCCCTTCACTGACGGCAAATCTCAATTATCAGGACACCTGGCACGGTGCCATCGGTGTACAGTACAAACCACGCCCTAACTGGGAATTAACAGGCGGATTCGCCTACGACAGCTCTGCGGTAAGCAGTGCAAACCGCAACGTAGTCCTGCCGATGGGTGAAGCCTGGCGCATCGGTCTCGGGGCGCTATGGCGGGTAACCAAGAAAGTGGATCTCAATGCCGCCTATGAATTTATGTGGAGCGGAGACATGCCGGTGAACCAGGGAGCGGACGGCAGCCTGCGTGGACAGGTCGCAGGCTCGTACAACAGTACCTGGTTCTCTTTCTTCACGTTGAACCTCACCTACCGGTTTTGACGCTGAGCGAATCATGACGCTTATATCTACTTTGCCGGCAAACTCCGGCACGTATTCGGTGCCGTCATCACCGGCGCGCCGGATAAATTGCAAGTCTTTATTTAAGCAAAGCAGCGGACATCACTATGGAAACGATCAATGCCTGGTTATGCAAGTCCTTCAACGAGATCCTGAAACATTGCGGCTTGAGGCGTTATAGCTTAAGGGTCTGACGGCGCTAAACGGGCTAAAATATACTCCGAAACTTCAGTTAAGGAAATACTCCCCATGAAAATACCCACCAGAATCTTGCTTTACGGTATGCTTGCAGTGACTACGATGGCAGCATCTTGCTCCCAAGATCAGGAAGTTACCGGTTCATCCGGCAGCGCGGCTTACTCCCAAACACCGGAGGTGACCGGCGTACTCGGTTCACCCAGTGCCACGACCACCATTAGCGGCAAACAACTGCCCGCGCCCGATCCAGAATTCGGCGGCGTGATCAAGGACGATACCCTCAATTCAAAAGCATGGTGGGCACCGCGCATCGTGCCGCCCAAGGAGGCGCCCAATGTCCTGCTCATCATCACCGATGACGCCGGATTCGGCGTGCCGAGCACCTTCGGCGGCGTCATCCCGACACCCACGCTGGAGCGCATCGCCAACAATGGCCTGCGCTACAACAACATCCACTCGACTGCGCTGTGCTCGCCGACACGGGCCGCGCTGATCACCGGGCGCAACCATCACTCCGCCGGTTTCGGCGTGATCTCCGAGCAGTCCACCGGCTTCCCCGGATACAACAGCATCATCCCCGAGGACAAGGCCACCATCGGGCGGATTCTGCTCGATAACGGCTACGCCACCTCGTGGTTCGGCAAGGATCACAACACGCCGGCCTTCGCCGCCAGCCAGGCCGGGCCGTTCGACCAATGGCCGACCGGCATGGGCTTCGAGTATTTCTACGGCTTTGTCGGCGGCGACGCGAACCAGTGGCAGCCGAACCTGTTCCGCAATACCACTCAGATATATCCGTTCGAAGGCCAGCCGGAGTGGAATCTGACTACCGCCATGGCCGACGACGCCATCGATTACCTGAATCGTTTGAACCAAACAATGCCGGACAAGCCGTTTTTCGTCAAATACGCTCCCGGTGCCACCCACGCACCCCATCATCCGACTCAGGAATGGGTGGAAAAGATCAGCAAAATGCACCTCTTCGACGAGGGCTGGAACAAGCTTCGCCAGCAGATTTTCGAGAACCAGAAGCGCCTCGGCGTGATCCCTCAGGATACCCAGCTGGAGCCCTGGCCGACGGATATCCTCAAGAACTGGGATGACCTGACGGCCGAGGAGAAGAAGCTTTACATCAAACAGGTGGAAATCTTCGCCGCTTATGCCGCCTACAACGACCACGAAATCGGACGCATCGTCCAAACCATCGAGGACATGGGCAAGCTCGACAATACGCTCATCATCTACATCAACGGCGACAATGGCACCAGCGCGGAGGGCGGTCCGTTCGGCACCCCAAATGAAGTGGCGTTCTTCAACGGTATCAACAAAATGCCGATCGAGACCCAGATGAAGTGGTATGACGTCTGGGGTACCGAGCAGACCTACAACCATATGTCCGCAGGCTGGTCCTGGGCCTTTGACACACCCTTTACCTGGTTCAAGCAAAACGCCTCGAAACTCGGCGGCATCCGCCAGAACATGGCGGTCTCGTGGCCGGCGCGCATCAAGGACAAGGGCGGCCTGCGCGAGCAATTTAGCCATGTGATCGACATCGTCCCCACGATCCTCGAAGCGGCCGGCATCCCGGCACCGGAGACAGTGAACGGCATCAAACAGGCGCCAATCGAGGGCACCAGCCTTGTCTACACGTTTGATAAAGAAAACGCCAAGGCGCCGTCACGCCATACCACCCAGTACTTCGAGATGATGGGCCAATGGGCGCTGTACCACGAAGGCTGGCTACTCAGCACCAAGGTGAACCGCGCACCGTGGGATGCATTCAGTGCTGCCAATCCCGACCCGCTCAACAATCAGGTACTCGAACTCTATAACCTGAATACAGACTTCAGCCAGTCGCAAAACATCGCCGAACAGCATCCGGACAAAGTCAAGGAGATGAAGGCATTGTTCATCGCGGAAGCGAAAAAATATCAGGTTTTCCCGCTGGATGCCTCGGTCGCTGCGCGCCTTGTTGCTCAACGGCCGAAAATCACCGCCGGCCGCACCGAGTTCGTTTACACCCATCCGATGGTCGGTCTGCCGCAGGGCGATTCGCCGTTGCTGCTCGACAGCTCGTACACTATCACGGCGGACATCACTGTCCCGGAAGGCGGCGCGGAGGGCATGATCCTTACCTCGGGCGGACGCTTTGCCGGCTACGGTTTCTACCTGCTCAAGGGCAAGCCGGTGTTTCTGTGGAACTTGGCCGACCTGGAGCGCATCAAATGGGAAGGCCCGGACACGCTACCGCCCGGCAAGCACCGCATCGAGTTCGACTTCAAATACGATGGCCTCGGCGTCGGTACGCTGGCCTTCAACGACTTAAGCGGCCTCGGCCGTTCCGGCACCGGTACGCTGAAGGTGGACGGCAAGGTCGTTGATACCAAGAAGATGGAGAAAACGCTGCCGATGATCCTGCAATGGGACGAGAGTTTCGATATCGGTTCCGACACGTTGACCGGCGTGAACGATGCGGATTACAAGCCGCCGTTCACCCTGACCGCCCAGCTCGATAAGCTGACGCTCAAGGTAGACCGTCCGCAACTATCGCCCGAGGACGTTAAGAAACTCGAGGCGGCACGGCGCAACAACAAGGCGAGCGAGTAAAAAGAGGGCTTTCGCGTAGTGCATTCGTGAACCACGCGCGCCGCTACACTTGTGGCTTGCGAATATGCAGGAATCGGTTTTATGCCGGTAGTGCAAGCAGGAGGGATGCTCCTACTGCTTGCAGCCCTGCTAACTCGGCCGGTATAATAGTCTATTTAAAAATAAGATTTACTATTGGGTGCTGAAGGAGTATTTTGATGATACATCGATCAATTCACCGAACAGGCGAATGCTTTCGCTTGTTGAGTGCTCATTAATGCCCCCCTACCACTTTTTGTATTTCCTCAGGTTTATCATGCACCCCGAAGCGGTCGATGATCGTTGTGCTGGCTTCATTTAAGCCGATCAATTCCACATCGGCGCCTTCCCGGCGGAACTTTATCACGACTTTATCCAAAGCAAAAACTGCGGAAATATCCCAGAAATGGGCATGCGTCAAATCGATTATCACTTTATCAACCGCTTCTTTAAAATCAAAATATGCGACGAATCGCTCGGCGGAATTAAAAAATATTTGACCGTGCACCGTATACAATCGTGTATCTGCCTCCCCCTTCAGATCGGATTCCACGTACATGAAATGACTGATTTTGTTGGCAAAGAACAGCGATGCCAGCAGCACGCCGACAAACACCCCCAGCGCCAAATTATGGGTCCATACCACTACCACAACCGTCGCCAGCATCACTACGTTGGTGGATAGCGGATGCTGGCGCAAATTGCGTATCGATTCCCAACTGAAGGTTCCGATTGATACCATAATCATAACAGCCACCAAGGCCGCCATCGGAATTTGCCTGATCCACTGATCCAAAAATACCACCATAATCAATAAAAAGCTGCCGGCGATCATTGTCGATAAACGGCCGCGCCCTCCTGATTTAATGTTGATCACAGACTGTCCGATCATCGCGCATCCGGCCATTCCGCCCAACAGCCCGGCCCCGATATTGGCGATCCCCTGCCCTTTACACTCGCGGTTTTTATCACTGCCGGTATCAGTTAAATCGTCGACAATGGTCGCGGTCATCAGCGACTCCAGCAAGCCGACCACCGCCAGTGGCACCGAATAAGGCAAAATGATTTGCAAGGTTTCCAGCGTTAACGGCACTTCCGGCCAGAGAAATACCGGCAGAGAGTCGGGTAACTCACCCATGTCGCCGACTCGGCGAATATCCAGTTGCAAAGCAACGGCAACAACGGTTAACAGCAAAATACAGACCAGCGGCGAAGGAATAATTTTACCGATGAGCGGCAAATACGGAAACAGATAAATTATGGTTAATCCCGCAGCGGTCATCGCATAAACATGCCAGGTGACATCAGTCAACTCCGGTAATTGCGCCATGAAAATCAATATTGCTAAAGCATTGACGAAACCGGTGACCACCGAACGCGACACAAAACTCATTAAACTGCCTAGCTTTAGATAGCCGGCAAAGATTTGCAAAACGCCGGTTAATAAGGTTGCCGCCAACAAATACTGCAGACCGTGCTCTTTGACCAAAGTCACCATTAACAAGGCCATGGCTCCGGTCGCTGCTGAAATCATGCCGGGCCGGCCACCGATCACGGCAGTAATCGCGGCTATACAAAACGAGGCGTACAGCCCGACTTTCGGATCGACACCGGCGATAATCGAGAAGGCAATCGCCTCCGGTATCAGCGCAAGCGCGACAACAAGACCCGCCAGTATATCGCCGCGAATATTTCCGAACCAGTCCTGTTTTTTTGAGAGTAAAAGCATGTATTTCCTATTAGCACTATTAAAGGGAGGTTAAGTAGTAAGCAACGAATCCGCAAAGGCAACATCACAAAACAACATGCCGGATATTATATCTATTTCCGATACCCAAAATGTGTTATAAATTTTCAAAATGTGCAATTTCAAGCATTGGCAACCATTGAACAACAACATAGCAAAGCCGCATTGGGAACATTTTGAGCACCAGGCAGATATCGGCATACGCGGTGTGGCTGGGACGCTTGATCAAGCGTTTGAGCAAGCAGCAGTAGCCATGACCGCAGTAATAACCGATCCTGAGGGCATCGTAGCATCGCAATCGGTACTCATCCACTGCACGGCTTCCGATCCTGAGCTTTTATTTTTAGACTGGATCAACGAACTGGTTTACGAAATGGCGGTGCATCGGTTATTGTTCAAGCATTATCAGGTAGCGATAAACGGCGGGCAACTGACGGCAACCGCCTTCGGTGAGACCGTGAACCGGCAAAGACACCAGCCTGCCGTGGAAATCAAAGGCGCTACCTTTACTGAGCTGCGTGTCTATCAACGATCTGACGGTATGTGGGTCGCGCAATGTGTGGTTGATGTTTAGAGAGTGCAAACGATGGATCTTAGTCAATTTGTACAACGCAACGAAACCTGCTGGGAAATCCGCGCCCATGGCAAGATGCGCGTACCGGGCATCATATATGCAAATGCGCAATTGCTGCAGGATATGGACCAGAAAGTTTTCGAACAGCTTTGTAATGTCGCGTCATTACCGGGCATTGTTGAGGCGGCTTACGCTATGCCTGATGCCCACTGGGGATATGGTTTCCCGATCGGCGGGGTTGCCGCATTCGATGTCGATCAAGGGGGGGTCGTATCAGCCGGCGGCGTCGGTTTTGATATTTCCTGTGGTGTCCGTACTTTGCACACCGGGCTTAACATGGCTGAACTGCAACCACATAAACAGGCATTGGCGGATGCATTATATCGAACCATTCCTGCCGGAGTCGGCAGCAGAGGTAAGATTCATTTAAATCATAAGGATATGCTGGGCATGTTGTCCGGCGGCGCACAATGGGCGCTGGAACAGGGCTATGGCGAAGCACGAGACATGGATCGAATTGAAGAACACGGACGCATGGCCGGCGCCGAACCTAAATATGTGTCGTCAAGAGCCAGAGAACGGCAAAAGGATGAAATGGGCACCCTCGGTTCCGGTAATCACTACCTGGAAGTACAGCGAGTGGCGGAGATATTTGATCAGGACGTGGCAAATATTTTCGGATTGCAGGTTGATGCCGTGGTCATCAGTATTCATTGCGGCTCCAGGGGGCTGGGTCATCAAATCGGCACGGAATTCCTGAAACAAATGGCGGTTTCGGCAGCCGGATACAACATCACGCTGCCGGATCGTGAACTGGCCTGTGCGCCGTTGGATTCCCCTTTAGGCAAACAATATCTGGGCGCGATGCGCGCGGGAATCAACTGCGCTCTGGCGAACCGCCAGATCATCACCCACTTGACCCGCCAAGCCGTGTCCAAGCTTTTTCCGGGTCTCCATCTCAGCCTGTTATATGATGTATCGCATAATACCTGCAAGTTGGAACAACACGTCATTGGCGGAAGCAAAAAAAACCTTTATATTCACCGCAAAGGCGCAACCCGCGCGTTCGGCCCCGGCCATCCGGATTTGCCGGCCGTCTTCAAGGCAGTCGGCCAACCTGTACTGATCGGCGGTTCCATGGGGACCTTTTCTTATGTGCTGTGTGGAACCAACGAAAGTCGACAACGTTCCTTCAGTTCAGCCTGCCATGGCGCCGGGCGGGCAATGAGCCGACGCCAGGCAACACGCCAATGGCGCGGAAAAACTCTCATCGAAGATCTGGCTGCGCAAGGCATTATCATCCGCAGTCCATCCATGCGGGGGATTGCCGAGGAGGCTCCGCTAGCTTACAAAGATGTCAGTGCGGTAGTCAATCTCGCCGACCGTGCAGGGTTGGCCCGGAAAGTGGCAAAATTGGAACCCGTCATCTGCATAAAAGGTTGAACCGTTAATATATCCCAATCCTCGAAAAATATTTGGAATATACCAAATTATAGCTTGCACTTCGCTATATAGCCGCTGTGTCTGTTATTCAGCAGGCAGCAATTTGCTTTGCCCGAGAGAACGTCTATCACTGCTCCTAACGTCTGATCGTTGTTGCCATTTCCTGTAAAAAAACGTTGATTAACGATCCAAGAAATCCCTAAACCATTTAGGATTAAAAAATAATATATAGATCAGGAATAATTCCGATACGGGAATAAATATTGCGAAATAATGAATAATCAGCAGGATGAGGCCAATTATCAGAAGAAATAAAAACTTACCCGGTTTCACCGCCACCCCTTATATCAATCTTTGCAGTAACGGCATCCCTCTTTTTTTGATGCGGGCAGAGCTACTAGATTAACAAGCTATTGAACATTATTCAGCAAACTCTGAAATATAATGACTAGCTCGGGCTTATAATAACAGGCCCGCCGGCTATTATAAACGGTTTTTTAGATATGCTTTTTTGGCTTGGAGAATTCTCTCTTTTAAAATGCCATCTTTACAAGGTACTAATCATCGATTTCGGCCAATTCCCGTTCCGCCTCAAGCCAGTCATCCCATTCATGCCCCGGGGCGAAGCCTCTGCTTTCGGATTTATAATAGGCAAGTTCGGCAATTTTAGCTTCCCTATTCGGAATCGTTGTTTTCGTTAACGATTGTGCAGAATTCGCAACAATTCTATTTTTACTTCTTGAGACTTTGGCAGCCATTTTCTACTCCGTAAAGATTTTGTTACTGAATAAGAATTATCGACATAAAAACCGGACGACAGCACTCGTAATTTAGAATTTATTAACAGGACACGCAGGAAAAATCAGGTAAATTTTACTTATATTACAAATACTTATTCACTATGCATGGCTTCGCCACCGGTCCGCATATTCGTGCCTACGCTCATTTTCCAAACACTCAAGCGCAGAAACAGTTTCTGAAAAATCAATCGTGCTTTTATTTTGTTCAATCATATATTCGGCTAATCGGGTAACAGCCTTCCAATTGCGACAATCGTTAATAAAATCAAAAGCTTTGCCAAACAACTCTGCCTTCTTTTTAATCCGTTCACTTTTGGATGGTGTTAAACACTGCAGATATTCATCAACTAACATAAGATCGTTTGTGCCGCTGTAATAATTCAACGCGTTAAAATCGATCAGTTTACAATTGAAAATTTCGTTGTCACATGCCGCGACATATTTAGCCTCGGCAATTGGCCCCAGTAACAAATTGACAATATCCGTTTCCAATTTTTCCGGGCATTCATTGAGATTTAAGGGTTCGTTATCCCGTTTGAGTTTTGGCAGTTGTGTAATATTAGAATTTCCGGCCCGGTGGTTGTAAACTTTGCTGGTCATATAAATCCCTGCAAAGTGGGCGGCTTTATGATAAATATCACAATAGGGATGCGTCTGAACTAAGTGGTCGCGTATTCCAATAACTGTACTAGTTTTCATAATGCACCTCAGTTTAAAGAATTGTTTCCAAAAATTGTCATTTGACCATGAATGACTTATCTTGAAACTGCCGGTTAATGCAAAACAGCAATAAAAATTAATTTAAAAACTTCCCGTTCTTATTCCTTATCGTAATTATTTTTATACAGGGCCTCGTTCAAATTAGTTCAGCATCTGTTATTGCATCTGTCCTACATGCAATTTCGTTTTACAGTCATTTTATCTTATTCCGACCCTGGAACAATTCGTTAAACTACTTATTCCACTAAATTTTTGAATTGACAAATCAACGATATCCTTCCGGATTCAAATGTTTATATTTGATAAAAAGCAACAGTGTAGTCGGGTAAAAAACCTAGCTTTGCGATAACTATACCGCTACTCGTATCCCAAAATAAGAAACAAATTGACTTTACAAGTTTCTTTTACGCAAAATGTTTATCATCTAATTCATCAAGTTTCCGCGCCGGTTCTAAGTAATGGCACCTATATCCTTATAATACAAATCTATCGTAAAGTTTTGACTTACTTCGCCGGTAATACGAGCCTATGATGACTATTGATAAGCAGAACGCCACTGTTTATGTCGTCGACGATGAATTCTTTGTACGCGACTCGCTGCAGTTGTTATTGGAGTCAGCCGGTTTTACGGTTAGTTGTTTTGAATCCGCAGAGTCTTTTTTGGAGAATTTTCGTCCGGGCCAGCCTGGCTGTTTGATTCTGGACGTTCTGATGAACGTCATCAACGGCATAGAACTTCAGGAAATATTAATCAACAAAGGTGTCGAGATACCCATCATATTTATCAGCGGCCATGGCGACGTGACTACGTCATCAAAAGCCTTCAGGGCCGGTGCAGTAGACTTTTTTGAAAAACCGTTTGATAACCAACTATTGTTAAAACGTATCGATGAAGCGTTTCAAAAACAGTTCGAAAACTGGGAAAAGTTGAGCCTTAAAAGGGAAATCCTTCAGCGCTTCAATACATTAACACCTCGTGAAAAAGAGGTGATGAAATTGATTATTACAAACAGCTCAAACAAGGAAGCAGCAAAAATTCTCGGTATCAGCCACCGTACCGTCGATATACATAGAGCACATGTTATGGAAAAAATGCAGGCCGAAAGCTTAAGTGATCTGATCGTCATGGCGTTCACCTGCGGACAACTATAAATGCGATCCCATGCTTTAACGAAAATAGTATCCCGTTATGGATTGATTAGTTACCGCTAAACAATCTGACGGCCGCTGAATTTTGCAACCATCATCGCTGCTCGCGGGTTGGTTACCATTCCGATTTTATGAACGGAACGTATTACATTACTTAATTGTCAAATTTTTTTTATAAAAAAGAAGTGTTGTTATGAAAAATTTTTCCGGCAACATTAATGATAACGGTAAGAGTCTTATTCCGACGGACCCGGTCTTCTCCGGAAATCGAGCTGCTTTGCAGCGCATGTCTCGTACGGAAATTGAAGATCTGCTCTACAAATTTCAGGCCCGCCAAATAGAACTGGTGCTGCAGAACGAAAATCTAAGGGAAAATCAGCATAACGTGACACTTTCGCGTGACCGTTACGCGCAATTGTATGATTTTGCACCGCTAGGTTATCTAACACTGGACGAAGATGGCTTTTTCCTGCAGGCTAATGTAAAGGCTGCTGATATTTTGGGGCACAAAAAAAGACATTTAGCCGACAAAAAACTGGCGGAATTTATTCTTCAGGAAGATAAAAATAAATTCTTATATTTTTGGAATTCGTTGTCGAAATATCCGAAAAAAAATTCAATTGTATTAAGGCTTAAAGCCAACCAAACACATTATTCCACCGTCGAATTACATGGCATGGCTGCCAGGGTTTCCGACAACACCTGTCTATTTTTGATGACAGTTAACGACATTAGTCAAAGCAAGTCGGCTGAAGCAACGATAAGGGAACTCAACCTCAAATTGGAAGAAAAAGTCTTTCGCCAAACCGTAGAGTTATTAAAGACTAATCGTGAACTACAGGAGAAAGTTGCCGAACTCGCTAAATCCAGGCGGGAATTAATGGATCATGAAGCGAAACTCAATTCCATTTTTAATGCTGCCGTGGAAGGTATTATCACTATTGACGATTCCGGTATCATTGAGTCAATTAACGCAGCAGTCACCACCATTTTCGGTTACCAAAGAAACGAATTGCTGGGTCAGCATATCAGTGTGCTGATGCCTTTAAAAGACGGAAAAAAACATGATAAGTACTTAAGCCATTACCTTAATACCCATAAATCCCATCTTGTCGGATCAATTCGCGAGTTTCAGGGCAAGCACAAAGATGGGACACTGGTTCCCATCGATTTATCGCTTGCCGAATTTGAAATTGACAATAAACGTTTTTATACCGGTATTTTACGCGACGCAACCAAACGCAAATATAAAGAACAAAAAGACAAGGAACACCTATCCGAACTGGCCCATGTGACTCGTCTTGGATTGATGGGGGAGATGGCATCGGGGATAGCCCACGAAGTCAATCAGCCGCTGACCGCTATTGCAAACTATACCCAGGCTTGCCTGAACTTTCTCCAATCTCCACACTTTGATCGGCTCAGAATTATTGAGATTTTGAACAAAGCGAATGAACAGGCTATCAAAGCAGGCCAGATAATTCACCGTATGAGAGAATTTGTCAGATCACGTAAAATTCATCCGTCAAAAGTCTATATAAATGAATTAGTTAAAACCGCTTTGGCGTTATGTCATAATGAAACTTTGCAGTTACAGATAAAAGTCAAAACCGACCTTTCCGATTCGCTTCCCACCGTATATGCCGATTTTATACAAATTGAGCAGGTATTATTAAATTTAATTCGCAACAGCTTTGAAGCGCTGCAGTCAATGCCGGAAAAACATCATAAGCTATTGATTATACATACATGCCTTAATCAACAGAATCAGGTGGAAGTCAGCATTAAAGATAACGGGCCGGGATTTAACGAAAAACAAAAACGGCAAGTTTTCACACCGTTTTATACGACGAAAAGCATGGGTATGGGTATGGGCCTCTCTATCAGCCGGTCAATCATTGAAGCACATAACGGCGTGTTACGTTTTGAAAGTACAAAAAACAAAGGAGCGACATTTTATTTTACGTTGCCGAAATCTGTCTAATTTATTCGGCCGCAAAGATTAAGCCGGGAGTTATTAAAATAAGGAGCCTATGAAGGCTCCTTTTTTTATTCTATTATTCCACTGAATCGACAGTAATTTTCTTGGGTTTCACAGCCTCACGTTTTGGAATACATATTTCCAAAACCCCGTTGGAGGACTTTGCGGTTATCGCTTCGGAATTAGCAGTATCGGGCAATGAAAAACGACGGTAAAAAGTGCCTGAGATTCTCTCGACGCGCTTGTAGCCTTCCTTGTTTACTGCGGCATCGGTTTTCTTTTCACCTTTAATAGTAATAACACCATCTTCCATGCTGACATCGATTCCCTCGGGTTTAACCCCCGGAATATCAGCATGTATGATAAAACGTTCAGCCTCTTCTTTTATATCGACAGCCGGTGCCCATTCCGCTGTAGCAATGGAACCTTCCTGCGTATCACTTTCATACGCCCTTTCGAGTTCCTTTTGAAGTTGGTTGAGTAAACCCCATGGTTCATAACGTGTAATAGCCATTACGACCTCCAGCTAATCTAAGTTTGTTTAATAAAGTTTGATTATGGATTGTTGATAAAATAATTATCGGGTTTATTTTGCAAATTTCAAGGCACCCTGGCCTTAAATCCTATGTAATTGCTATTCGATATTTGCTATGCTCTCAGACTGGCATCCGAAACAAGGTCAAAAATTAATCCGGTTGCTGCGCAAATAACTGTTATTCAGCTGATCATCAACCCAGAATGCCGAAAAAAAATCCTTCTCTCCCGTCTGCTGCTGATTATGTCAACATGGTTATGAAAAAGACGTCCAATGATGAAAGTTTAGCGAAATCATTATTTGAAAAACTATTTTTCGAACTGCCCATCCAGGCTGAGGAAATTCAATACGCACTTGAAAAACAAGATATTTCTACCGCTTACCAGATCGCTCATAAATTACACGGATCAGTCGGTTTCTGTGGATTAGCGAATATCCAATTACCGGCTTATTTATTGGAGGTTTGTTTACTTGGACAAGACACGTCAAACGCGCAACTTCTTTTACTTAACCTTCAATCACAAATTAATCATTTGATAAAAGCCCAGACTCCGATATTCAATATTTTGAACGGCCAGTAAAAAAGCATCTTTACCGAGGCTTTTTTGATTATTCAATACTGGATTATTGCAACGTGTTTAATAGGATCTGAGCCTTATGTTTCTGGTCGTCACTGCCATTTTCCAAAACTTCACCGACGAGGTTCCTGGCAGCATCAGGATCTCCCATATCAATATAGGCTTTGGCCAGATCAATCTTGGTTTCAAATTCATCCATTTCGGTCAGGTTAATAGCGGCATCTTCGTCGTCGGTAGTTTCATCGTCAATCGTTAAAGAACTGTCCAGATCAAAATCGAAACTAAAATCATCGAGCCCGGATAAATCTTTGCTTAAACCGGGCCCGGATGACTCATTTCGCGTAAAATCGAATTCATCCGAGGCTTCCGTATCCAATTGTTCGGATGAGGAATCCAACTGTATTGAATCAGCCGGTTCTTCCAGATCGATATCGAAATCGATACTTTCAAGCCGTTGATCATTATCCACTCCTTCTTCGAATGGATTTTCAGAGAATGCCTGCTCACTGGCACTTGTATCATATTCCGAACGATCATCCAATGTTTCTACACTCTCCAAGCGGATGGGCGCTTCATCGTTGTCATCATGAGGCTCGAAATCGAAATTTTCCGTTTCCATATCAACCGCTTCCACATCGGATTCAGCGGCGTCAGTTTGTTCTTTTTCAGCATCCAATTCTGGCAAATCAAAATCCATTTCGGACTCTGCAACATCCATTGACGCCGCTTTAACTTCCTGAGCGGAATCTTGCTGTTTTTCAGGTTCTTCCATGTCAGCGGCTTGAGATGCTCGGCCCGAATCAAAATCAGCCGTTGCTGTTTCATCAAACAATGCGGATTCCGGTATAAATTCACTTCCCATTTCGGCGACTTTGGCCCAAAACACCACCTCATCCTTTTTGCCCGATTCAGCCAGTTGTTTAGCATATTTTTCAAATGATGCTTTGTCTTCATTGGCAAAAAAGATTTCCAGCAACTTTAATTTGCATTCATCGCGTTCGGGATTTTCTTCAATAGCTTGACGCATCAAATCTTCGGCCTGCTGGTAACGACCATAGGCAAGATAAACATCAGCTTCGGAAATGGGGTCGACCTCGGCATGTTCGGTATCGAAAGCGTCAAAATCGCTGGGAATGAATTCGCTTAAAAAAGAACTTTCACCTACCGTATCCGCGTCATAAGCCTTTTCATCAACGACAGGAATGGATAACTCCTGGTCGGTTTCAGGTAATATAATTTCACTGGAGGCGGCGAACATACTTTCAGTACTATCTTCTTCCTCCAAGCGGCGCTGACGCCACCAAAGCCATCCAAGAAGACCGAGGACGCTAAAACCAACGCCCCCGATCGTCATATAATACGCCGTATTATCGGGACCGGTTGTCACTACCGGCTTGACAGCCGGTCCAGGCTTAACTTCCGGAACCGGTTTCACCGGTTGCTCAATGGGCTTTATGGGTTGTTCAACGGGTTTAACAGCTTCGGTAGTTCGCTCTGCCGGTTGCTCAACGGGTTCCGGAGGAACAGCCGTTTCCGGCTCAATAGCTGGTACCGCTTTTGCTTTCTCTCTCTGCAAAGCGGCAAGTTGTTCGTCCTTTAATGCGAGCATTTTCTGCATCGCAATTAATTGCTGTTCCAGTTTTTCCAAGCGGCTTTTGATTTCCCTGTTTTCTTGTCCCAATTCGGTCTCGACTGCCTCTTCTGCGGCAAGTTCTCCAATAGCCGCCTCATCAATGTCCACTTGCTTGGCCGCCACAAGTTCCTGCTCGCCAACATCTCCTTCGCCAGGCGCTACAAGCTTCAAATGACTGGCATCCTCTTCGGTGACCGTTACCGGCTCATCATGCCTGGCAGCTGCTACATTTCCTTTCCATATATTAGTCTGTCGACTGAATTCCGCGCGGGCTTCTTTTCTCGAGAGCCTGAGGACAATATCTTTTTCCGGTACCTTAAGCGTTTTCCCTACCATCAAGGTATTGATATTTTCATTATAGAATGCTTGGGGATTCGCCTCGTATAAAGCGATCATCATTTGCTCTACGGAAACATCATGCGTCTTGACTTTCTGCGCGATTTCCCAGAGGGTATCGTTTCTACGGGTAGGACCGTATTGTCCTTCAGCTTGCAGATTTTGAAACCGGGCACGGGGTGACCGTTCGGGAACCGGTGTTGTACTGCCGATACCCGAGACAGAGCCCGGTGTTAACGGCCGTTCCGCTTCCGGAACCGACAATGCGGCAGTTACCGGTTGCTGGTAGGTCACCGGCGGATCCATCAACACTGAAAATTCCCTATATAAACTTCCATTAGGCCAACTGACTTGAAGTAAAAAATCCAAATAAGGCTCTTTGACAACGCCAGCCGAACTTAACTGAATTACCACGCTGCCATCAGGTTTAACGATAGGCTGAAACTTTATCTGCGATAGAAAATAGCTTCTGGGAATACCCACTTCTTTAAACTTACCCGGGGGAGCGAGACTTACTTGGATATCTCCCAGGTTTTCCCCTTCTGCCAAATACAGTGAAATTTCAGCGTTTAACGTTTGGTTCAGAGCGGAGTGCAATTCAATATCACCTATACCTAACGGATGCGCAGCAACCGGCGCCATTAACGTCACAACCGCTATAGTTTTAGTCAAATTGCGCACTTACGCTCTCCTTCACAGATATCTACCACAGTTTTATTCCGAAAAAAGTTATATACAATCCATAAGCTTAGACTAGATGAATTTTTTTACCAGCAGTTCAGCAATTTGTATACTGTTTAAAGCCGCGCCTTTACGCACGTTATCGCCCACCACCCATAAATCCAAGCCGTTCGCACATGAAATATCTTCCCTGATCCGTCCGACAAACACATTATCATTACCTGATGACTCGGTAACCGGGGTGGGATAACCACCGTCTTTTCTGTCATCTAATAGTGTAACGCCAGGGGCTTTTTCCAATAACGCTCTGGTTGTCAGCACATCAATTTTATCGCGGGTTTCAACATGCACCGCTTCCGAGTGACCGTAAAATACAGGAACGCGAACCGCAGTAGCATTGACCTTTACTGAATCATCGGCAAAAATTTTCTGCGTTTCCCAAACCATTTTCATCTCTTCCTTGGTATAGCCGTTTTCCATAAAAATATCGATCTGCGGTAAAACGTTAAATGCTATTTGCTTGGGATAAACCCGGCTTTCAATCGGTTTGCCATTGAGCAGTTTTGCCGTTTGCGTGGCGAGTTCTTCAATCGCCTCTTTGCCGGTACCTGAGACCGCCTGGTAAGTGCAAACGTTGATACGTTTGATACCGGCCGCATCATAGATCGGTTTCAATGCTACCAGCATTTGAATGGTGGAACAGTTCGGATTAGCAATAATCCCCCGGTTCTTATAGGCGGCTATTTGCTCGGGATTGACTTCCGGCACCACCAAGGGGATATCCTCATCATAGCGAAATTGCGAGGTATTATCGATCACCACACAACCTTGGGCGGCCGCTTTCGGCGCGTATTCAGCGGAAACAGCGGCACCTGCGGAAAACAGTCCTATTTCCGCCTTTGAAAAATCGAAATCAGCCAGATCCTGAATAGTTAATGACCCGTTTTTGAATGCGATCCGCTTACCGGCGGATTTGCTGCTGGCTAAGGTGTATACCTCCCCTACCGGAAAATTTCGTTGTTCAAGAATGGACAGCATCGCTTCGCCCACTGCTCCGGTTGCACCCACAACTGCAACGTTATATTTTTTTGTCATTAACAACAACCCTTTACTGTAATGTCGAGATACCTTAAATTTTTGTCCGCGGAATCAAAAACCACCATACTATTTTCCCTTTGCGGAAAATTAATCTTGATAAAACTTAGCTGCCGTTTACCTTGAATTGCAGCACTAAAGCAGTTTGCCTGCTGTTGTGTTCATCCAGGCAGGTAAACTCCGAAGTACACCTACCCGGCAAACAACCAAGGCGCCCTCTTTGCACGTTCCGCTTCATAACGCTTAATTTCATCGGCATGCTGCAGGGAAAGCGCGATATCGTCCAGTCCATTGAGCAAGCGATATTTTCTGGTTGCATCAATATTAAACGTAAATACTTCACCGGCAGGCGTGGTGACAGTCTGCTGCTCAAGGTCCACAGTCAATTTATAACCCGTCTCAATTTCGCTGAATAGCGTATCCACAATCCCGGCATCCAGGACGATCGGCAGCAACCCGTTCTTAAAACAGTTATTATAAAAAATATCGGCAAACCCGGGACTGATAATGACTCTAAATCCGTAATCCTCTAAAGCCCACGGCGCATGTTCCCTCGAAGACCCGCAACCGAAATTTTCCCGGGTCAGCAGGATCTCAGCATTCCGGAATGGTTCCTGATTGAGAATAAAATCGTTATTCAGCGGACGATGAGTACAATCCATATCCGGCTCTCCCCTGTCCAGATAACGCCACTCGTCAAACAAGTATTTGCCAAAACCGGAACGATGAATGGATTTGAGAAATTGTTTAGGAATTATCGCATCGGTATCAATGTTGGCTCTATCCAAAGGTGCCACAATGGCGGTAATTTTTTTAAATGCTTTCACTCTTTTTCACCCGACTTATAGCTTTCTGATGTCAACAAAATGGCCTGCTATCGCTGCTGCCGCCGCCATTGCCGGACTGACCAGGTGAGTACGTCCGCCATAACCTTGCCGGCCTTCAAAATTGCGGTTTGAAGTGGATGCGCAACGTTCGCCCGACTCCAAGCGGTCCGCATTCATCGCTAAACACATTGAACAGCCCGGCTCGCGCCACTCAAAACCCGCAGCGATAAAAATTTGATCCAGGCCTTCTGCTTCAGCCTGTTTTTTTACCAGCCCGGAGCCCGGTACAACCAGTGCCAGCTTAATGTTTTCCGCAATTTGGCGGTTATGCACTATCGCCGCCGCTGCACGAAGGTCTTCTATTCTTGAATTAGTGCATGAACCGATAAAAACCTTGTCCAACATAATATCAGCTATCGCCTGTCCCGCTGACAGATCCATATATTGCAATGCGCGCTGCATACTTTGGCGTTTGACCGCATCCACCTCGTAAGCGGGATCGGGCACGGCTTCATCAACGGCGACAACCATTTCCGGTGAGGTTCCCCAAGTTACCATCGGCTTAATAGTCGCCGCATCGATATCCAATACTTTGTCGAACACGGCATCATCATCGGAATGCAGTTTTTGCCATAACCTTTCGGCCATAAACCAATCGTTTGCCTTCGGTGCAAAAGGACGATCCCGATAGTAATCAATCGTCACATCATCAACCCCTATCAAACCAGCCCTAGCACCCGCCTCAATGGCCATATTACACACGGTCATGCGTCCTTCCATCGATAATGCGCGGATTGCCGAACCGGCAAATTCAATGGTATAGCCGGTTCCTCCGGCGGTTCCGATTTTCCCGATAATGGCCAGAATGATATCTTTCGCTGTAACGCCTTCGCCGGTCTGACCGTTGACCCGAATCAGCATATTTTTTGATTTTTTTTGGATCAAACATTGGGTAGCCAACGCATGTTCCACTTCCGAGGTGCCAATACCAAATGCCAAAGCGCCGGATGCGCCATGTGTTGACGTGTGCGAATCACCGCAGACGACAGTCATACCCGGCAGGGTCGCTCCTTGCTCAGGACCGACAACATGCACGATACCCTGTCTGCTGTCGCTCATCCCGAATTCCGTGATGGCAAATTCGGCACAATTCTTATCCAGTGTCTCAACCTGCAAACGGGAAACGGGGTCCGCTATTCCCGCCGCACGATCCGTAGTAGGTACGTTATGATCGGTCACTGCCAGATTTCTTGAGTTCCGCCAAGGTTTTCTTCCGGTCATCCGCAGCCCCTCAAAAGCCTGCGGTGAAGTAACCTCATGCACTAATTGGCGATCAATATAAATAAGTGATGACCCGTCGTCGTAGGAACAGACAACGTGATCATCCCAAAGTTTGTCATATAATGTTTTACCCGACATTTGTCTCTTGTCACTCTCTACTGTATTAATATAAAAACTGAATGGTCGATACTACTTTTATTCAGACAATAACGAAAAAACCTTGTTGGTTATATTATTAACCGGGCCGACACCTTCGATTGAATAGAATTTGACTAAGCCGCGCTTTGCTGCATCGCTGTAGAATCCGACCAATGGTTTGGTTTGTTCGTGATAGACCGCTAATCTTTTACGCACCGTCTCTTCCCTATCATCGTCGCGCTGCACCAGCTGCTCGCCCGTCACATCATCGACCCCCGCTTCTTTTGGCGGATTAAATTCAATATGATAGGTGCGACCGGAATCAACATGCACTCTTCTGCCACTCATTCTTTTGACAATTTCTTCATCCGACACCACGATTTCGATAACGTAGTCGATAGCTACACCCATTGCTGCCAGACCTTCCGCCTGAACGATGGTGCGCGGAAATCCATCCAGTAAAAATCCATTGGCGCAATCAGGTTCGGCAATGCGTTCCTTAATTAACCCCAAAATGATATCGTCAGAAACCAGACCGCCTGCATCCATCACTTTTTTAGCTTCAAGTCCGAGGTCGGTTTCCGCTTTCACGGCGGAACGCAACATGTCGCCAGTTGAAATTTGCGGAATATTAAATTTTTCGGTAATAAACTGGGCCTGTGTGCCCTTACCGGAACCCGGACTGCCTAAAAGGATGATACGCATAAAAAACCTCGGAAAAACGTATTACGAAATAGAATTCTGTTGTAATAATTAAAAAATTTACACGAAAAAGCGCAAACCTATGCCGTTTGCAGCTTACATCTTCGACCAAAGACTTTCTATTCTATAACAAATTTAACGTTTATCTCTTGAAAAATTATTGCGTTTTCCCTATTCTTACGCGACTTTTTAATTTGAGGAGCAAAAACATGCGTGTCGAAGATTTGATGACAGAAAAAGTTTTTACTGTTGAGCCGCATGATTTAATCGATCGTGTCTTTTTTTTGATCCATTATGAAAAAATTCGCCATTTGCCGGTAGTTGAAAAAGGCAAACTGGTCGGCATCGTTTCCGACCGCGATCTTTACAAGGCGCTCGGCCCCAAAAGCAACTCCAAGTCAATTGAGCCGAGCAAAGATGAAACGGAATTGCATGTAATACCCAAAAAAGTGGTGAACATCATGCGCCGCGGCGTGCAAACCGTGTCACCTGATACTTATGCCTCGGAAGCAGCGGCCCTTATGGTAGAACACAAAATTGGCGCATTGCCGGTCTTGCAAAACGACAAACTGGTCGGCATCCTGTCCTCAAGCGATATTTTGAAAGTTTTTTCCAAGATTGAAAAAGCCCGCGAAAAACGGGAAAGAAAAATCGCTGAAGGGCAATATCATTCCTAACCCGATAAACCCCCGCTCCTCCGGGGGTTTATACAGACAACGCCTTTAATTCCCGGACGTTATCGTTTTGAAACCGTGCACCCCTCTTTTCGATTTTACCGCTAACCATGCCTTAAGTTGCCGCAATTCTTCGGTTTCTTCCAATGAATCAATACATTGTTTTTTCTTTAGCAAGCGGAATGCATCGGACAGCACGCGATATCTGTTACCGGCAATTCCGGCCCTACGCAAACCAACGGTATTCAGACGGTAATGCTTTGCCGGACGTCCGCCGATCAACGTAAAGGGTATGACATCCATATTCAAGCCGGTCGTCCCCTGAACGATGGCATAAGAGCCGACCCGGCAAAATTGATGCGCGACGACATTGCCCCCCATAAACACATTGTTGCCGATTTCAACGAAACCGCCAACAGCGACATTATTGGCAAAAATCGTTGCATTGCCAATGCGGCAATCGTGGGCGACATGACTGTTGTTCATAAAGTAGCAGCCTGACCCGATGCCTGTCGCACCGCCTTCCGTTGTTGCACGGTGCGCAGTAAATCCTTCACGGAAAACATTATTATCGCCAATCTCAAGCCAAGTTTCCGTGTCAGCATTAAAACTGACATCCTGCGGCAAGCCACCTAAAACCACATGCGGATGCAGCACATTGCCGCTCCCCATTCTGACATAACGCTGCAGCACACTGTGTGCAGCGATCCGGCAATCGTTGCCGATTATCACATCCTGTTCGATAACCACAAAAGGTCCGATCGTGATATTCTCTCCGAGCGTAACATTTTCGGCAATACAGGCAGTCGGATGAATATTTTGTGTCATAGTTGAACTATCCTCTTGGATGGAATTCTTCGTGTAAGTCTTTTAACCTTTCCCGTGCAATATGGGTATAAATCTGGGTTGTCGATAAATCGGTATGGCCCAGCAATAATTGTACAACGCGCAAGTCTGCGCCGTGATTCAATAAATGCGTTGCAAAAGCATGTCGTAATGTATGCGGCGATAAATGCTTATCAATGCCCGCTTTTTTCGCATAGCGTTTGATAATATGCCAAAATGCCTGGCGGGTCATACCGGACGCCCGGTTGGTTACAAACAAATAATCGCTTTGCCGCTGTGATAAAATTCGCTTTCTGCTGTCATCCATATATTCCTCCAGCCAACTCATCGCCTCCTCGCCGATTGGTACCAGCCGGTCTTTGTTACCCTTCCCCGTCACTCTGACCAGCCCCTGCCTGAAACTGACTTGCTCCAGTTTGAGTTCCACCAGCTCGGAAACCCTTAACCCGGTTGCATACAGCGTCTCAAGCATGGTCCTATCACGGTGTCCAAGGGCATGGGTAGTTTCCGGCGCCTCCAGCAATCGCTCCACATCCTGTTCGGTCAAGGTATCCGGCAACTGCCTACCCAGATGAGGGCTCTCGATTAAAGCCGTAGGATCCGCCGCAATCCTGTTTTCTCTAACACAGTATTGATAAAACCGACGCAGACTCGAAAGGATACGAGCCGAAGAACGGCTGCTGATTCCTTGCCGGTAGCGCGACCCAAGAAACCGGGAAATATCGCCGTGTTCAACTCTAAGCAATGATTTCTGCTTCAGCCATTTGGAAAAAATTGTCAAATCGCTGCCATAGGCGCTCAATGTGTTTTTGCTGAGACCGTTTTCAACCCACAGTGAATCAAGAAAAAGCGTAATCAGGTCACTATCTTGCATCTGTTTTGAAGCGTATAGGCCGCTGCCAGCGGATTTATAATCCAAATGGGCGGGAGTCATGGTATTGGATATTTGCAATCACCGCTCATGGGTCAGCAGTATTTGCTTAACATTGCACATCTTACCTTTAAGCTGTCCAGCATACCCCCCCAGACCAGAGGATGAAATCACCCGGTGGCAGGGTATGATAACAGGAAACGGATTATGTCTGCAGGCGGACCCCACGGCACGAGCCCCTGTGGCGAGTGATTCGGCCAAATCGCTATAAGTCACGGTTTCACCAACAGGAATCGTTAATAATTCCCGCCAAACCCTGTTTCTGAAATCGGTTCCCTGCTTAAGCAAGGCGACATCAAATGTTCTCCCGCCGTCTTGCCAGTATTCATCAATTTGCCGGACAATGCCATTTAACCAGTCAGACTCCGGCACTTTCAGCAAGCAATCCCGGTCTACCCACGCCGTTCTGAGCAATACGGGACCTCTCGCATATAAGGCGAATTTCCCCGCAGCAGTTTGAATAATCGCGGAATCTTCAGCGCCGCTGCAGTTATCAACCCAATTTATGCCGCAACCCCGCATAGACGTTTCCAAAAGCTAATTGGCGCCGCCTCTCGCTACAACGAAAAAAGGGCAACCTGAAGGCTGCCCTTTTTCAATCGATAATGCAAAAGACATTAAATTTTTTCTTTAATACGTGCCGCCTTACCGGTCAGGTTTCTCAAATAATAAAGCTTCGCACGGCGCACGTCACCGCGGCGTTTAACCTGAATTTCATTAATCAGCGGACTATGTGTCTGAAAAACACGTTCCACACCCTCACCATACGAAATTTTTCTAACGGTAAAAGCCGAATTAACTCCCCGGTTGCGTTTTGCAATAACGACGCCCTCAAATGCCTGCAATCTTTCCCGCTCGCCCTCTTTTACTTTTACTTGCACAACCACGGTATCTCCGGGATTGAATTCGGGGATATCTTTTTTTAATTGCTCTGCTTCAATTTCATTAATAATATTGCTCATCGCCACTATCCTAACACTCTATATCATATTCTCGTTTAAACTCTTCCAGCAAAGCTTTCTGCTCTACCGTCAATTTCTGTTTTGCCAATATCTCCGGGCGTTTCAACCAGGTTTTACCCAAAGCCTGTTTCGTACGCCACCGCGCGATTTGCGCGTGATTGCCTTCCAGCAATACATTAGGCACTGACCTACCGGCTATACATTCCGGACGCGTGTAATGCGGGCAATCCAAAATTCCACTCATATGGGAATCCTGTATCGCTGAATTTTGATCTCCCAAAACACCCGGTAACAGCCGTGTAACTGCATCGATTACTACCAGCGCGGCCAATTCACCGCCGCTGATGACAAAGTCGCCAAGCGACCATTCTTCGTCAACTTCCTCTTCGATAAAGCGCTCATCGACGCCTTCATATCTGCCTGCTATCAAAATCAGGCCTTCCAAAACAGCGGCCTGATTAATCAAGTCTTGATCGATCGGTTTTCCCTGAGGACTTAAATAGATGGCCTTCACTTCACGAGCGGCAACCGCCTTTGCCTGCCGGAGTGCATCTTGCAGCGGCTGATACTTCATCACCATTCCAGGTCCGCCGCCATAAGGCCGGTCATCCACGGAACGATGCTTATCATGGGTATAGTCGCGCGGATTCCAGACCGCCAACGTTACAATACCGTTCTCGATTGCTCTGCCTGTAACGCCGTATGCTGCTGCATCGGTAATCATCTGCGGAAAAAGCGTTATGACGTCAATGCGCATTTTTCCGTTTACCCTAAAAATCAGGGTCCCAATCGACGATCATTTTCCCGCCGGCAAGATCAATATTTACGATCGTCCGTCCCTGCAAAAAGGGTACCAGCCGTTCCCTGTCCCCCACTACCACCAATACATCATTGGCACCGGTTCGCAGTAAATGATCAACGGCGCCCAACTGCACACCGTCTACTGTCTCAACCTGTAAGCCGACAAGATCCGTCCAATAATATTCGCCTGCTTCGGGTGCCGGCAGTTGACCGTGTTCTATAAAAATGTCCCAACCGCATATTTCCGCCGCCAGGTCCCGATCTTTTATTCCTTCCAGACGAACAATAACCGCTTTGCCGTGACGTTTTCCCTCAACAATGTTGACAAGCTTGCTTCGCTCCGCTTTTTTTAAAATCCAGGGCGAGTAGTTGAGAATATTTTCTTTTGGATCAGTGTAAGAAAAAACCTTAACCCAACCCTTTACTCCGAACAGACCGGAAATTTTACCAATACTAATTAGCTGTTGTTCGGACAAACCTTTAAGCGGAAACTTTTCTAGCGTCTTTGATTAATTTTGCGACGCGATCTGAAGGTTGCGCGCCCACAGACTGCCAATACGCGGCACGCTCAATATCCAAGCGTAATTTCTCTTCATTACCACGCGCCAAAGGATTAAAAAAACCCAGTCGCTCAATATAACGTCCATCACGGCTGTTTCTGCTATCAGTCACGACAACATGATAAAACGGACGATTTTTTGCCCCACCTCTGGAAAGACGAATGGTTACCATCTATATTCCTCGAAAAATCAGTAATCAAAAGTTAATTTGCCTATTCTACGCGAATTTCTTCATATGTGAAGCACAAATTAATCATTTACCGGAAAAAATCAACGCGGCATGCCGCGCATATTGGCTTTCATGCCGCGCATCATATTGGTCACATTGCCTTTCTTAAAGCGCTTCATCATTTTAGCCATCATTTTATGCTGCTTTAAAATGCGGTTCACATCCTGTAATTCCTGACCGCAACCGGTTGCAATACGCTTTTTCCTATTTCCTTTGATCAAATCAGGAAAACGCCTTTCCTGAGCGGTCATGGAATTAATGACCGCAATCTGGCGCGCCAAATCTTTATCGTTTACTTTATCTTTCAGGTTATTGGGAACATCGCCCATGCCCGGCAATTTATCGATCATGGCGCCGACCCCTCCCATATTTTGCATTTGCAATAGCTGTTCCCGTAAATCCTCCAAGTCGAAAGCCTTGCCTTTTTGTATTTTTCTGGCAAGTTTCTCGGCTTTTTTCTTGTCTGCCTTTTGCTCGATTTCCTCAATCAGGCTGAGCATGTCACCCATGCCCAGAATACGGGAAGCGATACGGTCGGGGTGGAAAAGCTCCAGGGCATCGGTTTTTTCGCCGACACCAATAAATTTGATCGGTTTGCCGGTAATATGTCGGATTGATAGGGCCGCACCACCTCGTGCGTCGCCATCCGCTTTGGTCAACACGACACCGGTCAACGGCAACGCATCATGGAATGCTTTGGCAGTATTGGCGGCATCCTGGCCGGTCATGCTGTCTACGACAAACAATGTCTCCACCGGATTGATCGCGGCATGCAATTGTTTTATCTCATCCATCATTTGGTCGTCAATATGCAGACGGCCGGCGGTATCGACGATCAATACATCAAGAAATTTGCGTTTTGCACCGTCAATCGCATTATTGGCAATATCCACCGGATTCTGCGAAACATCGCTTGCAAAAAATTCCAGTTGCAAATCCTCAGCAAGGGTCTGCAACTGCTTTATCGCCGCAGGCCGGTAGATGTCGGCGCTGACTACACCGACGGATTTTTTCTGGTGTTGCTGCAGCCAGCGGCCCAATTTTGCTACCGTCGTTGTTTTACCGGCCCCTTGCAAACCGGCCATTAAAATCACCGCGGGCGGATTGGCTTTAAGGTCCAGTCCTTCATTGGCCTCGCCCATCACTTTAACCAGTTCGTTCTGAACAACTTTAATCAATGCCTGTCCCGGAGACAGACTGCTTTGAACTTCCTGTCCCAATGCTCTTTCTTTGACGCTATCAATAAAATCGGTCACTACCGGTAAAGCAACATCCGCCTCTAACAAGGCCATCCGCACTTCGCGCATGGTTTCCTTGATATTGGCTTCGGTCAGGCGCCCCTGCCCGCGCAGATCTTTAAGTGTTTTACCTAAACGGTCGGTTAAATTATCAAACATATTTTTCTACTGTTTTATTGCTATGGAACCAATACCCTTGAAAATCGGGTAAAACTGTATTACCGGTTCGATTTATCAAAACTAGTTATTTTACTCCTTTCCGATACAAACTTGAAATCGTATACGAACAAAAAACGAACAACGGCTAAATCCCGGTTATTTAGGACCGTTGCCGGCAGGGGAAAGTTGCTTAACTAACTGCTCTAATTCACGAACTTTTTTGACAAGTTCCGGAAGATTGACCAGCGCGGCATCGCTACGCCTGACATCCATCAAATTTCTTGCCGGATAGCCGGAAATTTTAGAGCCGGGCGGAAATGACTTTGAAATGCCGGCTTTAGCACCGACAAATGAATCATCACCGATAGTGATATGACCGACAAAACCGGCCTGCCCGGCTATAACGACTCGGTTCCCGATCTTGGCACTACCGGATATTCCGGTCTGCGACGCTATCGCGGTATCCTCTCCAATTTCAACATTATGGGCGATCATCACCTGATTATCTATTTTTGCGCCCCGCCGGATGATGGTGTCATCAATTGCCCCTCTGTCTATCGTTGCACCCGCGCCAATACTGACGTCATCCTCCAAGATCGTACCACCCAGCTGGGGGATTCCGACATAGCGACTGCCGTCCCTGGCATTGCCGAAACCGTAGGCACCAATGACCGCATTGGACCAGATAACACAGTTATTGCCAATATAACTGCCGTAATGCACCACTGAGTTCGGATGTATTTCAACATTGCGCAACAACGTACAATTTTCTTCGATGACCACACCGGCATGAATCATGCAGTTATCACCGATTACCGTATTTCTGCCGACAAAAACATTCGCCCCAACATGAACGCCGGCACCGATATCTGCCGAAGTATCGACAACGGCCGAAGCGTGAATAGCTCTGGGTAATGAAGCCGAACGGTCAGGAACGAATAGTTCAAGCACGCGGGCCCAACCAAGATAGGGATTTGCAGTAATCAGTTTTGCCGCCTTTATTTCAGGCATGTCCTTGGCAACAAGGACCGCCGCCGCGTCAGTTCTGGCGGCGTCCTTGGCATATTTCGGGTTGGAAAGGAAACTGATATCGCTGCCGGTCGCACTATTGAGCGCAGCCGCCCCTTTAATAATCTGCTCGCTCGCCCCGCCAACGAGGACCGCATTAATTTTCTCAGCAATTTCACCTAATCGAATTCCCATGGTCCCGCCACTCCTGTTTTACTCATCATTAAAAACCGATAGTCAAGCAGTTTTCACTGCCCGCTGGCGGCAATAGCGTATTTGCTCGCCCTATTTTCAACAATACTAATCTTCACTGTCGTCCGCGAAACAAACCTGGTTACGTCCGCTGTTTTTAGCCTGGTATAGCGCTCTGTCTACACGTCCTATAAAGTCAATTAATTTTTCGTGCCGGCGCCTAACTGCAACACCAATGCTGACTGTAATTGACGTTCCGGATAAAAGCTTTGCCAATGTCATCGTAGCAACATTATGCCGTATGTGCTCCCCCAATTGTTCAATATTGCTTGCTGATTTTCCGACGACAAACACGATAATTTCTTCTCCGCCCAGGCGCACCGCGATATCGCCTTCGCGAATACTCTGCATTATTTTTTTGGCGATCTCGCGCAAGACCTCGTCTCCTTGATTATGTCCGTAGGTATCGTTGAAATTCTTAAAGTGATCGACATCAACCATGGCAGCGGCAACCTGCGCGTTTTTGTCCCGATCATGAATGGCAAACAAGCGCTGTATAGTATCGTGCATATATTGCCTGGTATATAGCCCGGTAAGCGGATCATGGATCGACAGTTCATAGATCCGTTGTTTTTCCAAATCCAAAGTCCGGTAGATCGTTTCGCGCTCTAGTGCGACTTCTAGCGGCAACGCTAATTCTTCTATCAATTGAGATAAATCCCTGCCCGGCAAAACACGCCTGGATAAGTGCATGATGACCATCGCGTGAATTTTCCCCTCACTGGGAGAATACAAAGGCAACAATATACAGTGGCGCTCACGCTGATCAGCATTAGGCAGTTGGATCAATTTATAACTGTCGGATTCATTATCATGCCAATATTTACTGTCTTTTCCGATAAGATCCGTAAACGGTATCGCCTTTTCAGCGGGATAGCCACGGTAACGGTTATGCGGTGCAAAGTGCAGCAACGATCCGTTTTCTGTCGCTGAATAGAACTCCAGTGATTGTACCGGTAACACTCGCTGCGTCATCTCCAATAATTTTACCGCAAAATCCTTAAAATCCCGGGTAACTATCATGGTGTGAGCGATATCCCGCAGCGTTTGGTTAAGTTGTGATAAGCGTTGAATATCGGTTTTATTACGCGTCAATAAAAAAAGCCCGCAATCCAACTGCTTCAATCGGCTAATCATATAATCGACCAACTGCTGCGGAATAATTGAACCGTGCTGGGGCAGAATAATTTTAATCGGATGCTGCTCCAATTGCATCAGCGCATAACACAGCACATCCCGACTCGGCATGTAGTGCTCATGGAATGGCCTCAAACATTCAAAATAACTTTCATCTTGTGCAACCAGAGAAAACCGTTCAGTAAAACCGCCGAACAAGTCACTGGAAAACATCGCTCCGCTCAGCGTATCGAACGTACAAAAAGCGCCTGGAAAATGAGCATATGGCGTAAAAATGAATTTCAATAGCCGGTCTTGTAATTGCAATTGCCAATCGTGCTCTTCAATCAACCAAAAAGGCATATTGAGCGCATAATGCTTCAACAGCGCATGGGCACGCCAATGCGAGATGATAACCGCATCATCCCGACAGTTCATTGCATCGATAAGCGATAATGCGCCTGTGATATCGGGGTCCTGGTGATGGCAAATGAAATAGCGTATCTGGGTGAATGGAATAATCTGTTCAATTTTGCTCAGCGTATTGGCAAAAGTCAGCTTCGACCCCGGGTCCAGCAGCACCGATTGATCTCCCTGTTCGATCAGATACACATGGCACTGAAAATTATCATCCTGCTGGACGTGACCAACCCACCAAACGCGCTCTGCAAGCTCGACCGGAAATTTAGTTAAATCGTTATCGTTAATTTTATCAGCATCCATACGCTGCATCACTTCCGCTGACTGTTAATCCAGACATTGTAATATCGATTGCATCGCCGAGTCATACAAATATTCATTACAAAACGTTGGCATACCAAATTTTTCCGATTTTTTTGTCCTCCAATTCAAAAATCCGCAACAACAGGACAAGACAACCTGTTACCGAAATCCGATAGGCGAAAATAATAACGATCAATTCTTCCACCCATGCCGAATGTTCCTCCATTTTGGAAGTCGAGCTAAAAATCGTTAAACAATTTATAATAGTGCCGTTAGCAACAAAGTTTCCGCTCGAAACTTAAAAAACTTCACGGTACAGCGTATCAGTGTATTAACAATTTTACAAAAAAGATAATTCCTGGAGATAAAAATGCCGATAAAAAAAATGGCGGAATTGGATTTAAACGGAAAACGCGTGCTGATTCGTCAGGACCTGAATGTACCGGTTAAGGACGGCGCCGTCACCAGTGACATTCGTATTCGAGCCAGTCTGCCTACCGTGGAGATGGCTTTGCAGAGCGGGGCCGGAGTAATTCTGATGTCGCATTTAGGACGGCCGGTGGAGGGAGAGTACGATGAGCAGTATTCGTTAAAGCCGGTCGCCGAGCGCATGTCCGAATTGTTGGGAAAACCGGTTCGTTTGCAAAAAGACTGGCTGGAAGGCGTAACCGTCGAACCGGGAGAGGTCGTCCTCTGTGAAAATGTCCGCTTTAACGTCGGGGAAAAGAAAAATGATGCCGAACTCGGTAAGAAAATGGCTGCGTTATGCGACATCTACGTCATGGATGCTTTCGGCACCGCCCATCGCGCGCAGGCGTCAACGTATAGCGTCGCCCAATATGCCCCAATTGCCTGTGCCGGACCTTTATTGTCAAGCGAATTGGATGCATTAGGCAAAGCACTGGATGCACCGGCAAGGCCGTTAGTGGCGATTGTCGGCGGCTCGAAAGTTTCCACCAAATTAACAGTTTTGAAATCGCTGTCCGACAAAGTTGATCAATTGATTGTCGGCGGTGGAATTGCCAATACCTTTATTGCCGCGGCCGGCTTTCCGGTCGGTAACTCGCTTTACGAACAGGATCTGATTGAAGAAGCAAAGCAACTGGTCGCCATGGCCGAACAAAAAGGCGCGTCTATTCCAACCCCCGTCGATGTTGTTTGCGCCAAAGAATTTTCAGACACAGCTGCAGCCACGATAAAAAATGTATCGGACGTCGACGCTGATGACTTGATACTGGATATCGGCCCGCAAACTGCACAACAATACGCGGACATGCTGAAAAATGCCGGAACGATTGTCTGGAACGGCCCGGTTGGTGTGTTTGAAATTGATCAATTCGGCGAAGGCACACGCACCCTTGGTGCAGCAATCGCTGAAAGTGAGGCCTTTTCAATCGCCGGCGGAGGCGATACACTGGCGGCAATCGATAAATACGGAATTAATGAAGGGGTATCCTACACTTCCACAGGTGGCGGTGCCTTCCTTGAATTTCTTGAAGGAAAAGAACTTCCCGCCGTTGCAATCTTAAAACAACGCGGATAAATTGATTAAAAAATAGCTCTATACTTATATAGTATGTAGTATGGGCTTTCAGCAAACCGCAAATACCGCATTGCTCCGGCAAAGCGTCATCGTGGGTTTGCGAATGAACCAGCGAATCTTTGATAGGCAATATCCCGGCGTCTGACCACTGTATGAGCGGATATTTTTATACTGCCTTTTTGATTGCGCGGAATTTTTATAGTTACGATTGGCCGACCCGTCTCGGCCTATATTTTATTTGTATTACGAAGAGAGGCATTTCATATGGCTAGAGTAACCGTAGAAGATTGTTTGGAACATGTTGAAAACCGTTTTAAATTAGTTTTATTGGCCAGCAAAAGAGCGCGGCAATTAAACAAAGGCGCGGACGAATTTGTAGAAAGAGGCAAAGATAAGGATACTGTCGTCGCATTACGCGAAATCGCCGCCGGCCATGTTAATGATGAAAATGTGGAAATACTTCATGCCGTCGGTGAAATAGATACAACCCTGGCCTGATTACCGAACTTACCTAATCATACCTCTCATGGTTGAGCTGTCCCAACATATAGCCACCGAACAGCCCCAGGACAAACTGGTGAGGCGTCTTTGCCTTGTGCTAAGCGGTTATTTGGATCAGTCTCAAATCGACCAGGTCGTCCACTCCTATGAATTCGGTGCAGCGGCACATGCCGGTCATTACCGGGTCAGCGGTGAAGCCTACATTTGCCATCCGCTAACCGTCGCCATTATTTTGGCTGAAACGCACATGGATGTTAACGGCATTATGGCCGCCATCCTGCACGATGTACTTGAAGACACATCGGTAACCAAACAGGATCTCAGCCGGATTTTCAACAAAGAGGTCGCGGATTTAGTCGACGGCGTTACCAAGTTAACCCAGATTGACAATAAATCCCGAGCGGAGACCCAGGCGGAAAACGTCCGAAAAATGTTTCTGGCCATGACCCGTGACCTCAGGGTGATTATGGTTAAACTTGCCGACCGGTTGCATAACATGAGGACACTGGGTGTCATGCCGGCAAAAAAAAAATATCGGATTGCCAAGGAGACATTGGACATTTATGCACCCATCGCGAACCGGCTGGGTATGAACAAAGTGCGGCATGAGCTGGAATCGCTGGGATTTGCGGCGATGTATCCGATGCGCAGCAGAATCCTCAAGAACGCGGTTAAAAAAGCACGCGGCAACCGCCGCGAAATAGTCGAAACAATAGAGTCCACGATAAAAAATCGTTTGAAGGAAGCCGGTTTGGCCTGTGACGTTGCCGGCAGGGAAAAAAATGTTTACAGCATTTACCAAAAAATGTTGGTTAAAAAAATCTCTTTTTCCGATGTTTTCGATGTTTATGCCTTCAGAATTTATTGTGACCAGGTTGATACTTGCTACCGGATCTTAGGGATAATGCATAATCTCTATAAACCGATACCCGGCCGTTTTAAGGATTATATCGCGCTGCCCAAGATTAACGGTTACCAGTCGCTGCATACCGTGCTGCTCGGACCTTACGGGGTCCCGTTGGAAATACAGATCAGAACCTTCCAAATGGACCGTATCGCCGAGTCTGGCATCGCTTCGCATTGGTTGTATAAATCCGACGATGAAAAATCCTCTCAATTCCATTCCCTGGCCAATGAATGGATCAGGGATTTGATGGAAATTCATAATTCCGCCGGTAATTCCCTTGAATTTATCGATAACCTGAAAATCGATTTATTTCCCCAGGAAACGTTCGTTTTTACGCCGCAAGGCGGCATTATTAAGTTGCCCCGCGGAGCAACAATTGTCGATTTTGCCTATGCAGTACATACCGATATCGGTAATTCCTGTGTTTCGGCACGACTCGACAAGCGTCTTGTGCCTTTGCAAACCAAGCTGGAAAACGGCGTTACCGTTGAAGTGATTACCGCATCCTGGGCCAGACCGAACCCACTCTGGCTCAACTATGTGGTAACCGCCAAAGCCCGGACAGGGATTCGCACTTACCTCAAACATTTTAAACAACAGGAAGCTATTAGCCTGGGCCGCCGATTATTGGAAAAGGAACTTCAGGCGATGGGCCTGCATCTCGATCAGCTGCCGGATACTCATCTTCAACAATTACTCGATGCATTGTCGTTGAAATCGATCGATCAATTGCTGGAAGATATCGGATTAGGCAACCGCATGCCGTTCCTGGTTGCCAAACGTTTATGCCAGGACGATGTCCATGTCGCAGTGAAGTTGGCCGATGATGTTAAAGGCGTTGAAACGCCGTTAATGATAAAAGGTACCGAAGGCATGGTGGTCACCTTGGCAAAATGCTGCCGTCCTATTCCCGGCGACCCGATCATCGGCTATTTCAATCCGGGTAGAGGCATCGTCGTCCATCACCAGGAGTGCCGTAACAGCCAGGACACCCGAAAAAAACAAACCAGTTGGCTGGACGTTGAATGGAGCAACGAAGTCAGCGGCGAATTCCCGACCGAAATCCGCATCGAATTATTGAATCAACGTGGTACGTTGGCGACCGTTGCATCCACCATCTCCGGCATGGACTCCAATATCGAGAATATTACCGTGGTCGACCAGGATGACCGGGTTTCAATCGATTTGATTACTTTGACCGTGAGAGACCGGATTCACCTTGCCAACATCATACGTAAATTAAAAAAATTGTTTATTGTTTTAAAAATTACGCGAGTCAAAGCCTAGCTATATTGCAGGATAATTTTCATGAACAAAATAATCACGCATACCGACCAAGCCCCGCAAGCCATAGGAACTTATTCCCAAGCTGTAAAAATTGATGAAACGGTTTACCTGTCGGGCCAAATACCCTTAGACCCGCGGACAATGAATTTGGTTACCGGAGATATTTCCGTTCAAATACGGCGGGTGTTAGACAACCTAACGGCAGTTGCAACCGCTGCCGGCGGAAATCTCAACGATATTGTGAAGTTGAATGTCTACTTAACCGATTTAGCTGATTTCCCCATCGTGAATGAAATAATGGGACAATATTTTCAACAACCTTATCCTGCCCGGGCTGTCGTCGGCGTTGCTGCATTACCGAAAGACGCCTCAGTCGAAATGGATGCCATTATGCAAATCCGGCAGGAATATGATGCCTAAAACACGTCCTTTTCCAACTTAGCCGGTTGGTTAAGCATTAAACGACAGCATGTCGTACTGTAGCCGGAAACCGGATTTTGCCTTTCATCGGCATACTTGTTCCTTTGCAATCAAATGACAAAAGCGCGGGATATCCTTGAACAACCCGTTGTTTCATTAGCCGGGATTGGCCGGCAAACGGCATCCCGCCTGGAAAAATTACAAATTTTCAGGATAGTGGATTTGTTGTTTCATTTGCCTTTACGCTATGAGGACCGCACCCGGATTTATCGGATCGGTTCCCTTTATGCCGGTGTCAGCGCATTAATCTGCGGCCGCGTAGCAATAACTGACGTTTTGAACGGCCGACGGCGCAGTTTGCTTTGCAGAATCAGTGACGGCACGGGATTTCTGACGTTGCGGTTTTTCCATTTCAGCGCCAAGCAGCAAATGCAGTTGCAAACAGGAACATTGCTGAGCTGTTTTGGTGAGGTCAGGTACGGCTATGCCGGTTTGGAAATGGTCCATCCCGATTATAAAATCATTACGACCGTAGACGACTGCATTACTGAAACAGCACTGACACCAGTGTATTCATTGACCGAAGGCGTGCGGCAAAATACGCTTAGAAATGCAATCAAACAAGCGTTAAGCGTTTACCAAAATGCTGCAAGCACCTTACCGGATTGGCTGCCCGTTTCGCTGAGGAACAGCTTGCAACTACCCGCGCTTCGCCAGGCAATCGTCAGCCTGCATGCGCCGGATCGGGATACAGTCGCGCAAGAATTGCAAAATGGCACACTGCCGGCATTAAAGCGATTGGCGTTTGAAGAATTATTGGCCCACCACTTAAGTCTGCAGCAAAGCAAAATTCAGAACCAATCGCTGCAAGCACCGGCTCTAAAAATAGATAAAACCATCCTGACGCAATTTATCGGTTCCCTGCCCTTCACGCTGACCAAGGCGCAACAACGCGTCATCGAGGAAGTGCAGGCCGACTGCTGCACCGGCAAACCGATGATGCGTCTGATCCAGGGAGACGTCGGCTCAGGAAAAACCATCGTTTGTGCCGCCGCCGCTTTGCTGGCTATTAATGCAGGTTACCAGACTGCGGTTATGGCGCCGACCGAATTATTGGCCGAACAGCACTTTCGAAACTTTCAGGCTTGGTTTGGAACACGGAATATCCGCATCGGTTTTCTCACCGGGCAGTTAAAAGGCATACCAAGAAAACAGTTGTTGGAGGACCTTGAACAAGGCACCGCCGGCATTGTCATCGGCACCCATGCACTCTTTCAAGATGATGTGGTATTTTCCAAACTCGGTCTGGTTATCATCGATGAGCAGCATCGCTTCGGCGTTCATCAACGCCTGGCGTTGAGAGAAAAAGGCCGAATCGGTGGAAGGCGTCCACATCAATTGGTAATGACAGCCACCCCTATCCCGCGCACCCTGGCGATGCTCAATTATTCCGACCTGGATATTTCAACCATCGATGAACTACCGCCGGGAAGAAAACCGATAATTACCAGCGTTATCCCGGCAGAACGCAGGCAACAAGTCATCGATAAAATCAACGGTTGGATCAATATGGGACGGCAGGCCTATTGGGTCTGTACTCTAATAGAAGAATCGGAAGCCTTGCAATGCGAAGCTGCCGAAAAAACCCTGGAAACCTTATCCCGCTCGTTGCCGGGCGTGCGGGTGGCGTTAGTACACGGGAGAATGAAAGCACCGGAAAAGGAACTCATTATGCGGAACTTCAAACAGCATCGGATCGATTTGCTGGTGGCGACAACGGTTATCGAAGTCGGCGTGGATGTTCCGAATGCAGGCTTGATGATTATCGAAAATCCCGAACGGCTGGGGCTTTCCCAATTGCACCAGTTGCGCGGCAGGGTCGGACGCGGTCCGGGCGACAGCTACTGTCTGCTAATGTATCAAACGCCATTATCAACCACCGCCCGCGAACGCCTTAGTATTCTGCGGGAAACCAATGACGGTTTTGAAATTGCCGAAAAAGACCTGCAATTGCGTGGCCCGGGCGAAATGTTGGGAACACGCCAAACCGGCCAAATACGCTTTAAAGTTGCCGACCTTGGCAGAGACACCGCCTTGCTGCCGCAGGTCCGTGATGCCGCCGATCTTATCCGGCATCAATCTCCCGAAGCAATACAACCGCTCATTGAACGCTGGCTGGGAAAATCGAACGAATATGCCGAAGTTTAAAATCAATTTTTGCTCAATTAAATAATTGAGAATCATCCAAGCATTTCTCTCATCCTGCTCCACGCTATTTGATGATATGATAGCACCCGCCTCTCGTGAAATGGAATCCCATCATCGAGTGTTCATGCAGAGTAAACTGAAGCAAATTAACTATAAATTTCAGGTCATTCAATCATTCCCAAGAGGTAAAACGCTGTTGCTTACAAAAAGCTTTTTATACTGCAAGAAGCCGGTTTGGATAAACAATCGTTCCGGCATTCATTATCGAATCCCGTTAACCGTACAATCACGGATTTATGAACCCGATTCATTAGCGCAACGACTGCGGTCAGTCTATGGATGCATCGTAACCGCCAGGGATTTTTCAGCAACGAAAAAAACCGTTTCTAAGCGAACGACGTTGAATACAAGTATCATACAACGATTACAGACTGATCAGAGAAATATTGCTTACGGACGGCGAAACGCAGTTAATTTCGAGCAGAACTGTTATTCCGCCTGGGACATTGTCCGGCAGCCAGCGCATTTTATCCAATCGCGACGACAGAACACTGGAGGAACTGATTTTTTTTCCTATCCTAACCTGCTAGGTTTGTAAATGGATTTAACTTGCATCAACCCGAACAATCGGCCGGCAGAATTAACCGGGATAATTCCCATCCATCAACCGCTTTGCGGACTACGAACCGTTTACGCCATTCAACAACGGCGGTTGTTGATCAGTGAATTCCTGCTTCCGGCTGTTTTATAAAATATATTTTCCAATGCAAAATTAAATGAAAACCTTTCTCTTATTTGTCGCCATTTTGCTCGGCTTCCTAATTTCCTTCAAATATCATATTTCCGTGGTGATGTACGCGCTTAGTGGGATCATTTTTTATTTTTACATTCCGTATTTATATGCCCTTTCAAGAATCAATATTTTAAAACACAAACAGGAAACAGAACTTCTGCATTTGAAATTTTATCCGATGGAACTGTTGCTTTGGATCATTGCATGTTCTTTTTTTGCGTTTATCATCGCCCATTTATTGGCAGACCTTTTGTTTCAAATGCCCCACTTGCATCATTTCATGTTTTTTTTAATGATAGGTTATTTGGGTATGATTATTTTTCGGGAGTTAAAAGCAAGAAACCTGCATGGCTTCAACAAAAAAACCAACTTTGTACAACAAGGACGCTTACTTTCTTTTGAAATGCTATTTGTTTATTTTGTAATTTTATCCATCCCGCATTAACCGGCAGTACATTTTTCAGGATGACACTTGCAGGCATTCGTATTACCATTAAATCCACCATATCGGACGACGTTTCAAAATATGCATTATCCGCACTGAGGTACCCGTTATGAACCCTTGGCAATTGATCGGCCGCCTACCGTGGACAGCTTAGCCCGCACCGCACTCTATCCGCTGCATCTCCAGCTGGAAGCAAAACTGCAACCTTTTGCCGGCTACCTGATGCCGATGCACTATACAAAAGGCATTATCCACGAGCATCGCCATACCCGCAGCCATGCCGGTTTTTTTGACATTTCTCATATGGGGCAAATTACTGTTGTCGGAAAAACAGCGGCCCAACAATTGCAAAATCTGACACCCGGCGGCATTGCCGAAATGCGACCAGGCCAACAGTTATACACGGTTTTTACCAATGATTCCGGCGGCATTATCGACGATGCCGTCATTACCCGTTTTGACTCAAAATTCCTGATCATCGTTAATGGGGCCTGCAGGCACAAAGACCTGCTCCATTTACAAAAACATCTTTCGGCAGACTGTGCAATCGATGCATTGGAACAACAAGCGCTTTTCGCCTTGCAAGGCCCGGACGCAGCCGCGGTTATAGGAAAATTCTGCGATGCGGCAGATGAATTGATTTTTATGACCGCGACCGATACCGAGATAAACCGTATACCCTGTTTGATCAGCCGGAGCGGCTATACCGGCGAAGACGGTTTTGAAATTTCCGTTGCCGAAACGGATGCCATGCAATTAGCCGAATTATTGCTCGCGCAGGATAACGTGGAACCGGTCGGCTTGGGAGCAAGAAATACCTTGCGTCTTGAAGCGGGACTTTGCCTGTACGGCCATGAACTGTCCGAAACGATTACACCGATTGAAGCCGGTTTGCAATGGCTCATTAAAAAAGGACATGACCGGTTTCCCGGCGCCCAAAAAATATTATCGCAATTACAGCAACAGCCAGATATGCAGCGCGTCGGCATCCGTTCCGGGCAAAAAATTCCGGTTAGAGACGGTGCTAAACTATTTAACAATGAAAATCAATTGATCGGCGAAGTGACCAGCGGCAGCTTCGGACCCAGCACCGGTTATCCGATTGCCATGGCCCGAATCAATAGCGCTTACCGGACGCCGGGCACGACGCTGTATACGCGTGTGCGCAATCGGAAAATACCCGTAACGATAACCACCCTGCCGTTCATCGCTCATCGGTATTACCGCGGCAGCAATAGGAATTAACCATGCCCAATGCCAACCCGACGCTGGAACAAATGGAAATGCGCGGCAATTTCATTCGCCGGCACATCGGTCCCGATCAGCAGCAAATCGCCGAGATGCTCGCCGAACTGGGTTTAACCCATTTAAAGGAGCTTATTCCGGCGGCAATACCGGAAAACATCATCAATCGGGAACCTTTGACGCTGACCGAGACGATCAGCGAACGGGCGGTGATCGAGCATCTACGCGCCATGCGCTCACGTAATAAGGTTTTTAGGTCAATGATCGGCATGGGCTATTACGACACCATTATGCCGGCAGTCATCAAACGCAACGTCCTGGAAAATCCCGGCTGGTACACTTCCTATACGCCCTATCAAGCGGAAGTCAGCCAAGGACGTTTGGAAGCCCTGTTAAATTTTCAGCAGATGATCATCGACCTGACTGGCATGGAGCTGGCCAATGCCTCGTTATTGGATGAGGCAACGGCAGCGGCCGAAGCCATGGCCATGTCGCGGCGCTTGGCTAAAAATCCGAGTCTGCGCTTTTTTGTTGACCGGGATTGTTTTCCGCAAACCATTGCGGTCATGCAGACCCGGGCTTCGTCCCTGGGTTTCGAAATTGTCATCGGCGATCCTTACACCGAACTTGAAAATACCGACTATTTCGGCGTCTTATTGCAATATCCGGGCTGTTCCGGGAAAATCAGGAACCCGCAAAGCGTTGTCGAACAGGCACATCATAATGCGGCATTAGTTACCGTTGCCGCCGACCTGCTCAGTCTGGTTCTATTAAAAGCACCGGGCGCCTTCGACGCCGACATTGTGGTCGGCAACAGCCAGCGTTTCGGCGTACCGATGGGCTACGGCGGTCCGCATGCCGCCTACTTCGCAACCCGGGAAGCCTTTAAACGCTCCACGCCGGGGCGTATCATCGGCGTATCGAAGGATAGTCACCAACAGCCGGCGTTAAGGATGGCGCTGCAAACCCGCGAGCAGCACATCCGCCGCGAAAAGGCAACGAGCAATATCTGTACGTCGCAGGTATTGCTGGCCGTTATCGCCGGATTTTATGCCATCTACCACGGCGCACAAGGTCTGCGTCTCATTGCCGGCCGCGTGCACCGCTATACCCAAATTGTGGCAGCCGGCCTGCAGCAATTGGGGTATACGGTCGTCACGCAAAGCTATTTCGATACCCTCACCGTGCACATTCCCGGCCGCGCCAAGCGTTATGCAGCCCACGCCGAAGAAGCCGGCATCAACCTGCGTTTCATCGACGCCGATCATCTGGGCATTTCCCTGGACGAAACCACCACCCGCCAGGACATCAGAACCCTATGGCGTGTATTTGCTTCGCCGACCGGCGACCAACCGGATATCAATGCGCTGAATAAAACCATCACCGAATGCATCGCCGGCGAGCTGCTGCGCAGCGATCCGATTCTGCAACACCCGGTTTTCCGGCGCTATCATTCGGAAACGGAAATGATGCGCTACATGCGGCGGCTGGCGCGCCGCGACATCGCGCTGGACAGGTCGATGATTCCCCTGGGTTCCTGCACGATGAAACTGAATGCAGCCACTGAAATGCAGGCCATTTCCCATCACGAATTCAGCGGTTTGCACCCTTTCGCCCCGCTCTACCAAACATTGGGCTATCAGCAATTGTTTGACGAGTTGGAAGACATGCTTTGCGATCTGACCGGCTTCGCCGCCTTTTCATTTCAACCCAATGCCGGCTCTCAAGGAGAATACAGCGGCCTACTGGTAATCCGCAAATACCATCAGGTGCGCGGCGAAGGCCATCGCGATATCTGCTTTATTCCGGCGTCCGCACACGGCACCAATCCGGCCAGCGCCACGATGGCAGGGCTAAAAGTAATCATGATTGAATGTGACGACAACGGCAATATCAGTGTCGACGATTTGCTCGACAAATCGGGCCAATACCGGGACCGGCTCGCCGCACTGATGATCACCTATCCTTCGACCCACGGCGTTTATGAAGAGGCGTTTCGCCATATCTGCGACATCATTCATCAGCACGGCGGCCAGGTTTACCTGGATGGCGCCAATTTCAATGCATTGGTCGGTATTAGCCGGCCGGGCAGAATCGGCGCCGATGTGGCGCATCTGAATCTGCACAAAACCTTCAGTATTCCGCATGGCGGCGGCGGACCCGGTGTCGGACCGATCGGCGTCGGTAAACATCTGGCCCCGTTTCTGCCTGATCATCCGGTTATCGACGGCGTCAATCCGGCTAAAACGCAGCATGGTACCATCGGCAGCGTTGCCGCGGCGCCCTGGGGTTCGGCTTCGATTTTGACCATTTCCTGGGCTTACATTGCGATGATGGGTGCCGCCGGTTTAAAACAAGCGACGTTGACCGCCATTTTGAATGCCAATTATATTGCCAAACGCTTGGCGCCCTATTTTCCGATTCTGTATACCGGTAAAAACGGTTTTGTAGCCCACGAATGCATTCTCGATTTGCGCCATTTTAAGAAGTCCTGCGGTATCACCGTGGATGACGTCGCAAAACGTTTGATCGATTTCGGCTTCCATGCACCGACCATGTCTTTCCCGGTCGCTGATACGCTGATGGTGGAACCGACGGAAAGCGAGGACAAACAGGAAATCGACCGTTTCTGCGACGCGCTGATCGCTATACGCGGTGAAATTGCCGCGCTGGAGAACGGCACAGCCGACCCCGCTGACAACGTACTGCGCAATGCCCCGCATACCCATCATTTGTTGCTGCAGGATTGGAAGTTGCCCTATACCAAACAACAGGCATTTTTCCCCGATAACATTCAGCTTGATGACAAATACTGGCCGCCGGTCGGTCGCATCGACAATGTGTATGGAGACCGTCATCTGCTCTGCACCTGCGTGCCGGTCTCGGAATATTGAGCGGCAGTTGAATCCTTCCACGATGCAGAAACGATACAATAAGCACGTCTCATTGTCTGTACCGGAGATAGCGACTCAACGCAGGCTAAAAATCGGTTTATACTTATCGCGCATCAATTACAGCACTTCATTGCCGCACCAACCGAATAGGTGTGAAGGAAACAATTAATAGCCTTTGTCATGGTGCGCACGCTATGATTAAACACAATAATTAAATTTACGGATTGCCCATGTCGTTATTTACCAAAACCACCCGATCAACCACCATCTCCGCTTTAATGATCAGTTCGGCAGCTCTGTTGCTTGCCGCCTGTGCAGATATCTCAGAAAACAAACCAACGCTCTCGGAAGCGGAATCCTGCAGCCGCTTGAAAGGACTGATTAAAAGCCACCGGGACCAATTCAAACAATACAAGAAAAGCCTGAGAAGAGTCAGAAACCTGAACAGTTGGTCTGCCGAACAGGTCTTTCCCAGTGCCGAAAACTGTAATATCTGGGAATGGAGCAGCGGCCTGCATACTTATATCTGCGACTGGCAGGCCGGACATGGCAAAGAATCAGCGATCGCCGATTATAACGAAGGCCGCCGTATTATAGAAAATTGCCTTGGTCCCGCGTGGCAGGCGGATTCTCAAACCACTAGAAGCGGTGAACGGACTTTATACCAAAAGGCCGGCGTCAAAACGGTAATTTCGCTCCGCTATCTCGAAGAACCGCGCAGTTGGTTTGAAAGATGGCATACCGTCGTTGCCATCGGCGATAAAAACAACTTAAACGCACCATTGCAGTAACGTCAGCTTCATCCGGGATAATTTGCGCTTCGGGTAACCCTGTGTGGCCTAGCCGGGATTTTCTCTTCCCGGCCAGGTAGGGGAACAAAAATTATTTAAATGTCCGTTGAATTTTGGTGACCTCAAACTGCATGGGACCGTCAACGCCGGTGCCCGGTATCAGTTGCATCACCCCTTCGTATTGTACGGCTTTACCATACCGATCCAAAACATCGACGGTACGGACAAACAACTCGCCGGTGGTTGCATCGAAGGTTGCATTGTTGCCGCGCAATGCCTCGCAGTTGTCACATACTGGCTCATCGCTTAAGCGCGCGGTAAATTCATAAACGCTGTTGTTGCCGCGCAGCCTAATGAAATAGGTGTCGGCTTTCTCCAGCCCGATATTGGCAATCAGCGATTCCCCTCCTGCGCCGGTGTAAAGCAATTTACCCTCACTATCAAACACCTCAATATTGAGCAACTCGCCATCCCTGGAAATATCCAAAAACAAATGATCGACCAGCGTTTCGAAATAAAACCAATCTTCTTCCCCAAAAGAGATTTGTCCGCTCATCGGAATACCCAAAATATACGGATTGGCCGTTTCCATTGCATCGTTGGGTTCTATTTCGGAGTGTGTTGCCTGTACAGCCTGACTAGCAAATACTAATAAAAAAATTAATATTCTCGCTATTTTTAAATCCATAATCCTGCCTTAACATTAAAAAGATAATAAACCAAACATTACCACTTGACGCTGAAGCCGATTTATTATGCGCTGTTTTATAAAAATTCTATCGCTTAAGTTTAGTTCGAATTCCACAATCTTCCGAAAAAAAATCCATCTAAAGTCGTTGCTCACCAAAAATAGCGAACTCCTCGACGTTTAATCAATCAGTTTACGTACATGGCGGACGCCAAGCGCGGTAATTCCGATAACCACCGGAATGGCGATGCCGGTAGCCATTTCCGGAACGATCGGCAAACCAAAGGCTTTGCCGGCTTTCGCCAAGTAGCCGACCAGGCTAACCAGATAATAGCTGATCGCCGCAACGGAAAGCCCTTCAACGGTGGTTTGCAAATGTAGCTGCAGCTGCGCCCGTTTATCCATCGACGCCAATAGTGCCTGGTTTTGCCGCTCCAGGGTAATATCCACCCGGGTGCGCAGCAACTGTCCGGCATTGCTGATCCGTTCCGATAACAGGGACAGCCTTTTTTCGGTGGTTTGACAGGTATGAATCGCCGGTTCCAGACGTCTTTTCAAAAATTCGCCAATGGTTTGCATCCCCGGAATTCGCACTTCGCGCAACTCCTCGATACGCCGTTCCACCAGTTTGTAATAGGCATCGGCGGCATTAAACCGGAAATGCGTTTTGGAACAGCAGTTTTCGATCTCGGCGGCCAGCTCGGTCAATTCGTCCAGCAATTCCCCGTCATCGGCATTATCCCGGTTCATTGATGCGGTAATGTCCAATAAATCCTGGTCGGCACGATTCAGTTTGGGAATTAACTTGCGCGCCATCGGAAAGGCCAGCAAGGCCATCACCCGGTATACTTCAATTTCAAATAGCCGCTGCAGGTATCTGCCCGCCTGCCAGTGTTGAAAATTTTTATCAAGGATTAAGAACCTGCTGAAACCATCCTCATAGATTTTGAAATCGGTAATGGCCAGCGCCGCACCACCGGTGATTTCCGAACCGACCAACATTTCATCGGAAAAATATCCGGCAATGCGATCCAGGTCGGGTTCACTGTCCGGTTTGATCATTGCCGCGTGGCTGGCAACAATCAGTTTGCCGCAAAGTTGTTCCAGCCATTGCTCCGGAACAACGGTAATTGCCGGTTGTGCAAACGGATCGGCAAAAGCGCCGTGTCTGAAAAACGTATAAGTACTGAATTCGCCGTGTTGCTGCCAGCGCAACCTAAACTCACCGAAATCAGCACTGAAATGATCGGCATCCTGTGCCGGCGGATGCAGCCCATACACTGCACACAGTTTGGCCAGATGGCTGCGCTCACGGCGCTTTTCCTCGCCCTGTAACATCAGAGCCAAATGACTGGCCCTGACCGGCACCCGCAAGTCGGCGGATTTTCTGGCATGCGCCTCATTATGCAGTTGCAGGCGTTGCGGATGATTTTCGGGTAATTTAACCATGTTAATCATTGTTGAATTATTTTTTGTCATGAGTATATTCGATGAAACCTCCATTGAAGTGCAAATCGCATTGCTCGGCTGCCGCTTTGCATAAATGCAGCGAGACGCCCATGCCCGTCTGATTCGTTTCCAACTCGGCAGCTAGTTTAAACCATTCTTTCGCCTCATGGCTGCTATCGGACTCAATCAAATAAGACGGCTCACTCACTATATTCTCCCGCATAACCACTCCCCCGCCGGCCTGTTCGACAATTTCCGACAAATGATTGCTCCTTTGGTTTGCTGCCCACATGAGTGCCGCCGTACATCCGGCCGTAGGTTTTTTTCTGATGTTCTTTGCCTTGTTCCTTGTCGGACATTACGGACAGAGGCATGGTTGGCGCTTCCTTTTCGTGGCTATCCCGTCATAACATTACATTCAAACCCTTTGCACCTTGCCGGTCCCTGTATAGCAAATCTGCCGCACTTGCATCAACCGTTGCGGCACCTTGTAAGCCGACAGTCGGTCGCGGCAAAAACGCAGCACCTGCTCGGCATCCAAAACCTCACCCGCGGCAACCACCAGTTCGGCGCAGACGATTTCACCCCATAGCGGATGGGTTTGCCCGAAAACCCGCGAGTCGATAATCCGAGGATGGTTGTTAAGCACCGCTTCAATCTCTTCGGGAAAAACCTTATTGCCGGATACGTTAATCATGGTTTTTTCACGCCCGCAGATAACGAATCTTCCGTCACTGCGCTGCCGGGCCAGATCGCCGGTCATAAACCAGCCGTTAGCCATCACCCGGGCAGCGGACCGCCAGGGCCGCAAATAGGCATCGAACATACCGGGACCGCGGATCGCCAGGCGCCCGGCCTCGCCTTGCACCACCGGCAGGTCCCGTTCATCAAGCAAAGCCGCGTCAAATCCGGCCGCCGGATAACCGACACTTTCGGGATCGGCGGTTTCGGTAAGGCTGTCCAGCAACGGCAGGCCGGCTTCGATAATACCGTAAGCCTGGGTTATCGGCAGATGGAAGCGTTTGCGAAAATCCTCGGCAACGGCTGGCGGCAGCGCCGCCGATGTGGAGAAGGCATATTTCAGCGCCGGCATTTGCTTGCCGGATTGATCCGCCGCCAACAAGCGAAAATGCATCGGTGCGGCATACAACATCGTTGCATGATGCCTATTGGCGGCGTTAATCAGCGTTTCCGCCAATAAATCCTGACATACGATAATCAGTGCTCCGCAACGCAGATAAACCAAAATCGACACCAAAAAATGATAGGCCATCGGCAATACCCACAGCACGGCATCCTTCTCGGTCAACGATAAAGCGCTATGCGCAGCGCATACCCGCTCCCGAATCCGTTGGTGGCTGAGCACCACACCTTTACATTGACCGGTAGTACCGGACGTATAACGGATAAAGGCGGCGTCCGCCAGTGGCGTAACGGGTTTATGGCGTGCAACGCCGGTTCGGGAAAAACGCAGAGCCTGCGCGTTCAATTGAATGCTACCGCCTACAGAGGTACTCGGTAATGCACCCGTTAGGTCATCGACTAGCGCATGGATGCCGGTATCGGATAGAATCGTGTCCAATTCAGCCTGTTTGAGTTGGTGCGAAAGCGGCACGACCGTGGCGCCACAGCCCATGCCGGCAAACATGGCCATGACGAATTGCCTGCCGTTGCGCCCCATAACGCCCAAGCCCATGCCGGCACCTAATCCGGTAGAGATTAATTCAGCTTTTAGTGCCTCGGTTTGCTCATATAATTCCCGATAACTGATAACGCCTTGAGCATCGATCATCGCCGCACGCGCTGGCCGGCTTTCGGCGGCAACTCTGAGGATTTCATAAACGGACATGCCTAGCTTCCGGAACCGCTAACCTGTTTGCAGCGAACCCGATCCACACCCGCCCGCCAGTCGCCTTGTGCAACAAAGGCGGCAGCCAGCATACCGGCCGCGTAACCGGTATTTAAACAGGTACCGATGACCCGCGCCGAAGCGATAGCGCGCTCCGATGCGGAAAAGGCCCGCCCGGCAAAAAACAGGTTATTGGCATCCCGGGAGACCAGTGAGCCGGACGGAATTAGGTAATGGTCGTTTTCTTTGAAATAGGTCATCTGCGGTTTGCGTTGCGCCCCCCACTGCTCTATGGGCCAGGCGCCAACCGCCACACCGTCGTCGGGCTTGTTGCACGCCAATACATGCCGTTCTTCGAGCACTTCAATGCCGACCGGTCGCGGCCCGGTGCGCAGGCCGACTTGCAGCGCCATCGCGGTAATTGTGAGCGATCGAAACAAATCATGGCTGCAACGTAAATAATCAATGATTTGCACACTGTGCGAACGGGCCAGCAGTTCTAATTCAGTGGCGATCAGAAAACCGGTTGTGACCGGCAACGGCAAGCCCAATTTAAACAAAGCCGTACCGTTATAAACAGTTCCCGGTACTATCGACAAACGTTCACAATCCGCTGGTAAAGCGCCGTCATGCATTCCCTGCTTGATGCAGCGGATCAGGTTCAAAGCCAGCAACTTCGAGTCCAGCGAGGGAAGACCGGCAACCTGGAAAACAAAAGCACCGGCTTGATAGCCGGTTTGTTGCAGCAATTCCAGTCCGGCCAACATCGACAATTGCGCGTTACCGCTGCAATCCACCAGCGCCTTTGCCCGCAGTGTCATTTTTTGATCCGCGGCATTAACGACGACCTGGTCAATCCCTGCCTCCCCCAGCTTCACATCGGATACGAACATGTGCAAAATGAGCTGTACCCCTGCCTGTTTCAGGCGGGACACAGCCAGTTGATGAAATACCTCCGGCTGATAAGGCAAAAAATGCAACCCTTCATCTGCCAAAGTGTAAGGGGCAATGCCGCTACGCTCCGCCAGCGCCTCGGCAAACATTCTGGCAAATCCCCGGACGGCAAAGCGGGGCCTGCGCGGTCCCCGATAATACAAGCCGCAGATGGTACCGACCATCGCCGCCGTTGCCAGGCCGCCGGTGAAACCATCCCGTTCAAGCAACACGACTTTTAAATTCGCTTCGGCGGCGGCAACCGCTGCGGCAATGCCCGCTGCTCCCGCACCGACTACCAGTACATCACAGTTCATGCCACGTTATGATCTTCACCCAACAAAGCGGCATCCAGATCACTGATCAATTGCTGCATTTCCTGACTATTCACGACTTCCTCCATATAGCCGATGGTGATCTGCAACTGGCCGCGAAAAAGGCTATAGACAAAGGTTAGACCGGGCGGACAGCCGGTGGGCGGGTAATGCACGGCGCTCTGCACCGGCATGTTGAACAACTGCTGATAATCCTGCAGCGAGTTGCCGGTATCCGAATAAAAAAAGCTCCCCATCAACCCCGATGTCGGCGATTTCAGTAAAAACCGATACAGCGGACCGGGCACCCGGCGTAAAAAATCCATCATTTGTCGATATTTTGCCGGATTCCCGGAACGCATCAGCGTAGTCATCTGCCGGACCAATTCCGTAGTGCAAGTTCGTAAGTCGGACAACGCCGTTTTGGGAAGTCGATAGAACAAAAAACTTACCTGGTTGCCAATCAACGGTCCCTTCGCCCCTCTGCGTCGCTGATCCTGGGGCACCGGAACCAGAATATCGCCATCCGGCGCGCGCCGTCGTTGTTGCAGGCGGGCAACGGCACATGCCGCCGCCGCCAGATAAAAGGCGCTGATTAAAAAACCCGCACCATGCTCACGGGCACGTTGTTCAGCTACGCCGCTTTGCTGCACCGAAAATCGGCGCAGCCGGTATCGTAGCGTGGTCTCGCGATGGTTGCCTCGATAAAGCGAAAGCAGCGGCGCTGCCGAGCGTTCATAGACAAATCGTTTCATCGCGAGGGTATCGGTTGCCCGCCTCATTAACGGCAGCTGAAGCACCTGCGGTTCGATCCAAGCGGGTTGTTCGGCTGACCGTTGCGATCCCAGATAGTGTACCAGGCGTTCACCGCCGTGCGCATCCAGCAAGGCATGATGCCAGGTAAAAAGCAACATCGAGCCACCGTTCGGTGGCTGCAGCAGAGCGACTTTAAACGGCGGCTGTTGTTCGGCATCGATCGCCTGGATCGATAGGATATCATGCAAGCTGCATTGCCCGGAAAGTTGGTGTTCAACAATAGCGGGAAGCGGCGCCTTGTCGTCAATCACCCATTTGCACAAGGAGAAAAACATCCCGCGGCGCATACGCAAGGCGGTGATCCAGCGATAAGCGGGTATTTTTGCTAATTGCTGCTGCAGAAACTTCGACTCGATACGGTCAGCCAGCTCGACTACGAATAGGCAAATATTATGCTTACCGGTGGTACGCAACATGATGCGATCCATCTGCAGCAGAAAATAATCGATGCCGTTCAGAACCACGGAACTTGGAAATAATGCCAGCTGTTCAGGCATCGGATTGACGCAACCGGCCGGCACAGTAATGGCTGAGGGAAGCCACCGTGGCAATATTTTCCGGCGTCAGCGATTCCGGCGGCAACACCAGCCCGTAACGGCGTTCGATGAACAGAATCATTTCCATCAACGAATATGAATCGACACCAATGGTGCTGAGTTCGGTGTCGGCTGATATTTCGATTTCGGGAGCAAGTACGTTTTCCTGCAGAAACGTACATAACTGCCCGGCGATGCCCTTTTCGCCGGACAGATCGCTGTCAATGGCGTTATTCATTATGATCATATTGGTTATGGAAAAAAAATAGTAACGATCAGAACCCTGATGCGTCGTTGAAAAGTAAATGCATCCGAGCTCTGTCCGCCTCCGCCCGCAGTAAACAAAAGAAATCACTGTCACGCTTTGTGGCTTCCACGGTAGCGAACATGCAAAGCTTATTTTATTCTGTAAATCCGGGGATCTTTACCGCGCAGCCCGTATTTTACCAGAATACGCAGCAAAGACATGCTGGAGCGGCGCGTTGCGGCGGCGCCACTGAATATGCGGCTGATATGCTTGCTGATCCAGGGCACCATCAACTGACCGGACGGTGTTTCAGACAACATCTGGCCCACTTTGATGCTGGTCATCAATCTGCCGTTGTAATAATAGCCGGCGATCTCGAACCAGGCTTGCAAATGCCGCTTGGTTGCCTGCTCGTAAACCGATAAGTGTTTGCCACGCAACAGCGTGTCGGCCAGTTTATAGGCGCTGTCCATCGCAATCAGCATCCCGCTGGAGAATACCGGATCGACGAATCCCCCTGCATCACCGAGCATTACCCAATTGTTTCCGGAAAGCCTGGTCGACAGCGATTGATAATTATTAAAGCGCATCACCGGTGTCAGCCGCTTGGCATCGGGAGCGAGTTGCCGCAATACCTGATCGTCGCGCAGCAAATTGTCATATTGTTGCTCTGGTGTTTCTCCGTGTTGTTGTGCATAGCCGGACGGAACCACAAAACCCAGCGAAACCCGGCCCGGCAGCGGAATTCGCCAGCACCAGCCGCGCTCAAGCCGATCATTATGAACATAGCCGGGATCAACCAATTCGGTACGATCGACATGAGCAAACAATGCCACATCCTGCCTCGGGCCTTTTTGCATCGGAATATCCAACAGCCGGCCGATCAGATTGGCGCGTCCCGCCGCATCGACAATCAGCTGCGGTACATCACCATCCCAACAGCCGGCGGCCGCCTGCAACGATTCCTTATCGATAGCAATGCGGTCGTCTTGCGCAGTGCGACATAATTCAACGCGGCGCTCGATCAGCATGGCTCCGGCCTGTTGCGCCGCATGCAGCAAGGTCGCATTAAACTCTCTGCGCGGCACGTTGTACGCATAAGCCGGCAGATCATTCGGATTGTCGGCAAAACGAAATTCGAACAACTCGTTAACGTTATAGCTAAAACAGGCACCCGGCTTTTTGATACTGTAAGCGGCAACTTCCTGTTCAATGCCTAGATCCTGGAGCATCGGCACGATCATCGGTACCAGCGATTCGCCGACCAGAATCGGGGTCTGTTCCGGCGTGGCAAAAATAGCGACACGGCAGCCTTTTCTGCACAACAATATGGCAAGGGTACTCGCTGCCGGACCCGCACCGATAATCGCGATGTTCTTTATTGAATTCATATTGGTGATTATCTTACTTCTGTTTCTATCAAAGTCATTGAAAAACGCAATGTTTAATCCGCTTTGCCGTATCCGCCGCCGCCCGGCGTTTCAATCTGCACCGCATCGCCGGGCTCGACCTGAATCCGGGTGCAGCCGGGTAATATTTCCATCTGTCCGTCGGCCCGAATTAACGCGTTGCTGCCGAGCCCCCCCGCTTCTCCTCCCTGTGCGCCAAATGGCGGCAAATCACGGTGACTGGACAAAATACTGACTGTCATCGCTTCCAGAAAGCGGATTCTGCGCAACACCCCTTCCCCGCCCGGGTATTGCCCGGCGCCGCCGCTGCCGGAGCGAATCGAAAATTCCTCCAGCAACACCGGAAAACGCCATTCCAGCACTTCCGGATCGGTAATCCTGGAATTGGTCATATGGGTATGCACCGCGTCAGTTCCGGCATAATTTTTACCCGCCCCGGCACCGCCGCATAGGGTTTCATAATACTGATAGCGATCATTACCGAATGTTAAATTGTTCATCGTCCCTTGCGATGCAGCCATCACCCCCAATGCGCCGTACAAGGCATCGACGATATATTGCGACGTTTCGACATTGCCTGCCACTACCGCTGCCGGATAGCGGGGATTGAGCATCGAACCTTCCGGTATGATGATCTTTAAAGGATGCAGACAACCGGCATTGAGCGGAATATCATCCTCAACCAGAGTGCGGAACACGTACAGCACGGCTGCTTTGCAGACCGCCGCCGGAGCATTGAAATTGCTTTCCAGCTGTGCCGAAGTGCCGCTGAAATCGATCGTTGCAGTCCTTTCCCGCTGATCGACCTCCACCCTGACTGCAATCACTGCGCCGCTGTCCATCGGGTAACGAAAAGTACCGCCCTGCAGCTTACCCAATACCCGCCGCACCATTTCCGCCGCATTATGCTGCACGTGCCGCATATAGGCCTGGACGGTAGGCAACGAATAACCGGCCACCATGTGCCGCAACTCCGCCGCACCTTTTTCATTGGCGGCAATCTGTGCCTGCAGATCGGCGATGTTCTGTTCCGGAGTGCGGGCCGGATACCGACCGGCACCCAGCCAGGTTCGCACTTGCTGTTCCAGAAACACGCCCTGCTCGACAATTTTCATACCGGCGCTGATCAGGCCTTCCTGGTCGATGTGCACACTGTCCGGCGGCATCGAGCCCGGGGTTATACCGCCGACATCGGCATGATGGCCTCGGGAGGCGACAAAAAACAACAAGCGCTCGCCCTGCCGATCGAAAACCGGGGTGACCACGGTGATATCCGGCAAGTGGGTACCGCCCCGGTACGGCGAGTTGAGCAAATAGACATCGCCGGGCCGGATATTGTCGGTTTCCTGCTGTTGCAAAGCGTGCACCGTTTCGCCCATGGAACCGAGATGCACAGGGATATGCGGTGCATTGGCAATCAGCTGCGCCTGGCCATCAAAAATGGCGCAGGAAAAATCCAGCCGTTCCTTGATATTGACCGAATAGGCAGTATTTTGCAGCACGAATCCCATTTGCTCGGCGATCGACATGAACAGTTTGTTAAATATCTCCAGCATTACCGGGTCAACCGTAGTGCCTACGGCATATTGCTGCGGCAATGCTTCGCAGCGGGTCAGCAACAGATCCAGACGTTCGGTGACCGAAGCCTGCCAGCCGGGTTCGATCAGGGTCGTTGCCGTCGGTTCGACGATGATGGCCGGCCCGGTTAAATTAAAACCGGCCGGCAATCGGCCACGCTTAAATACCGGTGCCTTACGTAGCGCATTATCGGTAAATATTTCGGTGATCAATTCCGGCCGGACATCCGCTTTGCGGTCGGCGAAGCCGGTCAACTCCTCGACAGGTTCGGTCAAGCCGACGATTTCCACCAATGCAGTTTCCACGATCAACGGTTTGTCAGGGTAAATAAACCCGAATTGTTGCCGGTATTTTTGCTGAAATTCGTCCAGCATGGTTTGCCAGTCCGCAAAATCCACCTGCAGTGAAGTGTCGGTGCCCAGGTAGCGGATAAACAAACGCCGCAAAGCCTTAATCCGCGAGTCGGGCAAGCCTTGCTGCCGCATTTCCCGGCGGCCGTCGGTTTCCAATTGACTTAAAATGGTTTGCAGCGCAGTCAGACCAAGCTCATTCCAGAGTTTTTCCACCGCCTGATCCTTGAGCAGCCGAAAATCCGCCAGCCCCATCCCGTAAGCGGACAACACCCCGGCAAAAGGATGAATCAATACCCGGCTCATACCCAGCCGGTCGGCCACCTTGCAGGCATGCTGGCCGCCGGCAGCCCCGTAGCAACACAGGGTATATTCGGACACGTTGTAGCCTTTCTGCACCGATATCTTTTTGATGGCGGCCGCCATATTTTCCACGGCAATACTGAGAAAACCCTCCGCAACCTGTTCGGGGCTACGGTTGTCGCCGGTTTGCCGGTGGATTTGTTGCGCCAGCCGGGCAAACAGGGTTTTCACTCGCTCGCCATCCAATGACCGGTCGCCGCTTTTGCCGAACACTGCCGGGAACAGCGGCAGTTTGCCCAACATCACATTGGCATCGGTAACCGTTAGCGGACCGCCGCGCCGGTAACTTGCCGGTCCCGGATCGGCACCGGCGGAATCAGGACCGACCCGGTAACGCATGCCGTCAAATGACAATACCGAACCACCGCCGGCGGCCACGGTATGAATATTCATCATCGGGGCACGCATGCGCACCCCGGCTACCTCGGTTTCAAAGCTGCGCTCATATTCGCCGGCATAATGAGCCACATCGGTCGAGGTGCCGCCCATGTCGAATGCGATGATGCGTTCGAAACCGGCTTTTCTCGCCACCGTTACCGCCCCGACGATGCCGCCTGCCGGACCGGACAGGATACTGTCCTTACCTTGGAAATGTTCGGCCGCGATAAGGCCGCCGCTGGACTGCATGAACATCAACCGGGTTTGCTGTTCCGCCGAGTCACCGTCCAGCCCGGAAGCCACCTGGTCGACATAACGACGCAATAACGGCGACAGATAAGCATCGACTACCGTAGTATCGCCGCGGCTGACCAGTTTCAGCAACGGACTCACTTGGTGCGAAGCGGAAATCTGCGTGAAACCGATTTCCTCCGCCAGTCGTACCAGCGACTGCTCATGCGCAGGAAATCGCCAGGCATGCATCAATACAATGGCAACCGAGCGAATGCCACTATCATAGATTCGCTGCAGTTGACGTTTGGCCCGGCCGGTATTCATCGGCTTCAATACCCGGCCCTGAACGTCGATGCGTTCATCAATTTCGTGCACAGTTTGGTAAAGCAGCTCAGGCAACCGAATATGCAGGGCAAAGATTTCCGGCCGGTTTTGATAACCAATGCGCAAACAATCTTTCAGGCCGGCTGTTATTAGCAATGCGGTCGCCGCCCCTTTGCGCTCCAATAAGGCATTGGTGCCGACTGTGGTACCCATTTTAACCGCCGCCACAGAGCCGCCAGGCACCGCATCAGCCGCTAATCCGAGTATTTCCCGAATACCCTGCAAGGCCGCATCCTGATAGCGTTCAGGATTTTCGGATAATATTTTATGAGTGCTCAGCCGGCCTTCCGGACTACGCGCGACAATATCGGTAAAGGTACCACCGCGATCAATCCAGAATTGCCAACGGTTCTCGGTATCAGGCATGCCGGTCAATCTTGGATTTTGTCAGTAGTAAAACTTCAGGTCCCCCCTTTATTACTTAAGATCTTGCTCCACGCCGGTCTTCAAATTCGGCCATTTGGCAAATGCAAAAACCCATATCAACGCAATATTGGCCACAGGGATCAACAACAGTATAGCCAGCATAGGGGGAAAACCGGCTTTTTCCAAAATCCTGCCGACCATAAAAAGTACGAAAATACCCAATGCCGCAATAATCAAAAAACCGATCGCATATTCCATTACATTGCCTCCCCTTGTTGTTTTTGATTTGGCCAAGGCATATAGGCGAGATGGATGATGATAATCAACAACCCGATGGGGATAAATACCAGAAACGCCCAATAAGGACTGAATCCTGCTTTTCGATAGATCAAAAACACCGGCACGAACAACAGTAACCCGATAGCTAACAGTCGGGTAAAATCGGGAATTAATTCCATGATATTTTCTCCCCCTCAAATATATTTTAAAAACAGCTTTTATATGGAATTTTAAGCCTGGGCCGAGATTAATGCCAGTAGTTATTTTGGTTTGCCGACAGACAGCGTAATAAATCGGTTTCGATAAATATCACAACCCAAAATTATGCTGTCCATGAAGATTATGGTATAAGCTATGTCAACGGAGAATAGTTGCTAGCCGGCGATTACGTTTAGTCCGGTTCATGAGGAGCCCGCGTTCACTATCGCAACACTACCTCGATTTTGTCACCCTGCACAGCATTGCTCACACAATCGGCTTGCGCTTGTTTTATCGCACCGGCATTTTTTCCCGGAGCCGGATTGGCAGCTGGGCGAAAATTGACGAATATTCGTGCGCTCTTTCAGAATTTACCCGCCCGGTCCGGGAACGTGATCCTTTGGTGCTCAATAAAACCCGCATCGGCACCATCTATGGCCTTGCCGATCTGATGAATCAAGCTTTTGAACAAGCAAAGCAAGTGGATAGAATGACGCTAAGAACATCACCGAAAATTTAGTTCCATGCCTAATGACAACGCCAATTGTTGCTCGGCTCTACCCTGATTGACCGCAATTTCCACCAGACCACTGGAGTTCTGATACCAAAACGCATGCCCCTTGGGAACCGAGCAAAAAGTGTCGGCCTGGTTGATTATCACGTCGTTGATCCGCAATGGCTTGCCGGAGAGCCGGTTTTGGTAACGCAGGCCTGTCACGGCATTGCCGTAATGATCAAAATAGATGATTTGCCGCAAATCCGCCGGCCATGCCCGTAAATCCGGCGTACTTGCCGGAGCAAGCATGTTATCCGCCGATCCCTCGGCCAGACAGGCGGCTACCGGCGCAAACAAATCCCTGCCGTGAAAGCTGTTCGAATAAACCGCCGGTTTCCAGATGATTTCCCACCAGCGGTGGTGTTCCGACAGAACGGCAACGGTATTAAACAAGCCGTTATCCGGCCCGACGAAATATTGCCCGTCAGCCAGTACCACCACCGCCCGGCGCGCGCCGCCCACGCCCGGATCCACGACCGAGAGGAAAATACTGTTTTTCGGAAAACTATGACGCAAAGCGGCCAGCAAATAGGCACTTAATTGAGGATTGCCTGCCGGCGCGTTATTCAACAGATCGATAACCGGCACCTGTGGAGCCCGTTGCCGCAGAACGGCCTGCATTTGCCCGATATACGGTCCGTTGCTGCCGAAGTCGGTGAATAATACAATCACCGGCTGAGAATATTCAGCCCGGCATTAAATGATATGACCTGCGCCTCGCTTTGGCGGTTGATTTGCAACCCGACAAAATCAAACATTTTCGGATCGGCGAGTTGCGAGGGCGAAATATTCTGCAGACTGGTAAAAATCGATTCCATCCGTCCCGGAAACTGCTTTTCCCAGGTGGACAGCATTTCCTTCATCACCCGGCGCTGCAGATTTTCCTGTGAACCGCACAAATTGCAGGGAATAATCGGATAGTCCCTGAATTCGGCAAAGCGGGCAATGTCCTTTTCACGGCAGTATGCCAGTGGCCGGATAACAATGTTTTGTTGGTCGTCGCTGAGCAATTTCGGCGGCATCGCCTTCAGCTTGCCGCTATAGAATAAATTGAGAAAAAAAGTTTCGATGATGTCTTCGCGATGATGCCCAAGCGCGATTTTGGTAACGCCGTTTTGCTGTGCGTAGCCATATAAGCTGCCGCGGCGCAACCTCGAGCATAAGCCGCAGGTGGTATCGCCTTCCGGGATGACGCGCTTTACCACGCTATAGGTATCTTTTTCGATGATATGGTAAGCAACACCTAATGATTGCAGGTATTCCGGCAACACATGTTCGGGAAAGCCGGGTTGTTTCTGATCCAGATTGACGGCAACCAATTCAAAAGCGACCGGAGCCGTTTTCTGCAGATTGAGCAAAATATCCAACAGCGTATATGAATCTTTGCCGCCCGAAAGGCAAACCATCACCTTATCGCCGTCTTCGATCATATTGTAGTCGGCTATGGCGTTACCGACATTGCGGCGTAACCGCTTTTGCAGCTTGTTAAACCGGGTTCTGGACTTTTTTGCTTGTTCTGACATGGTCAGCGTTGCTGTTTATACCAAACAAGGGATTCGAAACGGGGACTCACTTTATATATCGAGTCCCGGTTTTTTGTTAACCGTTAAAACGTTGAAATACCAAAGAGGCATTGGTACCGCCAAAGCCGAAGCTGTTGGACATGATGGTATTCAAGGTGACGTTTTCTTCATATTGCCTGACAATTGGAATGCCTTCGGCGCCGGGATCCAGGTGCTTAATATTTGCCGATTCGCTTAAAAAGCTTTCCCGCATCATCAGGATCGAATAAATGGCTTCGTTAACACCCGCCGCACCGAGGGCATGCCCGGTCAAAGACTTGGTCGAACTAATTTTAGGCAATACCGGATAATCGCCAAACACGGTACGCACCGCTTCCAATTCACGGGTGTCGCCCAAAGGCGTGCTGGTTCCGTGAGCGTTAATATAATCTATGTTACCGTCAACGGTCGCCATGGCCTGCTGCATGCAACGCACCGCGCCCTCGCCGGACGGTTGGACCATATCGTATCCATCGGAGGTCGCACCGTAACCAACCAGTTCGGCATAAATTTTGGCACCACGGGCTTTTGCGTGCTCCAGTTCTTCAATCACCAGCATGCCCCCGCCTCCGGAGATAACAAATCCGTCGCGGGTTTCATCATAAGGCCGCGACGCGGTCTCCGGGGTATCATTGTATTTGGAGGATAACGCCCCCATCGCATCAAACAGCACCGACATGGTCCAGTGGACTTCCTCACCGCCGCCGGCAAATACAATATCCTGCTTACCCAACTGAATCAATTCCATCGCGTTGCCGATACAATGCGCACTGGTGGCACAAGCCGAAGTAATCGAATAATTGACCCCTTTGATCTTAAACGGCGTTGCCAAACAGGCGGTATTGGTGCTGGACATGGAGCGGGTCACCATATAAGGTCCCACTTTTTTCACGCCTTTTTGGCGCAGGATATCTGCGGCAGCCACTAAATTGGACGTTGACGGTCCCCCGGACCCGGCTATCAAGCCGGTTCGGATATTTGAAATATCATTTGGCGCCAACCCGGAATCATCAATTGCCTGCTGCAACGCTATATAATTATACGCGGCACCGTCTCCCATGAAGCGTTTGATTTTGCGGTCAATGAAATCATCCAGATCGATGTCGATAAAACCGTGGACATGACTTCGGAAGCCAAGCTCCTGATAATCTTCGGCAAACACAATACCCGACTTCCCGTGTCTCAGGGAGTCGATCACTTGGTCACGGTTATTACCAATACTGGATACAATACCCAAACCGGTAACCACTACACGTTTCATATTTAACCCGCTCCTCAATCAGAAGTCTTTGGTGGATGTGAACAAACCGACGCGCAGATCCGTCGCTTCATAAATCACCTTACCATCGACTTCCATCGTCGCGTCGCCTATCCCCATAACCAGTTTGCGAAGAATGACTCTTTTCATATCAATATGATAAACAACTTTTTTAGCGTCGGGCAAAACTTGTCCGCGAAACTTAACGTCACCGACGCCTAATGCCCTGCCTTTACCCGGACCACCCAACCAGCATAAATAGAAACCGATTAATTGCCACATCGCATCCAGGCCCAAACAGCCGGGCATCACCGGATCGCCTCGAAAGTGACAATCAAAAAACCACAAATCAGGCTTAACGTCGAGCTCAGCTATAATCTCACCTTTATTAAATTTACCGCTATCATCGTTAATTTTTTCGATACGGTCAAACATTAACATCGGCGGCAGAGGTAATTGCGCGTTTTCAGGACCGTATAACTCGCCCCGGCCGGATTTCAATAGCTCTTCATAAGTAAAGCTGTGCTGCTTCTGCATGGGTTAAGCACCTGGTTCATTTTCATTATAAAGCCGTATATTATCTAACATGCTCAAAAAAAAATCAGTATTTTTACTGAATTTTTTCTCGGTTTATCAAAAAAATAATTACCAATCAGGGTAGACATCCAACATAAAACTTTTCATCGACAATGCATTTCTACCTATTCGGTGCTGATAAATCATGGCATAAGCCAAAACCCTGCCGACGTATTTTCGGGTCTCTGCAAAGGGGATGGTTTCGACCCAAATATCGGCGGGCATCTTACCCTGCTCGGGCAGCCAACGTTTGACGCGGTGCGGTCCGGCATTATAGGCAGCGGCGGCCAAGGCAAAATGGCCGTCGAATTGGTCAAGCAGTTGTTTGTAATAATAAGTGCCGTATCTGATGTTTAACTCAGGATCGAACAGACTGGAACCGGAACGCCACCTTTCACGCAAATCACCGGCAATCTGTTTTCCCGTTCGCGGCATAATCTGCATCAGCCCGGCCGCGCCAACCGGCGACTGCGCGTTTTGATTAAACGCGCTTTCCTGGCGTATCAAACCAAACACCACGACGGGATCGATATCCCGCAATGCGGCATTTTTATGAATTTGCGCAGAGTATATCACCGGAAAGCGCAATGCCAAGTCATCCCAATATTCCGCTCTTGCCACAGTAAAAGCGGCGATGTGATTCCATTGCCATTGCTGCGCCAATTTAGCTGCAGTTTTGAGCTGCGCTTTATCCAGTTTGTTAACCGCGAACCACCATTCATTGTGCGCATCCCTCGTACGCCCAAGATTTCTAAATTCATTGACCGCCTGAAATCCGGGCATCGCCAACAGCGCCTCCATACTGCCGGGTTGCACAATGATCGGCTGATCGGCAAAGTGATAGTTCCGGCGAATACTATCGGCAGCCAGGAATCCGTAATAACTTCTGTCTTTAGCCGCTTGTTCGAAAATTTTGCGCGCCTGTTCCGGATTACCGGTATTCGCCAGCGCCCTCCCCCGCCAATACAGCCATTCCGGGGTTTGCGATTCGGCGGGGGTTAGCCGCTGCAACGCTGCAGCGACATGCTGCCAGTTTTGTTCACTTAACGCCGCACGCACACGCCATTCCCTGACAGTTGCATCGCTATCGGGCAGCTGGCTTAATCGAAAATAGGCCATCGGGTCCTTTTTGAAAGCTAATGCCAATGCCAGCCTTCGCTCGATCTGCTGTCTCCGCGGCTGTTTTATCGAAAATTTATTTTTATACAAATCCCAATAGCGGATAGCTGCAACGGGATCGGAACTAGCCATCCGATCGATTGCGTGGGTAAAAATGGCACCTTGGTGACTGTAAAAATTCTGCCAATAACTATCGATCACCAATGAAGGGTTGTCATGCACTTTCAGCCAAAAGCCGGCAGTCTGCCGGTCTTTTTTGCCAAGCAGTTTTTTGAGATACGCTGCCAGCCCGACATTACCTTCACGTAGCGCCAAATCGAAGCGCTGCCAGATCATTTGTTCATTCAGATAGCCGGAACGGGTCATCGCATCAAATAAAAGATCGCATTGTTTCGGCTGCGAACGGCCTACCAGCCATAATTGCTTTGCCGCAAGCAATGCCTCCCCGGTTTTGCCGGTTTTATACTTGGCCCATTGATATTGACATTGCGACGCGCTGTCATTGGTCCGTTGATAAAAACCCACAATATCCCGCCATCGTCCTCGCTTTGCCAGATCATCCAACCAGCCTTTGCGTAGCGGGGCGGCGTAACGGGATTCTTTATAGTCGATTAAGAATTGTTGAATTTCGTTATCCATATGCAAATTCCTTTTCAGCATCCGGTACTTCAGATAAGGATATAAGGGATAATCCTGCAACAATGCCAGGTTTTGCAGCGCCAGTGATTTTTGGCCGTTCTCCAGCATCTGTTCGGCGCGCAAAAATATTTCGCGTTGTTGTTCCAGTTTGGAATTGAACGCTGCCTGACAAGACGCGGCATAACAAAACAGCAAAATACTAATCAACACTTTTTTATTCATGAAAATTTTCCCCACAACACTCGCCTATTCCTGACAGGCTAACACAGCTATAATGACGGGCTGTTACAAATGATTATCTAAGAACGTGCCGAACATCAACCAAACTGCAGTCGAACATCACAATTACAATTGGAATTATATTTATCGGATAGCATTAGAATATAAAAAACAACTGCTCAACGCCCATATTATTGCTATTTTTGCAACGATAGCCAGTGTTCCCGTACCGTTACTGATGCCGTTATTGGTTGACGAGGTTCTGTTAAACAAGCCCGGCATCACCGTTAAAACGGTTAACCAGTTATTCCCCTCGCAATGGCAGGGGCCGATTTTATATATCTCCGCCGTCTTGTTGTTCAGCCTGTTATTGCGCATTATTGCAATCATTTTCAATATCATCCAAGCCCGGCAATTTTCCATCGTTTCAAAAGACATCATTTTCCGTATCCGCAGACAACTGATAGGCCACCTGCAAACGCTGTCCATGGCGGAATATGAAAGTCTCGGCAGCGGCACCGTTGTCACCCATCTGGTCACCGACCTGGATACCGTCGATACGTTTATCGGCAGCACCGTCAGTAAACTGCTAATCGCCGTTTTAACCGTGATCGGCACAGCGGTTATTCTATTATGGATGCATTGGCAGTTGGGATTGTTCATTCTATTGCTCAACCCGGTAGTCATTTTATTCACCCGTCTGGTCGGCAAACGGGTTAAAGAATTAAAAGCCAAAGAAAATTCAGCTTATGAGGTTTTTCAGCAGGCTTTGACCGAAACCCTGGAAGCCATTCATCAGATCCGCGCCAGTAACCGTGAACGGCACTACTGCAGACAGCTAATAGAAACAGCGCGTTCGGTAAACACGTTCTCTTCGGCATTCGCCTGGAAAAGCGACGCCGGATCACGCGTCAGTTTTTTAATTTTTCTGTTCGGCTTCGATATATTCCGCGCCACAGCGATGTTGATGGTGCTGTATTCCGACCTGACCATAGGAGAAATGCTGGCGGTGTTCGGATATCTTTGGTTTATGATGGCCCCGGTTCAGGAAATACTCGGGATTCAATACGCTTTTTACGCTGCCAAGGCCGCGTTAACACGCATTAACCGCTTGAATAACCTAAAGCAGGAACCGCAATACCCGCACTGTGAAAACCCTTTTACCGGCAAAAAGACCGTGGCAATTCGCATAGAGGATTTACATTTCCAATACAACGATGAAACGGAGGTATTGAACGGTATCGATTTTACCATAAACGCCGGAGAAAAAGTCGCTTTGGTCGGCGCCAGCGGCGGCGGCAAATCGACCCTGATACAAACTTTAATCGGCCTTTATCCGGCAACCAAAGGGATGATCTATTACGACGAAGTACCGCTAACTCGCATCGGCCTCGATGTGGTGCGTGAACATGTGGTTACCGTGCTGCAGCACCCGGTGCTGTTCAACGACACCATCCGAGCCAATTTATGCATGGGCCGGAATGTTGCAGACGACGCATTATGGAGCGCTTTGCACATCACCCAGTTGAAACCCATTATTGCCCAGTTGGAACAGGGACTCGATACCGTTATCGGACGTCAAGGCATGCGGCTTTCAGGAGGACAACGGCAACGCATGGCGATCGCGCGAATGATCATTGCCGAACCCAGTGTGGTGATTCTCGATGAAGCCACGTCTGCATTGGACAGTGAAACCGAATATAAACTTCATCAAGCACTTGCGCAATTTCTACAGGGACGTACCACGTTGATCGTTGCGCATCGGCTCAGTGCGGTTAAACAGGCGGATCACGTTTATGTTTTTGAAGAAGGAAAAATCTGCGAACAAGGCCGACACGAAACCTTGATTCAAAAAAACGGTCTTTATGCAAAATTATACGGCGAATACCAATGACCCTGAGTTCCACTATTGACCTGCACTGCCATTCCTCCGCTTCTGACGGCGCACTGATCCCTGCTGCCTTGATTCAACGTGCCAATACCCAAGGCGTCACCACGTTGGCTTTAACGGACCATGACACCACCGCCGGATTAATGGAAGCACAGCAAAGTGCGCGATCCGCGCAAATAAAGCTAATTCCCGGCGTTGAAATTTCCACTACTTGGAATAACAAGTGCCTGCATATTATCGGTTTGAACATCGACCCGGATTACCTGCCGCTGCAGGCGGGACTCAAAACGCTGCAAACCACACGTATCGAACGGGCTGAAAAAATCGGCCTGAAACTGGAAAAGAAGCGAATTCCCGGCGCCTTCGATGCCGTCCGGCAGTTTGCCGGCAACAGCATGATTACCCGTACGCACTTTGCGGAATTTTTACTGGCAAACCATTACGTGCCTACCATTCAGGGCGCTTTCGACCGCTATTTGAGCCAGGGAAAACCGGCTTATGTTACGACCCAATGGGCGGACCTGCAGCAAGCTGTCGGTTGGATTACCGGATCGGGCGGCATCGCGGTATTGGCCCATCCCTTGCGTTACAAATTAACCGGCAGTTGGATGAAACGCTTATTGACCGCGTTCAGGGAAATGGGCGGACAGGGACTGGAAGTGGTTTCAGGACGTAACAATCCCGATGAAATCAGAATAGCCGCCGATTATGCCAGACGTTTCGATTTATCCGGTTCGGTGGGTTCGGACTTTCATACGCCCAACAATATGTGGGTGGAACTGGGCCGGCTTGCACCGTTACCGCCCGATATCAAACCGGTATGGGAATTACTGGTCTAAGCTGACTTGCCGGTAGATTTCGTTAATATTGATCGACAAGTCCACAGAGGCCAGATAAACCTCTCCTGTCGTATAGAGTTCAAAGTCCCAATGGGTAGTGCGGCGATGTATTTCCACCCGCCGTGTATCCTGCGCGACCAAAACATATTCCTGCAGAGAGTCAAGTTTCCGGTAAGAATAGAATTTTAGTGTAGCTTAGCCCGAAGCATAATTACAAACTGTTATCCGGTTGACGGCAACCGACGATCAAACATACTATTGGATTTTACATCACACAGAATCTTTCCATGGGTCAAGAGATAAAAGAAACACAATTTGGTGCCGGCGATTTTTCCCGTTTTCATCAGCAATTACAGCTGGAAACCGAATTGCTCGGCAAAATGATCAGGCAAAAAGCCTGTTCCGAAAAGCCCCCGGTGGCCGGTTTCGAGATCGAGGCCTGGCTGGTTGATGACAACCTGCAACCGGCGCCGATTAACGCTCAGTACCTCGAGACGCTCAACAACCCCATGGCTTTCCCCGAGTTAGCCAAATTTAATATTGAGCTGAACACCAACGCCTTGCCCTTAACCGGTAACGTGCTGAGCCAACTGCATAAACAGCTCGCCGCCACTTGGCAGCAGGCGGCGCGCCATGCCGAACAGTTAAATAGCCATCTATTAATGATCGGAATTCTGCCGACTTTGCAGCAGTCTTCTTTGGGGCTTGAGAATATGTCCGACATGAATCGCTATCGGGCGTTAAATGAACAGATTCTACACTCCCGCGGCAGGCCGATACATCTGGACATTACCGGCAACGAGCACCTGAAGCTGGATCACCATGACGTGATGCTGGAATCGGCGACCACCTCATTTCAAATTCATATGCAGGTGCCGTTGACGATGGTGCATCACTTTTACAACGCCTCAATCGTTGCATCGGCGGCAGTCGTTGCGTTATCCGCCAACGCCCCTTATTTGTTCGGCAAAGATCTTTGGCATGAAACCCGTATCCCGCTGTTTGAGCAGGCGATTGAAACCGGCGGTTATGACGGAGCAGCACACGGCCCGCTGAAACGCGTCAGTTTCGGATCGGATTATGCCCGAGAATCGATCATCGAGTGCTTTACCGAAAATCTGGCGCATTTTCCCATCCTGTTGCCGGAAACCTTCGATGCTGCCGATGAATCTTTCGCACACCTGCGTCTGCATAACGGCACGATCTGGCGTTGGAATCGACCGTTGCTCGGCTTCGATAAAGACGGTACGCCGCATTTCAGGGTCGAACACCGAACACCGGCAGCCGGCCCGACATTAGTAGATTCGATCGCCAATGCCGCTTTTTTTTACGGTTTGGCTAAAAACTTGTGCGATGACAACATTGAGCAAGGGATATGGATGCCGTTTGCACAGGCTAAGGATAATTTTTACCAAGCCGCGCGTTTCGGTCTGGACAGCCATATTATCTGGAAAGACGGGAAGAAACAACGTCTGCAGCATTTGCTGCAATCCGAACTGATTGCGCGGGCTAAATTAGGATTGCAATCCTTAGGCATTTTAAACAACGATATTGATGATTACCTGGATATCATCCGCCGCCGAGTCGAAAACAAACAAAACGGCAGTCAATGGCAGCGCCAATTTATTGTCAATAACCATGCCGACTTTACCGCGATGACCCGGGTTTATTTACAAAATCAACATACGGGAAATCCGGTGAGTGAATGGCAACTGAAATGAACGTTATCATAACAGATTGAACACAATGCAACTAAAACAACTGGAAACACTGCCGAACGGTGTACTGACCTGCACACCGGACATGCTGCATTCCATCTTCCCCAATCCGACATTAATCCACTTGGCGGGCAAGAAGGAACCGCCGCTATTTATTTCGGCCATGCAGCATGGCAATGAACCGACCGGATTCCTGGCGATTCAATCGCTGCTGAAAAAATACCAAAACACCGAGTTACCCCGTTCCGTTACCATTTTTTTCGGTAATACGCTGGCCGCGGAGCAAGGTCTCAGAAGACTGGATGGGCAGCCCGATTATAATCGAATCTGGCCGGGTACCGATCAGCCGTTCTCGGTGGAATCGCAAATTGCCGGGGAAATTGTCTCGATCATGCGCTCCCACGGCGTCTTCGCCAGTATTGACATTCATAACAACACCGGTTTGAATCCGCATTACGCCTGTATCAACAAGTTTGAGCACCGCTTCTTGCAATTGGCATCACTCTTCGGCAGGCTGATTGTTTATTTCACTCATCCCAAAGGCGTTCAGTCAGCGGCATTTGCCGAGTTATGTCCGGCGGTGACCTTGGAGTGCGGTCGTCCCGGCCACCAATACGGCGTCGAGCATGCGTTCAATTTCCTCGACAGCTGCCTGCATCTCTCGGAAATTGCCGATAACCCCGTACCCGCTAAAAATGTCGATATTTTCCATACCGTCGCCCAAGTAAAAATTCCCGAGCATATCGAGTTCAGTTTTTCCAGGGAGGCGGCTCATCTGCTGCTGGATAAGGACCTGGAACGCATGAACTTCACCGAGATACCGGCCGGCACAGTGCTGGGAAAAGTAAACAACGGTACTCAGATGCCGGTTATCGCCAAAGATGAAACCGGCGCCAATGTCACCGATCATTTTTTTGACATCAACGGCGGCGAATTGCGCCTGAACCGCAAATCCATGCCTTCGATGCTGACCCTAAACGAACGCGTGATCCAACAGGATTGTCTGTGTTATCTGATGGAAAGGATTCAACAATGAAATTCTGGGAACAAAAACCACTCTCCGCCCTAAGTAATGAGGAGTGGGAATCACTGTGCGATAACTGCGGCAAGTGTTGCCTGCATAAATTGGAAGACGAGGATAGCGGCGAAATTTTTTACACCAGTGTGGTTTGCGATCTTATCGATCTCGATAGCTGCCGCTGTACCCGCTACCGCGAACGTTGCACGCTGGTGCCGGACTGCCTGGACCTGAAACAGCACAATTTCGCGGGATTCAACTGGCTGCCGGCAACCTGTGCATACAAACTGTTGGCCGAAGGCAAGCCACTGCCGTCCTGGCATCCGTTAATTTCCAAAGATCCGGACAGTGTAAGGGAAGCCGGCGTCGCGATCAGCAGTTATGCGATGAAGGAATCCGAAGTCGGCTCGGTGGAAGACCACATCATCGAGTGGTTGGATTAGGCAATTTCTCGGGTTGCGAACCGCATGCAACCCGACCTACGCCGCTCATTCAGCAGGACGGGGTTTTTATAACCCCGCCCCTCACGTTTTACCGGTCGGCGCCCATCCCGGCCGGTTGCCGACCCTTACCAATCGATCGGTGCCTCCCTCTAAGCCGTGACGGTCGCGCCCCGGTCTTGATAAAGTCGCTATCAAACCGATGACCGCCGCTCCGGATTCGAAAGCAGGATATGCCGCCCCAAAACCGTCACGGCCAGCTGCTTCTCACCGATAAAATAGGGACGCCAGTATTTGATTGAAACGGGCACTGCCACATTCAGCCAGAATGCGGTAAACATCAGTGTATAAAATGCTTCAGTAGAAAAAATCGCGTTTTGCACATAGCCGATATCCAACACCACAAATGCCAGTTCCGCCCGGCCCAGCATGCCGATGCCGATCATAATGCTTTCATACCATTCAAACTTGCCGGTAATCCGCGCTGCGATCATCGCGGAAGCAATCTGTATCACGAATACGCCGGCGGTCATTGCCAGCATTTCCGGAATCACCGAAAGCACGATATCGAAATCAAAGACAATTTTGGTGCCGAGATTGACGAAAAACACCGGCCCTATCCAGGAAAAAGCCACATTATCAATGATGTGTTTGCAGCTTTGATATTCCCGCAGTTGCTGTTGCTCATCGATATGAAAATGTTCCTGCTTCAGGATCAAACCGGCCATGTAAGCGCCGACCGCCGGATGAAAACCGAAATGATGAGCGATCAAACTGATCACCAGCGCCAGAATCAAAATGATCAACGTGGCATGATAGCCTTCCCCGTGCATCAACAGATCGCGTATTCCATAGCGTTCCAAAAAGGGGATTCCGTAACCGTAGCGTTCCAGAAACGGAATGCGAATACGGCGCCGCTCCCATAGCGGGACCAACGCACTAATTCTGATCGAACTTTGGCAGGGAAACACCCAAATTCCAAGCAGCGAGACGATCCCAAAAAACAGCAACGCTTTGACGCCGACAACCACTATCTGGGTCATTGAAATATCAGCCTGTCCCGTCGCTAAAGGGACCAATATCGCAACCAGCGCCAGCGATGCGATGTCGTCCAATACCGCGGAGGTCATGATGCCCCGGGCGGCTTCGGTACGATGCAGCCCCTCGCTGCGCAATGACACCATGGTCAGCGATACTGCAGTCGCGGTCATTGCCAGACCGCACATCATCGCCAGTTTTATCTCGCCCCAAAATTGCATAGCAACCAAATAGGCCATCAAAAAAGGCGCCACGGCACCAAACAGGGCGATACCCCAGGCACGCTTGATACCTTGCACGAATTCGCTCGAATTTTCTTCAAAACCGAGCGCAAACATGATCAGGATAATGCCTATTTTGGCGAACCCTTCGATAAACGGCGTGGTTTCCACCGGTAAAATGCCGATATTAACCATCAAGCAACCAAAGGCGAGAAAAAAGACCACCGATGTCAGTTTCGTAAACCGGGCCAGATAGGAGGAGGCCAAGACACCGAGCCAGATAATTGCGAGATGATTAAGGTCCTGCATGGATTTACCTCCGCATATCAAATAAACAACAAGAGTGAATGTTAAACTATAGCGTGGCCTGTCGGATATGCAAAATATATCGGCAACATCCGCTTGCCTGCGCATTATCCCCTACCGTGCCGAATATGAGATAATATAAAAATTTTCCGGCATGAGTGCCGTACAACTTTTTGTGTAAATTCAATTATCCGTAATGTTGGTACATTTAAAAACACTAGGCTGCCGTCTCAATGAAGCGGAACTGGAATCCTGGGCACAGGGCTTTCAAAAAGCGGGCCACGGCATCAGCGGCAACATCAGTGACGCCGGACTGATCGTTTTAAATTCCTGCGCGGTTACCGGGGATGCGGTACGTAAATCGCGCCAGTTGATTCGCAGAATACATCGCGAAAATCCTCACGCCAAATTGATCATCAGCGGCTGCTATGCCACATTGCATCCCGATGAAGCGGCCCAGGCGATGGGCGTGGATCTGGTGATCAGCAATAAAGACAAACAGCGGTTGGTTGATATGACTTTAGCGGAGCTGGCCCCCGATACCATGCCGGCCATGTCAACCGAACCGGGCGAAGTATCGCTGTTCAGCCGCGGCAAGCAACGGGCGTTTGTCAAAGTGCAGGACGGCTGCCGTTATCAATGCACATTCTGCATTGTCACCAAGGCGCGCGGCGCAGAAAGTAGCCGGCCGGTGCAAACCGTGGTTGAAGAAATCAATACTCTGCATCGACAGGGCATTCACGAAGTTATTCTCACCGGCGTGCACTTAGGCGGCTACGGTTCAGACCTTGATTGCAACCTGAGCGACTTAGTTAAAGCGATATTAAACGATACCGATATTCCCCGCTTGAGACTCGGCTCATTGGAACCCTGGGATTTACCGGATGATTTCTTCCATCTATTCTCAAATGCACGCATGATGCCGCATTTGCATCTGCCGCTGCAAAGCGGTGCGGATACTGTGCTACGCCGGATGGCCAGACGCTGTAAAACGCAGCAGTTTACGCGCATCGCCGAACAGGCCAGAGAAAACATACCCGACTTTAACCTGACGACCGACATTATTGTCGGCTTTCCCGGAGAAACCGAGCAGGAATGGCAACAAAGCTATCAATTCATTGAACAAACCGGGTTCGGCGATATGCATATATTTTCCTATTCGCCGCGAGAAGGCACTAAAGCCGCGACCCTGCCCGGCCAAATTACTACCGCGACCAAAAAACAACGCAGTCATCAATTGCATCAATTGGCGGAACAGATGAAACATCGTTACCTGGCGCAGAACCTCGGAAAAACGCTGCCGGTGTTATGGGAAGGACAATCCCAACAAGTTGATGATGACAAGCAATTTGTATTTGGTTATACGCCCAATTATCTGCGCGTTCGCTGTGAAAATTCCACATCGGAAAAATTGGAAAATCAGATTATTCCTGCAAAATTGTCGGCAATAAACGGCGGGATCATTGATACCGAACTTTGCCGCTAGAAAAATCCGGCCGGTGCTTCGTTGTACTTTGTCAGATTACTTCACGTCAACCGTCATTCAAGCGATGCCCGCTTCCCTGCGGGCATGACGGAACGATATGACTTCGATAAATTACAATCAGCGGATGGATAGTCTATGGCTGCTTGCGGTACAAATTCCATCTTGGACTTACTTTGTACGGAAAACGCGGAAGATTCACGAACGCCTTGACTCGCTATCCGCCCCGCCCTACAATCCGGCAGAAAATAGCAGTAAAACCTCTCGGGACCGCGATATGCGCTAATTCTGTTCTTCCCGAAACTCAACTTTGCCGCTACCGACGGTTTTGATCGCAGACATCATGCCCATCCGAATGCAAAGGATAGTGACCGGACCGGCTGAACAACGGCATAATGCTGCCGATGCATGGGAGATTACAATGAAAATGACAGTCGCGGATTTATTGCTGAAATACCTCGAAGCCGAGGATGTGACGCATATTTTCGGTGTCCCCGGAACGAGCCTGGTGCCCCTTTTCGCGGCTTGCAACCGAAATCCGAGCATTGTACCGGTGCTTGCCAAGCATGAAGAAGGGGCGGCCTTTATGGCCGACGGCTATGCCAGAGTCAAGCAGGGACTCGGGGTATGCTATGCCACCTCCGGACCCGGTGCAACAAATCAGATCACCGGGGTTGCTAATGCCATGATGGATAACGTGCCGGTACTGGTAATAACCGGCCAGGTTCCCACGTCGGCATACGGCAAAGGTACCTTCCAGGACTCAACCGCCGAAGGTGTTGATTCGGTGTTAATGTTCAAGGCCGTAACCAAACACAGCTCGATGCTGATTTCCAAATACAAGGCTGCAGAAGCAATCCGGGAAGCAATCCGGGTGGGGCTGACAGGCAGGAAAGGTCCGGTACATTTAAGTTTACCCAAAGACATTATGGCTGAAGAAATCCACGCAGAGGTACCGACGCCAACAACCTATATACCGCGCGGCCGATATTTTGACCCGCTGATGGTAAAGGAAGCGGCGCAAAAGCTGATGAGTGCAAAAAAATCCGCCATTCTTGTTGGAACAGGGGCACTGACTGCCGGCGCCTGCGAAGAAATAAAACGCCTATCCGAAATGCTTAACATCCCGGTAGCTACATCACCGAAGGCCAAAGGCGCTTTTCCAGAGGCGCATCCGTTAGCGGTCGGCGTCCTCGGTTTTTGCGGTTCTCCTTTGGCCGGGCATATTTTGGAATCAGGCAAAGTGGATGTACTGCTCGTTGTCGGTGCCAGCCTCAACCAATTGACCACCAACTCCTGGGACGCAAGGATCGCACCAACCGACTGCCTGATCCATATCAATATCGATCCGCACGAAATCGACAAAAATTACAAGTCCGACATACCCTTGATCGGTGATGCGAAAGCCATCCTTAATGAGATTTGTACGGCGCTGCGGCCGCATCTGCCGGAATTGGAAACGCACCGAACCGAACGAATGCAACGAATCAATCAACTACGCGAGGCAATCGGCATGTGTGTTGATCCGGAAAAAATGGATTCCGAAGCGATTCCGGTTAAACCTCAGCGGATGATTAAGGAATTGCAGGAGGCCCTGCCGGACAATGCGATTCTGTTCGTCGATACCGGCAACCATATTTGCTGGTCGATCCACTACCTTAAACTGCAACGCCCCGGCTCGCTGATTACGCCTTTTGGGATGCTGACGATGGGATATGGTGTTGCCGCGGCCATCGGAGGGAAACTGGCGGCTCCCGAACGCCCGGTGATCGCCCTGATCGGTGATGGGTGTTTTCAAATGAACGGCATGGAAGTCGCAACCGCCGTTAACTACGATATTCCCGTGGTTTGGATCGTGCAAAACAATGCCAAACTCGGACTGGTGCACGAACTGCAGAAATTTTCCCTGGGCGAGGCAACCATCGATACGACGTTTAAGCAGATCGATTGCGCAAAGATCGCGGAAGGCCTTGGAGCCGTAGGATACCGGATCGAGAAGCCCGGAGAACTGAAAAAGTTGTTGCCGAAAGCCATTGCCTCCGGCAAGCCGACGGTAATTGATTGCTTGATCGATCCGGATGAGGTGCCGCCGTTGAGTTCTTTCGTGGAAGGACTGAAAGAGTTCTCTCACCGTTTGGATTTGATGTAACGGCCTCCAACCGTTACTGATTTTGATTTTTTAAGGAAAACCGCACCCTCCGAAGCCGGAATATTCTAATTCTTCAATCGCTATCCAAAGAAAGCGGAATAACAAACAATCCTTCGATATTTTCATGCTGAGGATTTTGCCTTATAGGTAAAAATTGTTGCGCCAATCACCGCGGCCGGCGGCACTAGGATATTCAAAACCGGCAAGGTTAAGCCCAGCATGACTAATCCGCCGAAGCTTAATGCCCCGAAACGGCTATTTTTTATAACCTTACGCTGCTCGGAGAAAAGCAAGCCTTCATTTTCCAACGGATAAGCCATATATTCCAGTACTACCCCCCAGGCGCCAAACAACGCCCACAGCAGCGGTGCAATCAGATTGACCACCGGGATAATAAATATCAGCAGTAGCGGCAAGGCTCTGGTCAGCAAATAGCCCAACCGTTTCAGTTCGGCAAATAAAACCTTGGCCAAAGGCTGCTCTTTAATTTGGACCTCCTCACCGCTGATCAGCGACAGGGATTTTGCCGAAAGCCTGCCGTAAAAGGGGGATGCAATCAGATTGGCCAGCAGGGTAAACGTAAAAAAACCGGTGATTAAAAAACTGATAAAAAATAGCGGCCATAACAGCCAAGTCAACCAATCCAGCCACGAGGGAATAAATTGTTGGATCAAATCGGCAATATAATAAATACCCAGTACAAAAGCGCCGAGATAAATCAGCAGATTGATGACCAACGGCATCACAAGAAAGCTTCTCAATTCCGGCTTTGCCAGCAATTTTAGTCCCTGCGCGAAGCAGTGTGCGGCGAATAGCGGATTGTTGCCTTTTTTATCAAAGCGCAATTCTGTCATGATCTTAAACTCCTCAATTTCGTTTCAGTTGGCTTGTTAATCGCCCCCCGCTCCGTCACAATAACATTAACCAACTCCGCCGGGGTCACATCAAAAACCGGATTCCATGCCTGAACCAGTGAATTTTCCTGAAGGTAAACGGTATCCAATAATTCACCGGCATTGCGCTGTTCGATTTCAATCCGGGAGCCATCGGGCATTTCCCAATCTATCGTCGAGGTCGGTGCAACCACCATTAACTTTACCTGATGTTGATTAGCCAAAACCGCTAATGAATAAGTACCGATTTTATTAGCAACATCACCATTGGCGGCAATGCGGTCGGCGCCGACCACAATCCAGTCAATCATACCTTGCCGCATCAAGTAGGCGGCGGCCGAATCCGCAATCAACGTTGCGGGTATACCGTCCTGCTGTAATTCCCACACGGTTAATCGGGCCCCTTGCCGCCAAGGCCGGGTCTCGGTGGCATAAATTTGTTTCAACCCCCGGTTAAATGCGCTGCGTATCACACCCAATGCAGTACCATAACCTCCGGTGGCCAACGCGCCCGCATTGCAATGCGTCAATACACCTTTGGAATGACTTAAATACTCCGCGCCCAAGTCACCCATTTTCAGGTTGGCGGCAATATCGTCCTGGTGGATTTTAGCGGCCAGGCTCAATAATGCCGGCAACGGATCAAGGCTGTGTCTTTCCAATTCGTTGCGCATCAAATCCAAAGCCCAAAACAAATTGACCGCGGTAGGCCGGGATTCAGACAGCATTTCAATATCTTCGTCTACGGCCTGCCGCCAATGGCCGGGACAAGTCGCCAAGCGATGTTTCACAGACAAATAAACGCCATAAGCCGCTGCAATACCGATAGCCGGAGCTCCCCGCACCCGCATGCTTTTGATCGCTTCGCCGACGCCAGCGGCATCCTGGTAATAATCATAGGCGATCACATTGGGTAATTTACGTTGGTCCAGTACCTTTAGCATGCCATCGCTCCATTGCAAGGCCTGGACAGTTAATTGCTTTTGCTTACACATTAGTTACTAAATTTTCTCATATGCAGTTAAAATAACGCCTTCACAATAAGAAATACTATCATGAAAGTAGATACCTTCATTAAAGCTCGCTGGATTATACCGGTTGAACCGGAAGATTCAATTCTTGAGAACCACACCTTGGTGATCAATGAAGGAAGGATTATCGATCTGCTGCCGAATGGACAGGCTGACGGCAAATACCAGCCTGTCGTGGTGGAAACACTTGATCGTCATGCGATGATTCCAGGACTGGTGAATGCCCACACCCACACACCGATGGCTCTGATGCGCGGCATCGCCGACGATCTGCCGTTGATGGAATGGCTGCAAAAGCATATCTGGCCATTGGAACAAAAATGGATCAGCGAGACCTTTGTCAGAGACGGTACGGATCTGGCCATTGCGGAGATGATCAGGAGCGGGACAACCTGTTTTAATGATATGTATTTTTTTCCTGAAATCACGGCACATCAGGCCCTGCATCACGGCATTCGTGCCAGTATCGGCCTGATCCTGGTCGATTTTCCGACAGTTTGGGCGCAAAATGCGGAACAATACCTGGAAAAAGGCTTGGCCCTGCACGACCAGTTCCGCCATGAAGCATTGATTTCAACCCCGTTTGCCCCGCATGCGCCTTACACCGTTTCCGATCAACCACTGCAAAAAATACGTATGCTGGCCGACGAACTGGAACTGCCGATTCATATGCACCTGCATGAAACACAACAGGAAATTCAACAAAGCAGGCAACAGTGCGGACACTCGCCGCTGCAGCGGCTGCTCGACTTGGGGTTGGTTGATCCGGCATTTATCGCGGTGCATATGACTCAGTTGGACGATCGGGAAATCCGGCAATTTGCCGCTACCGGAGCCAGTATCGTGCATTGTCCGGAGTCGAATCTGAAACTGGCCAGCGGTTTCTGCCCGGTAGTTAAATGTCTCGAAGCAAGCATCAATGTGGCATTGGGTACCGACGGTGCGGCTAGCAACAATGATCTCGACTTGCTCAGCGAAATGCGCACCGCGGCGCTGATCGCCAAGGGATCAGCCGGCGATGCCAGCGTTTTGCCGGCACATACCGCGTTGCGCATGGCAACACTGAACGGCGCCAGAGCCTTAGGTCTGGATAGCGAAATCGGCAGCCTGCAAATCGGCAAATCGGCTGATCTTGCGGCAATCGATCTGCATACTTTGGAAACCTTACCGCTGTATGACCCGATTTCGCAAATTGTCTATGCGGCCGGCCGTGACCAAGTCACCGACGTCTGGGTTGCCGGCAAACAACTGCTTAAGCAGCGGCAGCTGACAACGATGGATATGGCTGACTTGATGTTGAAGTTGGATAGATGGCAGCAGCGCTTGGCCGGATATCATTGAAAATAAATACCGCCCAAGAAAGCGGCAGCAGGACAGTTGCATCAGAGCATCGTAAGGGTTGCTAAAACATGCGGTTAACAAAAGTGTCTTTTCCGCTTGTTATGTCAACCTCTTTAACGGTCCGCATCACATGTCAAATAACGGTATTTCAAACCCGCTGCCGGACAGGGAGAGGCGATATAAAACCTAACTTGATGAGTGAACCCTGATAACGGTGAAAAACGGCCTTAGGGACATAAACCCAAAATTTGATGCCGTGTGTATCAAGCAATGACGAATAACCTAGTAATACAGTATACTATATAAAATTCTATTCAGGATTTAATGATCAATGATAGCAACTGAGAACGTACACCCTCACGAAATCAATAAGTTTGGTTCGCTGGCTGAACGCTGGTGGGACCCGCAAGGCGATTTCAAAACCCTGCATGACATCAATCCGTTGCGCATTCGCTTTATCCGTGAATACGCCGAAATTGAAGGTAAACGAATCGTTGATGTTGGCTGCGGCGGCGGAATTCTAAGTGAAGGACTGGCAAGATACGGTGCTGACGTTATCGGGATCGATCTGAGTGAACAACTGATCGATATCGCCGATCTGCATGGCCTCGACTCAGGTGTTGAGGTTAACTATCTAAAAATCAGTGCCGAGGCTTTGGCTGAACAACAACCTGCCGCTTTCGACCATGTCACATGCATGGAAATGCTGGAGCATGTTCCCGACCCCGCATCAATCGTTGCAGCGTGCGCCGCTCTGGTTAAACCGGGCGGCTTCGTGTTTTTTTCCACGTTGAACCGTCAACTCAAAGCTTGGTTGTTGGCAATCTTAGGTGCCGAATATGTGCTGAGAATGCTGCCCAAAGGCACGCATCATTATAAAACCTTTATCAAACCGTCCGAATTAAGCCAATGGTGCAGAAATTCCGGTCTGGAAATGCGCGGCATAACCGGCATTCAATATAATCCGCTGAGTAAACGGTTTAGCCTGGGTAAAGATATCAGTGTGAACTATTTGATCGCTGTTCAACGGCCGCTATAATCCTTTATGCAATTTGCCTGCATTTTGTTTGATCTTGACGGCACGCTGCTGGACACTGCACCTGATTTAATCTGTTCACTGAATCGGGCCTTGCGTAACGAAGGTCTGCAGCCGGTCGGCGACGAGCAAGTCAGGCCGTATATTTCTTACGGCGCCGCGGCCATGGTACGCCAATGCCTGGATAATACTGCTGACCCAGCGCTGCTGGGCAAAATACTTGAGTTTATGCTCGACGATTATGAAAACAATATTGCCGAACATTCCGTATTTTTCCCCGGCATGGAAAACCTACTTGCGGTGCTGGAGAAGCATGGCATTAAATGGGGCATAGTCACCAACAAACTTGAACGTTTTACCAACCCGTTAATGGATGAACTCAAACTGACCTGCCGGGCCGCCTGCATCATCAGCGGTGATACCACCGGCAACAGCAAACCGCACCCGGAACCGATGTTGGAAGCATGCCGGCGGGCCGGCGTCACTGCCGACGAATGCCTTTATATCGGCGATTCCGCACATGATATCGAAGCAGGCAAGCGGGCGGGTATGAAAACATTAGCGGCTGTTTACGGATATCTTAAGCCTGAAGACGACCCCTCATCCTGGCATGCCGATGCGCTGATCAGCCATCCGTCCGAAATTTTATCCTGGTTAGGCTTGTAAATGAAAACCTTGACAGATCATACCATTCTTATCACCGGAGCGGCCGGCGGCCTGGGCAGTACAGCGGCGCTGGCATTGGCCGGACAAGGAGCGAACATCATTCTGCTGGATAAAAAGATTCCCGCCCTTGAAGCCGTTTACGACCAGATAACCGCGCTCGGCGCGCCTGAACCGGCAATCTATCCGTTCGATCTTGCCGGCGCCAGCGAAGATCAATATCTGCAATTGGCTGACACACTGGACAATAAGTACGGTGCTTTGCAAGGCCTGCTGCACTCGGCAGTCGATTCCGGCATTTCCGGACCGATAACATGCATTAAAACACTGATCTGGGCGCAAACACTCAACCTTAATTTAAATGTCCCTTTTCTGTTGACCCGGGTTTTACTACCCTTGCTGCAAAAAAGCGAACATGCATCGGTGGTTTTCACCTCCGATTCAGCGGCAAGAACCGGCAAAGCTTATTCGGGCGCTTACGGCGTATCGAAAATTGCCGTGGAAGGATTTGCCAAAATATTAGCCGACGAATTGGACTCCGCCGGTAAAATCCGCGTCAATACCCTGATACCGGGCCCTATTGATTCACCGCTGAGAAAGCGTACTTTCCCGGCGGAAAACAAAAGCAAGCTGCCTAAACCAAATTCATTGGAAGCGCTTTACATCTATCTATTCGGTCCGCAAAGTATCGGCGTTAACGGCCAATTCATTGATGCCCCAACCTTTAAAATACCGACGCAATCAACATTATGAGTGAAAGAGAGACCATTACTTTAACCCGTGACGTCAATATCATCACGATTCCCGACGGCAATCACGGAACACTGAAAAAAGGGGAACAAATCACCTTACATCAGTCTCTGGGCAATAATTACACGGTGGTAACCGAGCAAGGCCACATGGTTAGGATTTCGGGCGCCGATGCCGACGCATTGGGCAAAGATTCACATGAGTTACGTACCTTGGTATCGGAAACCAGTCCCGAAGCAGTGGAACAAAACTGCTGGGAAGTAATGAAAACCGTTTATGATCCTGAAATCCCGGTTAATATCGTTGATCTTGGCCTGGTATACAGTTGCCGGGTGACACCGGCCAAAGACGGCAAAAACGACGTGCATATTCGGATGACCCTGACTGCGCCGGGCTGCGGCATGGGACCGGTTATCCAAAGTGATGTGGAAAAAAGCATTCGGGCGTTACCGGGAGTTGCTTCAGTCATTGTGGAAATCGTGCTTGATCCGCCGTGGTCGCGCGAAATGATGTCGGACGTGGCGCAAGTCCAATTAGGATTATTTTGATGCAACCGGTCCGGAATGCAGATTATTCCCGTCATCGATATTAAAGAAAACCAAGCGGTTTACGCCATCCAAGGTAAACGCTCCGAATACCGCCCGGTTAATACCCCGCTGTGCCAGTCCAGCGACCCATTTGCCGTAATTGACAGTTTTTTGCATATCGCGGATTTTAGAAGCGTCTATGTCGCCGATTTAAATTCGATTATGGGCCAGGGAAATAATCGAAGACTTATCACAGAACTACTGCGCTCTTATCCCGACATCAATTTCTGGATCGATAACGGATCCTTTCGCAATTTAGAGCGTACCCCTTCCCTGGCTAATTACGTTCCGATAGTCGGCAGCGAAGCATTAAGGGAAACTGATCTTGACGCATTAACGGACTGTTGCTCACAGTGGATTTTATCACTGGATTTTTCGATGGAAAAAAAACTCGGACCGGAACAATTATTCAGTAATGAACAATACTGGCCGGCAGACGTCATCATCATGACGCTTGCCAGGGTCGGCACTCTCACCGGACCCGACTTTCAAAAACTGGCGTTTTTTTACCAAAACTACCCCGATAAAAATTTCATTGCCGCCGGCGGAATCAGACACTATGATGATTTATCGAAATTGAAAAAATCAGGTATTCGCCAGGCACTGATTGCCGGGGCCCTGCATACCAAGCAGATAGGAAGGTTGGAAATTCTTAATCTGAGTCTTGAGCAGCGATAGCTAAAATGTTGCCGCAAAAAAATACCCCGGCCGAGCCGGGGTATTTTCCTTATATCCTGAAGCTATATAAAACTTAGTTAGCAGCGAAAGGATGTTGTGCTGTGGCTTTACCTTTAACAACTTCGGCTGCTGTTGGAGTTCCGGCAATAGCGCGCTCAAGAGCTTCTTTAGTTGCTTCATAGTTGTATTGCTGGATTTTTGCATCGTCTTCTGCCATCCAGTGAATGAACACACCGACTGCAACAAATAAATCATCAGCCTCGTCTGCCGGGATTGTGCCGTTTTCAACACAATCAGCTACAGCCATGGCAACACCGCGTTGAGCAGGACCAAACATTTGAACAGCTTGTTTTGAGCCTTTAATTGTAACTTTGTTGAACATTACAGTTGCCGGCTTCACCATCAGGTTAGGAGCGACAACAGCCAACAGGCTTGAAAACCCGTCTTTATTATTTGTCAAGCAGTTAGCGAACGCAGATTCAGCTGCCGAACCTCTAGGACCGATGATCAAGTCGATATGAGCCACTTCGTTGCCGTCACCTACGAGAGATTCGCCTACGCGAGTGTTGTTAATTTTTGCCATGCTAGTTGTCTCCTATGAACAAAAAAGAATAAAAAAAGTAATGAATTAAATATCAAAAAACTTTAATGTAGGTGCGTAGCATTCATCGCTTTTTTCAAAAACCAATGCGCATACGATACCCTGGAAAGTTAAAATTTTTTCTTATTGAGCATTTTGTCCAGATACGCCGCCAAAACAGTCGCAACTGTCAGATCAGCAGTAGTACCCGGGTTGAGCCCTGCAGACTTGAACTCTTGGTCTGTATTCAACAGCATCTCTTGCAATCGTTCAGGCCTATCGGTTCTTGACAGTTCCCGGTCAATCAAAGCCATTCTGGCCGCCACCATCCCGGTGAATTTATTGCCGTATTTTCTCTCGATGTGACTATCCGGAAATTGGCGCAACAACCCGGCAAAAACCGCTGATGCCGCCCAATCACTACCCCCCCACCGATAGAGTGTATCATTATACCTGAAAATAGCAAAATCAAAAATATCTTTATAATTTGTTTTGTATTGAAATGCGATGCGATCCTTATCCGCGGCTATCACCATGGCTTGGGTTAATGTGACTTGCGGTTTTTCCCGTACATCTTGCTCTTTTGCCTCTCCCAGCCCCCCGGGGGAGGCCAAGGTAATGGCGCGAAACACCCAATCCGCGTCTGCCACCGTGGTAGATGCGATAACCTCGCTTAACGCTGACCTGAGCGACTTTGCTTGCGGCTGATTAAGCAGTGCATGCAACATCGGTGCGCATAACAAAATGATACCTAAATTTGTATTACAGCCGACCGCTTCCCTGGTCGCTTTAACCGCAAAATAGATTTTTTCGCCCAACGAATAATCCGGATTGGTAATCGGTTCGGCGCTCGCTTGCGCGCTCATTCGGAAGTCTGCCACGGTCATATCGTGACCATCGGCATACACGCTGACATTGCCGGGTTTAAAAGCCTGCACATCCATTTCGCATGCAAATTGATAACTTTCTATCAGTCGCTCGCGAGCAATGAAGCCTATCAAACCGCAGCCCCTTGTAAGGTTTTATCCTGATTCAAATAGCGACTGATCAGATCATCGGCCAATAACTCAGCGACGTCTACCCCGCAAACACTCTGCAGCCCTTTCCAGGCAGGAATGCTATTGACTTCGATCACCGAATAATTTCCGTCACGATCGCGGATAATATCGACGCCGGCATAATCCATCTGCAAGGCATGCACCGCCCGCAAGGCCAACGCGACTATAGTACTATCCGTTTGAACGGCTTCACAGCTGGCGCCGCGCGCAATATTATTCAGCCAGCAAACGCCTTTACGCAGCATTGCCGCAATCACCCGGCCGTTCATGACAAACACCCGCCAATCGGAATAGCCGTCGCCTTCAGACTCGACAAACCGCTGCAAATAATAAATACCGTGACTACCGGTCAGCCAAAACAGATCAGCCATTTTATTAAAGCGTCGTAAGCCCTCGCCCTGGGATCCGAATATCGGTTTAGTCACCAAATCAAAACCTTGTTCCAGCTCTCGTTCGGCAATCGCCAATGCTTCCGATCGGCTACGGACAACCCAGGTCAACGGCGTCGGGATACCGGCATGCCGCAGTAAAAAACTGGTCATCGCCTTATCGACGCTGCGCTCAATGGCGTGACCGTCGTTATAAACCGGGATACCCATTTTTTTTAACGCATGCAGAATATCAAGATAAAAAACCACTTCTTCCAGCGAACCGCCCGGCACTCCCCTGACAAATACCCCGTCAGGCAAAGCCTGTTCAAAACCGGGAATGATAATCGGCAAGGATTGGGCATCGACGCAGATCCGGCATTCGGTCAGCGAAACGTAGTCACTCACATAGCCACGCCCGGCAAAAGCCTGGCGCAATCTGGCCCCATGCCAGCCCGGGTCATCGGTAAAAATGGCAATCCGCCCCATCTAATCAGGCTCCGAAAGATTTATTCAATAGCGCTTCGTCCAATTGACCGGCATGATAACTGTTCCCGGACTCCAATGCGGTTACAATGACACTGGCAGGGCTGAACAACATACCGTCGACTTTAAAGAAGTCAAAATCGTATTCTTTGAAGATCTGCGCAAACGGCTTGCCATAGTCTTTTGAAGTGGAACTGGGTAATTCATTGGCCAATTGTTCGGCAGCCTGATCGCTGCCTTTGACAAAAAGGTGCACTTGCCCGGCAAACAAAATTGCATCATTGGTGCGCCCCATCGCCTGTATGAAATCAGGATGGGGGGGGCAAATCGGAGCACTGCCGCTCCCGTCAATGATGTCTTGCAACGGAAAATGCAATTCATGGGCTTTATGCATTGCCACTTCCAAGACCCGCCCTACTACCTGCACACACCCCGCCAGACTGCTGGTAGGAGTAACGATGACAGTCAGGGCGGATGGCGCAACCCGACACGCTGCCGCAACTTTCTCGACGATTGCCAACGGCGGAATTTTATCATTTTCAATGACCAGGACGGTTTCTTCCGCGTCATCTTTATAGCCTAATTCGGCGAACAGCTCTTCTTTCGCGGAAATCGCCCGTGCTGGACCGGAACCCAGCGCGTAATATTTCTCATGCGATAAACTCCAGCCTGCATATTGACTGCCCAGACATGCCAATACCGGATTTCCGGTATGGACATTCACCGTTAAAGGCCAATTGCCCGTGTAAGGACTGTGCGAAAGCGTCACATTACCCATGCCACCCAGGCAAATTTCGGTAATCAAGCGACCCGCTTCAATGCCGCCCGGCACATTGATTCCGGCATCGACAATAGTGCAGCCGTTTTCCAGCTTCCGCACCTCAATTCGTAATTTGTCCGCGTTGTCAATTAATGCTTTAACCAACGGTTGTGTCAGTTTGTTAACGCTGGCAGTGTATTCCATCATTCATTCACTCTCTAAATTTATTGATCACAAGTTGTTGTCTTGTCTGCAGTAGCCGATATACTTCCCGCAAACAATTTCCGGCTGCCATAATACTGCAAATCGGCCTGCCCGCGCGAATTATACAAGCAGCATAGGGTCTATCCATACACCATAACGGCCAGTCAATGTTGCCGGTAATACGCATATCCCTTTCAGCGTAAACAATCCGGTAGGCTTGAATCGTTTTATTTGTCTGAGGCGTATAGCGGCTAAGCTGCCCACGGCAACACTTGAGATGTTCATTTAACAGTCCGTCGGTATAGTCGTTTTCGTAAATAGCCATACTGGCCGATGGCCGCGGGTTGATTTCCAACACCCGGCACCGCTTTCCATCCCAAATAAAATCCAGGCTGTTCAATCCTTTTAATTTAAAAACAGGCACCAATTTTTGCAGCCAGTTTTCGATCAGCCGCCGCTGTCCCTCCGGAAATTCTGCGTCGTGAACTATTCCTGAAAACACAAAACTGCCGGGCAAAGACCATTCCCGATTAAACCCGATGATCCGCTGGTTTTGACCATCTGCCAGAAAAAGCACCGACATTGGCTGACCGGACACATATCGCTGCCAGTAAAAACCCTGATCATGCGCGGCAAGTTTGCAGCCCGGTGGGCGCGTTGAACGTATAGGTGAAGTCGGTTCGCGGTAATGTCTAATATGCTGCCCCCCTTGGCCGGCGAACGGTTTTATCAACCACTTTCCGGCATCATCGGGAGCGATAAAGCGGGCCTCAGGAAACGTGATATTCAGTTGTTCCAAAATCGCAAAGAACTGCGTTTTATTTTGAATCTTTTCGAAGGTATCGGGTGTATTTCCCAACAGCTTAAAGCTTGCCGCCAATAATGTCAGAGTTTGCGGATAACATTCCAAACCGCTGCCGTAAACGACGCCGCAAATCCGGTTTCGGCCGATGATCCGGTCGCAAGCGGATGACAATGCCGCAGGCTCCAGGCTGTCGATTACAATAACGTCCTTTGCCGCCTCCCGGGTATCCCCGTCGCCGAATAAATCGATCACCAAGGGCACGTAACCCGCCTTGCGCGCCGATTGCGCCAACATTCTGGCGGAGTTGGCAACAATCAGCAGTTGATTATTCGACAATCACGTCACCGCCACTGTTTCTTGCGCTGACCGACATAAATTCTAGGGTATTCAAATGCCCGAACCGCTGTTCGGCGTCGTGTTTTAACATGTCCGCCCGGTGTGGATCGGCAACAGCGCAAAACCCGGTTGGCCCCCAGGATGTTTGTCCTATTGCAACCGCCCCTTGCGCGGCCAGCCAATCCATCACCTGGCCGACCTCAGGACTGGTAAATACGCCGCCCTGTGCCGCTGCAAAATGCTCGCCTACCGATCTCTGCACTTGACTGATGACCTCGCCGAACTTGACAATGTCGTTTTCAGCGATGGCCGGCAGCCCTTGCATCATCAGCAAATAACACAAGCGCGCCGCTTCCTGTTGCGGAAAATCGGGTAACGTTTCAAAGGCGGCAATTTCCTGCGCGCCATGCAGGCCTTGACCACGTTTATCAAAAACCAATAAAAAACGCCAGTGTTCGGGCACATCAATGTGCGAAACCACCGGCGGAGTCAGCGTATTACTGCCCCTGCCGCCATCGACTACCAGCCCGCCTTGCTCAAAAACGCCGATTCCGATCCCGGAACGGGCACCGCGGTCGGTCAGTTGGGCGATATCCCTCACTGTCAGTCCCAAACCATAAAGGGAATTGATCGCCATGCCGATCGCCAGGGACATTTGGGTGCCAGAACCCAGTCCCACATGTTCAGGTATCGCTGATTTAATGTCGATTTTAAGATTATCCCGCACCTGCAGCGCACCGCAGAGTTTTTTTGTACATTGCAATGCACGATTCGAAGCATAGCCGGAAACCGCGCATTGTCCGGCATTGACCATCGTCAGCCGGGTGGTTATATCATTCAGGGCAACACCGATACTGCCGAAATGGCGGCCTAAAGCTCCGCTTAAATCAATAAATCCCATATGCAGCCTTGCCGGTGCAATGACGGTAACTTTAGAATACTGAGTCTTCAAAGGAATCTATAACTAATTTCTCTAAAAAAAATAGGGAATTATACATTAACACAGCACTATTTTGTGATTCCTGTACGTAATAATTCCGCCAATTCGTACAAATTCGATACCGTTTTATCCGCAAGCAATAGCGTTTCCGGCTTAACCGGTAAAACCGAAGGGACCAATACGGAAAAGCCGCCGGCACGCTCGGCGGCCTGAATGCCGATATGCGAGTCTTCCACGATCAGACAGTTATCAATGGGCGTTGCCAGGCATTCGGCTGCTTTAAAGAAAATATCCGGCGCCGGTTTTGCAGCCGCGACATGATCACGGCAAACGATGCGGGTAAATAACGTGTCGATCCCGGCATAACGCAAGCATTCCATCGTATTGACCATACGGCTGTTGGTTGCCAGGCAATAAGGCAGGCGCGACTGATGCAACAGGCTGTATAATCGGTCGAAACCCGGTTTAATGCGTATCCCGTGTTGTTCGACTTGTTGCCGCCAATAACTTGCGCTCCGCTCACGAAATGCTGCCAAAGGCAGACCGCCTCCGCAATAATCGACAAGTTTCCGTTCCACCATTTGGTAATGCAGGCCGGTTAACGACCTGCAAAACGCATCACTGAGATTAAAGCCCAAGGATCGCGCCGCTTCTTTCCAGGCGCTGCAATAGCTGGTCTCTGTATCCAGCACCAAACCATCCATATCGAGAATCACTGCGGTAATGTCAGGTAATCGTTGCATCGTTATCGGATTACTTTAATATATTCACCCTGTGCTTCACGACTGGAACCGACAACCATGCGCCGCACGCCCTGTTCCGATATTTCCAAAAACCCGCTGATTTCTATACATTCGCCGCTGACCGCCTGACCGGTATAGGTCGCCGTATAACTCACACATTCATTGGCCAACTCGTGATCAATGATAAATCTGGCCGGATAATCATAGGCATGGGAATCATCCGCCACTAACGCTCGAATTGTTATCCTGCCTTGCTTGTTAAATTTTATCGGCTCTGCCTGCGTCTCATCCGCAATCAAACTTATATCAAACTTGCGATTGTTAACCAGCGCTTTATTAAATTTTCGACGCTCATGCCAAATATATTCTTCGAGAGTCAATTCACATGATCGCCGTTGATAGGTCGAGAGCCATGCCTGTTGCTGCAAACTTTGTAGTTCATGTTGCGCAAGAAGCCGTTGGGTGATACTCCTGGCTTGAAAAAAATGTTCGCGGCCGTAAACCACCAAATCGATATCGGAATTCGGTTTTTGCGCTCCAATCAATAGCGAGCCGGTAACTCCCAGGGCCTGCATATTAAGTCCTTGTCCCCGATATAACACACACAACCGCTTCAAGTCGCTTTCAACTGCATCAAGGTCAGTACTGTGCAACAAGGTCTGCAGCCTGGGCCTGGGTTGGTGATGGCAAACAATCTTTGCCGGTGGAACAGCATGCAGATGAACATCTTTGGCGATTGAATAATACAAATATTGCGGGTAAGTGCTTTGCAAAAAGGAATTGGCCTGCAGAGTGGAATATTTTTGCCATGTCGAACCTTCTCTGACATAACGCAAAAAACAAAGCACCCGGCCCTGTTCCAAGCCATGTTCCACCACTGCAAAAACCAGGCCTTCAGCAGTTTCGATAAAATCCTTACTTAAAAACATCGTTCACGGTACAAAATTTACCCTGTCTTTGGCAACCCAATTTTAACGCAGCGACAAGAAATACCCAACAGGCCGGCAAAGATAAACGACACCGGCAATAATGGTAAATCTCATCTCCAGCTATTTACCGATCGCTCCATGCGGAACGAAATAATAAACAAGCGGGGACAGATCAAGATCACGCAATTTTTTGCCTAAAAAATTTGATATCACATTGCAAATTAAAACTCAATCCCCTATGCTCCTTTCTGGGAAAGGATTTGTCGCACATCTGTAGCACAATTCTTCCTCTCGAAAAAAATAATAACTTGGCTATTCACGCCTTTAACTCTCATATTGTGAAGAGGAGATATAATGAAAATCGGTATTCCGAAAGAAATTCACAGTGGCGAAAAGCGAGTTGCGACAACACCTGCAGTAGCAGAACAATTACAAAAACTGGGATTCAGCGTTTGTCTTGAGTCCGGTGCCGGTAACGGGGCTAATTTTTCCGATGACGCCTATCGGGAAGCCGGCGTTGAAATTGTCGCAGACGCTAAAACACTGTGGAGCAGTTCCGACCTGGTCATGAAAGTCCGTCCGCCGGAAAAACATCCGGAACAGGCAATCGACGAGATTGAACTACTCCCTGAAGGGGGTAACCTGATCAGTTTTATCTGGCCGGGCCAAAATCCAGACCTGATGAAAAAGCTTGCGGCGAAAAAAGCGACCGTCCTCGCAATGGATAGTGTACCGCGTATTTCCCGCGCGCAGAAACTTGATGCACTGAGCTCAATGGCAAATATTGCCGGCTACAGAGCGGTAGTCGAGGCGGCACAACATTTCGGCCGATTTTTTACCGGGCAAATTACCGCCGCCGGGAAAGTTCCGCCGGCCAAAGTGCTGGTCATCGGCGCCGGCGTTGCCGGCCTGGCGGCAATCGGTGCTGCCAAAAGCATGGGCGCAATCGTCAGGTCATTCGATACACGCCCTGAGGTCAAAGAACAAATCGAAAGTATGGATGCTGAATTTTTAATGCTTGATTTTGAAGAAGACGGCAGCGGTGCAGGCGGTTATGCCAAAACCATGTCCGACGAATTCATCAAGGCGGAAATGGAGTTGTTTGCCCGCCAGGCAATGGAGGTCGATATCATCATCACCACCGCCCTGATTCCAGGCAAACCGGCGCCGGAACTGATTACTGAAGGCATGGTTGAAAGCATGAAACCTGGCAGCGTCATCGTAGACTTGGCAGCGGAGCAAGGCGGAAACTGTAAGCTGACCGAAGCGAATAAGGCAGTCGTCAAACATGGCGTCACCATTATCGGCTACACCGATTTGCCTAGCCGCATGGCAGCGCAATCCAGTCAATTGTATGCCACCAACTTGCGCCATCTGCTCACCGAACTGAGCCCGGAAAAGAACGGTGAAGTCAATATCAATATGGACGATGAGGTGATTCGCGGCACAACGGTCATCAATCAAGGTGAAATCACCTGGCCGCCTCCGCCGCCGAAGATAAGCGCGGCTCCGGCACCGCAAACCGAAGCGCCGGCGGTTGCCGAAGTGAAGAAAGAGGAAAAGAAATCACTGCTTCCCGAGCCGGTCAAGCAGCTATTGCCGATGGTTTTAGGCGGATTGGCGTTATTCGCGGTGGGGTCCTCTGCTCCCGCCTCTTTCATGACCCACTTTACGGTATTTGTGCTGGCCTGTTTTGTCGGTTACCAGGTAATCTGGAATGTCACCCCGGCCCTGCATACACCGTTGATGAGTGTCACCAACGCGATTAGCGGTATTATCGTTATCGGCGCGTTGGTACAAATATCCGCACCCGGCTTCTTTATCACCGTGCTGGCCGGGCTCGCCATTCTAATTGCTTCAATCAACATCGCCGGCGGTTTTTTAGTAACCCGCCGCATGCTGGAAATGTTCAGGAAATAAGGGGAGTAAGAACATGTCTCAAGGTTTAGTTACAATGTCTTACATTGCCGCTTCAATCCTGTTCATCTTAAGTCTGGGAGGACTGAGTAACCAGGAAACCGCAAGGCGGGGGAATGTGTACGGCATGATCGGCATGATAATCGCTATCGTTGCCACAATTATGAGCGATGCGGTCAATGCGTACGTGATACTGATCATTGCCCTGTTAATCGGCGGCACTATCGGGGCCAAAGCGGCATTTAAAGTGGAAATGACGCAAATGCCGGAACTGGTCGCCATCATGCACAGCCTCGTCGGTCTTGCTGCGGTATTTGTCGGTTATGCCAATTTTATGGACCCTTCTGCCGCATTCAGCGGCGTTGAAAAGACCATCCATGAAGTGGAAATCTACATCGGAGTTTTAATCGGGGCGGTCACCTTCTCCGGCTCGGTCATCGCGTTCGGCAAACTGAGCGGTAAAATCGACGGCAAACCGATACTATTGCCTGCCCGCCACTGGTTGAACCTGGGTTTATTGCTTATCTCAATCTGGTTAGGCTCGGTATTTCTGCAAGGCGCCGAAAGCGGCGGCGGGACCTTCCCCTTGTTGCTGATGACAATCATCGCATTGGCTTTCGGCGTACATATGGTGATGGCCATCGGCGGAGCCGATATGCCCGTTGTGGTATCGATGCTCAACAGCTATTCCGGATGGGCTGCAGCGGCCACCGGCTTTATGCTCAATAACGACTTGCTGATCGTCACCGGTGCGTTGGTGGGCAGTAGCGGCGCGATCCTAAGCTACATCATGTGCCGGGCGATGAACCGCCATTTTGTCAGTGTCATCGCCGGCGGATTCGGCACCGGTACCGGTGGGGCCGCAGCGACGGTTGAAGGTGAAGTAGTCGAAATCAGCGCCCAAGAAACGGCCGATCTGTTGAAAGAATCAAAAGACATCATGATCATACCGGGTTATGGCATGGCGGTTGCCCAAGCACAGCATACCGTCAATGAAATCACCAAAATTTTACGCGATAAAGGCAAAACCGTTCGCTTCGGAATTCATCCGGTTGCCGGCCGGATGCCGGGACACATGAACGTGCTGTTGGCGGAAGCAAAAGTACCTTACGACATTGTGTTTGAAATGGATGAAATTAACGAGGATTTCCCCGATGTGGATGTCACTATCGTTATCGGAGCCAACGATATCGTCAACCCCTCCGCACTTGACGATCCGAACAGTCCGATTGCCGGCATGCCGGTTCTGGAATGCTGGAAAGGCGCACATACCATCGTGTTGAAACGCAGTATGGCCTCAGGTTATGCCGGTGTCGACAACCCGTTGTTTGTTCATGAAAACACGCAGATGTTGTTCGGCGATGCCAATGACAGCATGCAGGCGGTATTAAAAGCGTTACAGGCTTAACATGCTTTGCACAGGGATGTGCGTAATGACTCAAAATCGATAAAAAAGTCCTATACCACCATAGGACTTTTTTATCTTGCCTGTTTTTATTTTTCCACTTCCAAAGCGGCGCCTTTCCAAGCCGGCATGCCTTTACGATAATAAAAGACACTGGTCCAACCCCATTCCAATGCTTTTTTAACGGCTTGCGAACTGGCCGTACAGGTCACGCCGTTACAATAAAACAGCACCGGCTGGTCTTTTTTGACAACCGCACTTAACGATTCACTGGTTAAATTGTCCAGGCTTAAATGCTTGGCCTTGGGTATATGGCCGGCTTTATAATCGGCTTCCTTGCGCACATCGATAAAAGTAATATTTCCTTTATCCCAAAGCCCTTTCGCAAACATCGTATCGACAGTCGTTGCACCAATGACTTTCACCGGAGCGATTTCCGCCCGTGCATTGGCCGTCAAAAAAAATAACATTGGAAACAATAAAAGAAATTTACGCATTTGATTCTCCTCTAATGATTTTTTGTCAATAACTTCAACAAACGACAAGCAATCTCCTCCACACCGGAATTAACCTTTTTTGGTTACATCGTCCCATAAAATGGACAGAAATTTTGTTTGCCCTATCGAAAGATACCTTTATAACTTTAACAGAAATATCAAGTTAAATCCCGTATAAAAAACCGCTCTGGCGGATAAATTGGGTATCCAATGGGGTTGGATTGCTCCATCACCGCCAGTCCGGAATCTATTCCAATATCAACAAAACCCTACACTCAGTTTACCAGAGTTTGAAATTATCCGGGGTAGACGGCGTTGCCGAAAATTTTTTCTTGACGTGTCAACCAACCTGATTATCAAACGTTATAGCTGATGTAGTTGCCTAACAATATAGGAGCAAGCGATAAATTAACGGCAAACGGGAAACATCATTGTCGTCATGAAAAACTCAACTACCTGTACACATAGTCTTGACGTTTCCCGGCAATTCCATTCGACAAGCTAATTTTCATTCCAGCACAAGGAGAAACCAAGTGAAACTGAAATTAACCAGACTTTTGCCCGTGTGCCTGACGGCAGTCGGGCTTTATTCGCCCGGAACAGCGACTGCGGCAGTCAGTTATGACACCGAAGCGGAAACGTTTACCATGGTCAACAGCGCAGACTGGGACGAACCGGCGATACGCAAAGTGCTACACAGTTTCGCCTACGGAGGCTTTGCATCAGACCGTCAGATTGCAGACTGGGCAAATAGGGACCCGGTTCAAGCGATACAGGAAATGCTGAATTTCGACATCGTCAACAATAGGCTTTCCCCTGTTGAAGATGCAACGGCGGATCACTGTGCCCGGTTGCAGACGTTACAGTCGTTTTGGAGCAGCGATGCACCGGATAACCCGCAACGCTACGACGAGCGCGATCTCTACGGCACGCTCAATGTCGGACAACAATTGAGCATAGCCAACCTGCAACGCACCTGGATCCAGGCCATCAATACCCGCGGCTGTAATCCGTTTCTGCATAAAGCCGCATTCTATCTGACCAACTACCAAGCAGCAATCAGCGCTCATAAAACGAAAGCCGCGCTGATGCGCGACTATTACGACAGTATCATCACCTCCCTCAATCAGGGTAGAAATCTCACTGAGACATTGGCTACAGCTGCCGCCACTGCCGCAGTCGCACGCGCTTACGGCCACCAAAATAATTACTATAAAAGAGCAGCGCTACGTTATCTGTGGCGTTTGGCAAATTACGATATTTTGCAATTTATCCGCTGGTACGCCATCTCCACAATTTTTCATAATCCGTCGACTTACAAATACCGAACCGCTTTTGACCGCAATCTGACCCTGCAAAACAGCAATTTACTCAGCAACGAAGAAAGCTATGCGCGCCGCAGCCGGGAATCGGCGCGCCTTCCGATGCAACTGCAAGGTGCGGAAGTGTTTGAGCCGGTTCACGATGTTTTCGGCGGACAAACCGGTCTGTAGGCCGCCAACAACCGTTATATTTTTAAAAATGCGTTCGATATCACCGTCAAAGCGCCGTTGTATCTCTGACGCACAATCCAATCATACCCGGTAGACGACGACCCGACACACGATATAACCTGGCATAAATATTGGGGCGCAGTCATACCGGTCAATAGCCAGGACGATCACGCCGTCGATCAGGTAGCCGAATGGTTATGGAATCGTTTTATAGCGGACGGAGGCAAAAACTTTGACCTCGTCGCCCAAGTACAAATCTACGCATTGCTGGCGACGGGCCTGGATTTCGGCTACACGGTCGACCCGAATCATCCGGAAACAATTAACTCTTCGGCGGAAATCGCTCGACCGCCGCTGAACCGGATCAATCAGATCCATGCACAGGCGCAACTGGACCTGAACAGTAGCGTCGGTAACCAGCGGGTCGGCCTAGCCGTGAACTTTATTGCAATGACACCCTATATGTTCGCATTGGAGGGAAAATGACATGAACAGAAGACAATTTATCAGATATATGCTGTACAGCAGTGCCGCACTGGGGGCAACCGGTTTAGGCACCACTTTTCCCATTCGGGCATTGGCCGACTATTCGGTAACGGACCTACCCAAGACACTGGTCAATATTATGTTATACGGCGGCGCGGATTTGCGCTATTTGTTCGCGCCTGCTCCGGGAAGCGCATACGCTGATGCCTTCTGGAATGCACGTATCGGCATTTACAATAGTCAGGGCCAAAATTACGGCAGTTATAGTGACGCATTCGCCAACGAATATCTGTTGGCAACCGATAGCGGTACCGGTTTGCAATTCGGCATCCACAACAAATGCCCCTGGCTGAAAGAGCAATTTGATGCCGGCAATGTCGCCGTGATTGCCAATGCATTCTGCTCCACCATTCGCCCTCATGACCAATCGCAGCTCAACATCAATATCGGCGAACCGGAGTTTGGTCAATTGCTTTATGAACGTGACGGCTGGGGCGGACGGCTGGCGGAAATCCTGGAAAACACCCCTAACAGCATCGAGTTAAGCCATGAGATATCGGTGTTTTGCAATGGCACCAACAGCAGCGATCGTCTACAACAGGTCATTCACGCCAAAGATACCCGCGATATTGCACTGCCTAATACCAATCCCAACAGCAGCCCGACCGGTTCGTACAATGTATTGACCCGCTCGCTTAGCACTTACTATCAGGCACGCAGCGTTGAAACAAAAACGGAAAAACCCTGCAACTGGCCGTACCATTTGTTTTTTCAGCATAATGAAGCGTTGCGCGCCTTCGGCTATGTGGTCAGCGCCCGCCTGGAACAATGCCCGGCCTCAACGAGACTGGCCGATCTTAACCTGCACGATAATCAATTCAGGCAGCAATGCATGAACCTCTACGATTGCTGCCTGGTTCCGGATGTGTTGAATATGCGCATTGTTTCCATGCGCTACGAACATTGGGACACCCACGGTAATCAAAAAGCCGCCATCGAAGACAATTTGCAGGATCTATTCGGCGCTGCCGATAGCGGTGCATTGGCAACCTTAAAGGAGGAGTTGGCGCTGTTGCCCTACCAAGCGAGCCCCGCCCAAGACAACCTCGTTTGTTGCTTTACCACCGATTTCGGCAGGCAATTGGCAGCCAACGGCGACAATGGAACCGACCACGGACGGGGCGGCTATTCGATACAGATCGGCAAGGACGTGACCGGCGGCGTCAACGGTGAAATGTTTCCCCAACGGTAAATTACACCCGATGCCGGCGGGTTGACGCCTTACCGGACGCCGGGGGCGGACATTACCGGATTGACTTCGATCGAGAGGATTCTGTCCGCAGCTTGCGACTGGATGCAGGCCGGCGCCGGCACACAAGTTTTTCCTAACGCTATGGCCAGCCCTCTGGAAACAGGCGTCGATTTGTCCGGACTTTTTAACGGCTGATGTTTACCACCACCCGCTGAAGCGGGTGGATTTAAACACCGGGAAGTCCGTCAGGATATGTCTTGAAGAAGCCCGTATCTTATCGTGAATAATCGTGGCATAATGCCAGTGAAACAGGCCTAAGGCGTACAACTGTTATAGAGTCATTCGATCATTGATTGATTTATTGCTTCCTGTTATGACATGTCTTCCAATCCGATAATAGCGAATTCAGCCGGCACAAGGGTTTTTCTGGTCACCGGAGCGACCGGCGCCATCGGGAAAGCCATCGCCCGGCAATTGGCTGCAGACCGAAATGTGGAAGTCGTACTGGTTTGCCGTAACGAAGCCAAAGCGGAACAGACAGTTAATGAGATCATCCGGTTAACCGAAAACCCTAAGGTCCGTTACGCAATCGCCGACCTAAGCAGATACGCCGATATCCGGAAACTGGCACAGCAATGGACGGGACCGCTGCACGTGCTGATCAATAACGCTGCTTGTACGCCTCGCCGCAGACAGGAAACACCGGAAGGCATTGAATTGCAGTTCGCTACCAATGTGCTGGGCTATTTCTGGCTTATGGACGAATTCACGGCAATATTAAAAGCGTCGGCTCCGGCACGTGTAATCAACGTCGCCAGCTATTGGGCCGGCGGCCTGGATCTTAACGACTTGGAATTCCTGCGCCGGAGCTATAACAATGATATGGCTTACCGGCAATCCAAACAGGCCAACCGCATGCTCAGCGTCGCTTTTGCAGAAAAGCTTGCGCCCTATTACATAGCCGTAAACGCCTGCCATCCAGGCGATGTCCATTCAACATTGAGTCATAACCTGGGATTCGGGGGGCATGAAACGCCGGAGCAAGGCGCAGCGACCCCCGTCTGGCTGGCTACCCACGATACCGGACAAACCGCCACAGGTAAATATTTTGAACATTTGCGTGAAATCACCTGTAACTTCAGCCGCAACCGACAGGCCGTAAACATTCTGTTTGACACTTGTTCGGACTACGCGAACCAAAGAACAGCCAAGAACGACTAATTTCGGGTAAAACCACGGCCCCGGCTTTCCGTCAACTTTTCATTACGTTATGAAAGACATCCCATTTCAATGAGATATGGTATTATATATCTATTTTTTTAGAACTGAAAAATTCATTGCTCGATATTACAAAGCCATCCCCTGCCCTGGTTGCATCATTGCGCAGAAAATTCCGCCCGCTGGTAAAATTCTTACTGGCCAGCGGCATTACCTATCCTATTTTGAGTGAACTGCTCAAAGGGATTTTCATTGAAGTGGCGGAAAATGATTTCCAACTTCCGGGAAAAGAACAAACAGACAGCCGGATTAATTTCCTGACGGGGATACACCGCAAAGAAGTTAAACGCTTGCGCAATACCCGGCACAATGATCTGGCCATACCGGAATCGGTCCCCCTTGGAACGCAACTCGTCGCGCGGTGGATCGGAAATCAGGATTATCTGGATCAGGAAGGCAGTCCATTGCCCCTGCCGCGCCTTATAAAGCAAGGCGGAAAACAGTCATTCGAGGCGCTCGTGACCTCCGTCAGCAGGGATATACGCTCTCGGGCAATTTTGGATGAATGGCTTAACCTTGGCGTCGTCAATATAGACGAACATGACCGGGTCTGTCTTAATATTGACGCGTTTGTTCCCGAAAACGGCTACGATGAAAAAGCGCATTTTTTTGGTGACAATCTGCACGATCATATTGCAGCGGCTGCTCATAATATGCTGGGTAATAAGCCGCCCTTTCTGGAACGGGCTGTCTTTTACGATCAACTGACTGTAGAATCAATTAATAAAATAGCTGAACTTGCCGAACAAAGCGGCATGGAAGTCCTGAAGAAAATTAATCGCTGTTCATTGGAACTGCAGGAAGCTGACAAAAATGCCGAAAACAATGTTCACCGTTATAGGTTAGGAATTTATTTTTTTAGTGAAACCGAAACCAAGCCGTGTGAGACAGGAAAATAAAGCGCATAATGGTAAGCGCGATACTTTGATTCTTTATGAGAGGTAGCCGCAATCGCCGGTAATTTATGATTGACCTGACAGCCCTGTCCTGTGATTATCCGGCTGGTTTATACTTTTTCCGGATTCTATCAATTTTTTAGCAGCGCATGTTTCAACTCATTTACCGTCCCGTTATCGCAATCAGTATCGTGCTGGGGTTACTGGTCATGATTGAGTTGATCGCCCTCGACAGTATCAGTTGGAGAAACCAGCAGCGTATTAATATTATTTACCAAGATATTAAACACGGTCACCAACTGCAACAATTAATATTTGAATTGTTGAACGAACATATTCAAACTTCTTCCCCTACCTCGCTACGCAAAACCCCGCGCTCCGAACTGCATAAAAAAATTATCCGTTTCCTGGAAAACCAATACCCTACAGTCGCAGGAACCAATGAACTGCTGCAGGAAATTCAAAACCTGTTTGCCAGTGTCGAACAAGGGAACCAGCAAGACCTTACCAAAGCGTTATTGTTGTCACATGAATTGCTGCACCGGCTTTTCCAGGAGGAGGAACATCTGCTGGACCAGGTTTATACCGACAGCCAATTGGAAATGAAACTGGCGATCTTCGTGCCAATAATAATTTTGATCACTTTCTTATTGTTCGGCCGATATTTTATAAAGCGGCAAATCATTATCCCTTTGAACGCATTCAAACAATTGATTGCCAATTTAACTAAAGGTGAAAAAAAACCTATCGAACAAGAGCAAATCGATCCGGCCATGCAACCGCTATTTAGCAGTTATAACCGGCTGGTATCCCGTTTGTCTGAATTGGAACAGGAACACCAGGCCCATACCCACTCATTGGAAAACGAAGTCCGCAACGCCACGCATACTTTACTTGAACAAAGCCATAGCTTAGCCAGGGCTGAAAGGCTGGCCGCCGTCGGCGAACTTGCGGCCAGTGCAGCCCATGAATTGCGCAACCCGCTCGCCGGCATCCAGGTAGCTCTGGAAAACATGCAGAGCGACTGTGACAACGAAGACTTCGAAGAACGCCTGAGACTGGTTAATTCCGAAATCAACCGTCTCACCGGCCGCTTGAATGAATTACTGGCATTTTCCAAACAAGCACCGGAAAAAGCTAAAAATTTCAACTTATTTCAATTGGTTGACGATTTATTAACCTTGTTGAAATATCAAGTAAAAGAAAACATTACTTTTGACTATCACGTCAACGAAAATTTTATGGTGTTTCTTCCCGAAAACGAATTGCGCCAGACTTTGTTGAATCTATTGCTCAACTCAATACAATCAATCGGCAAACAGCAAGGCAAAATCAATCTCTTTGCCAGACAACATCAAAAACAAATTGAAATCGAAATTTGCGACACGGGCTCCGGCTTTCCTGAGGCGTTTCTACAGCAAGGCATTCGTCCTTTTGCCAGCTATAAAGAACACGGCACAGGCCTGGGGCTTCCGATGGTACAACGTTTTGCAAAGTCACATGGAGGCATGCTGAAAATAAACAACAACAGCCAGGGCCATGCCTGCGTCAAGCTCACTCTAAAAAACAGCCAATGAGAGACAGCTTATTAATCATAGAAGATGAAATGCTTCTGGGAAATGAGCTTGCACGTTTTTTTCGCAAGCAGGGATGGGAGACAACGTTAGCCGGCTCCTTGGCGGAAGCCGAAAAATACCTATCGGGACAGGTGATCGATCCGCTCGTTGTATTATCCGATATGAACCTGCCAGACGGTAATGCCTTGGATTTTCTGGAGCAAATCAAGGACGCCATTGTTAGTACGGAATGGCTATTTTTAACCGGTTACGGCAGCGTTACCGATTCGGTCCGGGCAGTCCGCCTGGGAGCTTATGACTTTATAGAAAAACCCTGTGAGCTTGACCGGCTGAACATGCTGGTGGAAGGCGCCGCTCGCAGTGCCAGGGCACAACGCAGACTGGACAACCAAACCCAGGAACAAAACAGCAAATATTCGCTTGATACCTTGGTCGGCAGCAGCAAGGCAATGGTTATGCTACGCGAAATGGTCGCGCAAATGTCGCAGATCCCTTTTTCAAGCCTGATCATTTCTGGAGAAACCGGAACCGGCAAGGGACAAGTGACAAGGGTGCTGCATTATTCCGGTACGCGGGCTTCCGGTCCCCTGGTGGAAATCAACTGCGCTGCTTTACCGCGCGAACTGTTGGAATCCGAACTATTCGGATATGAAGCCGGCGCATTTACCGGCGCCAAAAAACGCCATCGCGGTTTATTCGAGCAGGCGCATACCGGAACGCTGTTTCTCGATGAAATCGGTGAAATGGATCTGGATTTACAAGGCAAGCTGCTCAAAGCGGTTGAAGACATGCGCATCCGCCGTCTGGGCAGCGAACAGGAAATCGACGTTGATGTGCAAATTATCGCTGCAACCAATCAGGACCTGCAACTCAAAGTGAATGACGGAGAATTCAGGCGCGATTTGTTCCATCGCCTGAATGTCATTAGTCTGCATATTCCACCTTTACGCGACAGGCCGGGAGACCTCAGGGAACTGGTGCCGCTTTTTATTGCCGAATGCAATAAAAAATCCTCAACAGGCATTCAAAAAATCCCCGAAACTGTTTGGGAAAAATTGGAAAATTATGAATGGCTGGGCAACATTAGAGAGCTTCGCAATGTCATTGAGCGCTGTGTTTTGCTGTCAACTACCGATGTTTTTCCGGAACAGTGGCTGCAACTTCCCAATATGACGCAACAAGCGCCAAGCCAACCTGATGAGACATCGGGCTTATTTCTGCCTTTGGACGGTAGTCTCAGTCTGCATGATATGGAAAAATACATCATTCAGAATGTACTGGACCGCACCGACAATAACGTCGCCGCCGCAGCCAGGGTATTGGGGACTACACGAGAAACATTGCGTTATCGGGTACAGAAATATAACTTGAAATTATAGCCATGCAGATTATAGATCTTTTACGGCATAAACATGCCATCTACAGATTAACGCTGTCCGGAAACCCGGCTGATTATCTCAGCAATGCAGTAAAGTCGCTTTCTGCTTCAGGACGCGGCTGTCTAAAGGTTTTGCCAAATTAATCCAGTTACGCTACGCTAGGGAGGCTGAGATATTCTTAACTTGATGGTATTGAAAGTTGAGTCCTGAAGTGAAAACCTGAAAAATAGTCACTTCTACTTGGTGCTAAACTTTTACTTTAAGGAAGATGATATTACTTTGCTGATCAATGAACAGGTGCTTTTTTAAAAAGATTTCGCAGTTAAGAAAAATTTCCTTTTTATCTTTAACCATTGGGTAGAAAACCATGCAACAGTACGAGATAGCTGAAAAAATACAAAAAACAATTAGTCATTATTGGGAAATATATAAAAAAAACGTTCCTTACTGGAACAGTAAATTCTCGCATTTTTCAAAATGGTCTTCACACATTTCGGGCCGCCCGTTGGCGTTTAATGCCGCATTGCTGATTATTTTAACTTGGGTGGTCACCGGCCCACTGTTCGGCTTTAGCGATACTTGGCAATTGATTATCAATACTGCAACAACGATTGTAACTTTTTTGATGGTATTTTTGATACAACATACTCAGAACAGGGATACCGAAGCGATGCATGTCAAACTGGATGAGTTGATCAGATCAATTGAAGGTGCCCACAATGATTTATTGAATCTTGAAGAGTTGGAAGAGGAAGAACTTGCCTTAATTCGAAAACGCTATACCGCGCTTGCCGAAAAGGCCAGACAAGAACTCGAGAAAGGGGCATCCGCTACAAATACACCCGACTGTTAAATCGGCAGGGATTTCCTCCTCACACAGGCCTTTTTTATCAAACTCGGATATAAACGATTGAATACCTACAGGTACAGTTGAACGGCAAAATTACGGAAAGTAAAAAAACGCGCAAAGCTTATAAGTGAAAGACGAGGATCAAGAGGAGACACTCACAAACTTTGCACGGACATATTTACCCAATAACCAAAAATATAAATCAATCGAGGACATAATCGCTGCTTATACATAAAGTATTGGCAGAGGGTTACTTGAATATGAGGCATGCTCCATGCCAATTTTGATTAAAATGTTTCATTATTTAATTTACACCCCGATCCGGCCTAACCTCAACCGTCGTAAAATGGGCGATAGCCCGCATGAATTACGGCATAGGGTACTGAACCGGATCGACAACCGATCAACTGACTACCGGAAAATTGCCGCTATTACCCCATTTTTAATAGGTAAATAATTGCCCGTGCGCTAACAAAAATGCATCAAATGAACCACACCGCCGGTTGATTTGAACCACATCAACTGTTGGTTTGGTTTAGATGAGTTGCTTATTTCCAGGCTGTCCGTTACATTAATGCCTAAATGAAACCGGTAACGAGTTTCCTTAATCCCGGTCCGGGACTGCGGGAAAGCAGCCGGCCCAACCAGATCTTAAGCGGGGCTTCTCATGAAATTAGAATTTCACGGTGCAGATCGAAATGTAACGGGCTCTTGCCACCTGCTGACGGCGGCCGGCAAAAAAATATTGGTTGATTGCGGGCTTTACCAGGGCGGCCGTGAAATGGAAGAGGAAAACACCAAGCCCTTCGACTTCGATCCTGCCGATATTGATTTTTTACTGTTGACGCACGCACACCTTGATCATTGCGGACGTATACCGCTATTAATAACACAAGGTTTTCGGGGAGAAATCATTACCACTTCCGCATCATGTGAGTTATCACGTCTGGTACTACTGGATTGTGCACACCTCAATGAGTACGAAGCGCGATATAAAGCCAAAAAACTTTCCCGCAAAAGTCGCAGTAAAATAGTAGTCGAACCGCTATATAATGAAATCGACGTGCTTAATTGCTTCGAGTTCTTCGGGCGCAAAGCATTATACAACCAAACATTTACGCTGTGCGAAGGAATTCGAGTCACTTTTTATGACGCAGGACACATTCTGGGTTCGGCATTTATTCTGCTGGAGATAGAAACCAACGAGATACAAACAAAAATTTTGTATTCAGGCGACCTGGGATATAGCGGGCGGGCAATCATCCGTGATCCGGCTAAACCGCCTCATGCAGATATCGTGGTAATGGAAACCACTTATGGTGACCGCCTGCACAAAACACTGGACCCCACGCTGGACGAATTTTACGAGGCGATTTGCACAACGGTCCACAGAGGAGGCAACGTCATTATCCCTAGTTTTGCGCTGGAACGCGCCCAGGAACTGCTCTATTATTTGCGCGAAGGTATAGAACGGGGGCGACTGCCGGGATATATTCCGGTCTTCCTCGATTCGCCGATGGCTATTTCGGCAACGGAAATTTTCCGGCGCCACCCCGAATGTTTCGACGAGGAAACCAACACAACGCTCAAATCGGGACAGGATCCCTTTTTATTACCCGGACTGAATTTCACCCGGGAAACCGCCGAATCAATGGCTATTAATAATATTAGCGGCGGAGCGGTAATTATCGCCGGATCGGGAATGTGTAGCGGCGGCAGAGTGACTCACCACCTCAAACATAACTTGTGGCGCCATGACAGTTGTGTGATTTTCGTCGGATTTGCCGCAGCAGGAACCCTCGCCCGTGAAATCGTCGACGGAGCGAAAACCGTTAAAATTTATGGTGACGAAATCAGCGTCCGCGCCTCCGTGTTTACCATCGGCGGTTTTTCCGCCCATGCCGATCAAGCGGAATTGCTGACATGGCATGAACGGACCGGCAATCCGCAAACTACTTTTTTAGTACATGGCGAAGAGGAGACGATGTTTCATTTCGCCAAGCTGCTCAACAATACGCAGGTTGAAATCCCCCAATTACACCAAAGTTATCATTTTGGAAAAACCGCCGGCATGGTAAAAACATAATCCTTGTTTTTGACCGCCCCGTGGCAGGCAAAGCATTCCTGTGCAAAAGCCGCATCTTCGCCGTAGGGTATTTGCTGCAAACCTTTCCAGCGGGCAAATCCCCAGCCGCCTGTCGCGGCATATTTACTTGAATCCTTGATCATAAACTCGGAATGCAAAAACTCGCCCGGAACCTGAGCTTTTTCCCACTGAGGATGTGTTCTGTCCTTCCATACCAACTTAGCCAGGATGGCGCCTTCCGGCCAAGGGTTGGTTTGTTGCTTATTGACTGCATCCATTGCGATTGTATTGGCAAGGATAATACGTAGCGAATGATTATCCTCACGGTGCGACGAAGCAAGCAATTGCCAGTCTTTATAGCCTTTTGGGATTTCGATACCGTTCGGGGCCGGCGGATAATTGCCTCCGGCCTTGATAACTGCAATGTATGCAAAATAAATTAAGATCGTGGTAATGATTTTTTTCATTGATTAATTTCCTGTCGCTAATTTTCTTATAAAATCAACAAATTGTTATTCCTAGACGGTTCGGCGGAACAAATGAGTGAAAACCGCCGCCCACCAGCAAAGCCAAGCAAACAAGGTAACAATTGTATCTGAATCTGCCGTTACCGTCTTGGCCTGCGGTTTTTTAACCGCCGAGGTCCAAAAATAGTTTGATCGAAACATACAGCACCATATAGATTAAAACGAGATAAAGAAAAAACCGTAGCGGATTATCTTTCATTGCCCCCAAAATTGTTTTATGTTGGCCCAGTTGTTTCAACTGTTGGTATTTTTCTCTTTGCTCTGCCGCCCGGTTTTGTTGATAGTCGTCAATTAACTGTCTGGCTATTGGCAAATCAGCATCATTTTTCAGCCAAATTGCCGGCATGGAAATCCCCCAGTTGCCGGCCGAGGTCTCGTAAAAGTCGATTTCATGATCCGATAACAAGGCTCGGATATCCCATGCTTCATCTTCCGGAACGCCCCTCAGTGAAAATAACAATAGCGACATTTTATTTTAATGGTCATTGAATGCAGATAACTTAGTTATATTAACATAACAGAACGACGATCAATTTCGGCTGCTTTCCGATAGAATTGGCGTAGTCGGGCTTTATTGATCAAAGGGCGAACATATGAAAACAAGCAAGCCAATCAGAACCAGAAAAGATTTTAATGAGGGTGAGAAGCTGTCCCCTTGGCGGGAATCACTCAATGATATTATCTTCGGTGCCGAAACCACACTGGGCAAAGCATTTGATGTCGTTTTAATGCTCAGCATCATTCTGAGCGTCATTACCGTGATGCTGGACAGTGTAAGATCCATTCAACAGAAACATGCCGAGTTACTCTATATTATCGAGTGGGTATTTACATCACTATTTACAGTCGAATATCTGCTGCGGGTTATCTGCGTGCGCAAGCCTTGGCTATACATCCGCAGTTTCTTCGGGTTAGTGGATTTGTTGTCGATACTTCCGACTTATGTCAGCCTGTTCATTCCGACGGCAAAATACATGCTGGCCTTCCGGGTCATTCGCTTATTGAGAATATTCCGTATTTTAAAATTATCCGAATACATGGGTGAAGCGCATATTTTAATGGATGCATTGAGCAACAGCAGCCGCAAGGTTATGGTGTTTCTTTATACGGTGTTAACGCTAGTCATTGTATTCGGCGCGCTGATGTACGTTGTCGAAGGCAAAGAAAGCGGCTTTACCAGCATACCGAAGTCCGTGTACTGGGCCATCGTCACACTGACCACCGTCGGCTACGGCGACATTGCGCCGCAATCGCCCTTAGGGCAGACCATTGCAGCGGCGATCATGATCATGGGTTATGGCATTATTGCCGTACCCACCGGCATCTACAGCGCCGAACTGGTCAAGTCATACAGCAATGTCGATATACGCAATGACGCCTGTCCGGACTGCGGCGAAACGGGGCACGATTTCGATGCGGATTTTTGCAAATATTGCGGACATCAGTTGGAAAAGTGACCCCGAATTATTCAGATACCCTGTTAATCATCAAACACCAAGAGCAACGTATGACCAATCATCTTTGCCCGGTCCGGTACGGTACGCAATTGCTTGGACAACGAAATACGTGCAAAAAACAAATTGCCACGAAACGTCGCCCCCCGCGGTAACTTAAACTTATTCATTTATGGACCTAAAAAACTGTTGGCCGAGGAAAGGTAGCCCTCCGGCCACTAAGAGAGATGCTAAAGCCAGAAATAAGTTTAAAATTTCGCTACCGGACAAGACAAGGAAAATACCGGCAAGGACCAACACGGAATAAAACGGCGCCGCCAGTATGCGCCAGAAATTGGATTCCTGGCTGGCATAATATTCATCAACTTCTGATTCCCACGGTTGCTTCTTGACCCATTCCTTCATGTCAGGGTCGGCAAATACAAAAAGTCCCGATTGCTTCTTGTCTAACTTGAATATTCCCCCATGATAAAGCCACATAAGCGGCTCAACATTGGCAGTGTTTGCCAGTCTTTGGTGGCTTCTATTGAAAAGGATGGCCTTTAGCTCGCGTAACTTACCCGTTTCGTCCGAAACGATTCTCGCTAAGTTGGTATCCGCCAAGTTCCGCCGCGAGTCGCTGCCCGATCCGCAGTGAATATTCAGAAGATACGGATGGCGGTAGTCGCGTTGTCTTACCGATGCCTCCCAAAGCTTTGGGTCGGGGAAACCAAGACCGAAAAGCGTGGACACCACCTTCTTAATAAGAAAAAATAAAAAAACCAGGGGTAGAATAATTAGAAAAATGACCAGGAAGAGAAAATTTATCACCACGAAAATTATAGTATCCAAATGGATTTGCCGAGTAAGCCCTGTCCACCAATCTTTATTGGTATCATCGCTTAAAGAATCCATAGACTTAAATTGATCCGCTGGCGAATCCGTGGATGTCGGGATAATCGGATTTCCCGGCAAAGAAAGAGCAGGGTCATCGTTTTGTAGTTGTGCGACGGTCGCCGGAAAAGCTGAGCGCACTATTGTTTTCTGATAGCAATCATTCGACAAGCTTTGAAAGCCGGCATCGCTGCTATGATTAACATGAATTTGCTCAAGACGCGCATCAAGATTATTGAAATCCGGCAATAACGATTCAATTGCATGAATTATTCCCGACCGGTAATCATAATGTTTAGATAACGCTTCTTTTGCTTTGCATTTCTCAGAAAATGGCAAAGAATACCGGACCATCCAGGCATCATCCTGATGATCCCCAACATTCGCATATGCAGCAAAATCGACAAGCGGCATTTTATTTCCCAGGACTATGTGCTTAAATGCTTCGCTTGAATTCCCTGAAACCGGAATATTCAGCCGGTCAAACTCAAATTGCAAATGCCTTTCCCGTTCCGTTACTTTATCAGTAATATGAATCAGATTGAGTTTAGTCAGTTTTTCTATTTGACGACCAAAAACCTGGGAATAGATAATCCAGACAAGAGTCACCGACACTAAAACGAGAAACACTTCACACCACAAGACATAATACCAAGGGAATTTATCTTCATTCAGCCGGCTTATTTTCCCTTTGGAAAAGTGAAACATCTTTTTTGTAGTACAGCCATTGGGAAACCATTTTTCCACCTCTTTTCTGAAATGCGAAAACCCTAAAAAGACCAAACTATTAGCGAGTATGGCGAGCAGCCATATCAAGGAAAGTGATACTACAGCGGCTTTGAAGATTACCAAGTCGGGAAGGGTCTTATCGTAAAATACGATAATTGACCAGGGAACGTACGGTAATTGTTTGACGTAGAACTGATGGCTTAATCCATTATATTTGCCTCCCAGAAGTTGTTCATGGTGGGAATTTATAGCCGCTATTAACCGACGATTTTCATCGGTTTCTACATAAAAGTTTTCCAGCAGGCTTCGTTGATCGTTAGAATGATATAAAACATCGCCGGAACGGTTCTCTACAACTGCGAACCCGAAACCAATAGGCAAAACCGGCTTAAAAAACGTATGCATTAACTTGACCAGTGCAAGTACACATGCTTCATTTTCTTGACATTCCTCTTCATTCTTTTTCAAAGGAAAAGAAAAAGCTGTCAGTTTAATTCCATGATCATAGGTCTGAATTCGCTGGCTGAAGAATTTAAGTTGTCCATTTGCTGTCTGCCAAGTAGGTAACGCATGCGGGTTATACCTGGCTTCCTTAAAATACTCCCGCCGATGAACATCGATATTAATCGTAGGAAAATCTCGATAGGTAACTTGGTCATTAATTAGCAGCCGCCTGCCATCAGAAAATAATTTATCACACGCCGGATCATTACCATTTTTCGAATCACTTTCACAAGGACTTTTTCCTTTCCCTTCGCTATCCAATACAAAAGCCAATTCATAAAGCGGATATAAACCGTTTGTTGACGTCGCTATTTTGCATTTTTGAGTTTGCAAATATGGATCACCTTTAATACAAGGTCCTAACGGGTAAACTACAGAATCTCCCTTGCTAAAATGAAGTGCCCAATTTTCTATTTGTTGTTCGGAATTAGTAAAAGGGTAAATAATTTGTGAAAAATTTCCAAAAATTGTTTGGTATTCACTCTCAAAATTCTTGGAAATCTCAGTAGCAATAACACTAGCGATAGTATCGTAACTCTTTCGCAATTTAAGCCAATCCCAGGCTGAAAATGCGCCGGTTAACGTGACCATAGTAAACAGCGGGAAAGACGCCAACAGCCACCATACAAAAGCTCTGCCCGGCATAAATCCCGGCCCGCTAAAAAATAATTTGAGATGAGGAATCAACAACATCAGAATTAGCATGCCGAATACCAACAAGGTAATCTGACTTAGCGGCAGCTTAATGATTCTGAAAAAATATTTGTTTCGGGGAACAATACCGACAATGTAACCGAGCTTTGTTTCCGAACTTTGACCGGAAGACGGCCCACCGGAAACATGATTGTCCTGCTTCGTCCCTGCAGAGGAATTTTCCCGCTGCTTATCGACAGTTCCGACGCCCCGTTGCGCACGGGCGGCCTGGAAAGGCTGTATGAATAGAAGATAAGAGACATTGCCAATCGTTGCTTCACGCACACTGGAATAAGATGACGGGGATTTGATCCGGATGGTTTCAACAGTGCCGCTATCCTTATTGAACTCCCGCACCACATCGGTATCAAGATGCTGAATCAAATTTTCGAAACGTGCAAAATCATCATAGGCTGAATAATTATTCGATTGTTTTATATCATCGTTGCCGGAGCGGTAAATCAGATTGCCGGTTTTATCGAGCAGCAACACTTGATCGAAAAATTCCAATGCCGGCGCGGGATCAATCAGATCTTGCAAAGGAACCCGGGCGGCTATTTTGCCCAGCTTTTCATAAACGACAACCTTATGATTACCGGGCTGCTGCGTAAGAACAAAGCATGTTGTATCACTATCTTCCACCTGTTCAGACCGGTTTTCACAGCTTTGTTGCGACTTAAAAAACTTGATGTTTTTAAAGTTCAATGAATATTTTTTCAGATAATCTTGATATTTCCTACAAAATTTCTTGGTATTTTCTCTACTGCAAAAGGTTGTCTTGTTTTCCGTTTTTTCCGTATCGACCAGGGCGTAATCCAATAAATAATCCAACCCTTGCAATCCGACATTAATCTGCTTTTCGATATCGCTGAGCGAACGAAAATAATGGTTCGTCAGATAGATTTCATTACTTCGGAAATACAAAAAAAGAAAGGCCGCCGGCAATATCACAATCACCGCTATTACCAGAGTCCCCGAGCGAATAAGCGCGGACCGTTTGATTTTTGTTTGATTGGACATCATTCACCCCCCCCAACGGAAATGAATGCTACCGGTGCTTAGCTGGAATGGCAGCACTTTTTAGCAATTTAGCAATGAATTCAGTAAATAAGAATCAAGTGAAGCCTAGCACGAAATATCAGTTTCATCAAGCCTGTTTAAAATACGGGAGTCCGACTTCAAACCGAATTTAGAAGACCGGAAAACCACTCACCAGATGCGCCAAAAATATCTAAGAATCCATTGATTGAACAATTCTCTTCCAGGCTGATTCCCTTGATCGGAAAGGCTGCTTGATAGCCGGCCAGCCCCGGATACTGCCACATGCTTTATACCGCCCCGCGCCATTTCAACTAAATAAAGTGGCGTCACTGATTATATTTTTTTCTCCAAAAACAACGCGTTGCCCATTTTTGGGTCCAGCTGATAGCCGCCGAATCCGAATCTTGCATAAACCGACTTTGCCACCGCATTGCCCTCCAAGACTTCCAGTGTCAATTTACAGCAGCCAATTTGCAGTGCGATTTTTTCCGCCGCCTGCAGCATCAATGCAGCAATACCCTGGCCTCGATACTCGGGGACCACCACCACATCATGAATATTCAGCAACGGTTGGCAGGCGAAAGTCGAGAATCCTTCCATCGCAATAAGCAAACCGGCGGCTTCGCCGTTGCTGAACGCAAAAATCACATGGATACCGGCTTTTTCCCGTAACGACGATACCAGATTGGTTTTCACGTATTCGGAAAGCCCTTTACCGCCCCCCATCGGGTCTTGCGCATAAATATCCAGTAAATTAATCAGTATTTCACTATGGCTGGAATTCGATAAATCCGCATTGATTATTTCAGGCATATTTCTTTGTATTTTTAAAGGGCGTCTAGCAGCGCAACATTCGAAATTTCTTATTGGAAATTGATTTAGTCTAGCATTATCCGCATGGTTTCATAAATTTTATCTATTACCAGATGTCAGTAAACCAACGACGTATTCCTAGATAAAGCAGGACAGCTGAGTTATAAAAGCTATCTACGAATGTTATCCGGTGTTAATATCTTTGAAATCAACGGAAAATTTCTTGCAATGATGAATAGAGAACTGCTATTGCTCCGTCACGGCAAATCGGATTGGTCTGTAAACGTCAATGACCTGCAGAGACCGTTAAGAGACCGGGGTAAACTCAATGCACAGCGTATCGGCACCTGGCTGGCAAAACAAAACATGATTCCCGATTTAATCATCACTTCTCCGGCAAAACGGGCAATGGCAACCGCACAAAACGCCACTAAGGCGATGGGCCTCGCGGTACGGCTTATCGTTTCCGACACGCGTATCTATGAGGCCGGCCCGGAGGAATTACTGGCCGTTTTGCAAAGCTGTCCGGTTTTAGCAAAACGGGTATTGATGGTCGGCCATAACCCCGGCTTGGACGAACTACTCGTTTATCTTGCCGATAGTCCCGTTCCAGTTACCGCAAACGGTAAATTAATGACCACTGCTACACTGGCCAGATTGCAAATGCCCGATGACTGGTCGTCGCTGCAACCATGTACGGCAAAACTGGTCGATCTCATTCGTCCGACCACGCTGCCGAGGCAATTCCCTTTTCCTCTAACCGAGTCAACCGAGCTTCGCGACCGGCCGGCTTACTATTACCGGCAAGCTTCCGTTATTCCTTACCGGCTGGTCAATTTGCAGCCGCAAATATTGCTGATTCGCTCCCGCAAAGCTAAGCACTGGGCCGTCCCCAAAGGAATCATCGAGCCGGGGCTTTCCCCCCAGCAGTCGGCGGTTCAAGAGGCGCTTGAGGAAGCAGGCATTGAAGGTGTCATAGAGGCTCAACAGATCGGCGCCTATGAATACACCAAATGGGGAGGGACATGCCGAGTACAAGTTTATCCGATGCGGGTAACACGGGTACTGTCAGATACCGAATGGCATAAAAACCGCCGGGAAATAACCTGGATGCCGCCCGACACTGCGGCAAAAAATATTAAACGACGGGAATTAAAGAAAATGATCAGGCAATTTTTTAACAAAATCGATCCTGGTTGACGCAGCGTCTGAATCCCTAGCGGCATTAATGCGCTATGCTCCTAAGCGGCACCCCAATAACACACAGGGAAATACATCGACAAAATAGAATTACTGAAGAATACCCGTTTCCTAATCCTGTCATGAAGCTGTCATTAGATACCATGTACTATAATCTAATGTTTATGCAAAATTCTATTTAATCATTGGGGGATTTCAATGGCGCTACTCCGCCATTATGTGTCTTACCTGAGAACGGTGTACAATTGTGTTGCGGTTCTTGTCATTGCATGACTGATTTTTTGACCGGTTGCCGGGTTAAAATAAAAATATGAGCGTCCTTCCCTTACAATTTGAGCTATCCCCTGCTGATTCAGTAAAACAGTTTATTACCGCACTCAAGAATCTAATAAATCTGCAGGTAACGTCTCCCCATAGCCGTAAAATAACTTTTTATGACAGTTTTGATTGGCGCCTTTATTCGAACAACATTACCTGCGAAATTGAACTGACCGCTCAACCGGCTACTTTGTCATTATCAAACTTAAAAACCGGGCTGGTGTTTGCCGATATCGAACTGAATAAAATACCGGCTTTTGGCTGGGAGGTGGATGCGGGCCAGGTGCGTGACAAATTATCGTCTATTTTGGAAATGCGCGCATTAATCCCGATAGTAACGCTGGAATCGCAAAATCATCTACTGAATATTGTCAACAAAGAGGAAAAAACCGTACTTCGATTAGTTATTGAAGAATATGCCGACTTACAAAACCGGATCACTCTTAAGCCGTTAAAAGGATATAACAAAGCATTAGCAAATATAGTGCACATTCTAGAAAACAAATTGCAACTAAAACCCGCCAATCCCAGCATCCTTATCGATGCCTTGCAAACCCATTCAATAACACCCAATGTTTATTCCTCCAAGCAGCATATCACTCTGGCTCCGGATATGCGGTCCGATATTGCGTGTAAATATATATACAGCCAACTGCTCAACGCGATGAGACTCAACGAGCCGGGCACCATTGATAATATCGACAGCGAATTTCTCCATGATTTCAGAGTTGCGGTCAGAAGAACCCGATCGGGTTTGAGCCAATTGAAAGGTATTTTACCGCCCGAAATCACCGCAAACTTCAGCGACTTTTTTGCTTGGCTCGGACAGATAACAAGCCCTGCTCGGGATATGGACGTTTATTTATTGGATTTTGAACATTATAAAAACACTCTGCCGGAAGATATGCGGGAGGACTTAAATCCGTTGCGTAAGTTTTTAATCGGCAAGCAGCAAAGCGCCCATAGCGAATTAGTGAAAGAACTCAAATCCGCCAAATATTTAAAGACCCTTAACGAGTGGGATCAATATTTGAATACGCCGGTTGACAATCAACCGGAAGAATCCAATGCCGCAATACCCGTCAAACAGTTTGCGGATCATAGAATCTGGCGAATTTACAAACGTATCTTAAAGCAAGGTAATGCGATAGACGACAATTCACCTGCTACGGCATTGCATGATTTACGGAAAAACTGCAAAAAACTGCGCTATCTGATGGAGTTTTTTCAAAGCCTTTACCCTGAAAAACGAATCAAATCATTAATCAAAGCCCTAAAAAACCTCCAAGAGCTGTTAGGTGCTTTCCAGGATTATGAAGTTCAGGAGAAAGCAATCAAACAATTTGGCGATGAAATGATGAGCGAAAAAATTTCCGTTAAAACTTTCCTGGCAATGGGCGTTTTGGTTCAGAATCTGCAACAGCACCGGCTTGATGCCCGCAGTAACTTTACCGCTTGTTTTACCGACTTTAAAAAAGCCGAAAACCAGGACGCCTTTAGATCTTTGTTTGCAGGAAAATAATACCGGCGGAAGGAGGATTATCTTGAAAATTATTGCTGCATACAATATTAAAGGCGGTGTAGGCAAGACAACCGCGGCGGTAAACCTCGCTTATCTAGCTGCCTCCAGCGGCTATCCGACACTGCTTTGGGACCTGGACCCGCAAGGGGCCAGCAGCTACTATTTTCGCATCAAGGCCAAAATCAAAGGCGGCGGTAAAAAATTAATCGCCGGTCAACGTGAGCTGGACGGTTTGATCAAGGCAACGGACTTTGACAACCTGGATCTGCTGCCTGCCGATTTTTCTTTCAGAAACCTGGATCTCGAGCTGGACGCAAGAAAAAATCCAACCCAACGGCTACAAAAACTGCTAAAGCCCTTGGCCGATGATTATGAATTTGTTTTTCTGGATTGTCCGCCAAACATTTCCCTGCTGTCGGAAGCGGTATTTGAGGCGGCTGACGTGATATTATCCCCCATCATCCCGTCGACGTTATCACTCAGATCGCTGGCTCAACTAAAAAAATTCATCACAGACCACAAAATTAAACGGTTGCAGTTACTGCCCTTTTTCTCGATGACCGACCAGCGCAAAAAACTGCATAAACAAATCATCGCTGCCATGCCTGAACAGCACCCAGACATGTTAACAACCACTATCCCTTACGCCAGTGACGTCGAAAGAATGGGAATTGAACGCATGCCGTTGGGAGGCTTTGCCAAAAGCAGCCGATCTTCCAAGGCATTTGCAGCGTTATGGCAGGAAATAACAACAAGAATAACAAAACTTGAATAGAGCCTTTTGTGACTAATGTCGTCGTTGTTTCTCATCTCCGATTGCTTTGCTATACTCTATACCTTTACAAACTCAACCAGTCAACCGGTTTTAAATAATCCTCGTAAAGGACGGCCTCCGGACTACCGGCTTTAGGCTGCCAGTTATATTTCCAATGCGCAACAGGCGGCATTGACATTAAGATTGATTCAGTTCTTCCGCCTGACTGCAGGCCGAATAAAGTGCCCCGATCATAAACCAGGTTAAACTCGACATAACGCCCTCTTCTATACAGCTGAAATTTGCGTTCCCGTTCTCCGTAAGGGGTGTTTTTGCGTTTTTGTAGAATCGGCAGATAGGCATCGATATAGTGGTTGCCGATACTTTGCATAAAGGCAAGACTCCGTTCAAAACCCCATTCGTTCAGGTCATCAAAAAATAGCCCGCCGACACCCCTTGTTTCATTACGATGTTTGAGAAAAAAGTATTCATCGCACCACCGTTTATAGTTTGGATAAACGTTGTCTCCGAACGGCCGGCAAGCCTCCAACGCGGTTTGATGCCAGTGTATGACATCTTCCCTAAAAGGATAAAAAGGCGTCAGATCGAAACCGCCGCCAAACCACCAGACCGGCGGCTCACCCGACTTTTCCGCAAGGAAAAACCGCACATTGGCATGTGATGTCGGCACGTACGGATTGAGGGGATGCATTACCAAAGAAACCCCCATCGCCTGAAATGACCGATTTGCCAGATCCGGTCTTTTTGCAGTCGCGGAAGGCGGAAGATTAATGCCGTAAATATGGGAAAAATTCACGCCACCTTGTTCGAAAACCTCGCCTTGCGTTATAACGCGGGTCCGGCCACCACCGCCTTCCGGCCGCTCCCAATTATCCTCAAAAAAACGTGCACTCGGCTCTTCGCTTTCCAGAGAGTTACAGATCCGGTCCTGCAAATTTAGCAGATATTTTTGTATGCCGGATATAGCATTATTATTCATGAATGGATTAAGATAATTTTATAAAATTGATTAGCGATAATTAAGTTTAAACTATTATTTTAAACAAAACGGGCAGATAACATGAAAACCATAACGTTGGATTCAACTCCGATAAGTTGTTTATTTCGCTTAACGGCTCGGCTTGTATTGGCAATCACATTGCTGTTGTCGGCAGGATGCGTTTCCATGGGACGTGAATTTCCGGCTAGTCAGGTGTCGATCATTAAAATAGGTGAAACGACACAAAATCAAATTCGCTCGATTTTCGGTTCGCCGTGGCGAATCGGCATAGAAAACGGGGAACGCACCTGGACTTACGGCAACTACCACTACAACTTATTCGGCCAAGGCAGTACCGAAGACCTGGTTATCCGTTTTGATAAGCAGGGTACCGTCGCGTCCTTTGTATTCAATACAACAAAACACAAAGAAGGCGCGGCATTAACGGATAGATAATCCGGTATTAATAAAAGTGATATCACAGTAACGTAGGAACCGTTCAGATCAAACCAAGCATCATTTCATGCAACTATCGGCAACATCGCCAAATAAGTCGATCAACTTCACTGCTCCAGTACAATTTCGACCCTCCGGTTCTTAGCTCTACCCTCGGGATTGTCCGAACCGTCAGGCCAGGCATTGGGAGCCAGCGGATTTTGCTCGCCAAAACCTTTACTAATCAGAATTGCCGATGCTATACCTTCTTTTTTTATAAGCCACTGCCTTACCGCTTCTGCCCGGTCCACGGATAAACGCTGGTTGTAGGTTTTGCTCCCTTTGCTATCGGTATAGCCATTGATCTTTACGGTTACATCCTGACGCCGGCGAATCTCTGCAGCGATTTCAGCAAGTTTTTTCGCCGCTGCAGAATTGATTTTACTTTTACCGAAGCTAAAGGAAATATCGCCCGCCAAGGTAAATTTAAGTATCGGCTCTTTTATTTCCGGCTGTTTTAACTCCGCAGGCGGCTCCGCATAAGGACTGGTTTCGACTGGAGCTTCCTGTACCGGTTCGGGCAGCGCAACGGCTCTGGGCGGCTGCGCAGGCTTTGAAGGTTTTTCCGGTTTTGGTTCCGGTTTTGATTTTGGTTTTTGCTTGGTTTTTTCGGGGTAAACCAAAGCCGGATCGGCACCCAGTGCAATTTCCAATTCTTTAAATGCCTTTCCTGCCGACTTCTGCATCATTACTTCACTACCGGTGGCAACGATAACCCGTGCCAGCTCCGGTATTTTAGTATCGGTCGAAATCAAATACAGCGGCTGCAGATACAGCACTGTCCTGCCGACCGGTAACAGGATCATCCGACCGCGAACCACCGTTGAACCGTGCTGATCCCATAAGGTTAATTGCTCCGAGATAACCGGGTCCTGATCGATCAGCGCACCGATTTGCACGGGCCCGTCCAGTTGGATATCCTTTCTTATTTTATACAGCGTGACGGAAGGTGAATATTTCGAACCGCATGTTTCGGGATCGCGAATACCCGCTGCGGCAAACGCGCTCAAATTATCCCGGGCAATGGGCGTCAACAGGCTCAATTGGATAAATCGGTCAATACCGGCACATCCTTGCAATTCGGTGGTTAAGTAGTAAGGCTTTAGTTCCTCTCCCTCCAACTCCGGAAATTCCCAGGTCTCCGCCTGCTCATAAAACAGTTCCGGCTTAACTTGATGATAACGCTTGTAAATATCCATCTGATAATAATAAATGTCCCTTGGATAGCGTAAATGCTTATCCAAACCCGGCGGCAATTCCTCAAGTCTTTTGAAGAATCCGGGATAAGCGCGATCATAGGCCTGGATGATCGGGTCATCGGGATCGGCTATATAAAAATGGGTTGTACCGTCGTAGGCATTAATCACGATTTTGACCGAATTCCGGATATAGTTGAATGACTCGTCATTTTCTTTAGCATTCTTTCTCAGCCAAGCAACGGAACGTTTGGAGACCGGATACCAGTTCGATATCGTATAGGCATCCTGGATCCAATAAAAACTATCATCGACTGCCACCAGGTAAGGATCGCTATCCAGGGTCAGATACGGGGTCAATATGTCGATACGATCAGTAATGTTACGGCGAAATCTGAGGCGGCTCACATCAGTGATATTTACGGAAAAAAATATTTTTTCATCCCTGAAATAAAATGCGAGCAGCATTTTCCGGAATAACGAACGTACAGGAATACCACCCTTGCCGGAATAACTTCCGGTAGCGGCTTGACTTCCGGCAATACCGACCACTTCCAGTTTATTCGGCACAATTGCGTAAGGGTAGTCTTCCAGACCATAATAAATATCCGGTTTTTTTATTTTAATGCCCACCGGTGAATATAAATCAAGGCCTCGCAAAAACCATTGAAACGGCTGTCCGCCGGGTTGTGCCGCCGGCGACATCACGGCGCCGTAACCATGGGTATAACGCAAATGTTTGTTTTCCCAGTTTTGCGCTTCCTGCGGCAATTTTTCGATATTGAGCTCCCGTGCCGACAGGTTTACCTGTTTCAGGACATTGTTCATCAAATAGCGGTCTTCATCAACACTGGGAAAATTGTAGTAAGGCCTTAATCCTTGCAACTGAAAATAAACATCTTTCAATAACTCCCGATCCCATAACGGAACGTTATCCAAATATTTTTTTCCCTCCCAATTCAACAGATCGTCCAAAGGTGCCAAAGTCGGTACGAATTCCACGGTTTTCACTTTATCCAAAGCATAGGCATGCAGTGTAGCGGTAATATTGTAGCGCATGAACGGTTTTTCGGTTTTTACCGGATTGGGCTGAACGATAAAGGTATTGATCAAATCCGGAATTACAGCCACTTCACGTAAAGCAAAAATCACCATCACGGCAATAGAAAAAACAATGATTCCTCTATGGCCTTTCCGGCCGTGAGAATAAAAAAGTTGTGCAAAAAAATAAGCCAGCAGTAAAAATGCGGCTATCGACAGCCAAATCAGCGGCAACTGGTAACGGATTTCGACAAAACCCGGCCCGTAAAAGACCGGTTCATGGTTCTCATAATACAAAAGACTGAAGCGATCTAGTAAAAATCCCCAGACCACAAACAAGCAGACAAATGCCGCAAGCACTCCCAAATGTATTTTCACGCCTCTCGGATACTGTGTTTGTTGTTTGTCAAACAGGCGATGCTCGATCCAATAAAGAAATGCTACGGCAAAAAATAAACACACCGATATGCCGAGCAATTGCTTTTGAATCAACTGATAAATCGGGTATGAAAACATGTAAAACCCGACATCGTGTCCGAAAACCGGATCGTCGATACCGGTACGCGGTGCAAAAATATACAGCAGCGCCTGCTCCCAATGCTGGTAAAACGGTAATGCGATAATAATCGACATAATCAGCGACAAGGGAATATAGACTTCCAATGCACCGGTTTGAAATTTTTCGATAAGCCGCAGGGATTTTTTCGCATCGTCTTCCGTACCCTCGCTTCGCGTCGGCCGATTAATACCGAGAAACTTCGAGGCAATCCAAAAATGAAAGAAAAATATCAGGAAAAACAATAAAGTAAATCCGCCCAGAATGAGATATTTATAAAGCAGCCTGAGCCAGAAATAGGTTTCAAAACCAAGCGAGCCGAACCACCAGAAATCGACGACTAGGTCCAGAAAAATAAAAAAGAAAGCAATATAAACAACGGCTAAAACGACAACCGCACCGGCTATAAGATAAAGTTTTCGTTTTATTGGTTGCATTATTGCTTCATTCCGTATAGGGAGAATTAAATTTATTATAGTACGATTACCGGCTGTCCAAGAACTGCAATGTCGACCGCTACCCCCGGAATTTTGACAATCTGCGATGAGATGGATAGGTTGTTGAATCGAATGATTTCCGCCAACTCAAATTAAATCAACTTTCGGGTCGCTGTTATCGGTTAATTGCTTTATAAAATTAATGCCTTTTTTGCGTTGCGCGTCAATAATATCCAATTCCTGCTGCAGCACTTTGCACTGTTCAGGGTCGATTTCCCGCTCCAGTTCGGCAGCAATTTTTCGCTCTTTCGCTTTTAATTTTTTTAGGATTTTACATAAATCATCGACATGCGCCTTTTTTCTGCGTTCATCCAAATCAAAAAATGCCTGAAGTTTTTTGAGCAGTTTTTTCTTTTTCATGGCGGATCCTTATGAGGAAGGGGATGCTTCTTTCGCCTTGGGATTTATCACCTCAAGCAGTTCCGATCTGTTCAGCGCAAGTTGCTTCTCGGCATCGGTCACGGTCGGTTGATTGATGATAAAAACGGTTTCGGCCATTTTCAGTAAGTGCTGTTTAATATTGTATAAATAGGCGCTGTCGTTAATCAGCGAGGTACCGGTTTCCGCGGAAATTTTATGCTCCCGAATCAGGGCGTCAATGGTTTGATTCATTTGTTGATCCTGTTCTTCGATGCTTGCCTTCAAATTATCCAGCGTTAACAGCGGCAGTTCTTCAATAACATCCCTCTTCCTGATGGATTCGATTTCCCTAATCAATAAAGCCAGCTGATAACGGATTTTATTGTATTCGACAATCGCAGCCTGATGCCGGGACGATGAAATGCGACGCAGGTTCTTTTGCATATGCTTACTGCCCTTAAGCGCTTCGACAATATGGCGATTTGCCAGACGCAGCCAGTAAAGCCGCTTCGACAGTTCCCTCTCTTTGGAAACATCGGCCTGAACAATAAAAGCAATAATCGCGCTATAAATCCCTTTTATATACTTTTCATAATCCGTGTCAAAATCATAAAAAGGTACAATTTGCCGCTTGGAAATAATTTCCTGCAGTCCGCTATCGGCGGTCAAGTCTTTTTCGGTAAGCGCCAACGTGTTAAGCATAATTTTTACCGCATTTTGATACAAATGGATCGTTTCTTTATTTACCGCCTCGACCACGGTATCGGGATAGACCAATGCCGCTTGATTTAAATATCTCGGCTGATCGACGGTGATTACCTTGGCCTTAAGCAGTTTTTGTAAAAGGCGGGCGAGCACATTAACAAACGGCAACATCAACGAGATTCCGACCAAATTGAACAGTGAATGAAAAGCAGCCAGCTTCAACGGATAGTCATCGCTGTTAATACCGACTGCCGTACTAAATATATCGACCAACCAGACAAACCGGTTAAGCAAAAGCAAAGCGATCACCGCGGTAATCGTATTAAACAGCAAATGCGCCGCCGCCAGCCTTTTTCCTTCTATGTTGGCGCTTATCGAACCGATGAGTGCAGTGATCGTCGTGCCGATATTTGCCCCAATCGCCATCGCCACGGCATTTTCATAAGTAACCTGCTGCACGGAAAGCGCAGTGATAATCAACACCATCGTCGCATCGCTGGATTGAATAATGACCGTAGCCGCAATGCCGAGCAAAACATAAACCACCAGCCCCTTCAATCCGGGCAGCGCGTATTCGGTCAGACTAATCGTATTTCTAAATGCCTCGAACCCATCCTTCATATAATGAATGCCGAGAAACAAAAAACCCACCCCGGATAAAATATATCCCACCCCTTTCACTTGTGCCGGTTTTTGCAGCACCAGTAAAACGCCAAAAACCAGCATCGGCATCGCATAAGCTGAAATATTCACTTTTACGCCGTAACCGGCAACCAGCCATGCGCCGGTGGTTGTTCCAAGGTTGGCGCCGAATACAATGCCCATGCCTGCGGCGAGATCCAGTAGACCGGCGCTTAAAAAAGAAATAGTCAGCACCGATACCAGCGAACTGGATTGCATCAATACCGTGGAGAAAATGCCGAAACTAAGACGTTTCCACAGTTTGTCGGTTATCGTGCGCAGGATTTTTTCAAGCACACCTCCGGTAAATGAACGAAATCCTTGTTCAAGCGACAACATCCCAAATAGGAAAATGGCGATTCCGGCGGCAATCTCCTTAAAATCCGGACTGACCCATAAACCATAACCAAGCAAAAATGAGCCAGCCGAAAACATTATTTTTCGATACATTCAACGCCTCTGCTGCAGATAAATCGCATAGAATTTTGATAATATACTTTCAAGTAATAGGATTTAACCTCCGCATCTCTCCTTTATACCGTAATTACCGGAGAAACCGCCCAATCCTGGTATTATTCAGCGACTTAAAAAAGCCGGCGAGGCTCATCCCCTATCCGGCGTTAATAATATGCTAAATGTAATTTTATAGGGAGTCTATTAATTGTCATCATTCAATCCGGTCAATCTCCTTCCCAATAAAGATCATGACGCGCTATTTGTGTTGATGGTTTCGGTCATCGTCGTGGTGATTTCATGCGGCTTGTTTTTTTTGTTTTTTACCTTTTTTGTCATTCGCAAGGCGTTAGAGACAGCCGCTGTCCCTAGTTCGAGCGATACGGTGTATCTGGTATTCGGCAAAAAACTGGCGAACGGCAAACCGGACAGCGAGTACCGTTGCAGGCTGGACCGGTTGTTAAGTTGCGACTTCCGGAATGCCATTTTAATGGGGGGAAAAACAGCCGGCGCGAAAATCAGCGAAGCACAAGCCGGCTATGAATATCTGCTTGAACAAAACGTCTTACTGAATAACATTAGGCTGGAAGATCATTCCAGAAATACCTTGGAAAATCTTAAAAACGCCCGGCAACTGCTCAACCGGCAAAATACCGTTATCATTTCCAATCGTTATCATTTGGCACGCTGCAGCATTCTGGCATCAAGTCTGGGAATCCGCCATCAATTATGCGCGGCGGAAGATAAATTCCGTCTTAACGGCAAAAACCTGGTTAATTGCCTGCAAGAGGCGTTTTACTTGCACTGGTTTTACAGCGGAAAATACTGGGCAATGCTAACCCGTAACCAACGAATGCTGAATAAAATCTCATGATGACAACGTTACCGGGAGCAATATCCTGTGTTTTATTGCCTATATTTTTTCAACTGCCGATAAACTAAAACAGGAAGACGTAACAGAAAGCCAAAAAACAAACGCGCATACATCCAGATTAACAACACATTGTCACGTAAATAGTTAAAATGCGATACGCCGCCTTCCGCAGCAGTGAGATAACGCACAGCAACCGGTCGGTTGATTATCGGAACACCCGACCAAACCAAACGTATCGCCGCTTCCGGCTCAAAGTCAAATCTCCGGGCGAAACGCGTCGAATCCATCACGGCTTTTAGCGGTTGCAGCGGATAGACGCGGAAGCCAAATAACGCGTCGTGAATACCGGCACCCAACGTTTCCAGATGGGTCCAGAAATTAGCGATTTTGCGGCCGTTGACGCGTATCGCGGGGGCGCTTGCGTCAAACACCGGATCACCCAATATCATCGCCTGCGGATGAGACTCGGATTCCGCCATAAACAATGGGATTGCCGACGGGGGATGTTGCCCATCCGCATCCATTGTCAAAACATGGGTATAGCCCTGCTCCAAAGCGGCGCTAATGCCGGTATAAACCGCACTGCCCTTGCCCCGGTTGACCGCATGGTGCAGAACAGTCAAATGCTGTTGCCGTGCTGCCAGCGCATCCAATAACTTGCCTGTACCGTCATCACTGCCATCGACCACCACCCATACCGGACGCCAATAATGCAATGCCTGCTTTACGACATCGATGACCATGGCGCCGCTGTTATAGGAAGGAATCAATAATAGATGTGTGCTTGAAACCGGGGACATCATTTAACGTTGTCTCTGAAAAAAGTAAAAAATTTATCCATACCTGCGTACGGTACTATTTGTTGCGCGGCCATCATGCCTGAAACGCAAACGCCATAAACCCCTCCGCCGGGGGCCGTCCAATGGCCGGCAAAATACAGGCCTTGCAGCGGAGAGCAATTACCAATCCGCTTCGGCCCGACCTGCTCAGGGGTAACGTCCCACCCGTAGGCGGAACCCTGGTGATTTAACGTATAACGCTGCATGGTAGCGGGTGAACCGGACTCCACATACAATAAATGCTCGCTTAAGCCGGGAATAATTTTATCAGCCAACTCCAACATTCTGCGCTGATAGCGGTTTTTAGCTCCGGTCCAGTCGCTACATAAATCAAAAGGCAATAAGGTAGTCAGCATGACCAGGTGCTCGCCCGGCGGTGCAAGACCGGGATCGGTCAACGTGGGAATAGTGATGCTGATCCAGGATATATCGCCCTGTTTGGTTCTGAGGAAATTATAATCATGGTCGAAATTGTCATAACTAAAGGTCTCGTGCACAAAATCGCCGTTATTTAGTGCCAGGTCGGTCGCAATATAAACTGCAAAAATTGACAATGATTGCTGCATTTTTTGTAGTTTATTGACAAATGTTGCCGGAAAATGTTGCTTGCCGACCAGTTGATAAACAGTACTGAGCATGTCAGCATTGGAAATGACCGTTTGCGTACGGATGGCATGGCCGCTATCCAAAGTGATACCCGTCACCCGCCCTGCATCGACATTAATCCTGGCCACGGCAAGCTTGTATAGAATATTGCCGCCCTTGTCGATCAAACCTTTGACCAACGCATCTGCAAGCCTTTGAAACCCGCCTCTGCAATAATAAGCGCCATCGACCAGATAACCGGTAAACATCGTAGACCAATAAACAAAGGAAAGTTGCGAAGGAGGCAACCCTAAATAAGGCCAACTTGCTGCGAGCACCGCCTGCAGCGCTGGGTTATCGATAAATTCATCCAGAACCTCGGCCAAAGTTGCCTTACGGTAGCGAAACAGCAGCGCCAGCTTTTCGTGAATTAACGTGTTATCAGCCGATTCCATAATGGCGCCTGCCGACGCCGCCTGTTCGGAAATCCGGAGACTGAGCATTATCAAGCGGCGCAATGCCGGCTCGGCATCCGGGAACTGCCCTGCCATCGTACTGATAAACGGCTCAATAGTCTGGGGCAGATCAATTTTTAAACCGGGAAAATGCGCATGGCAAAACGGATTGACCGAAATAAAGTCAACTGCATCAATGACACCGACCGCCAGCAAAGTTTTGTAGATAACCTGCCCGCCCTGATAGCCTTCCGGTCCGCAGCCGCTGGTCATATGCACGCCCGCATCAAAATGATAGCGTTTCCGTTTAAAGCCGTGGGCATACCCCCCGGGCCGGTCATGGCGTTCGACAACCAATACCGACTTGCCGGCTGTCGCCAGCAACGCCGCTGCCGTCAAGCCGCCCATGCCGCTGCCGATCACGATCACGTCGTAATGATTTGCAAGCGCATCCTGTAATTCGAATGTTTTCCGGCTTTTGTTCAATTTTACTTATTACTGAAGAATTTTTATGGCACTCGGATGGCGGATAAACATCGTAAAATGCTGCTGCTTGCGCGAAAGCCAACCACGAACTTCCAATCGTTTGTCCGTATAGTATTTAAGATCGGGAAATAATGCCAAAAATTTCTTATCTATCCCTACTTCGAAATAGGGCGAAAACCACAGAAAACTGTACTTGCGGCCATTCCTCACTGCGGTAGCGCGGCCGAAAACGCGATGCCATCCCGTATAGTTGTTCTGGTTGAGCGATTCAAAATGTATGGGGCGGTATGCTTCGAGCTGCCACAAGCCGCGATTTTGCGCTTCCGCCTGCTGCTGTGCGAGCAGCAATTGGTCAACATATTCCAGATTGGGCGGATAAATACTGACCGTTGCCAGACCTCGCTTCACCAGCTCCACATTGACGTGCAAGCGATCCTCGGTAAACACGTGCGCCAACGTCCGTCCGTATTTATCTTTTTTTTCCAAATCCGTTTGCAGGCGGACTTTTTTGCCCGCCAATATTTCGGATAACCAAATTTTTGCAGCATCCCCACCGGGCTCTGCCGCTTTATGCCTACCTTCCACTTCCGGTGTGTTTATCCCTGTCAGCCGCACCTTCAGGCCGTTGCGCAGCAACAGGGTATCGCCGTCATACACCTTGGACACCGCATAGTAGCTGTAACCCGGCGTGACCGGCAACCGTTCGGATCCTGGAACGGCGTGATCGGAATAGTGGGTAGCGCCGTCCGGAGTCTTCCATACAAAAATTTCCGCATTGGCGGTAAGCGGTAAAAGCAGGAAAAAAAACAACAGCCGCAACACTTCCAATTAGTCCCTCTATGACAAGCTTTTCGGAAAATCCGATATTTTACTGCAGATTCAGCCGCTTTTTTTCCCGGCAGATAAAATACAGGTTGCGCGAATAAATCAATAACCCGCTCGCTTGCCCGACAATAAATACCGGATCCTGGCGGTGTATAGAATACATTAGCAAAGTCATACCTCCGGCGATACTAAAATACCAAAAGGCGGTCGGTATCACACTGCGTTTAATACGCTCGCTTTGCAGCCATTGCACCAAAAAACGGGCGGAAAACAGGGCCTGCCCGATAAAGCCCACGGAAATCCACAGCACATCGTTAGTCATTGCTTATTTCCTCCAGAACCGGCAGTTTCGCACGTTTGTTTAACCAAATGACGCCCAACAAATCAATGATTCCCGCAGCTAAACGATCCAATGTCCCGTATTTGGAGTTGCCTCTAACCCGCCCGCGGTGATTAACCGCTTCGGAAACCACTTGTCCGCCGGCCCGTAAAACCAGCGCCGGCAAAAATCGGTGCATGTGATCAAAGTATGGCAGCAACAAAAACTTATCCCGCAAGAATAACTTTAAGCCGCAACCGGTATCGGGCGTTTTGTCGTGCAGCAGCGTCGCACGAACCAAATTCGCCACCCTGGAACTGAAACGGCGCCAAGCGCTGTCAATGCGCTGTTTACGCCATCCCACCACCATCCACAGCGATGGATTGGTTTTACGGGACGCTTGAAAATTTTGCCACAACCGGGGAACATCAGCCGGGTCATTCTGACCGTCGCCGTCCAGGGTCGCGATAAAATTAAACTTGGCGGCTTGCACGCCGCTATGAATAGCCGTACTTTGTCCGCAACTTTGCCGGTGCCGCAAGATTCTCAAATTAGCTATGCGTTTTGATGCGTCGATGAGGATTTGCGCCGTCCCGTCATCGCTGCCGTCATCGACATAGATAATTTCATAATTGCGGGCTTGGCGCATGGCGCTGACGATTTCGTCGAGCAGGAATTGAATATTTTCAGCTTCATTAAAAACAGGAACAACGACCGAAATTTCCAATAATGTTACTCCATCTTGATGACAATTTAATAACTTAATTTACAACTACCGTTCATTACATGGTAAATTTTTAGCGCTAAAGCTTGTTTAGCGCGTATATTTTATCCAGTTTTTACCGGTAAAATATCAAGAAAATCAGGGTTAATAATATACTAACCGTAATTCCGGATAATCAGGGCTGCAATTTTAATACCTAAACTGTTAATTTTTCGTTAATATTTTGACCAACAACATTCAGCAACCACGCGATAATCGATTATGATCACCGTTATCCAAAGAGTTTCCCGGGCGAATGTGAGCGTAAAGAACGAAATCATTGCAGAAATCGGTCAGGGCATCATGGCACTAATCGCGATACAAAAAAATGATTCCGAAAAACAGGCGGACCGGCTTTTACAACGCATCTTAAACTATCGCATTTTTGCCGATGAAAACGATAGAATGAATCTCAGCCTGATTGATATAAATGGTGGTTTATTACTGGTTCCGCAGTTCACCTTAGCTGCCGACACGCAAAAAGGCAATCGGCCTAGTTTCACTTCCGCCGCTACGCCGGAACTCGGCAAGACATTGTTCGAATATCTGCTCGGCGAGTCTCAAAAACTTCATCCCAGCGTAGCATGCGGTTTGTTCGGTGCCGATATGCAGGTCGCACTGATTAATGACGGCCCGGTGACTTTCACCTTGCAGGTTTCTTGAATAAATCTTTATGCCAACCTCTATATTAAGTCCAGGTCAGTTTTTTCATGATTTATCAAGTAACTTAATAAGGATTGGGGATTCACAATAGTTAGTGAGGGTAATTCCGTTCGTGTCAATCCGCTGTAAGAATAATGAATTGAGAAAATTTACAAGTTTTTCCATCAAAATCACTGTTTTCAGGGTAATTTCGGCCTTGTTTCTGCTTTTGTGCCTTACCGATAGCGGACGGACCGATGAAGCCCGTTCGGGAGAGATTATTCTCGGCAATTCGGCTGCCTATACCGGGGCTTCGAGAGATCTGGGAATCGAGCTTTATCGTGGGGCCATGGCATATTTTGATATGATCAATTCAAGAGGTGGCATCAACGCCAAGCCGATCCGTATCCTGGCTTTAGATGACAACTATAACCCGCAACCGGCAGTTGCAAATACCATCAAGCTGATCGAAGAGTATAAGCTCAATCTGCTTTTTGGTTATGTGGGCACTCCAACGGTGACGCGCATACTACCGTTACTGAAAAAATTCGAGCGGGAGCATGTTTATCTCTTTTTTCCATTTACCGGGGCCGAACCTCAACGCGAATATCCTTACAACCAATTTGTCTTTAACCTTCGGGCGTCATACGGCGACGAAACAGCGGGTCTGGTCAATTTGTTGGTAGGTTTGGGGTTTAAGAAAATTGCCGTGTTCTACCAAATCGATGCTTACGGAAGGAGCGGTTGGAATGGAGTGCGCAATGCCCTGAAAGAGTCTGGCTTAAAAATCATTTCTGAAGCCACCTATCGCAGAGGTACCCAATTTACTGATTCTCTCGATGCTCAAGCTCATATTATCAAAGAGTCGGGCGCCGAAGCGATCATCTCGGTAGGAGCCTATCAGGCATGTGCCGGCTTTATTAGGGATGCACGGGATGCGGGTTTTACCGGCCCCATTGCCAATGTTTCCTTCGTAGGCAGTGAAAAGATGTTGGCTTTACTGCGTGAGACCGAAGAAAAAACCGGGCGAGACTATACCTATAATCTGGTTAATTCCCAAGTCGTGCCAAGCTATGAAGATATGGACATACCCGCCGTTCGTCAATATCGCAATTTGATGGAGAAAATAAACCCGAAGGGACCGGAACAGTTCATGGATCCCGATTATCAATCGCCTGAATTTAGCTTTGTCAGTTTTGAAGGCTTTCTGAATGCAAAGTTGATGGCCGAAATTTTGAAACGACTCGAGGAGATCGGTGATAAGGGACAAATTGGCCACACCATTGAAACCATGGGTAAGATAGACATCGGTCTTTTGGAGCCTGTTGAGTTTGGCCCCGGCGAGCATCAGGCGATGGATAAGGTATATTTTACTACGGTTAGCGACGGACGCTTTGTTCCGATCCGAGATGACTCATGGTTGGTACGTTGAGTATGTCTATACTGTTCAAAAAAACGCTTTTACTGATGGTCGGAATGTTCGGCCTGATAGCGATCGTTACCTCCATTTCCATCGGTCAAGAGCTGTACAAAGCAATGACAGATGAATATCGGAGTAAAGGCATCGCGATAACTAAGGGGATTGCCGCTTCATCGGTTGAAATGATTTTGACCCGGGATGCTTCTACAATCCAGGCAACCATCGACCAATATTTGGACATTCGTGGTGTATTATATGTTTTCGTTGTGAATGATGAACAAGAAGTCATTTCCCATACTTTTGTGCCCACAGTGCCGGCTGAGTTGGCAGATTTTCAGCAACGGGATCACAGAGAGTATATCCAAGTCAGAACATTGAAAATAGAAGGATTGGGTTCAGTTATGGATGTTTCCGAGCCCATCCTTTCCGGATTGATCGGTTATGTACACGTCGGTATGGATACTGAATTGATTAAAAAAGCTTTTTGGCATGCCATGCTTAAACAGCAGGTTATCATCCTGGTGATTTTTATTTTTTGTGTTTTTGGTGCTTATTTGTTGGTGGGTAGGATCTCATCGCCGTTAGTACATCTGACCGAAACTGCCCACAGTTTAGCTCGGCATGATTTTTTGTCAGGTAGTGATTTTGGAGGCGAAAAGGATCTTCAAAATATTACTTCCAAAGACGAAATCGGGGATCTGGCGGATGCTTTTCGAACCCTGATTACTGAGCTGCATATTTCCATCAAAGATCTCAAGGAAACGACTGCAGTAAAGGAACGAATTGAGAGCGAATTGAAAATCGCGACCGATATTCAAGCGAGCTTGCTGCCACGCACTTTTCCTCCATTTCCCGATCATCCCGAATTCGATATCTATGCCACCATGGTTCCAGCCAAAGAGGTTGCCGGCGACTTTTACGACTTTTTTTTCATTGACGAAAAGAACCTTTGCTTTCTGATTGCGGATGTTTCCGACAAGGGTGTACCAGCGGCGCTTTATATGATGGTAGCCAAAACTTTGCTGAAGACTGAAGGCCAGCGCCTCCGTGAGCCTGATAAAATTCTGTTTTCCGTAAACAATATTCTCGCTGCGGACAATGAAAGCTGCATGTTCACTACAGTATTCTGCGCTATCCTTGATATTACGACGGGAGAGGTGCGTTATGCCAACGCCGCCCATAACCCGCCACTGATTATCGATTCACAAGGAGTATGCTATCTCACCTTGAAACCGGAATTAATGCTGGGGGCTAAAGCGGATACAGTGTATGAGACAGGGCGTCTTACATTAAAGTCGGGAGATGCGTTATTTCTTTATACCGATGGAGTAACTGAAGCGAGAAGCAAAAACGATGAATTGTATGGAGAGCAGCGGTTGAACAATGCCCTGCAACTTGCTCCAAAAGATAGTCTTGAAGAAATGATACATTACATTGGCACCGATCTGGTTCGATATGCTAATGGTGCCCCGCAATCAGATGACATCACCATGCTAGCGATCAAAATGTCAAAGAAGGATCCTGCCCAACAGAGTTAATGACAGACCTTTGCGAAAGGAGTTATATTTCGTATTGATGGCTATTTTAGTCGTCTTATTTCCCATCGGCGGCAGCAAAAGTGACATCATTAACATTTCTATTCATTCTAATCAAAAGTAAAGAGGTGTGATATGCCAAACAAGGCTATAAATATTAACCCTACCGATAGCATGGAATGTGGTCTACATAAGGACATTTCAGAATGCCCTATTTGCATCCGCTACTTTCCCGAACCAGGGAGTATTCAACCGAAAGACAAAGCCCAATGTTCCGATTGTCATCTGATTTTAATTGAACCGAATCAAAACCGGACAAGACTGGCAATTGTCACCACTGGATGCAGCGGTATGATCAGTATGTTCAAAGGGTTTGTACCCGAATGGAATCAGGTCGAACTTTTTGATGAAAGCGATGTGCTCCTACCGAATACGGAAAATCGAATGGCAGGAGTCGTTAGATTCAGTATTCCCTATATGACGACTGAAAAACTAATAGCTGAATTCAGCAAAACCGGACGGGAAGTAACTGTAAACGAATTCAATACATAGAGCTATCGCTTGGATAGCAGGGGTCAACTCTAAAATTTATTGAAAACATTAAAGGAATCACCATGCAAAAATGGTTATCGGTCATCATTTTGTTCTTGAATGCTTGTACGGATACGGGTAATAAATTCTATACAGAATTGAATGATAGACCGGTCCTGCATGCTATACAGAGCGAACAATTACGCGAGTTGATGGACCGAATGGATATTCTGATGCAAGAAAGTTTCATGACTGAATATGAAGTGGATATCGAAAGACGCAAGTATGCTTTGCGCATAGCCTCAGGCGCAGACAATTTGTCAAAAACCGTCATTGCCATTACCGATCTCTTGCCCTCATTGAAACTCAACGCAGAAGATCAACACACCTTTCTTACCCTGGCGAACAAACTTGGTAATCAAGCACAAACATTACAAAAACAAGCAACGCAAAACCAAATTGACGCTATCGACAATACCATGAAGCAAATCAACGCAACCTGCGCTAGTTGCCATGCATTATTCAGAAAGCCCAACCAATAAAACCTATGCCCAAAGTGCTACTGTCTTTTATGCTGAGTCTATGGTTAATGTCCGCTTCAGGGTATGCATCAGCAGACGAAAACGTGGCGGCCTTACTAAAAGAATTAAAAGCAGAGATTAGGGCATTAAAAGATCAAGTCAAGCAATCGAATGCCCGTATTGAACAGCTCGAGAAAAAATTAAAGGCAAGCCGCAGTCGGCAGCAGGCCAAAGAAAATAATAATGAGACGCTCGCATCCGCTCCCCTTTCAACGTCAGTCCCTTTAACGGAGACCACTAACGAAAATGTAAATACCGATACACAACCCGGAAAGCCGGCAATTACTGTAGGAGATATCAAAGGTACTTATAAAATTCCAGGTACGGATACCTCGGTTGGCCTGGGCGGCTATGTCAAAATTGATACCCTTTTTAGTAGTGTCAGTGCCGGCCGCAACAAGCTTGGCAATCAAATACTGTTATTTTCAGAAATTCCTGTTGACGATCCGACTAATGAACATGAACAGACTACTTTTCATGCCAAGGAAAGTAGAATCTGGTTCAAATCCTTTACACCTACCAAGTGGGGCGATATCAATACCTATCTGGAAATTGATTTCTTCGGTAATGCAGCAACTTATAACTATACCCCTCGATTAAGGCATGCTTTCGGGACATTTGGTAATTTTCTCGGCGGACAAACATGGACGACATTTCTCAATGTCGCGGCTTTGCCGGAGAGCCTTGATGCCATCGGTGTTTCTGCAGGTTCACTCTATAATTTCAGGCAACCTCTGGTCCGCTGGACACAGCCCTTTACATGGAACACTATGCCGCTGGAATTCCAATTTGCCTTGGAATCGCCGCGTAGTAACATATGGGTCCCGGCAACGTTTGAAGGAACCGGCGGACCGACTTTCGTATCATCCGATGATGCCCATTATCCTGATATCGTGGCTCGCTTAAACTTTTACTCTGACTGGAGTTCGCTATCCCTGGCTACCCTGGTTAGACAAATTCGCTATACCCAGCCCACAACTGAATTCCAGCAAGACAGATGGGGTGGTGCGGTTAATTTGGCCGGTAAAATTAACACGATCGGCCTGGATAATATCCGTTTCATGTTGCATTACGGTAATGGCGCAGGCCGCTATATAACCACCGCTAATACCTTTGGTGATGCAGCACTGGCAGCTGACGGCCATATGGATTTAATCGAAACATATGGAGGTATGCTTTCCTATCAACATTGGTGGGACAGACAATGGCGTTCTTCACTAACCTATGGTTTTTCCAACTCTGAGCAACCTGATTATGTTAACGCGGCACTAACCCAACAAGTTCAATCCGTACATGCCAACCTTCTATGGAGTCCGGTTAATGAAGCGATGATGGGCATCGAATATATTCTTGCTACCAGGGAGTTGCTTGATCATCGCAATGGCTGGTTACACCGCGTCCAGTTGTCGGCCCGTTATAATTTTTAATCTGAAAAAAATGTTCACTAGTCTTTTGTTGCGGTACCGGAAAAAAGCGAACCTTCAATTAAACAACCGGCATCTGCAAGACGAGGGGGGGTCATGGCTTGGAAGGCATACGACAAATGAAATAAACCAAACCAAGCTTGGGCAACTCAGACGAGGCTTAATAATTATCAAGGCAATTTTACTCTGACGCTCCACTTCACAGCATGCCGGCAAAGTACAATGTTTAATTTTTAAGGACTTGGATGCTCAGGAAAGGCAGCGATTGACTCCGAATATTCCGAATATTTGAAAAAGTATGCTACTCTGACCCCGAATATTATGAACTCAAGGCGCGGGGTATGAACAGTCCGAAATTGGCGATTGGTGATGACGCGCTGGGGTTTTGGGCCGCCTTGGATGAAATTTATCCGGCAACACGACACCAGCGTTGCTGGCTGCATAAAACGATGAACGTGCTCAATGCGGTACCGAAATCGGTTCAACCCAAGGTGAAACAGGCCTTACACGAGATAGGGCAGGCTGAGATCCGAGAGGATGCCCACCGGGCTTTTGACCTGTTTATTAAGACGTATGACACCAAATATCCGAAGGCGACACTCACCTTACAAAAGGATCGGGATGAGCTGTTGGCTTTTTACGACTTTCCGGCTCAGCATTGGCAGAGTCTGAGAACAACCAATCCGATCAAATCGACCTTTGGAACAATACGCCACCGGACGAAGCGATCCAAAGGCTGTCTGATCCGTGACGGCATGCTACAGATGATGTTTAAGTTAGCTGAATGTGCACAAAAGAACTGGCGGAGGAAACGCGGATTTAATTATCTGGCCAAAGTCATTACGGGCGTGAAATTTATTGATGGCGTCGAAGCAACAACATTAGATCAGTGTGCTGCTTAATGAAATCTCTGAACACCAGATTTGACAATAACTCTTTTTTTTCTGTTGTGCGCTATGTCACTAGGAATAAAATATCGTGGCATTTTGCTATAGGACGGATATTCTCTACTAGTTGGAATTGACAAGGTTTGAAAAAAAATATAACGTGGCAAACTCCTAATAAAAAATAGTTACTATGGTTGAAAGGGGGTGTTATGAAAAAATTTAAAACATTAATTTGCGGTGGCGTTTTGGCAATAGCTCCGCTTGTTGGGTCGGCGCATGAAGGCGGAGTGGTTGATATCTGCCCTAACGCGGCCAGTCAGGCAGCGATCCATTCTATTCTCAGGTCGCTATTGATAGACGCGCAGAATGAAGAAAACGGCGGATTTGGTTTTGACATGTGGGGTGTGGTTGTAAACCGTGACGGCGTGGTCTGCGCTGTGGCCTATACTGGCGAAGATCGCGGTGATCAATGGCCGGGCAGTCGGGTTATTGCGGCGCAAAAAGCCAATACCGCCAATGCTTTCAGTCTTCCTGGTTTTGCTTTGTCTACAGCAAACCTATGGGAACCATCTCAGCCGGGTGGCAGTCTTTTCGGATTGCCGGAAAGCAACCCAATAGATACTGCCGTCGCCTATGCTGGTCCGTCAGAAAATTATGGAGCCGTCAATGATCCGATGGTCGGTCATAAAGTCGGTGGTGTCAATGTATTCGGTGGCGGTCTGGCGTTATATAATTCCGCTGGGGTTTTGCTCGGTGGTTTAGGGGTTAGCGGTGATTCTTCTTGTGCGGATCATAACATTGCCTGGCGTGTCCGTATAGCGGCTAATCTTGATTACGTTCCCGCCGGTCCCCATAATTCAGGCATTGAGGGGGAAAACAGCAGCGACCAAATTATCTACATTGGTGCAGCTGGTCCACATCTTCCCGGTTGGCAACATCCTGATTGCGGGCACGGTGAAAAAGCAGTTTCTGAGGCTTTTCCTCCGGTTCCAGAAATACCACTAATATTTTAATTGGGCTAAACAATCCCCGTATTACGATGCGGGGATTGTTTAATGATGTATTGATTCTCGTTTGTTTCTTTTAAGCAAGTAAATCAATGATTGCTTGTTAGTCATTTCGCCCCAGAAATTGGTTGAGCTTTAAAACCCTATTTCTCCTTTTTATTCTAGCAAATCGCTTCTCATTAAGGTTGGTCATTACCATAAAAGCATAAGCAAGATTCCTTTGTGCTTAGCAGGTGGGCCAGGTTATAGAGTCTTTAGCAGTTCCGGGGCAATCTTTTTACTATTGTCCAATTAAATATGGGAAGCATTCAGCTTGTAAGACGCTGCAAGCGATTCTTCCGAACCTTTTGGTTCTTTTCGGCCATTCTCTGCAAAGAGGGACTGTTGTCACTACAAAAGATTTTATACTCAGGCGCTGACCGCTATGGAGAGCGAAGCGAAGGCGGTTAGTCCCCGGTAGCGGCCAGACCGCACTGTTTTCCGGCGTGCGATAGCGCAAAGGAAAAACAAAGTAGGCATCCGACCAGTCGCGTCCAGCCATTTGTGGGAGTGCTCCGAAGCCAGCGCCGAGCGAGCTATGGTGTGGCTAAGCGGCACGGACGCAGGACGGCCGGGGCACTAATGGTTGTCGCGTTGGCGAGTGAATTATTGTCAAATCTGGTGTTCAGAGATTTCATTAAGCAGCACTCTGATCTAATGTTGTTGCCTCTACGCCATCGATAAATTTCACGCCCGTAATGACTTTGGCCAGATAATTAAATCCGCGTTGCCTCCGCCAGTTT
>JBNLCC010000085.1:0-4428 GCA_050303615.1 Methylococcaceae bacterium | reverse complement strand
GAATGCGTTGCCGCAATTTTTGTAGCGCATTCAGCTGGTCGCTGATCAGCGTTTCATGGAAACGATATATAATTTCCTGGCCTAGCGGCGTGACAAAACTGGGCACATATTTGCGGCATTGTTCCCGTAGTTTTACGCAGTTTGCTATCGATTCGTCCAGGTGCTGTTTAAAGCTTTCGCTGATGTCGCCCTTATCAATGTCTAAGTTTTTAATTTCTTCAAATGTTATTTGCCTGCCGAACAATTCAAATAATTGCTCCTCCAGTTTGGCGCGGCGGGAGTCCAGCAGATACAGGCGCAATTTATTCCAGCCGGTCAGCAGGTTTAACAGCACGCTGACGACGAAAAGGTAATGCAAAATATTGGCGGGCGGCATGAAGTTTAGCAAACCCGGCGCATATTCATCGAGCAGATTCGGCCCGTTATTGTCCAGGAAATTTTTCAGCTGTTGCGTTTGCATCAGTCCCGTATGGTTCGGGGTATTGCGGTTATAATCGATAAACTGATGGAACGTCTGGTTTAGCAGAACCAACAGTGCAACAATATCGGAGCGGGAGGCCTGCCGGTTTCCGAGTATGAGCGTATCGGTAAGCAAGACTTGCTTGTTTTCCGGCGGTAGCAGCTTGACGTGGTCGAAATGGCCGGCGTACAGTGTTTCGGCGCGCAGCCCCGGCGTCCGTGACGCGATGGCTTCAAGGTTGTCGAAACTGATGATTTTAAGGCCGTCCTGTACGGCTTTTTTAATGAGCGGCGAATCTTTCGGCATGACGAATAAGCCGATCGCCAGCGTGCCGTTGAACAGTTGTTCAAGTTGCTCGTTGAAAGGGTGTTCGCTCATTGTCAGGTTAAGCCCGCTTAAATCCGGCGCTCCGAAGATCACTTTGCCGATCAGCGCACTGGCGCTTCCTGCGGGACCGATGCCGATATGCATTCCCTGCAAATCCGCGAGATAATGGATGCGTGCGGCATCGGGACCGAGCAGGAATAGGGTGGCCGGTTGCGGAATGCGTGCGATCAACTCAAGTTTATCCGCTTGCGGAAAATACAGAATATCCTGCGCCAGGGCAAATAAACCGCTTTTATTTGTGTCAGCTTGCAGCAAACGGTCAATGCTCTCCACCGGCCCTGTCGTTGCAATAGGGGTTACACTGCCTTTGCGCGCACCGGCATCTGACCGGATTTTTTCGGCCAAAGCGTAATTTTGATCGGCTTGCGGCCCGGCAAGAAGGGCTATCTGCATATGCGCTAAACTGGGCGACAAGTCAATCAGCGCGAAAATAATGCCGATCAAAACCAGCAATGCCAGCAGGATAATGCCGCGTTTTTGTGCCGACCGTGATAACGGACCGGTTTGGCTTTGATTTTGCATAGAGCTACAATCGGTTTATGACCCAAGGCGCATATTCAGGCCTGTTCGGACGAAATATTTTGTTTGTCCTTCCTTTTAGCCACCCAAATCAAAATAAAAATAATGACGATGAACACCAAAGTCGTGATCAGGAAGGAATACGAACTGATTTCCGGTCCAGGTTCGATGCCGACGGTAAACGGTAAATGGGAATCAAGTTTTTCGCCTTGATGGACTATCGTGACGTGGGCAAGATACTCGCCGGATCCGAATTGGGTAAAGTCGACTTCGCCGTTAACGGTGCCGGTTTTGATTTTTTTCGGTTCCTGATAAAAAATGCGGGTCCCTTCCGGTTCCTTGGTGATTTCGAATTCAACTGTGACATCGCGCAGTTTTTTTCCTTCATAGTCGAAGACCAGGTTTGTCGGTCCGAGTTGCGGAATCGTGTTGCAATATTCCTTGCTGCCGGTCAATGTCGGCGTATAGGCGGTGAAGTGGATCCATTCAAAGCCGACCTTGATCCGGCAATCATCAACTTCGTTGATAGCTCCGCGGTGGGCAAATGCCGCGGACGGCAGCAGCACGTATGAAAACACGGCGAGCAGTATCGCCGCGATACTTTTGCCCCGGATGTGGTTTTTGTTGCTGCCGGCTAAAAGCGGGGCAATTCGCAGGCAAGTAATACTCGTTTGATAAAGGGTAGTTAATGTTGGTGGTAGCGATTTTTGTTTCATTTCCGATCCTCTCGAAGTGGCTAGACTTGGGTATCTAAAGAAAGGCTTTGGATGATTATTGCTCAGCCGGATAAATTGATATACCGGTAATCAAGCAAAGTCAGTCAGAGTTTGAGATTGTTATTTTTATTTACGGCTGAGTGTTCCATCACAGCCGGTTTGACGCCGCGATCAAGTATCGAAGCAAAATCATAGTAAACCGTTGGGAAAAGCCAGTCAAATACAAAATTATACATTCAGTTAGGGAATGTAACTGGCGGATTCCCCGGCGGGAACAGGCGTAGAACGGCCATTTGCAGGTCGATTAATGAGTGGGAGGCATTACCAAAGAATGGATCAGCCTATTCCGATGGCGGACTTTGGAATATCGTTCGTTGACCGGGTGAACGGCGGCTTAAATTGTCGCTGCTTTCAAAAATGCTGCCGATAAGTAGAGGTCTGACAGCACATACCATAATATTGATTGCTGCGGTAACTGCTGATCCGGTATTTGCCTCAATTAACGGGTACAATGTCAGTATAGGCAAAGCCGTTACGCTGTTCAACATCTCCAATCTCGACATCAATGCGTTTCTTGAACATCGGTCCGTCGACGACAATCGTGTGAAATTCGCCGTTTTCTCCGCAAGGGTCAATTTCCGGGGGCAGTTCGTTCAGCAGTTCGTGCGACCATCGGCATCCCGCGAAACTTGCCGGCAGTTTGCTAAGATCCACGCTGCTGATGTAGGCTTCCATACCGGCGGCAAGCATTTGTTCAGCCAGTGTGGACGTCGGTATTTGCCAAAGCGGAAATAGCGCAGCAATCCCCGTATCTGCCAATCGCCGTTCACGATAACGGCGCACGTCTTCAAGGAACAGGTCTCCGAAGGCAATTAACTCAGTGCCCGTTGTTGCCGATTCCACGATAAACTTTTCCATGGCCGTCTCATACCGTTCGTTTGAGCAGGGATCGGGCAGCCTGATAGTATGCAGCGGCAAATCAGCCGCTTGCGTCTGGCGGTAAAGCAACTCCGATCGGGTGGAATGCATCGATACCCGTTCGTAGCGTTCATTCAAGACGCTTAATAAGCCAATTACATTGATTGCGGGGTCCTGGCGCAGAACATACAGAGCCCATGCGCTGTCCTTGCCGCTGCTCCAGCTCAGTATGGTTTTCTTTTTCATGTTAGTTTCCGTCTTATGTGTTTGGTTATTTGCAGGCACGGGATTTTATCCTAAATCCGCAACTTGTGTTTTGATACAGTATAATAGGTACTTTGATAATCATTGTTATAGGAAGAACCATATGAAGTCATTTTCAAACACTGCCTTGGTTTTGTTATGTCTGTTGCTTCCGGTTACCGCGGCAGCTTCAGAGACGCCTACCGGTCATCTTGATCTGACCGAACATACTGTCGGAATCATCGCGCTGTTTGTTTTTGGGCTTGCTTACGGCGTGGTGATTTTGGAAGAACAGCTTCACCTGAAAAAGTCAAAGCCGGTGCTGCTCGCAGCCGGCATTATTTGGGTGATGATAGCCGTTGTTTACCGGCAACATGGTATCGATGAAGCAGTAGAGGAAGCGATAAAGCATAATTTTCTTGAATACTCGGAGTTGTTTTTCTTTTTACTGGTAGCAATGACTTATATTAACGCCATGCTTGAACGGGGGGTGTTCGATGCATTGCGTAATTGGCTGGTAAGCAAAGGCTTAAGCTATCGTGCCTTATTCTGGATCACCGGGACGTTGTCATTTTTTATTTCGCCGGTTGCCGATAATTTAACGACCGCATTGATTATGTGTGCGGTTGTTTTATCTGTAGGATCGAATAGACCGGGGTTTGTCTCGCTCAGTTGTATCAATATCGTGGTGGCAGCCAATGCGGGCGGCGCATTTAGTCCTTTCGGCGACATTACCACCTTGATGGTTTGGCAGAGAGAGGTTGTTGAATTCTATGGTTTTTTCAAGCTTTTCGTCCCATCCGTCGTAAATTTTGTCGTACCGGCGATGATTATGCATTTCTTCGTTCCATCCGATAAGCCGAAAGCGCTTCCCGGACAAGAGCAAGCTGCAATCCAGCGGGGAGGACTAGTCATTGTCGTACTGTTTCTGTTAACTATTATTACTGCCATCAGCTTCCATAATTTCCTCGAGCTGCCGCCGGTAATCGGCATGTTGACCGGTTTAGCTTATCTGAAATTTTTCGGGTTTTATCTGCGTAAAACTTATCACGAAGATAAGCTGAGCTTCGATGAGCCTCCGGTTGATGAGCCTTCCAGCGGGCCCAGGGAGGATGCCTCTTTCGATGTGTTTAAGCATATCGCCGGCGCGGAATGGGATACGCTGTTCTTTTTTTATGGGGTAAT
>JBNLCC010000084.1:0-54692 GCA_050303615.1 Methylococcaceae bacterium | reverse complement strand
GGCAGCCAGCAACGGCCATTTCGCGCCGCTTCCGGCTTTGGCGGTTGCCGAAACAGCGGAGAAGTCCTCCAGAAACGGTACGATCAGCGCCGCTTGTTCAGCCGGGGCGCGGGCAGGGAAAAACCGCCTGATCAACCAGGGTAGAGGCAAAACCAGCGTTATCCAGGGCCATGCAAATTGTATCATCGCCTGTTCCCCGGAATGCTGTTCAGCCAGTCCCGGCAAAGCCGGATTAAATCATCCATTGGCAGGGCATCGCCGGCATGCCGCCGATAAGGCGCGTCGATCAGAATTTTCCCGGAGCCCTCGCTGAAGGGCCGGCCCGGCATGGAATTGTCGAGAAATTGCAGCCAGTCGCTGCCGGTTAACGCCGCTGTTTCGGAACGCGGATAACAACTGATTGCTGTACGCCGCAACAATGCCGAAATGGCGCATAGTTTTTCGAAATCGGTCTGCCCGTTATTCTGCTGGATTTCCAGCAGCATTTTTTTTGCCGCTTTGACGGCGGTTTTGCGGGTTAGGATTTTGTACAGCCAAAACAGCAGCGCCACGGCCAACGCTATCAGCAATGCCAGCAGCCACCAGCCGGGCGCCGGCGGCCACCAGCCGACTGCCTGGGGTAAATGGATGTCTTTTAGCGGTAATTGTGCGGCATTCATCGTAAAATCCGGGCCGGGTCGTCGGTTGTGCTGCATTGAACAAACCCCAAACGCATCTTGTCAGCCAGATCCCGTAATTGCTGACGATGGTGATGGAAACGCTGTTGATAGGTTAAAATCCGGCTGCGGTCGCCGGTGTCGATCCACACGTCATTGACGGTGTCGGTGAACCGGTACCGGCCTTGGCCCGGTAATGCGGATTCCAGCGGATCATAAACCAGAAGCATGACGATATCGCAGTGCAGCGCCATTTTAGCGATTTGCGTTGCAATCTGTTCATTAAAGCCGCGAAAGTCGCTAATCAGATAAATCAGGCTGCCGGGGCGCACATGCCGGGCCAGACGCGCAATCACTTGCTGCAGGGTGGTCGCTTCCGTTTCGCCGTTTAAAGGCTGTAATAACGCATTAAAAAAACGCAGCACCGCGTGCCTGCCGTTTTGCGGTTTCAATTCCAGGCAACGCAGGTCGCTGTAAATTTGTCCGCCCACCCGGTCGCCGTGGTGTTGCGCCAACCAGGCCAACAACGCGGCCAGTTTGGCTGCCTGCACCGATTTGAATACGCCCCGGGTGGCGAAGTGCATCGCAGCGCGATTGTCTACCGAGATAAACACCGGCCGTTCCCGTTCCTCCCGATAGAGTTTGGTATGCGGTTTCCCGGTGCGCGCCGTTACCCGCCAATCGATGCTGCGGATATCGTCGCCGGGTTGATAAAGCCGGGTTTCGTCGAATTCCATGCCGCGGCCTTTAACGTGCGATACGTAATTGCCGCTCTGCCGGGATTTGATTTCCGACCGGCGCTGCTTCAAGCCGGCAGCGGCTGTGGCCAGATCGATCAGCGTTTTCAGGCGAACCTGCACCCGATCGTCGGTTTTGCCGGATAAGATTGTGTCGTCGGATTTGAACATCAAGGTACGGCAATGCGGGATATCAGTTCCTGGATGAAATTATCGGTGGTGATGCCTTCCGCTTCGGCTTCATAGGACAGAATCAAACGGTGCCGTAATACATCGAAGGCCATGTCCTGAATATCCTCCGGCGCGACATAGTCACGCTGATCAAGCCAGGCCTTGGCTCTGGAACAGCGATCGAGGGCGATACTTGCCCGGGGGCTTGCGCCGTATTGCAGCCAGCCGGCCAGGTCTTCGCCGTAAGCTCGGGGATTGCGGGTCGCCAGCACCAGTTGCAGTAAATATTGCTCCAGGCTGTCGGCCATATGCAGGTCCAGTACTTCATTCCGGGCATCGAACAGCGTTTTCTGGCTGATCGGCGTAAAGTGCCGGGTCGGCTTCGTGCCGGCTTGCCGGGCTTCGGTGCGGTTCAGGCGCAATATCTGTTGTTCGTGCTCGGGTTCCGGATAATCGATTTTGACGTGCAGCATAAAGCGGTCCAGTTGCGCTTCCGGTAACGGATAGGTGCCTTCCTGCTCGATCGGGTTTTGCGTGGCCATGACCATGAACAGGGCCGGTAGGGGATAGGTGGCGCTGCCCACGGTAATTTGCCGTTCGGCCATCGCTTCCAGCAACGCCGCCTGTACTTTTGCCGGTGAACGGTTGATCTCGTCGGCCAAAATCAGGTTATGGAATAACGGTCCTCGCTGAAACTCGAAAGTGCCCTGTTGGGGACGATAGATTTCAGTGCCGGTTAAATCGGCGGGCAGCAAGTCGGGGGTAAACTGCACCCGGTGAAAATCGCCTTCAATGCCTTTGCTCAATACATTGATGGCACGTGTTTTGGCCAGGCCGGGTGCGCCTTCCACCAGTACGTGCCCGTCCGATAACAGCGCGATCAGCATACGCTCAACCAGCACCTGCTGGCCGATGATTTGTTCGCTGATGTAGGATTTTAGTTGTTGTAGGGATTGTTGGGTAGTGCTGATGATTGGACTCGTTTCAGACATAGGGCGATATTTTTCCTTTATCAAGTTTTTTTGCGATTGGAATATCACTTCTATGATAAAGTTCCCTACTTTATTAACTTGCCGGAAATTTTTATATCGGTGATTGTTTGTTTGCTTGATGTCTCGCTATAAAACCGCTCCCAACTCGGGTTACCGGATGCCCGGCGGCATCCCTTACATTGTTGCCAATGAAGCCGCCGAACGCTTCAGCTATTACGGCATGCGGGCTATTTTAGTGGTATTTATGACCGGTTACATGCTCAATGCCGCGGGGCAGCCGGATTTTTTAACCGAAAACGAAGCGCAAGGCTATTTTCATTTATTTGTTTCCGCCGTGTACTTTATGCCGATATTCGGCGCGTTATTGGCCGATGGCGTGTTGGGCAAGTACCGTACTATTATTTCGCTGTCGTTGGTCTACTGCCTGGGGCATTTTGCGTTGGCGCTGGATCATACGCTGCTGGGTTTGTTAATCGGCCAGAGTATGATAGCAGTTGGTGCGGGAGGCATTAAACCCTGTGTCTCCTCGCATGTCGGCGATCAGTTCGGTATGTCTAACCGGCATTTGTTAAGCAGAGTATTCGGCTGGTTTTATTTTTCGATCAATCTGGGCGCTTTCGCTGCGATGTTGATTATTCCCTGGCTGCTTGAGCATTATGGGCCTTCCGTCGCTTTTGGTGCGCCGGGACTGGTCATGCTGGCAGCGACAGTGATTTTCTGGTCGGGGCGCTACCGTTTTGTGCATATCCCTCCGTCCGGTTGGGATTTTGTTCAGGAAACGCTAAGCGGCCTTGGGCTGAGCACTATGGGCAGGTTGGCAGGGATTTACGCTTTTGTGGCGGTTTTTTGGTCGCTATTTGAGCAAATCGGCTCTTCCTGGGTGTTGCAGGCGCAAAAAATGGACCGCGTGCTGTTCGGCATCGAATTGCTGCCTTCACAAATTCAAGCAGCCAATCCTTTGTTGATTATGTTGTTGGTGCCGGTGTTTTCCTATCTGCTCTATCCGGCTATAAACCGGCTGTTCTGTCTAACTGCGCTGGGTAAAATGGCAATCGGCCTGTTTGTTACCGCTGCCGCCTTTGCTATTGCTGCAACGATTCAAATGCATCTGGATGCCGGCGATACCGTCAATATCGGTTGGCAGTTGTTGGCGTATCTGTTGTTGACGTCAGCGGAAGTGATGGTTTCGATCACTTGTTTGGAATTTTCCTATACCCAGGCACCGATTACGATGAAGTCTTTTATTATGGCGTTCTTTTTCATGTCGGTGGCGATCGGAAACCTGTTTACCAGCATATTTAATTTTCTGCTGCAAAATCCGGACGGCGGCAGTAAATTAAGCGGGGCCGGCTATTTTTGGTTTTTTACCGTACTAATGTTGTTGACAGCGGTATTATTTTTGTTTGTGATCGGTAAATACACTGAAAAAACCTATTTCCATAAGGAACAATGACGGGGGGAATGCGCCGCTGATCTCCTTTATAGGGTTTGAGAGCCAAATTTCGGTTGATGGTCTTCACCCTATTTCCATCCGTCATGGAGGAAGCAAAGTACCGTAATCGGATGCGTGTCGAGGGCAATCGATAGTACTGATGAAAGCGGCATTGTTAGCCGGCAACGGTCATCTTCAACGGAGATGTTTCCGTGCACCGGCCAACAATGCCGAATCACCGTCAATGCGGCTTATCGCATAACAGACGACTACGGAATGTTCGTCTATAGTGCTTTTATTTCAACACGACGAAGAATGCTTCTCCTCCCCGTTGTATGTTGATTAATAATTGCCGGTTTGGATTAACCACTTTGCGCAATTCGTCTATGTTGCGGATGCGGTAGCGGTTTGCTGAAATAATAATGTCTCCCGGACGCAAACCGATCTTCCAGGCATCGGAGCCGGTATCCACCGTTTCAATCAAAACGCCTTCCACTTGATTGCGCGGAGATGCGGTCAATTTCAGGCCTTGCAGGCTTTTGTGCAATACTTTTCCGTCTAATACCACTCTTTGCGGTTTACCGATGACAGCGCGGATGGTTTTTTGCTTACCGCCCCGCAGAATGTCCAGGGTCACCGCATCACCGATTTTTTTCAAACCGACAATATTGCGTATTGCATAGCTGTTTTTTACCGTTTGTCCGTCGATGACGAGAATGATGTCGCCCGGTTCCAGTCCGGCCTGTTCGGCGGCGGAATTTTCCTGGACCCGGCTGATCAATGCACCGTGCCTGTTTTGCAGATTGAATGCCTTCATCAGGTCCGGGGTCAAATCCTGGGTGGTCACGCCAAGCAGTCCGCGGCGAACTTCGCCGTGTTGTACCAGCGATTGTTTTATTGCCACCGCCATATTGGTTGGAATGGCAAAACCGATGCCGACATTGCCGCCGCTCGGTGCCAGAATCGCGGTATTGATGCCGATCAGTTCGCCGCGGAGGTTGACCAGTGCGCCTCCCGAATTGCCGGGATTAATCGATGCATCGGTTTGGATAAAGTCTTCGTAGCCTTCTATGCCCAATCCGGAACGGCCCAAGGCGCTAATGATGCCGGAGGTGACGGTCTGCCCCAGACCGAACGGATTGCCGATCGCAACGACAAAGTCACCGACCCGTAAATTGCCTGAGTCGGCAACCGGCAATTCAGTTAAATTATCGGCAGCGATGCGGATAACGGCGACATCGGCTTCGGGATCTGAACCGACCAGCTCCGCCGTTAATTGCCTTCCGTCGTTAAGGGTCACGGTGATTTCATCGGCTTTGGCGATGACGTGGCTGTTGGTTAAAACCAAACCTTCATCTTTATCGATAATAACGCCGGAACCCAGGCTGTTTTTCCGTTTTTGCGGGCGATTGGGCAATTGAAAAAAATGGCGGAAAAAAGGATCCCTAAGTAGCGGGTTTTCCTGCATTTGGATATTGGTCGTTGTTGATATGTTGACCACTGCAGGCATACTGCGTTCCAGCATCGGCGCCAGGGAAGGCAGGTGTTGTCCTTCGATTTCCAACGGTAGTGCCGCTACTGCCGGGGTATTGATGCCCTGAAGTGCGATCAGTATTCCGGCAAAAAAATAGGAAGTAAAAAATCTTTTTGTCATCATTGTTCCGTTTGTCAATTAATTTGCCAGTAGACAATCATTTTGCAGGAATGTTTAATTAAGTCCTCGTTGCAACAGCATTATTCAGTTGTCGGACGCAGGGTTTGCGCAGCGGTGAATATGCTGCTGTAAGGCAGGTATTGGAAACTGCCTTTACGCATATTGACGAATGCCAATTCCGGCAAACTCATCAGGATGCCGGTTGTGCCTGCGTTGAGCATGGCGCCGGAATCGAATGGCAAAGTCAATAATCCCAACAGGCTTTGACCTATGCCGGACAAGGTATTCACCGCGCCAAATAACGGACGCAGTAGGAACTGATTGTCGGTAAAAAAAATAAAAAATGAATCGTTGATGTTTTGTTTGTAGATTGTCGAAGTCAGGGTATTGCTCTCCCGAAAATACACCAGGATGTCCGGCTCAGTTTGATAAAGCCTATTTAATTGCATCAGCCGGAGTGACGGCAAGGTCCGGTTGTCCGCGATTCGATACTGATTTTGTACGGCATAAAGAGAGGTTACCGGGATGAAGCCGAGCGGCGCCGTATCGACATAGCCGCCGAGCCGGTCCATCGATTCAAGCCGTTTTGACTCCGCGGTATTCGGCTTGTCGCCCGGGACCACTTGCTGCTGTTGCAAAAAAGCCCGGCCGATCGATTGGAACAATTCGGTGACGCAATTACGGGTAAGCAGGTTATAAGTGTATAAACGCCGTAGTTCGGCATTGTATTGCGTATGAAACTCGTCTAACCGGTGTAAGGCCTGCTCAAGTTGCGGTTTCGATAATGCCGGAACGGTCAATAACGGCAGCCTGATGCTTTTTGTCGGGACTAAATTGGCGCCGTATAGACGGATCGCTTTTGTCCCGTTTGCCGCTTTTTTCAGCTCTGTATAACGATTGCCCTGCATTTCGAGCCAGCTGTAATCCTGTTCGGTAAATGGCGTTTGATCCGTCAAGGTCCTTTTCGCGCCGATAAAATATTTGCGGGCGTCGTTTATATGAGTTCGTAATTCGGTTTGATATTCCGGCCGGCTAATGTCGCTATTTAATTGGCTCTGCGTTTCATAGGTATCGATCAGCACTAATCTTCCAAGCCGGATCGATTGATCGATGGCGGCCAGGCGGGCGCTATTGGTTAGCACCGCAAATCCCCAATCCGGCCGATGGGAAATAAACAATTTTACCAATGCCGCGATGATCCGTCCCCGATAGCGTTTCAGTGTCGTGATTTCTGCAATGGATAATCTGAATTCGGAGCCGGGCGGCATAATGAACGCGCCGTCAATCAGTGGGCGGTGTTGTTCGACAGCCCGGATCGCCAAAACTGCAGCCGTTAAATCCAGAAATCGGTTGGCAAATGAATAGCGTGCTGCGGGAAGAAGTCCCTGGCGTTCCGTCAAATTATTCACCGCCCAATCCGGCGGCGTCAACTGCTCTATTTGGCGCACCGTTTCAGCATGGTGCCGGGCCAGGAAATGATCTCCGTAAGATTGTCTTAATACCCTATGTAAATAGGCCATCGTTGGAGATTCGGGATTGGCCGGTTTGTATGGCGTGTCGGGGTTGGGGGCGCCGATAAAATCCGCATCGGTATAAAACAGGCCGGCTCCTTCGATGCTGAGCGCATCGTCGGCTTTCGGGCTGTTTTCACTAGCCAGCAGAGTGTTGAGCAAAAGCCTGTCTTTATTTAGATCGTCGCGTAGCGAGAATTGTTGTTGTTGAAGCTGGTGTTGAAGGTTGAAATAATCGGCAAGCAATTGATAGGTTTGTTCCGATATGGTTATCTGACTCAGATGCAGCGTGCGGTTAGAGGCATAGCGATAGTTAAATTCAAAATCGTCGGCACTTTGTTTTTCCAATTGTATGAGGCCAGGATCAACATATTGATAATGAAAAACGCTGTTGTGCAACTGCAAAGCAGCATGTCCGCCGCTGGAATTGCCCTCCCCGGACTCGATATAAATGTAATTGACCGATTTGTTTGCCAAAGCGGGCAAGGACACGAGCAGTATTAATGCTAACGTGCAGTAGCGGGTGAGACTGAATAACGGCAAAAAGCACATTGTTCTGCAATTTAACCGTGGAACGGCACTAAGGCCGCTCCGGCCTGGATGGGATGCCACGCAACCGTTTGACGTTACAATCCGCTATTGTGAATCATAGCCTTTCTGAATATCCTGCATTTTTGTATAGTCGGAACCGGCCAAGTTCTTTTTGTAGGTTTCATAGCTGACACCGGTCAGTTTGGCTTTTTTTAACGCTTTTCCGATAGCAATATAAGTGGTGGGATTCTCTTCCCAGTTTATGATGCCTTGTCTCGCCGCGATATCGGCCAACCCCTTTTGAAAAGCGGCAAAATCAGCTCCGGCGGATTTAACATAAGCGTAGGTGTAATCGGTCACTTCATCCTGATATTGATTTTCTTGCTTGGATGACTGCGAGGGACTGCTTACGGAAGAACTGACGGAATCGGAACTGCCCTTGGAGCTTTTAGAAATGCTGTCGGAACTGTAGGAAAAGGAGCATCCGGTTAAAACAGCAGACAAGCAGATAAGCGGTATGTAGGAAAAATTTTTTCTGTAATGCAGCATCAATCAATTCTCCTGGTCGAGGGTGATAATATAATTTCGAGTCTACTTGGATTTGTTGAAAATAACAAAAACAGTCCCGTACAAAAAGATAATTTATAGAACATTTTCTGAAGGGTTCGCCCGCAAACCGAATTTTATATGAAAAGCTCAAAGTTAGTTTGAATAAAATCAAATACCTTGTACGATACGCATACCGCTCAAACAACATATAGCGATATTATAACCCTTGTTATGAAAGGAATAACGAAATGAAAAAAATATTCTTACTGGTTTCTCTATGTATCGGTTTCACGGCAACCCAGGTTTTTGCAGATGCCGCCGAGGAAATCAAACTGGCCCGGGAAATAGCACAAAAACAAAAAAAATTAATCATCCTGGAAAATTTGGATTTGACTGAGGCAGAGGAGCAGGCATTCCTGCCTGTATATATGGAGTACCAGAAAGCACGAAGATTTAACAATGAAGCATTGGGCAGATTGATCATTGATTTTGCCGAAAATTATGATGTTATGACCAATGCAAAAGCGCTGAGTCTGCTGGATGATGTTTTAACGGTTAAGGAAGGGCGCATGGCGATCAAAAGAGGTTATGTGGACAAATTTAAAGCGGTGTTACCTGGCAAAAAGGTCGCTCGGTACTATCAGATTGAAAGCAAGCTGGAAGCGCTGGCCGAAGTCAAATTGGCGGAAGTTATTCCGCTGCTGCAATAATTTTATCGGTACCAAGTTCATACATTAAAATGACGTAAGCCGTTTATCCCGCATTCATTGAATTCGTAACACAGCATAGAGCATTAAAAAAATTGTTATTAACAAGCATCAGTACAGTAAAGGAATGATACCAGTGGAACCGGTAGTTCAAGATTTAGTTCAAACACGCATACCTACCTTACATGGTGAGTTTACATTGCACTATTACAGCAATGACATCGATGAGAAAGAGCATGTCGCGCTGGTCAAAAGTACCGTGGCGGGCAAGCGGAAGGTTCCGGTTAGGATACATTCCGAATGTTTTACCGGGGACGTGCTGGGGTCCCGGCGCTGTGATTGCGGTGAACAACTGGAGATGGCGTTACATATTATCGATGAAGCGGGCAGTGGTGTTCTGATCTACCTTCGCCAGGAAGGGCGCGGCATCGGTCTATTGAAGAAGTTGCAGGCTTATAATTTGCAAGACGAGGGGATGGATACCGTCGATGCCAATATTCATTTGGGACATCTTCCCGATGAGCGGGAATATTCCATTGCTGCCGCAATTTTGAAAAGCCTGGGTGTCAAATCGATTGAATTAATTACTAATAACCCGAAAAAAATTGACGAGCTGACCAGGCTGGGCATCAAAGTGGAAGGCAGAATTGCAATAGAAGCCGATTTTCACAACGATAATTTGGCTTATTTAAAAGCTAAAGCCGAAAAAATGAGTCACATGCTTTCCGTTCCAAAGAAAAAATAAATTTTTCTACACGGCTAGCACCGTCTCAACCAGTTTCACCCAATAAGCGGCGCCAATCGGCAGGATTTCATCGTTAAAATCATAATGAGGATTGTGTAATAAACAACTGCCGTCGGAGGCGCCGTTGCCAATCCAGATGTAACAACCCGGTATTTGTTGCAGCATAAAAGCGAAATCTTCCGATCCCATGCTCGGTGTCGGCTGCAGATTGATGCGATTTTCCCCGACGATTTGTGCGGCAACGTTTGCCGCAATGGCTGTTTCATACTCGCTGTTGATGGTGACCGGGTAGCCATGGTTCTCCGGGTTGAAATCGATTTCAGCCGTTATTTTGAAGGCGCTGCTTAAGGAGTCAACCAAATGTTTAATGCTGTTGCTTATGTTTTTTTGTAGCGTAGCTTTAAAACAGCGGAAAGTCCCTCTTAACACAACGGAATCAGGAATCGCGTTCCAAGTGTTTCCGCCATGGATTTGAGTGATGCTGATCACGGCGGAATCGGCCGGGTCAGTATTGCGGCTGACAATCGTTTGCAATGCATTGATGATTTGCGCCGCTGCAATAATCGTGTCATTGCCCAAATGCGGTAAAGCGGCATGTGTTGCTTGCCCGCTAAGCCGGATTTCGAAACAATCAAACGCCGCCATCATCGCTCCGGGTTTTAGCGCGAAATTTCCTGCGGGCATGTCGGGAAAATTATGCATGCCGAAGATGCAATCCGTCGGAAATTTATCGAACAACCCTTCATCTATCATGCGCTTGGCTCCCGCTCGGCCTTCTTCGGCCGGCTGGAATATAAAATGCACCGTGCCGTTGAAATTTCTCGTTGCGGTTAAATATTTTGCCGCACCCAATAACATTGCCGTATGTCCGTCGTGACCGCAGGCGTGCATTTTGCCTGCATTCCGGGAGCGATAGGGAATTCGGTTTTGTTCATCAATAAAAAGCGCATCGATATCGGCGCGCAAAGCGATTTTTTTATTGCCGTTGCCTTTTGTTAGTGAGGCAACCACCCCGGTTTCCGCCAGACCCCGCTCCGGATGCAGTCCGAAACTTTGCAATAGATTGGCAATGTATTGCGCTGTATTGACTTCTTCATAAGCTGTTTCGGGAAATTGGTGAAGGTGCCGCCGCCATTGGCGCATTTCGGTGTGCAATGCTTTAATGTCAGTATGAATGTTCATCGCCTGGAAAAGGAATTTCGAAAAAGAGAGACAAATTATTGATATCAGGTAGTTAATTTTAATGCGCGACAATTTGTCACATACTAACCACTCAGTTTTACCGTTATTATATGCATAACTCTTGATACCTCCTACATTTAGAGTGATATTCCGCTTCAATTTCAAAATGCGGCAAATAGCCGCATTTTTCCTTTTTAAACTACCAACTCAAAGCCAACAATAAACAGCTGCAAATCGCTGCTAGTGTAACGGTGCAACGCAGCATTTTTTCCGTTTCGCTTACCCGGTTACTGTTCATCAGTATATCAATCCGGTTGTGTATTTGGTCCCGCATATGAACTTTTGGCATCATGTAAACTCTCCAGCTAATATAGAACAATTGGGTTGATTGAAGTTACTTAAAGGGAAAGTCCTTAACTGATATAGCTTCGCATTTGTCCGACTAATGCGCCTTGTATTTCAACTCTTTTGGGATCATAGCGCATCGCTTCCATAGCTGAGTTGGCCGGAATCAGCAGTGTCTCATGAGGGTACTGTTCGATATATTTGAGCGTTGCTTCAACTCTATCTATCAGGGCAACAACGATTTCGCCGTTACGGGCATACCTTCGTTGTTCCACGATTACCCAGTCGCCGTCAAAAATACCGGCTTCAATCATTGAATCGCCTGATACCTGTAAGATGTAGCAGGGCTTTTCGGTTTTCAGTTGCTGAGGTACAGCCATATATCGGATATCTTCAATGGCTTCAATGGGCCTTCCTGCGGCTATGGTGCCGACATAAGGCAATGTGTTCGGTGTATCAGCCCGGATCTGATTGTCAATCCATGTCTGTTCGGTTAGGCGAATGCCTCTCTGTTTGCGTTGCGGCGCTTCTACCAGGCCGGCGCTGACCAGGGCTTGGACATGTTTGTGTAAAGAGCCGCGGGATTTTAAATCCATTGCCGAACATAACTCCTCCAGGGTGGGCGGATGATCAAATTGATCGCGGTTATTCAACAGAAATTGATAAATTTCATTCTGCTTGCGGGTGAGATGATGGTTTTGCATATTTTGTTCTCCATTTGTTTTTAAGTTAATAATAGACAAAGAACAAAAAGAGAACAAGGTTTAATCAAATTTTTTTTGATATTTTATAAGTAACTATAACTTCAAACGGTTTTAGAGTGGCCAGGATCGGATTTGACCGCCGTAAATTGAGAGCTCACTGATTGTTTAATAGATGTATTTTGTCCAGTTGTGCGACTTGTCGCCGAATACCAGAAAAAAAGGATTCAATAATGACACTTTCCTGTTATATTCAAGCGCCCGTCCGCCGATGTCGAGCACTGCCCCGCCGGCCTGTTCAACGATGCATTGAGCAGCAGCGGTATCCCATTCGCTGGTTAAGCCTAAGCGCGGATATATATCGGCGATACCCTCTGCGACCATACAAAATTTAAGCGAGCTGCCGATGGATATAAGTTTGTGCTCGGGTAAGTGTTTGAGGAAGGTTTCCAATTCCGGTGTTTTGTGTGAGCGGCTTCCGGCCACAATAAGCGGAGTTGCCGGTTTACTTCTTACGTAGATCCGATGAACTGACAGATCCGCAGTTTGCTTGAATGAGCCGATGCCTTTCGCTGCAAAATAGCAGTGTTGCCTGACCGGCACAAAGACGACGCCCAAAACCGGTTTGTGCCGGTGGATTAAGGCTATATTGACGGTAAAATCACCGTTTCTTTTGATAAATTCTTTTGTGCCGTCTAGCGGATCGACCAGCCAGTATGTCGTCCACGTTGAACGTTCTGAAAAAGGTATATCGGCAGATTCTTCCGAAATAATCGGGTAGTCGGTGAGTTCATGCAATCCGCTTACAATGCAACGGTGGGAGGCCAGGTCCGCTGCAGTTAACGGCGACTCGTCCGCTTTAAAGTCTACGGAAAATCCCGAATGGTAAATTTCCAGGGTTTTTTCACCGGCGCGGATGGCCAATTTAATAACGGGTTGCAGTAAATCACCGAGCTTATCTACAGACATTTTTTAAATACTCCTGGGTTAAATACAATGCGGCAATACTTCGAGCTTCGGTACATTCGCCGCAAGCCATTAAATCGGCCAGGCGGTCCATGCGCCATGGAACGACCTCCAGTTCTTCGGGTTCGTCTCCCGGTAATTTATGGGCATATAAATCCTGTGCGATGACAATATCGGTCATGTGCTCCAAATAAGCGGGGGCAATGGAAAGCGAGGTGAGATGCCGCAATTGTCTGGCTCCGTAGCCGATCTCTTCCTGTAATTCACGATTAGCCGCATCCAGAACCGCTTCTTCGGTGTCGATTTTGCCTTTCGGCAAGCCCAGTTCATAGCGGTCAACGCCTGCGGAATATTCTCTTATTAAGAGCACTGTGTCGGCATTCAACAGGGGGACGATCAATACCGCCCCGCCGCCGGGATTGCCTCTTGCCAAACGTTCATAAATCCGCCTTTGGCCATTGCTGAATAATAGTTCCAGCGATTCAATTCGAAACAGGCGTGTCTGGCTTAGCAATTTTTTGGTCAACAGGGTCGGTTTTTCGGGCATTTTTTGGTATGGTTTCCTTATTATAAATTGACAATTACTATACGCCAACTGAATGCTTGATTGGGAAAAAATTGACACAGTGCTGTTGGATATGGACGGCACACTGCTTGATCTTAATTTTGATAATCATTTCTGGCAGGAATTTGTTCCGTTACGTTACGCGCAACAACACGGTATGTCCGTCGCTCAGGCCAAATTATTGCTTGAGCCTTGTTTCAAAAATATGGAGGGAAACTTGCAGTGGTATTGCTTGGATTATTGGAGTGAGCGTTTGAATCTGGATATTTGCGCGTTAAAAGCGGAATTGTCCGGGCTCATTACGGTTTTGCCGCATGTAACGGAGTTTCTGGAAATAGTCCACAGGTCTTCGCGTAGATTGATGCTGGTTACCAATGCGCATCCGCATAGTCTTGGACTTAAAATGGAAAAAACCTGTCTGAACAGGTTTTTTGACCTCATCGTCAGTTCCCATCAATTTGGTTTTCCCAAAGAAAATGAAATGTTTTGGTTAAAACTACAGCAGCAGCAATCTTACCAACGGCAGCGGACGCTGCTTGTTGACGATAGTCTCAGCGTACTGCATACCGCCAAGGCATTCGGCATAGAATATTTAATCTCCGTCAGCAAGCCGGATTCCAAGCAGCAGGCCAGGGAAATTACTGATTTTCCTTCGATTACTGATTTTCGTGAGCTTTTGCATGCGGGGTAGGTGTTTTTCTATGAAAGCGTTTTTTGGGTTCGGCATGCGGTTTTTTAGGTGATGAAGGCACGATTATATCCGGTAACAGCTCTTTTGTGATGGGCAATGTGGAAATTTTTCGCCCGATATAGGCTTCGATGTCCGGCATCGAATAGGCGTAATCTTCACAAATCAGACTGATCGCCTCGCCGGTTGATCCGAAACGTGCGGTTCTGCCGATACGATGCACGTAATCCTCGACATCTTGAGGCAAATCGTAATTGATCACATGAGAAACGTCAGGAATGTGCAGGCCTCGGGCCGCAACATCGGTCGCAATCAGAAATGACAGTTTATCGTCCTGAAATTGGTTGAGTAATGACTGTCTTTTTTCCTGGGGAACGTCACCGCTCAATACCGCTGAATGGATATTGTTTGCATGCAGGGTACGGTTGATTTGCTCGGCGCATTTCTTGGTATTGACAAATATAATGCAGCGGACCGGTGTGGTCTGATTCAAAATTCCGCACAACAATTGCAGCTTTTGTTCGTTCGCCGGGCAATAGGCGGTTTGTTTAATCGCATCGGTGGTAACCTGTTCCGGTTCGATACGGATGATTACCGGGTTATTCATATGTTCGTAGGCTAATTCCGTCACTTTATAGGACAGCGTTGCCGAGAATAATAAGTTCAGGCGTTTTTCCGATTCCGGCATGCGGCGCAGTAAAAAACGGATGTCTTTGATAAAACCGAGATCAAACATACGGTCCGCTTCATCCAGGACTACTGCTTGAATGTTGGCTAGTGAAAATGCCTGCTGTCGGTAAAAATCGATAATTCGTCCCGGTGTGCCGATGATAATGTCAATATTGGATTTGATTTTGGCCAGTTGATTTTTATAATCGACACCGCCGTATATGAGTGCCATTTTAAGATCAAGATACTTGCCGATGGCTGTTGCATCCTTATGAATCTGGATGGCTAATTCCCGGGTCGGTGCCAGAATGATAGCTCTGGGGTTTTTAATTTTCTCGCTCTCATCATTAATCAGATGTTGAAAAACGGCGATAAGAAAGCTGGCTGTTTTACCGGTACCGGTTTGCGCTTGTCCAGCAATGTCCTTGCCACGCAAGGCCAAAGGCAAAGTGGCGTTTTGAATAGGCGAACATTGTTTGAAACCGGCGTCATGCAAACCGTCCAGGATTCCGTCGGAAATTTCAAGATTACTAAATCGGGTATTAGTTAAATGTGTATTTTTCATGGTAATAGGATAACGTAATTTTGATTTGTACTGAAATTGATTGACAAAATAAGGTCATCCCTCCTATAGTTTTAACCTGTTTTGAACTGTATTACGGAGAACAGCATGAGTGACTTGGTCCTTCATGTAACTGACAACGATTTTAATGAAACTGTTATCAATGCCGAGAAACCGGTCCTGGTCGATTATTGGGCGGAGTGGTGTGGGCCTTGCAAAATGATCGCTCCCGTTCTGGATGAGGTGGCTGCGGAATTCGCCGATAAATTGACAATCGTAAAATTGAATATTGATGAAAACCCGGAGACTCCGCAGCATTACGGGGTCAGGGGCATACCAACGCTTATGTTGTTTGTAGACGGCGAAATTGAGGCAACCAAGGTTGGTGCGTTGACAAAATCGCAACTTACCGAGTTTCTAAGCAGTAATTTGTAATCCGATTCTTTCACCAGGCTCTAAAAAAATTGGACATGCTTGGTTTCTGCGTTATAATAAACGGGTGCTTGTTCCTGAGCGCCCGTGCTCGCATTTAAAAACACATCCCACAAAATTTCTGAATTTCTTTCGGACGCCAGAAAGGCCTTTACCGGCTTAATTTAACCGGTTGGCCGTAAACGGCCTCTATCAATTGAAAAAACATATCTTTTTTATGAATCTTACCGAATTAAAACATAAACCCATTAGCGAAGTTATTGAAATCGCTGAATCTCTCGGCCTGGAAAGTGTTGCAAGAACACGAAAGCAAGACCTGATTTTTGCCATATTAAAAAAACACGCAAAAAGCGGGGAAGATATTTATGGCGATGGTGTATTGGAAATTCTTTCAGATGGTTTCGGGTTTCTACGTTCTCCTGAAAGCTCCTATTTAGCCGGTCCTGACGATATATATGTGTCTCCCAGCCAAATCAGGCGCTTTAATCTAAGGACGGGAGACACTATCAGCGGAAAAATTCGTCCTCCGAAAGATAATGAGCGTTATTTTGCAATGCTCAAAGTCGAGCAGATCAACTTCGAGCCGCCGGAAAATACCAAACATAAGATTCTTTTTTCTAACCTGACTCCGCTGTTTCCCAATGAGAGATTCACATTGGAGAGAGGCAACGGCACCAGTGAAGATTTAACGTCACGTATCATTGATTTAATTTCTCCTATCGGCAAAGGGCAGCGCGGTTTGATCGTGTCACCGCCAAAAGCGGGTAAAACCATGATTTTGCAGAATATCGCTCATTCCATTGCAGAAAAAAATCCCGAATGTTACTTGATCGTATTACTCATTGATGAACGTCCTGAAGAGGTTACCGAGATGGAGCGTTGTGTCAGGGGCGAAGTGGTTTCCAGCACCTTTGATGAACCCGCAACCCGTCACGTGCAAGTCGCCGATATGGTGATCGAAAAGGCCAGGCGTTTGGTTGAGCACAAACATGATGTAGTTATTTTGTTAGACTCCATTACTCGCCTGGCAAGGGCTTATAATACGGTCGCGCCTTCTTCCGGAAAAGTGTTGACCGGCGGGGTTGATGCCAACGCTTTGGAAAAACCGAAACGCTTTTTCGGGGCCGCTCGTAATATAGAGGAAGGCGGCAGTTTGACCATTATAGCCACGGCTTTAATTGATACCGGTTCCAGAATGGATGAAGTGATTTTCGAGGAGTTCAAAGGTACCGGCAACATGGAATTGCACCTGGACAGAAAAATCGCCGAAAAGCGTATTTATCCGGCGATCAATATTAATCGTTCGGGAACGCGCCGTGAAGAATATCTGGTTGACCCTGAAGAACTACAGAAAAGCTGGATCCTGCGCAAAATCCTGCAACCGATGGATGAAATGGCGGCCTCTGAGTTCTTATTGGGCAAGTTAAAAGATACTAAAACCAACAGCGAGTTTTTTGATGCGATGCGGCGTTAGCCATTTCTTTATCTATTATTTGGGCGGAACATAACCTTCCGGCATTTCAGTACCATCACCATATAAGAATTTATCCCGTTCCTGTTCAAGAAACTGTTTTGCCTTTGGGTCGAAGCTCGCCAGCCGGTGTTCGTTAATCAACATGGTTTGCATATTTAACCATTGCTGCCAGGCTTGTTTGGAAATCGTTTCGAAAATTCGTTGTCCCTTGGGCCCCGGAAAAGGCGGTTTATCCAGCCCTTCGGCATCTATCCCGAGTTTTGCGCATTTCACCAGTCTGGTCATTTTTTCCTCCTCGATTGTTTAAATAAATTTTCCAGTAACCGCTTAATCGGAACCGCTAATGCTAAATGTTCAACTTGTCGTGCTTTATACCAGACTGAGTGATTTGCTTCCATCACATTATCTATAGGGTTATCAGTGCGGATAATAAGCGTCGTGTAATCGAGATGAAAATGTGAAAAAGTATGTCGTTGCGGCGCCAGTACTTGCTGTTCGGTAGCGGTCATATTTTTTTCTCGACACCATTCAATAGCGCTGCTGACTGAGTCGAACTCAGGCAAACTCCATAATCCTCCCCAGATTCCTGCGGCGGGTCTTTGTTCAAGCAAAACTTGTTGGTCGCTACTCAGCAGAAGCAGAAATATACAGTGTTTGCTGGGTATTTTTTTGGACGTCTTCCGGGTTGGTAGGTTGGTTACTTGGTTTTGCAGTCGGGCCCGGCAATCGCTTTGAATCGGACAAATTAAGCACTGCGGAGTGGTTCGCGTGCAAAGTGTAGCGCCCAGGTCCATGATCGCTTGAGTATAATCCGCAATGCGTTCGGCAGGTGTGTAACTTTCGCTGATTTGCCACAACAATTTGTTTATTTCGCTTAGTCCCGGCCAACCGACAATACCATGATAGCGGCATAACACCCGTTTTACATTGCCGTCGAGAATAGGATGGCTGTTATTAAAAGCGATGCTGAGAATGGCGCCGGCAGTGGACAAACCGATACCGGGTAATTGTGTGAGTGACTCAAGGGAATCAGGAAAATGATCGCCGGCTGCGATGATTTGTGCCGCTTTATGCAGATTTCGCGCTCTTGCGTAGTAACCTAGCCCCGACCACAAATGCAATACAGCATCCTGTGATGCTTCAGATAGCGTATTAACATCCGGGAAATGCTGCATAAACTTTTGATAATAGGGGATTACCGTCGTAACTTGGGTTTGTTGCAGCATTATTTCAGATACCCAGACCCGGTAAGGCGTGATATCGGATTGCCAAGGCAGGTCCTTACGTCCATATTGATCGAACCAAGCTAAAACTTTGGATTGGAAAGTGTGTGCCTGGGCATTGTCGATTCTGATTCGGGCTGTCGTGTTCAAGTATAAAAATCCGCTAATAGGGATCCCTTCTTTCTTGGATGGATACGGGGCTAAAAAAACTGTTTTAAGAACCGGCTGGCGTCTTTGCCGAGCTTTTTATCCAGTTTGTCAATTAACTGCTGCTTTTTTTGTTCGGGAATCGTTTTCTTGACATTCGGTGTAAAAACCGGCTCATCCAAAGTACCTGTGAGATCTATAACTACCGGCACCCCTTCTATTTTTTCCGGTTCTGTCACTGTCGCCTGTTTTTTAATTAGTTTTGCCGTCAGCTGATAATCCAGTTTTTCGGTAACCATATCCATTGTGCCGGTTCCGTTGATGCGAAGATAGGAGGATTTCGCAAGCAGGTTGTCAGTGCTTATCAAACCATTGTTGACTTTCGCATCCATGGAAATTTCCGAGTATTCGGTTTCATTGTTACCCGGGGTGCCCGCCACTTTTCGCTTGTTGAAAATTGCTTTAGTTTCATTAATGATTTTAAGCAGATTGAATCCCTTGATGATACCGTTGTTAAATTTAAAATCCAACTCGCCGTTAAGCGAGGATTTGATTTCCGCTACATTATGACCCTTCGCCCGTAATATTGCGGACGCGTTGACGGTGCCTTTCATTTTGGCTTTGCCGTACAAATCGTTCAATAAAGGTTCCACCTGTACATTGGCTATTTCTTCGCGCAACGAAAATTCCGGCAGATGATGTTTTACGTTCATGTTAATGTTTCCGGAATAGTTGCCATGGTAAAGCTTTTGCACTGATTGCCGACTGTCGACAATACCGTCTTTTGCGCTAAGCTTAAGTTTGATCGCTTGCAGGTGCAAATTGCTGATCGTCGCCTGCTCTATTACCAACGTTCCGTTGGCGTTTAATGCTCGAAGGGAATCGACCGGTATCAGATTAATCCCGGCAGCGACAGCGGTTGCAGGCGTACCCAAAGACCGGGACGATTTTCCGTTATCAGTAACCTTTTTTATTGGCGGGGGCAGGTAATGGTCGACATCAATACGGTCTGCAGTTAAATCAAAATGTATTACCGGTTGGGAGAGGTTTTTAATATCGGCCGCTCCTTGTATCCGAGTGTCGTCAAAGTTAATGACAGTATCCATGAAATGGATTGAATCAGCAGTCGTGTCGACATTGAACTGCGCGGCAAGGCGGGTCAATGTCTGTTCATTTCGTGTCGTGGGGACATCGATTTGCCACTGCTGCATTAACTTACGCGGGCTGAATTGGATAATATTTACCGGCCCATGGAAATGAGGGGCGGTGGCAAGATTCTCCCCGCTCAGTTCGGCGTTAATTGTTAAGTCGCCGCTACTGAGTTGCAGGCCGGTTACCTTCATTTTTTTTCGGCCCAGGTCAAGTGCGGCATCCGCTTGTAATCTAACGGGCAATTGCCCGCCGGGAAACAACTCGCCCGTTGCCTTTGAATCGAGAACGATGTTGTTTAGGTCGATGTTGTCTAAGGATTTATCAACAATTAATTGGGAAGAAAATGAAATTTGCTCGGTGACTTGAGGCTGTTCGGTAACTGCAGTAAAGGCCAGTTCAACAGCAACCGGCCTGTCGAATTCCAGACGCTCAGTGTTCACGTTCAATTCTTTGAATGCAACGTACTTGTTTGCTTGTCGATCATCCCAGACAATCTGTGCTCCGTCAATCGAGATGCCGCCAACGGCAAACGCTGCCAGAGCGGGTATCGGAAATGCGCTTTGTTTGACGTTCGTTGCGTTTGAATCGTTCCAGTTGCCAATGCCTTGTGTGTTTTTTTCCAAGTTTACCGTTAATCCCTTTAATACGATCCGGCTGACTTCTATTTTTTTACTGAATAGCGGCAGTAATTTGACCTTGATATGGCCTTCGTCAATTTTAGCGATATGTTTTGCGGCATAACCGGGTGTATTGCTTAACGCCAGCTTTCCGGTCGATACGCCTAGCCAAGGAAACAACGATAATTGAAAATCGCCGTCAATGTCTAAAGTACGCCCGGTTTTGTCCTTAACGATCGCTATTATTTCCGGCTTATAATCATTTGGGTCTATAACAAAAGGCAGTACCATCGCCGTTATGAGAATGAGTAAAACAAGTAGAGAGAAAATAGATAAAACAATTTTCAGCAGCTTTCCCATTAATTTCTCCTTATCCTAAATCAAGGACGTCATATATGCTTGTTTCGCAGGGTGGTTAATTGCATGATTTCAAATCTTACCGCATAATTTGGTAAGATGCGTCTCGTATTATCAGAAATCGTAACGGTAATGCTTATTGGATGCCAGCGCTGTGATAAGTTCAATCAACAACATTGTGTAAGAATTAGAAAGATACAGAGAGAGGATATCGATGCTTGCTAAACTTTTGGGTCTGGCCGTGCTGATTTGGTTTTATAAAACAGCGAAACAGGTTGGAGAGAATGCGATTCAGTGGGCTGTCTTTGGCGTGATCGGCTTTTTTTTATCGGCAACCATTGCTCATTACGTTATTTCAGAAGCGTTATTGGCTGTCGTATCCGATGATACGGGCTGGGCGCTTTTTATCAGGCAGTTACCGATTTTTTTGGGTTTGGGGGTGGTTTATCTGCTCAGGAAAAAATGTTTATTGAAAGATAGCGGCAGGCCTGCAGATCAGGAAACGAATATCTAAACCATTGACAAATTGGCCGTTTCCAGGGGAAAAGGGGGCTTTGCTTGAATTAAGAGCCGCTTGCAGCGCAGATGCGCATCCTTCAGGTGTTATGGGGGGGCAGACAACCGGCAAAATAGGCGCATTGAAACGACTCAACGCGCCTTCCATTTAAACGGCGGTGTTAACAGTTGTTACAATTTGTCGGCGTTGTTGCCCAGATACTCGGCAACACCTGACGGGCTTGCATTCATGCCGGAATCGCCTTTGTTCCAGCCGGCCGGACAAACTTCACCGTTTTCTTCGAAGAACTGCAATGCATCTATCATACGTACCATCTCATCCATGTTTCTGCCTAACGGTAGGTCATTAACGACTTGATGGCGTACCGTACCTTCACGGTCGATCAGGAAACTGCCGCGGTAAGCAACAGAAGGTGACTCCGCTTCAACGTCGTAATCTTTTACGATATTGTGCGCGATGTCCGCCGCCATCGTATAACGAACGGGGCCAATTCCACCTTCACTGACCGGCGTATTGCGCCACGCATTATGGGTAAAATGGGAATCAATGGAAACGGCAATTACTTCGACACCGCGACTGGTGAACTCGTCCATGCGGTGATCCAGCGCGATTAATTCAGTCGGACAAACAAAGGTAAAATCAAGCGGATAGAAGACAATCACGGCGTATTTACCGTTAGTGGCTTGAGAAAAGCTGAATTCATCAACTATCTGTCCGTCGCCAAGTACCGCGGGTACAGTAAAATCAGGGGCTTTTTTACCAACTAATACACTCATTGAATAACTCCTAGTTAAAGTTTAGTTCAGAAAAATTAGCGTTTGCATGCGCTTAATGACCACTGCAACTTGTGGTTTGCCGATATTCTACACTAAATTACTCGGATATTGTGTGGAATATGCAATTTTATCTTGATTTTACAATCCCTTTTTGTAGATAATAGTCCTAACAGATTTCTCATGCGACATCAAAAAACAACAATAGTCGCTTGAATTCTGGGGTATAAGTCGTGCGGCAAAACGACATGGTTTTGTTGTTAGGCCCATTGCTTAAGTAAATAGTAACTTTGCTTGGTTGGAGCTAATTGCTATGGCAAAACATAAACATATCACTGAACCCGATGTATTTGGGTATCAGGTCCGTATTGTGCGGCGCGGAAAAGAAAATAGCCGCTACTTTTCCCATAAAATGTGGGGCAATAAAAACAAATCCCTGAAAGCGGCGATTGCTTGGCGGGATCAAATGCTGGTAGTTTTAAAAGGTAGCAGAACCCGTTTTCTAAAGCCGCCTAAAAATAAAACCACCACAGGTGTTACCGGCGTTTCCAGGACCATTAAATACGATCACAGAAAAGATAAAAGTTATCTCTGTTATACCGTATTCTGGGTGAAGAATGGGAAGTCGCGCAACAAAACGTTTCAGGTGGGAAATGTTGAAAAAGTGACCGCCGATGATGAATTGCATGCTTTTCGAACAGCTCGATTATTTAGAAGCTGTTACGAATTTGCAATTGATTACGATTTGCCGTTTGACGACAGTAAATTTGTCGGCTGGAAAAAAACACGGGTTTATGAAGATCCGTCTATAGTTGGCGCTTGAACAATCCCGGGAATTTTCGGACCCGTATTGACCAAGTTGCAGCGGGAGGGGTTTAAGCGCCCTTCCTGCCCAGTCCGCTATCAGCAGGAATTTTCTTCTTTTTTCTATCGTGTGCAACTGTCCGATTGTATGTGACAACGGGATGAGTTCCCCTCTTAACTTTTTTCTTTTCAGCTCATAGCTCTGTCGTCGAACATGCTGTGCAAACAGCCGCCTCGCGTAAATAAATATTCTTATGCCTTGTTAGGTTCTCTATAGATTATAATTTTAATTCTCATTATCAATAATCGTCTTGTGAGGCAACCGCAGTTATGAGTTATTCTGCTGAATTAAAATCCCGACTAGCCTCTGCATTGCGTGCAAAAGGACCTGATTATAAGCCGCGAACAAGGCATATCGAAAACGGTCTCCCGCGTTATACTAACCGACTAATTTTGGAGGATTCGCCTTACCTGCTGCAGCATGCGCATAATCCGGTGGATTGGTTCCCTTGGGGGGAAGAAGCGTTTTCCAAGGCGACAACGGAAAATAAACCGGTTTTTCTGTCTATTGGTTATGCCACCTGCCATTGGTGTCACGTCATGGAGGAGGATAGTTTTGAGAATATAGAAGTCGCGCGGTTGCTCAATGAGAACTTCGTCGCGGTGAAAGTCGACCGTGAACAATATCCGGATGTCGATCAAGCTTACATGACCGCGGTCAATTTACTGACCGGCCAAGGAGGCTGGCCGATGTCATCGTTCTTAACCGGCCAGGGGAAACCCTTTTTTTGCGGAACTTATTATCCGAGTGCCGACTTTATTGATTTGCTGCTTAATATAAAGCAGGGTTGGCAAGCTCAACATCAGGCTATCATAGAGCAAGCGCAACGGCTTGCCAATGCAGTCCGGCAGGTGACGTCAGCACAACAGCAGCTCAGCAACCTGGAATTAGAGGCGGTGTCTGCAGCTATCAGCAGCATCATGAGTAATTACGATCGTAAATACGGCGGCTTTAGCGAGGCGCCGAAATTTCCTTATGAGTCTCTATTGCTGCTGTTGCTGCAAGTACTGGAACGGCAGCCGGATGTGCAGTTATCGGTGCCGTTGGTGCATACCTTGTCGGCAATGTCCCAGGGTGGAATCTATGATCAGGTAGGCGGCGGTTTTCACCGCTATGCAGTCGATAATGCATGGCTTATTCCGCATTTTGAGAAAATGCTTTATAACCAGGCCTATTTATCCCGGGTTTATGCCCAGGCCTTTCGTTTGACCGGAAATCCCCTTTTTGCCCGAATCGCGCGCCACACTCTGGATTACGTATTGCGGGAAATGACCAGCACGGACGGTGTGTTTTTTTCCGCGACCGATGCGGACAGCGACGGACAGGAAGGCCGTTTTTTTGTATGGACTGAAGATGAGATTAAGCACGTCCTTGATACCAAAGACGCAGAATTTTTTTGTAAACTGTTCGGGGTAACAGCCAGGGGAAATTTTGAAGGTAAAAATATTCTCTATCTGCCCGAGGCATTGGATAAGTTAGCCGGTCAGCAAGGCATGGCATTGGATTTATTGCTTGCCCGTATCGAACCACTACTCGAAAAGCTCAGAAATTACCGGAAACAGCGAACTCCTCCGTTAACCGACAACAAAATTATTGTTGCCTGGAACGGCATGCTAATAACTGCATTGGCGGAAGCCGGTGACCTGCTTGACGAGTCACGCTATATTAATGCCGCTGCAAAGGCCGCTGATTTTCTCTGGCGGACGCAACGCCCCGAGCAAGGGCTGTTGTGGCGAGTTTTTTTGGACGGAAAATCATCGATAATTGCCAGGCAAGAGGATTATGCCCATTTTGTAGAAGCGCTGCTCACTCTTTATGATGTTTGCGGTGAGCCGGTGCGCCTTGAGCAAGCAGGTGCGCTGTGCGATGAAATGCTTGACAAGTTTATGGATAGCTCCTGTAACACTTTAGTTATGGGAAGGGATAAGTTGTTGTTTACTCATCCGACAGAAGCCTATGATGGCGCATTGCCTTCCGGTAACGCTGTTGCGGTCAGAGTGCTGGGCAGGCTTGCCAGGAGAAGCGGTAAAAAGCTTTATCACGATTATGCTGAAAAAATTGTCCGGGCTTTTTCAGGCAGCCTAATAAAGCAGCCGGCTGCTTATGCCTATATGCTTGCACAAGTGGAGGAAATGAAGCGTGGCGAAACCGGACTGCGCCATTATGCCGTTCAGGGAGCGATTAAAATCAAAGCCGTTCCGAGAAAAACAGGCGACTCAATAGCCGTGGAATTAAATTTAGTTTTAGCCGGCGGTTGGCATATTGTTGCGCCATCTGCAATGGACGTGGAACCGAGTACCTTGCAAATCCGCCTGGAAGATGAAAATGACTGGTCCCTTCACGCCGTCGCTTACCCCGAGGCGGTAACCATCGCCATTGAGGGGGAGCCGAAGCGGGGCTATCAGGGGTCGATACAAATTGTAGGCCGGCTGTCTCCGAAAACTGCGCAAGCGGCTTTCCCGGTTAAGATGGCGCTGCAGTTACAGGCCTGTAATGATAAGGTCTGTCTTGCCGCTGAAACAATCAGGTTTCGGCTCTATCAAGCGGATTGTTGATGTTTCATTCGCTGCATTATGCTATTTGTATAGCAATGTACTGAAATTGTTATAAACTTGGAAATGTATGCAGAACAATGATATCTAACGGGGTGATATGATGACGATTGCTATTCTTGAAGTGAAAGGAATTGGTCCCGCGACTGCTGAAACGTTGGCCGGGCACGGGTTTAAAACTGCGCGGGAGCTTGCTCGGGCAAAGGTTGATCAGCTTACTGCGCTATCAGGTTTTAGTGAAACCAGAGCGGCACAGGTGATTTTAGAGGCACAAAAATTAATTGCCGTGCCGGAAAAGGAAGCCGCCGACCAAGTGATAACGGAACCGGAATCCCAAAAAAGTAAAAAAAATAAATCAAAAAAGCAAAAAGAAAAAAAACAAAAGCAATTAGCCAAAGAAAAAAAGAAATCCGCCAAAAAAGTTAAAGATGAAAAAAAAGATAAGAAATCTAAATCAAAAACTAAAAAGAAAAAATAATTGGCGCTTACTATTAGTCGGGAATTGTCTGAAAAAGTAAACGACGATAAGCAGAGAAAATGAACAGGACTGCAAAATCATTTATCGCTACTGTTTTTTTCGACGCTGCCTTTTAAATTTACGGATACTTTTCGTGAGCAGCGCTGCTTCGCGTGGGGAAATGGCATCAATTTATTACAGTGCTGCCGGGCTCGTCTATAACCGGATTAATTAAGGTGCCAATTTTCTCGATTGCAATTTTTACCGTTTGTCCGGGACGCAAGTAGCCGCGAGGCTTCATTGTGACCCCGACGCCGCTGGGGGTGCCGGTGGCAATGATATCTCCGGGCTCTAATGTCATCGCCGTGGTCAGGTATTCGATCATCTCATAACAGTCGAAAATCATTTGGCCGGTGTTGGAATTCTGCCGTAACTCGTCATCAACCCAAGTTTTTAAATCCAGATTATGGGGATTGCCTATTTCGTCGAAGGTAACCAGCCAAGGGCCCAGCGGACCATGGGTATCGAAAGATTTGCCCAGAGTAACAGTTGAAGAACGGATTTGCCAGTCGCGTACCGATACGTCATTGGCGATGCAAAAACCGGCAATAACTTTATGGGCGAGTTGCTTTGGAACATGGCGGCAGCGTTTGCCGATGACCATTGCCAGTTCTCCTTCATAATCCAGTTTTTCCGAAACCCTGGGGCGATGGATCGCCTCGCCATCGGCAATAATGCAGGTCGTTTGCTTATTGAAAAATGTCGGATATTCCGGTTTATTCATCCCGGTTTCGGAGATATGTTCCCCGTAATTAAGACAGATAGCCAAATACTTTCCGGGCTTAGGCACCGGTGCATGCAGTTTTACCTCGGATAAAGGGAGGCGGAAGTTGCCGCCGTCTATCAGATGCTGCATTTTTTGCATTGCAGTTGGGCCTGCTGTCAGAAAATCGATCATATTTTGCGGCAGTTCGACATCACCCCGGCTGTCGATGACTTCGTTGTCTGCCACCGCACCGACGCGTGTTTCATTGTTATGGGTAAACGTTATCAGTTTCATCGCTGTAATTGAATATCTCGCAAAGCATCATTGTATACCGGTTTGGCATGCAAGCGGATAGCGGATTATTTGCGATGAAAAAATGGTCCCTACTGTTTATAACGAATAGCGGCGTAACGCTCCCGCGGACCTTTGCGCTCGATGGTGTAGAGATTAGCTGTGATCAATGCTTATGACAGGATGAAAATCCATAAAAAACAAGTTACAATATCGAGTTTTTATTTTTTGCGTTTGCAGCTTAAAGGGCTGTATAGGGAAGCATCGGCATTATAAGGGATGATTTATGCCATTTTGTATACAGCCAATCAAATGCGTTACTTTTGAAAATATATTTTCGTTCCCCGTTTCTGACGCAGAGATGTTTGACAGCCTATTTACTATTAACAAATGACTCCAGAAGAATTTCAACAATATGCCGGGCAGGGTTATAACCGGATACCAATAAGCCGGGAAGTGCTAGCGGACTTGGATACACCGCTCAGCGCCTATTTAAAATTGGCCGACGGCCCCTATTCTTATTTATTTGAATCCGTTCACGGTGGCGAGCAATGGGGGCGTTATTCAATCATCGGTCTGCCTTGCCGGACACTTGTTAAAGTGATTGGAAACGATATTTACGTCGAAAATGACGGTGCAATTCTGGAGACTGCTTCCGACAACAATCCGTTATTATGGGTGGAGAAGTTTAAACAACGCTATCGCGTTCCCGATATCCGCGGGCTGCCGCGTTTTAACGGCGGGCTGGTCGGTTATTTCGGCTATGAAACGATCGCTTATATCGAACCCCGGTTAAAATCAACGGCAAAAGAAGATCCCATCGGTACGCCGGACATTTTGTTGATGGTATCCGAAGAGATACTGGTGTTCGATAATTTAACCGGCAAAATGCTGTTATTGACCCATGCCGATCCGCAACAGCGTAATGCCTATCAAAGTGCTGTCGATCGTCTTGACGAACTGGTTAAAAAATTGCGCGAATTAAAGGCAAAAACCAGAATTCATGCCGCACCCAAACAAGTCGATGAAACAGACTTTGTTTCCGGGTTTACGCAACAGGGGTTCGAGGCGGCCGTTACTAAAGCAAAAGATTATATCGTTGCCGGTGACGTGATGCAGGTGGTGCTTTCACAACGCCTGTCGATACCTTATTCCGCTTCGCCGCTGGATTTATATAGGGCCTTACGCTATTTGAATCCGTCCCCTTATATGTATTATCTGAATTTGGACGATTTTTTTATCGTCGGTTCATCGCCCGAAATTCTGGTGCGCCTGGAAGATAACATGATCACGGTCAGGCCGATTGCCGGAACCCGCCCGCGCGGTATGGACCATGAACAAGATTTGGCACTGGAAAAGGATTTGCTGGATGATCCGAAAGAGTTGGCGGAGCATTTAATGCTGATTGATCTGGGGCGCAATGATACCGGCAGGGTGGCGCAGATCGGAACGGTTGAGTTGACTGATAAGATGATTATCGAGCGATATTCCCATGTGATGCATATTGTTTCCAATGTGACCGGTGAATTGCAACAGGGTAAGGATGCATTTGACGTCTTGGCGGCAACCTTTCCTGCCGGAACGGTTAGCGGGGCACCGAAAATCAGGGCAATGGAAATTATCAATGAGATGGAGCCGGTAAAACGCGGCGTGTATTCGGGGGCGGTCGGCTATATTTCCTGGTCCGGAAATTTGGACACCGCTATTGCCATCAGAACAGCTGTGATCAAAGATCAAACCCTGCATATTCAAGCCGGCGCCGGCATTGTTTATGACTCCGTGCCGCGTAACGAATGGAATGAAACCATGAACAAGGCGCGTGCGATTTTTCGAGCTGTCAGTATTGCCGAGGCAGGACTGCAAGGGGGAGAAAACGTATGAATATCGTTATGATCGATAACTACGATTCTTTTACCTACAACCTGGTGCAGTATTTCGGGGAGTTGGGTGCGAACGTCGTAGTGGTGCGCAATGACCAGGTTAGTCTTGATGATATAGTCAAGTTGTCGCCGGATAAAATCGTTATTTCACCGGGACCCTGTACGCCCAAGGAGGCCGGAATTTCCGTTTCCGCCATTATGCAATTTGCCGGAACCTATCCTATCCTCGGTGTGTGCCTGGGGCATCAAAGTATCGGTGTCGCCTTCGGCGGCAGCATTGTGCATGCCAAAAACATTATGCATGGTAAAACATCACCTGTTTTCCACAAAAATGCAGGCGTTTTTAAAGGGCTGAAAAATCCATTCACCGCGACCCGTTATCACTCGCTGGTGATTGATCGGCACACCCTGCCCGAATGCCTGGAAATTACCGCCTGGACCGAAAATGAAAACGGCTCTATTGAAGAAATAATGGGCATTCGACATAAACAGCTGGATGTTGAGGGTGTCCAGTTTCATCCCGAATCGATATTGACCGAACACGGTCATGATATGCTGCGGAATTTTCTTGAAAGGTGACGTGATGGATATGAAAACCGCGCTGCAAACTGTATTGGCCGGGAAAAACCTGAGTAGCACCGAAATGCGCGAAGTGATGGGGACTATAATGAGAGGTGGTGCGACACCAGCGCAAATCGGCGGTTTTTTAATTGCACTGCGTTGTAAAGGCGAAACGGTCGATGAGATCGCGGCCGCGGCACAGGTAATGCGCGAACTGGCGACTAACGTTGAGATCAGCGGGATGCATGTAGTCGACACATGCGGTACCGGCGGAGACGGTGCCAATACCTTCAATATTTCGACTACTGCTGCTTTCGTCGTTGCTGCAGCCGGTGGATTGGTGGCTAAACACGGCAATCGTTCGGTATCCAGTTCCTCCGGTAGCGCCGATGTGCTGGAAGCGGCGGGGGTCAATCTTGATCTGCCGCCCCGATTGGTTGCGCGTTGTGTGCAGCAGACCGGGATCGGCTTTTTATTTGCGCCGCATCATCATGGGGCAATGAAATATGCGATAGGCCCGCGCAGAGAAATGGGGGTTCGTACCTTGTTTAACTTGCTGGGTCCGTTATCGAATCCTGCCGGCGCACCTAATCAGTTAATCGGGGTTTTTTCATCGCATTGGCTGGAACCCATGGCACGGGTGTTGAAAAAATTGGGCAGCAAACATGTTTTGGTGGTTAATGCGGAAGACGGCCTTGATGAAATCAGTATTGGCGCACCCACCCATGTGTCCGAACTGAAAAACGGCGAAATTCTGAATTACTGCATCGCACCGGAACAATTCGGTATGCAGCGTGCGGATTTATCAGCCCTTGCGGTTGGCGGGGCTGAGGACAGTTTGGCTGTTTTGCGGGGAGTTTTGAGCAATCAGGCGGGGCCGGCTAAGGATATCGTGCTGCTTAACGCCGGAGCGGCAATTTATGCCGCTAACATTACCGCCAGTCTGCAAGAGGGCATAGAGAAAGCTGATCGGGTGATTGCTGACGGCAGTGCAGCGGCAAAATTGGAGCAACTGATAGCGGTGAGCAATGATTTGGCAAAGTGATGCGATGAGGGGTAGCCAGCTGCGCTGCAGTTATACCGCTGTAAAATGCAAACGTTGGTGAATGAAAGATCATAAACAGCGCGAAGCAGGCATACCGGCCGAGTTGCAATATTGCGGAAACGAGATAAATTATCAGCGGGGCATTTTCTTTGCTGCCGCAGCCCGCTTTAATTCATCTTCTGCTTTCCCTGTAATCTGAAAATTAAATTTACTCACGAAAATCTATGACAAACACGCCCGATATTTTAAAAAAAATCCTTGATAAAAAATCAGAAGAAGTTGCAGCACGTAAACAGCGCATGAGCATATCCGATTTAGAGGATATTGCTGAAGGCATTGAAAAACCGCGTGGCTTTTATTCAGCGCTACGAGACCGGGAACAGCATCATAAGCCGGCTATCATTGCCGAAGTAAAAAAGGCCTCTCCCAGTAAAGGAGTTATCAGGGAGGATTTTCAGCCGGTCGTTATCGGCCGGGATTACGCCATGAACGGCGCTACCTGCCTCTCTGTCTTGACAGATAAAGCGTTTTTTCAAGGGTCTGAGGTTTATTTGCAAATGGTCAGGGAAAGTTGTCCATTACCGGTATTGAGAAAGGATTTCATGATCGATCCTTATCAAATGTATGAAAGCAGGGCTTTGGGTGCCGATTGCATATTGTTGATTGTTGCCGCTTTGCAAGACGGACAAATGCGGGAATTGTGCGATACTGCAAAAGAACTGGCGATGGATGTGCTGGTTGAGGTGCATGATGCGTGGGAATTGGAACGTGCGCTGTTTCTGGATACGCCGTTGATTGGAATTAATAACCGCAATCTGCGCACTTTCGATACCTCATTACAGACCACATTGGATCTGAAAACCCGAATTCCGTCGGACCGGTTAATTGTGACTGAAAGCGGCATTCATACCCCGCAGGATGTCCAATTAATGCTGGATAACGGCATCTACACATTTTTAATAGGCGAAGCTTTTATGAAGGCGGAACAGCCGGGCATTAAATTGCGAGAATTGTTTTCTTTAACTAAGCTTTGAAGTACCGGCAGGGAGGCCGATAATCAATGTTTTATTATTTATCGCAAGGTATCCGATATGGAATTTATCGATGCACATCATCAATTGATTTCGGCTTACACGAAAGTACTTGATCCGAAAATAGTTTCCTTATCGATTATTATTGCGATCACCTCCTCTTTTACCGCGTTTGGTGTTGCCGAACGGATCAATGCGGCGGAAAAGGAAACTGTGCGGGCTATCTGGATTATTTTCGGTGCCGCTTCAATGGGGCTCGGTATCTGGACGATGCACTTTATAGGCCAGCTTGCGTTAAGTCTACCCATTACAATCCACTATAATTTGCAGCTTACCCTGGTATCGATGGTGCCGGCAATACTGGTAAGCAGTGCTGTTTTATGGTTAATGATGCATGCCGCCTTTAATCAGGTGCGGCTGCTGCTCTGCGGCATGTTTTTGGGGTTGGGAATTTGTAACATGCACTTTATCGGTATGATGGCAATGGAGTTTAATGCCAACGTTTATTATGTACCGAATGTATTGATTATCGCGATCATTATTGCCGTATTATTCGCGACTGTCGCTTTATATATCCAATTTAATGCAACCACGCGTTCCAAGCTTCAAGTCGTCGGTATTAAGCAGCTCAACAGTTCGATCGTTATGGGGTTTGCTGTTTCAGGCATGTATTATCTCGTTATGCAAGCGACGGTATTTTTGCCGCAGCCCGGAAAATTTCAAGCCGCCGAGGCAATCGATTCAATCGTATTAGCCTATATTATCAGTGGGGTTGTATTTTTAATTCTATTGTTGGCTATTATTATTCCGTTTGCACTGCGTTATCGGCAGATGACTTTTGAATTAAGGGAGCAGGAAGAACAGTTGCGTATCGCGGCGACGGCTTTCCAGTCAAAGGATGCAATTTTGATTGCGGATGAAAACCAACGGATCATCCGTGTCAATGAGGCTTTTACCCGCATTACCGGCTATGAGGAAACGGAAGCCTTGGGACAGAATCCGAAAATACTGCAATCGGGAAAACAAGATAAAATTTTACTGCAGAAAATATGGCAGCAACTGCAGGCTAACGGAAAATGGTCGGGTGAAATATGGAGCCAACGTAAAAATGGTGAAATTTATCCGACGTGGCAGACGATTTCGTCAATCAAAAATCAACAGGGCGATGTCACTCATTATATTTCCTTCTTTACCGATATTACCGAACATAAAAAAACTGAACAAGAAATTGAGCGTCTTGCATTCTACGATCCGTTAACGGATCTACCCAATCGGCGATTGTTATTCGATCATTTGGAGCATGAATATGCGGTAGCGAAAAGATATCACCGGAATGGCGCTTTATTGTTTCTGGATCTCGATCGTTTCAAGCATATTAACGATTCTTTGGGCCATTCCGTGGGCGATGAGATTTTAAAAATTACCGCACATCGTTTAACGGGAATTTTAAGGGAAAGCGATATTGCGGTGCGTTTGGGTGGGGACGAATATGTGTTGTTAATTCCGGCACAGGAAGTATCAATCAGCCAAATAACATCTCAAGCACGTAAGGTCGCCGAAAAAGTTCAGTCGGTCATCAATCAGCCGTATCACATTGCCGAGCATGAACTTTATACCTCAACCAGTATCGGTATTACTTTGTTCAGCGGCAATGAGGAAAGTGCTGACTGTATTTTGAAGCAGGCGGACACCGCCATGTATTACGCCAAGGATGCCGGGCGCAACACCTTTAGATTCTATTTGAACAGCATGCAGAAGGCTGCCGATGCGCGGCTTATTTTAGAGAGGAACCTGCGCAAAGCTTGCACCAAAGGTGAATTTAGTTTGCATTATCAGCCGCAGTTTTCACTGGACGGAAATATTATCGGTATCGAAGCGCTGGTCAGATGGAATCATCCCGAATTGGGGTTGATCCCGCCCGTTGAATTTATTCCGATCGCAGAAGAGACCGGCGTCATTGTGGATATCGGTGAGTGGGTGTTAACAACCGCCTGCCGGCAATTTAAGGAATTCGAGCGGACAGGTATGAAAATTCCCCAAATTGCAATTAATATCAGTGCCAGGCAGTTCCATCATGCTAATTTTGCTGCCATGCTGAAGAGAATTTTAGCTGATACTAAGGTCGAACCACATTGCATTCAAATGGAAATAACCGAAGATGTGTTCATCAAAAACTTCGATGAGGCGTTTATTAAAATGCAAATGCTTAAACAACTCGGATTTAATTTTACTGTCGATGATTTTGGTACCGGTTGTTCCTCGTTAATTTGTTTGAAACGCCTCCCCTTCGATCAATTGAAAATAGATCAATCCTTTGTTAAGGATTTACCGGATAATGCGCACGAAGCGGCGATAGTTAAAGCGATAATTCTGATGGCAAAGGGGCTGGGATTAAATTTGATCGCTGAGGGCATTGAAACCGATCAACATTTGGCGATGTTGTCAAACTTCGGTTGCTGTTTTTTCCAGGGCCATTTTTTTAGTAAACCATTACCCGCTGATGAGTTGATTGAATTTTATAACAAACAGGCATCGAACACGCCTGTTAAAAAATGAATCTGGAATCGGAACAGTTCGCTGATACGGACTTGTGCGTAAAATGCGGTCTTTGCCTGCCTCATTGTCCAACCTACAATAAAATTAAGGATGAGAATGAATCGCCGCGAGGCAGAATCGAGTTGATTCAAGCTTGGGCCGCTCAACAATTATCCGCATCTGATAAGTTTTTTGCCCACATCGATAACTGCTTATTGTGCCGTAACTGTGAACGGGTATGCCCGGCAAAAGTTCCCTATGGCAAACTGGTGGACCGGTTTAGAGCGCGGCAAGCCGGCAAAGCTGGCCGTTCGCTGATGTTAAAAATCATAAAAACGATTGCTCATAACCGGCAAGTCAGTCAATACGCTAAATCGGCATTAAATGCTTATCGAAATTCCGGTCTGCAAAAAACAGCGGTATTGCGAATGTTGGGGTTAGGCAATATCGAACGTCTGCTGTCGGTTGCGGGAAATAACGGCAATGCAGGGCAATATCGACCATTGTATCCGGCAGTGGGGGCGGTTCGAGGCGACGTCGGTTTGTTTGTCGGGTGTATGGGGCGCCTTTTGGATGGCGCCACGATAGATGCGGCGATCCAGGTTCTCAACCAAAGTGGTTTTAATGTGCATGTGCCTAAATTGCAGGTTTGTTGCGGCGCATTGGATTTGCATAGCGGCGATGCCAAAACCGCCGGTAAACTTGCTGCAGCAAATGTCGCCGCTTTTTCAGCCCGACCGCTCACCGCAATCGTAACGATAGCCAGCGGGTGCGGTGCGGTGATGAAAGAATACCCCGACCGGAATTTCAGTGCCGGCATTGTCGATATCAGTCGCTTTTTGTACGAAACTAACGCAATAACTGCGCTCAAACTCCAGCCATTTAAGGCTAGAGTATGTATTCATTCACCCTGTTCGTTGCGCAATGTCATGGGTGAGCATGATCAGGTGCTGCAATTGATCAAACAAATTCCCAACATTGAACTAACGGCATTACCTGATCGGTTAGCTTGCTGCGGCTCCGCCGGCAGTTATATGATGGAGCAACCGGCAATGGCTAAAATCATCCTCGAAGACGTGTTACGGGCTGTGGATCAGTTGCAACCAGAATACCTGCTCAGCTCGAATATAGGTTGTGTGCTGCATATCAAGGCAGGCTTAAAAGAAAACAATATTAAAGCCGAAGTATTGCATCCGGTGGTACTGCTCAATCGGGTAATGTCCGTATGATATCGCGGATAGGTGACCGCGGTCAGGCTTACAACTGTGGGTTGTCAGGTATTGCCCTGATAATTACGCGCATAAAAAATCTCGGACATTTCCTTTTTTAATTGTTTTTGTACATAGGCGCGTTGTTCGTCGCTCAGTAAATTTTGTTTTTCAAACAAATAATTTTCAAAGTTAAATGTTTTCAAGATCATTTTGGTATGAAAAATATTTTCCTGATAGACATTGACATCAATCATTTGATAATTTTCCTGTGTGTCCTGTGCGATATAGTCTTGGATGGATGTGATGTCATGGTCGACATAGTGTTTTTTGCCGTTAACGTCACGCGTAAAGCCTCTGATCCGATAGTCGATGATAACGATATCCGATTCGAAACTATGAATGAGATAATTGAGTGCCTTTAGCGGTGAAATCCTACCGCAGGTTGAAACGTCAATATCCACCCTGAAGGTACTGATACCGCTGTGTGGGTGGCTTTCCGGGTAGGTATGCACGGTAAGGTGGCTTTTATCAAGATGCGCAACAACCGAATCGGGTAGAGGACCCGGTGACTGTGTATTCATGCCCTCGGGGATGTCGTGACCTTCGGCAACCAGCATTGTGACGCTGGCACCTTGTGGTTCGTAGTCCTGGTGGGCGATATTGAGAATTTCAGCGCCGATAATTTCGGCGACGTCTTTCAGTATTTGGGTTAAGCGGTCGGCATTGTAGGCTTCGTCAATATAATCAATATACTGTTGCTGCTGTTTTTCCGGCGCATAACAAATATCATAGATGTTAAAACTTAGTGTTTTTGTCAGGTTATTAAAACCGTGTAATTGCAATTTTTTCATTTATTCAGTAGACAAAATCATCCCGCGTCAATAATTTCAAAATCATGAGTGATATTAACCGCTTTTTCCAACATGATGGATGCCGAACAATATTTTTCAGCGGAAAGTTGTACGGCCCGTTTTACAACGGATTCTTTTAGGTTGCGTCCGGTAACGATAAAATGCAAATGAATTTTGCTGAATACTTTCGGCACGCTATCGACCCGTTCGCCTGTGACTTGAGTGACACAGTCAACAATATCGTGGCGCCCCTTTTGTAAAATCTGCAAGACATCAAATGATGAACAACTGCCAAGTCCCAGTAACAGCATTTCCATGGGTCTGGCGCCCATGTTGCGTCCGCCATGATCCGGAGGTCCGTCGATTACCACGGCATGTCCGCTGCCGGTCTCACCGACAAACATGACTCCGTCTACCCATTTAATGGTTGCCTGCATTTATTTTGCCCAATTGTAAAAATGGGCTATAGGTTAGCATATTTTTTCAAAAGAACCTGTTATTATTATTCAGTTTTTGTACAAAAACAGCATAGTAATCATGGTAAATAATCTGCGTTGATATACAATGGATTTTATTAAAAAATTTGGGATATATACTTTATTGTTACGGGCTTTATTTTTTGAAATATAGGCTTACGAGGATCGCTTAATCAGTCCTGTAGCGGAAACTTAGTAATTTTAATTAATTAAGAATTTTTAGCATTAGGAGATAAAATATGGATACAGCAGAGGCATTACGACAATTATTACATCTCTGCCATAAAAAAACCTATCCGGCCAAATCAATCGTCATGCGGCCAGGAGATAGTGGAGATCGGCTTTACTATATTGCCGAAGGGTCCGTAAGTGTATGCGTGGATGATGATAGCGGTCATGAGTTGGTTTTGACCTATTTGAATAAAAACGATTTTATAGGCGAAATCGGTGTTTTTAAGGGCGCTGAAACCCGCCAAGTGACCGTCAAGACCCGATGTCATTGCCTGTTGGCGGAAATAACATACGAGCGCTTTAATCAGGCGCTGGAACATGAACTAAAAGAGTACGCCGCCGGTCTTTTGTTTTTATTCGGCAACCAGCTTTCTTCAAGATTGTTGATAACCAGTCGCAAGTTCCGTGATTTAGCTTTTATGGATGTCGAGGGCCGAGTGGCCCGGACACTTCTGGACCTGTGTGCTGAGCCCGATGCGTTGACCCATCCTGAAGGTATGCAATTGCATATTACCCGGCAGGAAATAGCAAGAATCGTCGGATGTACCAGGGAGATGGTGGGACGGGTATTAAAGGAACTTGAAGAGAAAAAACTGATAGAAGCGCACGGTAAAACGATTGTCGTCTACGGCTTCCGCTAATTGCGGCGCTATTTATTGAAGGGCCTGTTCGTGTTCATCCAGGGTACCGTGTTTGGGTATATGTGGGGGCAATAATTCCTTGCTATTTCGATCAAGTCCGGTTTCCCGGTTTGACAGTAAGGTGATGACGTCATCGCCAAGGACAGGATCGAAATTGATACAAACTTCATCAAGTGTGCTCATTGACACACTATCTGACGGTTTTTCAAACAATATTTTTTCCAGATGGGTTAGCTTCATTAAGAATAACTCCGGTGTTTTTCAATAAATTTTTAATTCTGGCATTTAAATATTAAGGCTATGTGACATTGTTAAAATTTATCGACTCACATTTCAGGTGCCTGTTTTCATACGCTGGGCGGCGATCGATGGTAAAATTCTGATGCCTTTTGCAAGTTACCAATAATTCATTCAATGTCCACAGCCTTGAAACTTTCTCCGCAAGACCTGAAATTATCGATAAATTTAGAACAATTTGAATCCGAACAGGAAATTTCGGCCGCAATCGGAAATATTCTTGGCCAAAATAGGGCTCAAGCGGCATTGCAGTTTGGCGTTGCAATGCATAATCCCGGCTATAACGTTTTTGTTATGGGTCATTCCGGGACCGGACGCTTATCTATGATCAGCAATCATTTGGAAAGCGTGTCCGTACAGCAGCCAACGCCCCCCGCTTATGTTTACGTCGATAATTTCGGTAATTCCAGAGAGCCGGTGGTTATCGAACTGCCTGCAGGTCAGGGGCAGGTTTTTAACCGGGATATTGAAAAACTGATCGATAATCTCTTGGCAACGTTTCCCGCCGCTTTTGAGAATCCGGCTTATCAGCAGAAAAAAATTACGATCGAAAGGGTTTTTAACCAGCGCTATGGCCAAGCGATAGATCGGGTGGAAGAAAAATCGGTGGCGATGAATATTGCCCTATACAGGGAAGGCGATACCATTACCTTTACGCCGATGCGGGATGAAAAATCGCTGGATGACGAGCAGTTCACTCACTTGCCGCAACAGGAGCGAGAGCAATTTCACAAAAATGTTGCGGAACTGGAAAACTGTCTGGGCGATGAACTGTTGGAATTACCGCAATGGCGCCGGGAAATGGTAGAAAAAATCAAAGAGCTCGATACCGAGACGATCAGCAAAGCCATTGACCCGCTGTTTAAAGACCTGGAAACGAAATATCACTGTATCGCTGATGTTATCACTTATCTGGCGGAGATCAAAAGAGATTTGGCGGTTACTATTGTGGACTATTTCATTCAGGATCGTTCCCTGGAATCCCGTGATAATAGTACCAAGCGATTATTACTGACGGAGCAATATCTGCCGAATTTGCTGGTTGACCCCAAAGAAGGCAGTGGGGCTCCGGTGATATACGAATCTCACCCTATTTTCCAGAACTTGTTCGGCCGCATTGAATATATCAGCGATCAGGGGGCATTGGTCACCAGTTACCGTCGTATTTGTGCCGGATCCCTGCATCGAGCCAACGGCGGATATTTAATTCTCGATGCGGAAAAAGTGTTGACCTACCCTTTTGTCTGGGAAGCACTTAAACGAGCACTTAAGGCGTCCCGCATTGAAATTGAATCCCCTTATACGGAATTCGGCATCAATACTATCACGCTTAAACCGCAAGTTATTCCGTTAAATATTAAAGTGATTTTAGTCGGGTCGCGGGAAATTTATTATTTATTGCAGGATTTTGATAGCGAATTCAACGAAATGTTTCGTGTTTTGGCGGATTTTGACAATCGTATAAAACGCGATAACGACTCAATGCGGGACTTTGCGGCATTGATGACCAGACAGGCGGCCAATATCGGCGCCAGACCTTTAACCCACCCGGCTATCGAGCGGTTGATCGAGCACAGTTGCAGACTGGCTGAAAATCAACAGCATTTATCGGCGCGTATTAATGATTCTTTGGAAATTATTGGCGAGGCCGAATACCTATGCAGTCAAGCCGATTCCGACACAATCGATAAAGCGTATATCGAGCATGCCATCAATGCCAGAGAAGAGCGTAGCGGGAGACTGGCACAACGCATGCTTGAAGAGATGCTCGACGGCACAATTTTAATTGACAGTTCCGGAACGGCAGTCGGTAAGGTAAACGGCTTGACCGTTTTGGAGATAGGCGACAACAGTTTTGGCGCGCCTGCGCGAATAACAGCTACGGTTAATCCCGGGTCGCGGGGCATCGTCGATATTGAGCGCGAAGCCGAGCTGGGAAAATCCATTCATTCCAAAGGTGTATTGATATTAACCGGTTATCTGGGACATTGCTACGCCCAGCAGTTTCCCTTGGCCATTTCCGCCAGTATCGCGATAGAACAATCCTATGGCTATATCGATGGTGACAGCGCTTCGTTGGCTGAGCTTTGTGCCTTGATTTCGGCATTGACCCGGATTCCTGTTAAACAATATTTTGCGGTAACCGGATCAATTAATCAATATGGTGAAGTGCAGGCGGTTGGCGGGGTCAATGAAAAAATAGAGGGGTTTTTTGCGCTTTGCCAGGCGCGCGGGCTGACCGGGGAGCAGGGCGTGATCATCCCGGCCGCCAACCAGCGAAATCTGATGTTAAAGCAGGAGGTGATCGACGCCGTTGCACAAGGATTATTCGCTATTTACACGGTAACGAACGTCGATGAAACGCTGGAATTGGTGACTGGGAAAGTAGCCGGTAAAATGGATCGGGACGGCAATTTTCCGGAGAACAGCGTCAACCAGCAGGTTATTTCACGCTTGAAGGAAATATCTGACTTGGCTTCCGACAAAGATGAGGAAGCCGAATAAAGTTCCGCCGGGACAATGGGTAATGTTAAAGCAAGTTGCTTCGAATGTATTAGGCAGTCCGGCGGGAAACTATTTCTACACTGGCATTCATTCCAGGCTTATTCGCCGGCAACGGCCCGTTTAAAAAATTCCGGCTGTGCCAGCGCGGCACGGTGAATTTCTGCATTGTAATACTGCGTGGCAAAGCCCTTCTCGCTGCTTGCTTTTTCCCGGAAACTGCTGAGCCCGGTGTTTCCGGCCATAGTCGCACTCCACCAGCCGGAGGGATAAATGCATTGCGGAAAAAACAGTGTTTGCCGATTTTCGAATCCGGCGTTTTTCATTGCTCGGCGCATATCGCCCAGTATTTTCATGTGCAGCAGCGGTGATTCGCTTTGCTGAACAACGATGCCGCCAGCGCTTAAGCTATTTAAGCAATTCCGGTAAAATTCGGTGGAAAATAAACCTTCGGCCGGTCCGACCGGATCGGTGCTGTCAATAATGATGACATCCAGGGTGGCCGGACTTGCCTCTTTTATCCAGCGGATGCCGTCGATAAACTTCAATTCTGCACGCGGATCATTGTTGGATTCGCATAATTCCGGAAAATACTGTTCTGCCAAACGGGTGACGCGTTCATCGATATCGATCTGCACCACCTTTTCCACCTGTTCGTGTTTCAAAACCTCGCGCAATGTACCGCAGTCCCCGCCACCGATAATACAAACATTTTTGGGGTTCGGATGGGTAAACAAGACCGGATGGCTGATCATTTCATGATAAAAAAAATTATCCAGGGTGCTTAGCATGGTACATCCGTCAATGACCATTAAATTACCGAAACTTTCGGTTTCGAAAATTTCAATGTTCTGGTACGGGGATTGCTCCTGATGCAATTTTTTTCTGATTTTCAGTGAAAATGCGCTATTCATCAATGCATCTTTTTCCGTAAACCAATCAGATTGATCTAACATGCGTAATTCCTGTATTTAAATTTAGAGTAACGTTATTATATAAATTTTAACAGCCAATGCGTAAATACGGAGTCAAAGGTGTTGCCGCAAGATTTTAGCAAACAACCGCTATCAATCGTTGATCAAACGAAATTGATTTATGCCATAGAGCAATGGGGGGGCGGATATTTTAATATCAACAGCAAGGGCAACGTTTGCGTCAAGCCTCGCAGCGGCAGTGATTATACATTGGATTTATATGAATTGGCACAGTCGCTCAAAAGCAGGAATCTATCCTTTCCGGTTTTGATACGCTTTATTGACATCCTACGGGACAGAATAAACGCACTGCAGAAAACGTTTGACAAAGCCTGCATCAATAACGGCTTCAACGGCAAATATACGCCGATCTATCCGATAAAAGTCAATCAACAGCGACAGGTCATCGAAGGTATCCTGACAGCCGATAAAATAGGCCTGGAAGCAGGCAGTAAAGCCGAACTGCTCGCCATCCTGGGGCTCTCCGACAAGGGTATGGTGATTTGTAACGGGTATAAGGATCAGGCCTATATCCGTCTGGCGCTGATCGGCATAAAAATGGGCTTGAATCTGTATATTGTGATAGAGAAACCCTCCGAGCTGGATATTGTCATAGCCCAATCCCGTCAGTTGGGAGTTATCCCCCAGCTAGGCGTCCGTGTACGTTTGTCCAGCATTAGCAGCGGTAAGTGGCAAAACAGCGGCGGCGAAAAATCCAAATTCGGTTTGCATCCCGGTGAAATAGTCAGACTGGTGAAAAAACTGGAAGGGGCCGGTTTGTTGCAATCATTGCAATTGATGCATTTTCACATGGGTTCCCAAATAGCCAATATTCACGACATCAAAAACGGTCTGCAGGAGGCGGCGAGATATTATGCGGAATTGCGTCTGCTTGGTGCTGATATTACGGTGGTGGACGCGGGCGGCGGTTTGGGTATCGATTATGATGGCAGTCAGTCGCGTAACGAATGTTCGATTAATTACAGTCTGGAAGAATATGCGCAAAATATTATCGCCTGTTTTGCCGGATTCTGTAATGAATTTCGACTGCCGCACCCCGATATCGTGACGGAATCGGGGCGAGCGATTACCGCCCACCACGCGCTGCTGGTAACGAATGTCATTGACATCGAAACGGTAAATGGCGAAAGTGGATCCGGGCAACTGAAGCCCAATATTGTGGAAAGCTATCATGATGCGCAATTTGACTTGAAAGAGGCGCGTGCCATGTTTCTGCAAAACAAACTCGATTTGCCGGGGTTGGCCGAGGCGGAAAAACACTATATAGCCGTCTGCCGGCAAATCAAAACAAAGCTCGATGCGAATATTCAGACGCATCAGCAGGTTCTGCAAGAGCTGCATGAAAAGCTCGCGGACAAATTCTTTTGTAATTTTTCACTATTTCAGTCGATGCCCGATGTATGGGGGATCAATCAAGTGTTTCCCATCATGCCGATCCACCGGCTAAATGAAATGCCTGATCGGCATGCTGTCATCCAGGATTTGACTTGCGATTCAGACGGCCGTATTGATTGTTATGTTAACCGGCAGAATACAGAGAAAACGCTGGCTGTCCATCAAGCGGACGGCAATTCCTCCTATTTGATCGGATTTTTCCTGTTAGGCGCATACCAGGAAATATTGGGAGATATGCATAACCTGTTTGGCGACACTGACTCCATCAACATCGAAATGGATGAAAGCGGCTATCATTTTGCCGAACCGGTCAAAGGAGAACATGTCAGCGATTTATTGGATTATGTGCATATCGATCCAGATAAACTGAAACAAGCCTATCGCCGTAAACTGGCCCGAACCGCCCTTACTGAACAACAGCAGCAACAACTGGAAGTGGAATTGACGGAAGGATTAACGGCTTACACTTATCTGGAAAAATAAATATTTCATTATGTTTAAAAGCGAAACAAATTTTGTTTCGATACTATAGTTGTGTTATAAATCCAAGCTTACGTAATTTGATACGGCTTATTAATAATAAACTGATGTATTTAGAATCGCAAAAAGTGAAGCATAATGAAACTAATCATTGCAATTATTCAACCTTTTAAATTGGATGAAGTCCGCAGAGCATTAATTGAAATGGGCATTAGCGGCGCAACGGCCACTGATGTCAAGGGTTTCGGCCGACAAAAAGGGCATAAGGAGTTGTATCGCGGCGCAGAATATATTATTGATTTTATTCCCAAGATCCGGTTGGAAATCGTTGTGCCTGACGATCGGCAAGACGATGTGATCAGTGCCATACTCAATAGCGCCAAAACAGGCAAAATCGGTGACGGAAAAATTTTCGTCATGGACCAGGAAAATATAGTCCGCATTCGGACAGGCGAAACCGGTGAGGATGCCATTTAATTTACGATGCTTGTGTTTTTTGTTGATTGCCATGGGCTGCTAACAGGTAGCGCCGGTATCCGGATTTCCCGTATTTTAAAAAAAACTTGACAGAACAGTCATTTATATGGACTATCGGGAGGCGTCACCGTTTAAGGTGATGTTCCATATCAATAAAAATGGGGGTTATTATGGATTTAATTACAACAAAAATCGGTATTGAAATGCTGTTGCGCTGGGGTCATTTCTTGGCCGGCGTCGCTTGGATCGGGTTGCTTTATTATTTTAATTTTGTGCAGACGGAATATTTTAAAGAAGCTGAGGCGGATGCCAAATCAGACGCGATACAAAAGTTGGTGCCTCGTGCATTATGGTGGTTTCGGTGGGGAGCGTTGTTCACCGTATTGACCGGACTGGGGATTTTTGCCGTTAGGGGCGGCGGCATGTCCATGGATATTTATGTCGGTGCATTGATGGGACTGTTCATGTTCGCCAATGTCTGGCTCATTATTTGGCCTAACCAGAAAATTGTTATTGCTTCGGCGATGCATGTAGCCAAAAATAAGGCGAACCAACCATTTCCTGAAGCGCCGGATGCCTTGGCCAAAGCCGGCTTGGCTTCGAGAACCAACACTTTATTCTCGATACCGATGTTATTTTTTATGGGTGCCTCATCTCACTATCCGCACAGCTTCAGCGCGCTGGCATTAATTGTTGCGGTGATTTTGATTTTGGCTGTCGAATATAACGGAGCCTATCCTGCAATTAAAAATTTGGAATTTGTCAAAAAATTACCCGAGGCCGGAAAAATAGCACCGATGGCTAGTGTCAACAACGTCATTCATTGCGGTTTGGGACTGACCGTTATTTTGTTTCTGGTGCTGGACCTGTTGTAAATTGGCTATGCGGGTCAATCAGTAGTCACCTTTCGTGTCTTGCCATTAAGTTAAGTTGTATTGCCACAATTTTCAGTGGAAGTTAGATACACAAAGCGCAATGAGTTCAGTTTATCAACAAACTAAACACGTGCCGTAACTAACCGGCTGATAATAAAGTACGATCTCTTAGCTTAATGGCAGTGACCTTTCGGGGGCATTTCTGACTCTTTGAGATTTTCTTACTGTTATCGGGCCGAGACGATATACACGTCCGCTAAAATCAGCCGAATTCATACGCTGACAATTTCATTTTGTTGCAAATAACAACCGGGGTCTTCCGCCCATGGGTCGTGGTAAATTTGTTGCGCCCTGACGCGGGTGTTGCCGTTGCAGATAGTTTGGAATTGACAGATCGCACAGCGGCCTTTCAGCGGTCTGGGGGATTGTTTGAGACCGGCCATTAGTGGATCGGACAAGTCTTGCCATATTTCCGAAAATGGGCGTTGCCTGACGTTGCCCAGGCTATGGTGCCACCAGAAGGTGTCGGGATGCACGTTACCCAAATTATCGATATTGGCGACATTGATGCCTGACGCATTGCCGCCCCATTGTTGCAGTTTGGCCTGTATTAAATCAGCGCGCTCGGGAAAATTCTTTTTCACCCAATGCAGGAAATAGACTGCATCCGCGTCATTGTTGCCTGTGACGATTTCGCGCTGTTTGCCTTGCCGTTCCCAGCGCAGGCAGGTCTCGAACAATTGGTTCATTACCGTCCTGGTCAACTGGTGGGCTGCATCGTCCTTTCGGTTTTTATTACCGCGGCCTCCATAGTTTAAATGGGATAAATAAAATTTATCGATATCCCGGTCATCCAACAATTGTAAAATTGCGGCAAAATCCGCTGCGTTGTCCCGGGTCAACGTAAAACGGACTCCGGCCCTAATGCCTTTTGCACGGCATAAACGAATGCCATCCAGCGCTGCATCAAAGGCGCCTTGCTGTTGCCTGAATTGATCATGGCCCTCGCGCATGCCGTCCAGGCTGATGCCAATATACTGGTAACCGATTTCGGCAATGCGGTCTATATTGTGTGACGTGATCAAGGTGCCGTTGCTGGACAGCGCAACATAAAAACCCATGCTTTTGGCGCGCGCGGAAATGGCAAAAATATCCGGATGCAGTAACGGTTCGCCGCCGGACAGAATCAATACCGGTACGTTAAACGCCCGCAAATCATCCATGACCCGATAAATTTCGGGGGTCGACAATTCGCCGGGAAAATCGATGTCTGCCGATGTGGTATAACAATGTTTGCAGGTGAGATTGCAACGGCGGATCAAATTCCAGATAACAACCGGTGCGGCAGGCCGGCGTGCCGGCTTGAACGGCGTCGGGTTGATGACTTCCCGCATGTATTGGCTTAAGCGAAACATCGTTAAATGCCGATGCGAAGGCCGGTTTTTTTCAAAATGCGCGTGCTGAACAGCACGTCGCTGCCGCGACAATGGGCGCCGGCAATGGCGGCAATTTGCGCAATTTGCTCGCGAACGGCCTGTTCGGTTTTGCCGTGCACCATCGCAAACAGATTGTACGGCCAGTCGGGCAACAGACGCGGCCGATGGTAGCAATGGCTGACGTAATCCAGGCTGCCAATTTTGTTGCCCAGTTCGTCGATGTGGGCATCGTCGATATCCCAGACCGTCATACCGTTGCAGCGATAGCCCAGTTTATAATGATTCGGTACGGCACCGATACGGCGGATAATACCGTTTTGCAGCATCGCATTCATTCTTTGCATGACTTGCTCGGCGCTGAGCCCTAACTGCCGGGCGATTGCGTGGTACGGCTGTGGCGTTAACGGCAGGCCGGCTTGCGTGACGGTAATGATTTGCCGGTCAATGTGATCGATTTTCATCATGCCTGTAGTTTTAGGCCCACGTAATATTCGTTGACTTTGGGCAAGTTATAAACCGGCAGGCCGGTTTTTTGTTCGATATTGTCAATCACCTGCTGTATTTGCTCGGGGCTTTCAACGGCAATAACAAACCACATGTTGAGTTTATGGTCACGTTGATAGTTATGTGCCACTTGCGGAAACGCATTGACTATTTCAGCGACTTGCTCAAAACGCTGTGGTGGTACGCTGAGTGCTGCCAGAGTCAACGCGCCGCCCATTTGTTCGGCATGGTACATCGGTCCGAAACGGGACAGGATGCCCTTATCCAGCAGTTTACCGATGCGTTCGAGCAATTCGGTTTCGCTTACACCTAGCTGTAATGCCGCCTGCCGGTAAGGCGATGAGCAGATCGGAAAGCCGTCCTGCAAATGGTTGATGATTCGCCGGTCCAGATTATCCATGGGCATATTGCAACTGTCCTGTCCGATAGATTGCGCCGCGTTGCTTAAAACAACGACGGCTGAATAAAATTTCCCGTTTAAATTGGCCCAAACCGCAGGAACGGACTAACTGCTCTAATTGCTGCAGCACTTTCTCTCTGCTTTTGCCGTGGATCATGCAATAAAGATTATAGGGCCAAAGTTCTCCCCGGCGCGGCCTCAGATAACAAAGATTGATAAAGTCAAAGCGGCTGATATGTTCGCCGATTTGTTCGACCAGATGATCGGGGATATCCCAGACGAGCATGGCATTAGCCTGATAACCCAGGTGCCGGTGATTAACAATCACGCCCAAGCGTTTGATCAAGCCTTTGCGCTTTAATTCGGACAAGCGTTCCAGTACTTCCCGTTCATCAATGTTCAATTGTTCGGCAATGGCGGCATAGGGCCTCGATATGACCGGTAAGCCATGTTGTACGGCTTCAATTAACTGGTAATCAATCGCTTCAATCATCTAAATCCAAGTCAAAACCCAAGTTGATGAAATAATCTTGCAATAAGGGCAGTTGCATCGTTTTAAAACCGCTTCGCCGCTCGATTTCGCTCAGCACCGTCTTTAAGTGATGCTGGTCCGAGGCAATCAATACAAACCAGAGATTAAAGCGATGTTCCCGTTCATAGTTGTGGTTGACTTCTGCAAAACTGCTGACCAGGTCGGCAACTTTTTGCAACTGCTGCTGTGGCACCGCCATTGCAACCAGGGTGCTGGCGCCGATGAAGTTGGGCGGAATCACCGGACCGATGCGGCTGATATAACGGTTATCGCTTAATTCGGTCAATGCCGATAAAACATCCTGTTCCGAGACTCCCAGCGCCAGGGCAATATCCAAATACGGGGTGGGGGTTAAAGGGAAATCTTGCTGGTAATCGTTGAGCAGGTGTTTATGTAAAGCGTTGAGCATGGCGGCTACAGACCCATTTTATGCGCGCGTGCAGTGAAAAAAATGCCGCTGGGTTTAGCAGCCGGCAACCGCGCAGTTTCATGAAAATTTTCAGTATTATAAACGACGATTTGATTGTCATCGCGTACCGAGACCCATACTTCTTCGCCCCGCGGCGTAAATTCCATATGCAACACTGCTTTGCCGGGCGTTAGCGTGTCCAGGATGCGTAAATCTTTGGTATCGATAACCTGCAATTGATGATTGTTCGGAAAAGCGAAATTCACCCACACTTGTCTACCGTCCGGCCTGGCCATGACAAACACCGGTTGCCCGGCAACGGCGATACGTTTGACCAGTTGCCAGGTACGCCGGTCAATGACCAGCACTTCGTGTTGTCCGATTGCCGGAATAAACATCATGTCGCCGGCAACCGCCCAGCCTTCCAAATGCGGCATTTTATAAACCGGCAGCTTAGCGTCGTTTTTAGCATAATACGGCAGGATGCGTCGTACGCCGGTTTCCGGTTGCCACAAATCCAGCAGCGCCAAACCGTTTTCACCAAACAACCCGGCAATATAAAAACGCCCGTCCGGTGTCAATAAGGCATCGTATGGCATTTTACCGATATGGCTAAATTTGCTGATCACCGGATGTGCGGGTTGCTTGGCATCGATGATCCAGATTTCCCCGGCATCGAACAAACTGGCGACAAACCGTTGCCCCGGTGCATCGACCAGGCCGACCACTTTCGAGGTTTTATCACCGTCATAAACAGCCGGAATATCGGCCAGCAATTCCAGGGAGTCGCTGGCAAAAATCTTGATGCCGCCCGGCGTATAATTGGACACTGCGATTAAGCGGCCGTCCTGCGATATGGCGCCGCCGATGCTGTTGCCGGCTTGTACGATGCGGTGATCGATCCGGTCTTTTAACAGGTCGATTTTTGTCAGACCGCCGTCGCGGCCGAAGATAAAAGCAAAACGCTGATCCCTGGAAAAAACCACCGAAGCATGGGACAGGTCGCCTAAGCCGGTGATTTCGGCCAGTTTGCGGTGGCGGCTGGTTTCTATGATTAGTGCCGAACCGGCGGCACGTTCGATAACGACGCCTAAATCGCCTGTGCCGCGCGGCTCGGCGCTAATATTTATCGTAAAAAACAAACAGCAGAGGCTGATCAGTCGCCGCATAACGTTCCTCAATTCGATGGTTGCCGCTTTAATTGTTGCACCAGCCAGGCTGCTTCATCAGCAGTGATATACGGTTGCCACGGCGGCATGGCCGTATTGGCACGGCCGTGCAGAATAGTATCGACCAATGAAGCATCGCTTTTATCGGCTAAATCCGCCGGCAATAATGCCGGGCCCAGGCCGCCCTGTAAGGTTAAACCATGGCATGCCCCGCAGTCATGTTGCAACATGTTGCGCAATTCCTGCTGTCTTTGCTGTGGCGGTGCGTCGGCCATGACCGTACTTGCTGCCAGGGTCAGTGAGCAAACAAAACGCCGCATCGGTATCAGGGTTGTAAGCGACTGTAATAAGCAGTGATATCGTTTATATCGCTATCCTTGAGCGAACCGGCGATATTGTTCATGATCGGCGAGATTCTACTTTTATCCCGATATTGTTTCAGCGCCATGGCTAAATACGCGGCATCGCGGCCGGCCAACGGCGGAAACGGTGCTTCGGCGCTGGTTGTTCTGATGCCGTGGCATTGCGCACAAACCGCCGCCGCTTTAGCTTTGCCGGCGTAGAGATTAGCGGCAGGGAGGTTGGCGGACAAGGTCAAGCCCAGCAATATCGCCATTGAGTAATAACACTGTTTCATCGCATCAATCCTGTAATTCGTCGGGTGACAAGCCGCGGGTCATGTATTTGACCCTTCCTCTTGAAAAGATGCCGGCCGGACTTTCCATTTGAATTGAGGCAACTTTATCCAAGGAGTTGGAATCGTAGACGACGACTTCGTCACCGTTATAACCGGCACTGATGTAAAGAAACCGGCCGTCCGCACTATATTCCGGAAAATAGGCGTGACCGCCCACATCCAGGGTTTTGACCACTTCCAGTGATTTTTTGTCGATCAATTGAACGGTGCGCGCCCGCTTGTCTTTGCTGATAATGTCAACAGCGACATAGGGAGCGTTGGCGTGTGCGGCCGGGGACTCGGTGCCGCCCGAAACCGGCACTTGTTTGACGACTTCCATGGTGTCGAGATCCCAGACGCTGACGACGGTTTTATCGCAGGTCCCGAAATTGGTGCCGAAGCCCAAGGTGCGGCCGTCCACTTTGACTGCCGCCCCACCGCCGACGTGCGGAACGCAACCGGCCTGCAGTTTTTTGATGATGTTGCGTTCCTGTAAATCGATGGCTGCGACAATACTGTCATCGTAGGAAGCTACCATTAATTTACGGCCTTTGTGGGTTAGGAAGGCATCATGCAAATGACGGCCGACATTTTTTATCTTGGTGACCGGGAAGCCTTCCTGTAAATCAACGACCCACACTTGTCCGGCATTTTCCAGGGCGATGGCAAAAATATCGGCAAATGGCGTGCCGATTACCATGCCTGAATCGGAGGACACCATGTTGCCATCCGGGTCGATGCCCTCCAATTGAAAGGTTTTCAGCGGTTCCAGCGTGTCGGCATCCAATATGACAGCCACATGCGGGACGAAAGAGCCGGCCATAATATATTTTCCATCCCGGGAAACGCCCATACCGGGACCGTTGAATCCGGTTTTAATACTGCGCACCGCCTGCATGGAATATAAATCCACCTTGTATATTTCAGCGGTATCGGTTTTTACGTAAGCCCAGCGTGGGTTGACGGGGTTGAAGTCAATGATATGCGCCGCGGTCACCGTGGGGATTTTACCGACCGGCTGATGGGATTTACTGTTGATGAATACCGCTTCCGAACCAGCGCCGCGCCCGTATTTGCCACGCGCGGCAACGCCGATCAGGTCGTCGATGTTATCAATTTGATAAGTCGGCTTGGCAGGCAGTTTGCTCTCGTCCTTGACATAAACTTTTAATGATGACTTCATGTCATCAAGCGTCCATTGCGGGTTGGGTTGTTTGGGAGTGTTTTGTATGTGGTTGACCAGCAGGCGAATTTCATCATCCGTTAAACGTCCGAAAAAGGGCGGCATCAGGGTATCGAAGCTGCCGGTCATAATGATGCTGCGCATGACCGTCGGACTGCGTCCTTTTAACGTTTCGGAATTCAATGCCGGCGCTAAATAGCCGCCATGATCGGCGCCATGACAGCTGGCGCAATTTTGCTGATACAGCTGGTGCGCGCGTTGCTGATCGTTGCCGGTATTCGCTTGCAGTGCCACTGAACAGCTCATTAGGAACAATGTTCCGGCAGAAATGGTTTTGTTTAATCGTTTGTTAGTGGTTTTCATTTCTGAACTCCGTGGTCGATAGAGAGTGTTTCGAGTCGCTAATATTATAAATTAAATCACAAACTGAACCGGTGGCTGTTTTTTATTTATTACGCTAAATTTATTTGTATAAAGGGTATCGTTAAATGCGTCGCCATAGTGTATATTCCTTGATAAATAAGACCGACAGCGTTTCCGGTCTCTTGTTGGGCTTCATTCTCATATTGTTTGTTGTGGTTAAGCCTTGGTCCGGTGCACGAAGATTATTTATCTCTGTTTTTTGTTTCGAATCGAAACCAAGCGCATAACTTATTACAACAGCCGGTAAATTGTCAACTGTTCAATGAATGTTTAATATATCACCATGGAAACAATTGATGTGTTTGATCTGATAGAGCGAATGGCGGCATTAATCCGTTCTGAAGAACGAAAAAAATGTACTGAACTGGGGTTGCAGCCTGTGCACTTGCAGGCATTGGATTATTTATCCCGCTGTAACCGCTATAGCGATACCCCGGCAGCGCTGACTAACTATCTTGGCATGACCAGAGGAACCGTATCCCAGTCATTATTGCTTTTGGTTAAAAAAGGTTATATCGAAAAAATACCGGATACCAAAGATCGCAGGGTGGTTCATCTGCATCTGCTGGAAAAAGGAAATGCTATTTTACAGCAAGCCCTGCCTAAAGAATTATTCGACCGGGCATCCTTAATATTGAAGGAAGGTGATTGTCACACCCAGAAACAAGTTTTTATCCAGGCGCTAACTGCGCTGCAAAAAGCCAACCGGTCCTATTCGTTCGGCCTATGTAAAACATGTCAATTTTTTACCACGCAATCACAAGGTTATGTTTGCGGGTTGACCAAAGAAAAACTGACAAAAAATGATAGTGAAAAAATTTGTCAGGAGCATACTTTTGCCGAAACGGCAAATACGGCAAAGTGACCGACTCAAAGCTACAAATACAGCTGTAGATGATTACGTCGAAGATAAACGGTTTCTGTTTATTATGAAAATTCGGATGTTATAGCGAATGGAGATATTAGAACTGTGAAAATTTTCGTGTCAATTTACGGCAGAAATCTGGAAGATATGCTGGTCGGGGTAATGGCTTGTTAGCTAGCTTCAGTCACTATACACAAGAGGAGGAATTCATGAAAAGACCCCTGATATCCCTGTTCGCCGTTACCACCGTCATCGTGGCCCTGGCGGCGACCACGGCGCATGCCCAGTCGGACAAGCCGAACATTCTCGTCATCATGACTGACGACGTTGGTATCTGGAACATCAGCGCCTATCACCGCGGAATGATGGGAGGACGCACGCCCAACATCGACCGCATCGCCCAGGAAGGTGCGTTATTTACAGACTACTACGCACAGCAATCCTGCACCGCCGGCCGTGCCGCCTTCATCCTCGGCCAAAACCCTTTCCGTACGGGTCTGTTGAAGGTCGGCCTGCCAGCCGCTAAGCAAGGCGTGCAGGCGAAGGATCCGACCATCGCCGAGTTGCTGAAGCCGCACGGCTACGCGACCGGGCAAATCGGCAAGAACCATCTCGGCGACCGTAATGAGTTCCTGCCTACGGTGCATGGCTTCGATGAGTTCTATGGGATCCTCTACCATCTGAACGCCATGCAGGAGCCGTATGAGGATAGCTATCCGAAGAATCCCGAGTTCCGCGCGCGCTTCGGCCCGCGCAACATCATAGAGAGTAAGGCAAGCGACAAGGACGATCCCACGGTCGATCCGCGCTGGGGCCGGGTAGGCAAGCAGATCATCAAGGACGAGGGACCGTTGCCGCCCCATCCGGGAATGGATCCGAAGGCCCGGGTCAGCATGGAGGATGTCGAGATTGAGCTGGTGAAACGATCGAAAGTCTTCATGCAGCGCGCCGTGAAGGCTGGCAAACCGTTCTTCCTCTGGCACAACTCCACGCGCATGCATGTCTGGACGCACCTCTCGCCCAAGTGGCAGGGTAAAAGCGGCTACGGCCTCGAAGCCGACGGCATGATGGAGCTCGACTGGGAGGTCGGGGAGTTGCTCAAGGAGTTGGACAATCTGGGTATCGCCGATAACACTATCGTGCTCTTCACGGCCGACAATGGCGCCGAGGTCTTCTCGTGGCCCGACGGCGGCAACACACCGTTTCGGGGTGAGAAGGGTACTACCTATGAGGGTGGCTTCCGCGTACCGATGCTGGTACGCTGGCCCGGCACCATCAAGGCAGGCACCATCATCAATGACATCGTGGCCTCAGAGGACTGGATGCCCACACTCCTTGCAGCGGCCGATGCCCCGGATGTGAAAGAGAAACTGCTCAAGGGTATGAAGGTCGGTGACAAGACATTTAAGAATCACCTCGACGGCTACAATCTTCTGCCGTACTTCAAAGGAGAGTCCAAGGCCTCTCCTCGCCACGAGTTCTTCTACTTCATCGACAGCGGCGACCTTTACGCGGTGCGCTACGACGACTGGAAGATCAGCTTCAAGACCGTCGCAGGCAATCTCTTTACCGGCAAGCCGGACAGTACGAACGCGCCTTTGGTCACCAACTTGCGCATGGATCCGTGGGAGCGCTATCAGTCGCAAAGCATGCTCTACGGCCGCTGGTGGGGGGAGAACATGTGGTCCTTCCTTCCTGCGACCGTTATCGTGGGGCAGTTCCTTGAAACGTTCAAGGAATACCCGCCGAGCGCACCTCCCTCGAGCTTTGGCGTCGAGGAGGCGCTGAAGGCTCTCGAGCAGGGTTACCGTGGTGCCGGCAAGTAACAGGCATGGCCACGGTGCCAGCTAACAACCGGTTGCAGTGGTCGGCGTATAGCGCCGCCGCTGAACCGGAGGGATAAATGGGGTCATATATGGTCCGCCCCGTATTGCAAGAAAAAATTCGCTTATGCCATAAAGAAAATAATGCGCCCATATATCCGGCCTCGAGATAAGGTGCGGCTTATCGACCCCCGGCCCTGATGGACTTCGCGCATCCCCACCTCATCAGAGTAGCGGCTTCAAGTGAGCCCGAGACCCCGGCAGGTTCTTTGGGATGCAGGTGTTATCTTTTATGCCATCACGTGAACTTTATCTCCGCAATTCGTTGCTGAACGGTTGTCCGTTTCGTTACCTCAAAAAAACTTCTATTTTTCTTTTGCTTCAACTCTTCCGTCGGTGCCGGCTTAATTCAGGATTTTCACATCGTCCGTTCATGCCGCGGCCGCCCGGTAATTCTCTTTATGGGTCAATAACGCCCAGGCAATCCGCGCATTCTTGTTGGCGACAGCGACATTGGCAATGTTTTTGCCGCGCCGGCACTTGATGTCGTCGATCCAGCGATTGCGCAGGTCTTGATACTTGTACGATACCCGCGCGACCGAGCGCCCCCGTGAATCAGCAGGGTCTGATTGTTGGGTAGCGCTATCATGTTTCATGGTCTGTCTCACTTCTGTTTTGATGGTTGGTTCAAAATGACCATCGTGGCCCAATTGAGGCCGTTTGGGAAGTGCGGCGGACCATTCCAGTAGTTATGCGACTGTCAGACGGGCGGGAAAAGCGTTGCTGTAAAAAAAAATAGAAAT
>JBNLCC010000083.1:0-3191 GCA_050303615.1 Methylococcaceae bacterium | reverse complement strand
TGTCACTTTTGGCGCCGGATATTCAGGAGGCGATTTTATTTGCAGAACATCCACCGACATTGACACTCGCCGTATTGATGAAGCCGTTTCCGGCAGAATGGGGAGAGCAGCGAAGACTGTTTGGGTTTTTCCAGGCATAAGGGGACATGGATTTTCTCCATTCGGGAAAATTTAAGCAACACTACAGACGTCAGACATTTCCACATTGCAGACGTTCGCTAATTGTTGAATATATTCACAACTTCTCTACGTATGAAGTTCAGCTATTCAGCCTACAGCAGACTTTAGGATTTAGTATGATTTGTTAGGATACTATGATTACTCTTACCTCGACTTCATTAATATCGACCCTGTTGCGTATTCCGCTCAAAATGAACACCGATTCCGGCCGAAGTTGAACACTCATTCCGCTGCAAAATGAACATTGATTCCAGCGGAAAGTGAACGCCGATTCCGGAGGAAAATGAACACTCCGCTCTCCTTTGGCATTGCCCGAGGTGTTTTTACCTCAGGTGCTCATTTTCCGTCAATACTTTGTGCGTTTTTGATACCAACAGGAGGGATGTTGAACGATGATCTTTATGCCATTCTATCCAGCTTGTTGTTTAGGCTGGAAGTGGAGCGATAGCGACACGAGAGGTAGGCGAAGCCGTAGGACGTGAGTCCTGGGCGGTGGATAAGTGGCAGCTTTGTGCCACTTATCCAGGGCCTATCCCACGATAGCGGATATAGCCACTCAAGGTGATTCAGCGTGCTTTATTGCCTTGTTCTCAGTCCAGGCGCTCGTTATCCGGTAGCGCCCCATGTTTCTTTCGCATCGAATCGCCCTGTCCTTTGAGATTAAGCTTGTGGGCGCTATGAAGCACACGATCGAGAATGGCGTCAGCCAATGTCGGGTCGCCGATAAAATCATGCCATTGTGAGACGGGTAACTGGCTGGTAATCACCGTTGATCGAGTCGCATGGCGATCATCCATGAGTTCAAGTAAATCATTGCGTTGACTTTGGGTAAGCTTCTCCAGCCCCCAATCGTCAATTAATAAAACATCAACTTTGGCGAGCTGTCCCATGAACTTCAAATAGCTGCCATCGCCGTGAGATAAAGTAAGCGCTTCGAACAGGCGCGAAGCGCGGAAATAGCGTACGCTGTAGCCCTGGAGGCAGGCCTGGTAACCGAGCGCGCAGGCCAGATAAGTTTTACCGCAACCGGTTGGCCCTGTCATCGCCAGGTTGTGATGTTTAGCGATCCATTCACCGGTTTGTAAAGTAGCAATCTGAGTTTTTTTCAGGCCTCTTGGGTGAGCGTAATCAATATCCTCAAGGCGAGCGGAGAGTTTAAATTTGGCGCCCCGAAGCAAGCGCTGTAGGCGTTTATTTTCACGGTAGGTCATCTCCTGGCCCACTAACAATTCCAACCGTTCGATAAAGCCAAGATCATCATAAGTGTTAGGCTGATTGATCTGTGTATCCAGCGCATCGGCGATCCCGGTAAGTTTAAGTTGGCGAAGTTGTTGCAGCAATTGATGTGATGACATAATCAATGTTCCTATTAACGTAAAAAAATGAATGAATAAAAATCAGTGGTAGTATTGTGGGCCACGAATGTTGTCGTGGTGGGAAACAGGGCTGTTATCGGATTGGTCCGTATCGTTAAGTGGTAAATCGAGCTGATCCATTCCGCGCTTCAAAATCGATTTGACACTACGGTAGTTCGGTGAACCTATCGCAAGAGCCCGCGCACAGGCCTGATCGAGACGTTGTCGATCATATTGACGAGAAAGGTTCAATAGTCCAAGACAACTGCGGTAGGCCTGCTCGGGATGCTGTCTTCTCGCCATCATGGCCTCGACTAAGGTGAAGACGTTGGCGCCGATCTGTTTAGCCCATCGCTTTAAACGTTCAGGCGTCCAGGTATGATGCTCACGATGGGCATGCGGCATATGATTGGTGTCAGTGGAAAAAGACCCAGGGCGGCGACTACGAGGATGTTTGGCCACGGGTTTGCCTTGAAAAAAGGCAGCAACGATTTCTCCTGTTGCCTGAATTTCAATTTGATGTTTTACCAGGTGGTGGGGAACAGAGTAATAGCATTGTTCAAACTCGACGTGATAATCGATATTGACGCGGGCGAGTTTAAATTCAGTATATTGGTAAGGTGTTTTCGGCAGTGGTTTTAACGCGGGTTTATCCAATAGCTCAAATTGGCTGAGACGACTACCGGGTAGTTTTTTAAACGGACGCCGATTGAAATCGTCGAGTAAAAAACGAATGGATTGGTTCAGTGAAGCCAGCGTGAAAAAAGTTTGGTGACGAAGGCGGGCAAGAACCCAACGCTGTGCCAATAATACACCGATTTCCGCTTTCGGCTTGTCTTTGGGTTTTTTAGGTCGGGCTGGGATAATCGTCGTCTCATAGTGACGGCTCATGTGAAGATAGCTTTCATTGAGTAACGGTTCGTAACGACATGCTTTGTTGACAGCACTTTTTAAATTGTCCGGTACGAGAAGCTCACTGACGCCACCAAAAAAATTGAAAGCATTGACATGTGCGGCAATCCAATCGGCTTTTTTTTGACTCCAGGTAGCTTGTATATAGGTATAGCTACTCGCTCCAAGCACGGCGACAAAAATTTCTGCACAACGTATTTCGCCGGTATCGGGATTAACAATCGGCACCGTTGCACCACTGAAATCGATAAACAATTTTTCGCCGGCTTTATGGACTTGACGCATGGAGCGTTTCTGCCGGGATAACCATTGGCTGTAGCGATGGCAGAACTGAGAATACTGGTACCCGTTATCACCATGGGCTTGCTTGTATTCTTCCCATAGCAATTGTCGAGTCACCCCCTTACGCTTGAGTTCCTGGTGTATGGTGGCGAAGACAGGTTCGGCATGGCCGGATTTCAGGGATGGTTTCGAATCGCCGAACAGGGCTCTCTCCAGGGCGTTGTCGTCCATATCGGGAGGAAGAGGCCAACTCAGGCCAACGGCCCTGGCTCGGTTAAGGTACAGTGAGACGGTCCCGGTACCTATTTTCAGGCTACGGGCTATCCGTCTCTGGCTGAGGTTTGCCTCATGCTTCAGGCGCAGAACATCTTTGATATAGCGCATCGATAATCTCTCGTTTGGCATTGCCACTTCCTTCTTTTGTGAAAAAGCCGGAAAGATAGCAAAGTGGAGTAAATCAAT
>JBNLCC010000082.1:0-19693 GCA_050303615.1 Methylococcaceae bacterium | reverse complement strand
GTTTCCGTTCATAGAAATTGCCCAATCCTGATTCGAATCGTAATAATTGAATGTTGGGTTGAAGTTTGTACAGTCTGCATCAGCAGCATCGTCACACATGCCTCTCAGCGATGTAATGCCTCCTCTGAATAGCGATTGTGTGTTAACCGCAGTCATCGCTGTCGCAGTTGCCACATTGCTATTCATCAAATAGCTTGTTGCTCCGTTTGTACTGTCGGTCAGGATATCCAAATTGCCCGGATAACCGCCATATTTGGCATCATAACCGGCAAGCGCTTTCGCCACCTCCTGAATACCGTCGGCGCCGGAGCTGTCATGGGTCCGTCCGACAAAGCCTGCGACATAGGGAATCAACAATCCTGCCAAGCCGATCAGGATCATTAATACCACAGTTAATTCAATTAAAGTCATACCAGCCTGTTTTTTGGCGGCGGAAGGTTTATAATTTTTCATGTTGGGTTTTCTCCCTATTATTTTTCGTTAGTCAAAGATTAATAGTCGACACTAACGAAGGCGCCGCCGGACGAAGGATCGGTTCGTCCGGTGGCGGGGGAGAGAACCCTGCTCCCCTTGATTGTGCGTTTCCGTTTATTTCGCCCTCCCGGCTTACGTTCTTCAATGAACGGTATCAACTTTGTTAGCTTTCTAGCAAAAGGCAATAGCTGTGCCAAGTCTGTAATTTATTGATATGAAGAGATAAGTTATTAGCATGATAAAAATGCCATATAATAATCAAGTTATATGCCTTAAGTGGCTGTGTTATTTAACATAGTTTAATTAAGTTTTGGTATGGAGACGGGAGGAATTCATGTTGTCAATACCTTATGCACATCGTTTTTTGTGAAAAGTTTTTCAAGCTAGCTGTGCTGTCGCATGGCTAATAATATTATTAAGAAATCGGCATATATTATTGAATATATTGAAATTATTATGATTGTGCTAATTTTATACAATTTAACAAAACGGTAATAAAAACGGCTATTTAAGTCACAAGTTCGCAATCTACCCACAAAGTTATCCACAGCTTTTGTGAGTAACTCGAATTTCGGTTTTTGCCTATTTCCTGCCGGAACTCGTCAGTTGGAATAATTGGGTACTGAAAATTCAAGAGCGGCGGCTATAATTGATATTTACATCGCTATTTTTTAATCGCGAAAAATGTTACATACAAAGAATGTAAAAAAGTAACCTGTGGGAATAAAGTCGCTCGATATCGATGCGATATTCGAAATTATGCTGTTAGTCCGGTGCATCGGCATCTTTAACTTTAAGTTATTAAATATTGTAAAACAGTTACAATAATGATTTTTTACTCACAAAATAGGTTTCATCTTGACTGAGAAAATCATTCGTATAGCGACACGTCAAAGTCCGCTAGCGCTATGGCAGGCGGAGTATGTCGCGGAACAATTGCAACTGGCTCATCCGGAAGTTAAGGCGGAATTGGTCAAAATGGTTACCCGCGGCGATAAAATTCTCGACGCGCCCTTGGCGAAAGTGGGCGGCAAAGGGCTATTTGTAAAAGAACTCGAACAGGGCATGCTGGAAGGCCGGGCGGATATCGCGGTGCATTCTATGAAAGATGTTCCGGTCGAATTTCCCGAGGGTCTGCATCTGGCGGTCATCTTATCAAGAGGTGATCCCTGCGATGCAATGGTGTCGAACAACTATGCGTCTTTTAAAGAGTTGCCCGCCGATGCCAGAATCGGCACTTCCAGTTTGAGGCGGCAGTGCCAGATTAAGGAAAAACTTCCATACGCCGAAATTTTGACGTTGCGCGGAAATGTCAATACCCGGCTGGCAAAATTGGATGCCGGAGACTATGATGCCATTATACTGGCGGCAGCCGGTTTGCAACGGCTGGGACTGGAAGAGCGCATTACCGAAAGACTGGCGGTATCCGATAGTCTGCCGGCCATCGGGCAGGGCGCTATCGGCATCGAATGCCGGATCGATGATCCGAAAGTCAATGTGTTGTTGAGTGTTTTGCACGATCAACAAACCGGGATTTGCGTGGCGGCGGAGCGAGCGATGAATGCCAGGCTGCAGGGGGGATGCCAAGTGCCGATAGCCGGTTTTGCGGAGCTACAGGGGGATCAGCTGTTTATGCGCGGCCTGGTAGGGCAGCCCGATGGCAGCGTGATCTATCGGGCCGGGGGGGCAGGACACATCTGCCGTGCCGAAGCGATTGGGCGGCAAATTGCCGAACGTTTGCTGGCGAGCGGAGCGAAACAGGTGTTGGCTGAACTGTATCATGGTTAATACGCAGGTGCCGCATATCAACAACGGCTTTTTTCTCTCTCAGGAAAAAGCACGTAACGCGCTGCCGTTGTTGATATGCGTTACATGACAACTATGCAGATAAATCGTTTCGGCCGATGCCGCTAAATCATTTACACGGAGCACGTATTCTTGTGACACGCCCCGAACATCAGGCGGGAGCGCTATGCGGGCAAATCGAACAGCAGGGTGGAGTAGCGGTTAAGTTTCCCGTTCTTGAAATTGTGGGTAACAAACTCAGCGACTCTGATCATGCTTGTCTCAAGCATCTGCAGCAATTTGACTGGGTGATTTTTACCAGCAGCAATGCGGTAAATTTTGTACGTTGCGCCAACGATGGCAAAATGCCGGATTTGAATGAAATCAATGTTGCCGCTATCGGCCGGGCAACAGCGGATACATTAGCAAAAAACGGGGTATCGGTCGATTTGCTGCCGGACCGCGGCTTTAATAGTGAAATGTTGCTGGCCGCACCGGAACTGCACCGGGTAAAAGGCCGCTCCTGTCTGATCGTGCGTGGCCGCGGCGGGCGCGAATTGCTTGGCGATAGTCTCCGTGGCCGGGGGGCAAGAGTAAGGTATTTAGAGGTTTACCAAAGAATCAAGCCGGTCGTTGACGGACAGCCCGTTGTCGGCATGCTGCTTGAGCATCAGCTTGATGTGATTACCGTTACCAGTGCCGAGGCATTGTATAATCTTGTTGATTTGCTTGGAAAGGATATAAAAAGTACATTACTGCTGGTGCCTTTGGTAGTAATTAGCGATAGAATAAAAAAAATAGCCGAACAAATTGGCTTCAATACGATTGCTGTTTCAGCAAAACCGTCTGATACAGAGATTGTTAATACAGTTACAGCGTTAATAAACGGGGAATACAGTGGCCGAATCGAATGAAAATCAGGTACAGGACGAGAAAGCCGTCAAGAAGGTACGCAAATCTCGTAGCGGGTTCTGGTTTGGTATCATTATTTTATTAGTAATCATCTCGCTGGCGGGAGCCGGATATTTCCTGCTTGACCAATTACGCGAAAAACAGGAAGGTTTGGGCGGTGAAATTGTCAAAGACGATGCGCAAATTTCCGAATTAACCAAACAAATTACCGGATACCAGACCCAAATTGCCGCAATTCAATCGCAACTGGCGAATCTCAACGCTGAAGTGACCGGTACCGAAAACCATTATAATGATAAGCTGGCTGAGTTTTCCAAACTACATAATGACAAACTGGAAAGTGCCCGCAATGAATTGAATACCTCAATCAAACGAATTCAACTGCAATTGGGCAAAACGCGCGGTGACTGGTTGCTTGCCGATGCCGAATATTTAATCAGTGTCGCCAATCAGCGGTTGCATTTGATGGGTGATGTCAATACGACTTTGGAAGCGTTAAAAGCGGCCGATCAACGCCTCAGGGAAAGCGGCGATACAGCGGCTTTTAAGGTACGAGAACAGCTGGCCAAGGAAATTGCCGGAATTGAAAAAATCGAAATGCCGGATATTGTCGGTATCTATTCTCAGATACAGGTACTCGAGGACCATATCGACAAACTCACTTTATTCCTACCCTATGCCGGCAAGGGTTTGACCAAGCCCGAGCCGATTGAAGAACAAGCACCGCAAGATGATGATGATGGTGGTGTGTTGGATTCCGCCTTGGACGAATTGGGTGATCTGGTAACGATTCGACATACCGATAAACCGGTGAAATCCGTTTTAACTGAAGAAGAGGCGGTTTTTATTCGGGAACAGCTCAGGGTCAAGCTGGAAATGGTGAAAATAGCGCTGCTGCAGAATAACGACCCGCTATTCAAAAAAAACATTGACGAAGCTCGAAAATGGGTTCACGAACACTTTATGATCGACAGTAATGCAAAAAGTTTTCTTGCCGGTCTGGATCAGATCAATGGCGTTGTACTGCGCAGGCAACTGCCGGATATCAGTCAGTCTTTAAAAATGTTGCGGGATATCACCAAACTGAGGATCGAAACTGATAAAGCTTTGCAAGCCGAAGAGCCGACTGGGCAATAACCGGGAGATGGCATTGTGAGAAATTTTATCTATTTTCTGGTATCGCTGTTTGTTGCTGTCGGTGCGGCTTTTATCGTCCATCATTGGCTCTCCCTGTATAACGATCCAGGCTATGTATTGATCGGATTCGGAAATTGGTCCATGGAGACCTCGTTGATCGTTTTCGCTGTCGGATCAATCATCATTTTCTTCATTTTGTACTTTTTTTTCAGGTTATTGGGTTGGTTGATCAGATTACCGGGAAAATTGAAAAACAAAAGTCAAAGCGTCAAATTTAACCGTTCCCAGGAAGCGTTAATTGCCGGCTTGGTCGATTCCGCGGAAGGCAATTGGGAAAAGGCTGAAAAGGTACTGATCAAGCATGCGTCCAACAGCGGCGCTCCGTTAATTCATTATTTGACTGCGGCAAGGGCGGCCCAGTCAAGAGGCGCATTCGAGAAACGGGATGAATATTTGAAAATGGCCAGCAATAATGCACCGGGTTCGGAAGTTGCCGTCGGACTGACGCAGGCGGAACTGCATTTATCAGAAAACCAATTTGATCAGGCCTTGGAAACTTTGATGCGTATTCATAGCATGGACCCGACACACGCATCAATTTTAAAATTAATGCACCAGACTTATAAACAGTTGGGAGATTGGGAAGGATTGCGGAAACTGATTCCTTCCCTGCATAACAACAAAGTGTTGATGGAGGCTGAAGTCAAGTTGCTGGAAACGGAAACATTCAGTATGTTGCTCAGGGAGGCAGCGCAAAAAGGTGTTTCTTCTGAAATTCAGCAGTTATGGGCGACTATGCCGGAACATATTCAAACGATGCCCGGAATCAAAGCGATCTATTATGCGGCGATGATTGAAGTCGAAGCCGGCTGGGAAATTGAACAGGATTTGGTTGCCGAATTGAAACAAAACTGGAATGAAACGCTGCTGGTCCTGTATGGCAGTGTACAGTCTAAAGATCCCGTCAATCAGCTGAAAACAGCCGAACAATGGCTCACGATCCACCCCGGCGAGGTTGTTTTGCTCAGGGTTTTAGGCAAGCTAAGCGTTAAATGCGGCGAAATCGAAAAAGCGGATAAATATTTAACCCAAAGTATCAACGTAGATCCGACCGTGGCCGCCTATCAGATGCTGGGCGACCTGTTATTTGAAACGGGAAACAAAGACCGGGCGAGCGATTGCTATAAACGTGGTTTGGAATTGGCTTCAAGCGAGGTGGTCAGCCAAGTTGAACAAATCTCGGGGTAAATTTAAGGTAGTGCACACAGTGCGGCATCGCTCCGTAATGATTGAGGGTGTTAAAAAAGAATGAGAATCAAGTTTGTACTTATTATGCCGAGTCTGTTTTTTTCGGGACATCTTTATGCCGGTGCTTACAAATGTACCGATGAATTCGGGAAGACGACCTATCAGGCGCAACCTTGTGTTGAAGAAAAACAAGCAGTGGAGATCGACTTAAAAACCGGTACTGTGATAACCCGTGAAGCCGAGAAAAGAAAAAAAGAAATGGCGTTAAAAATGGAGCGCGAGCAAATGGAATTGCAGCAGAGAAAAGATCAGCTTATTAAAGATACTCAGGAACAAAGCAAAATCAACCAGGAATTGATCAAGAACAATCCGGGCAAATATTCCGCCTATGCAATTCCGCCTTATACGGAACAACATCACCCCGATTTTATCGATTTTTTTGAATGGCGGATGCCGGAGATAGAACGCTACCGGAGAAAAGCTGCCGAACTGGTTTTGAAGAAGGGGCTGTGCAAGCGGGTGGAGGCATCGGAATTGAACATGCGAAGTAAGCCTGATAACTTGGTCTTTCTGGTGGATTGTAGTTCCGGCTATAACCTCTATTTGGATGAACAACAACTCGATGCCGAATAAATCTATCTTTTTTTAAACGGCAACGAGTTATCATCGATGCAAAAATCACCGACTTCCATTTTGATTACCGGCTGTTCCACCGGTATTGGTTATACGACTGCTGTCGAACTGAGAAAACAGGGTTATCGGGTTATCGCATCCGCCAGGCAACAAGCCGACGTATCACGGCTTGATGCCCAAGGGTTTGAAACGGTACTGCTGGACTTGGCGGATAGTGCGAGTATTCATCAGGCGGTTGAATACGTTCTGAACTTAACGGACGGTAAATTAGATGCACTTTTTAACAACGGTGCTTTCGGGCAACCGGGGGCAGTCGAGGATTTGAGCCGCGACGTGTTGCGCTACCAGTTTGAAACCAATTTATTCGGTACCCATGAATTGACCAACTTGGTGATACCGGTAATGCGGCGACAGGGGGGTGGTCGAATTATTTATAACAGTTCGGTACTGGGTTTTGTTGCGATGAAGTATCGCGGTGCGTACAATGCCAGTAAATTTGCGTTGGAAGGTTTGGCTGATACGTTACGCCTTGAGTTGTACGGTACCGGCATTCATATTGTGCTGATAGAGCCGGGACCGATCCTTAGTGATTTCAGGAAGAATGCTTTCAAGCTGTACAAAAAAAATATTGACGCTGAACACAGTGTGCACCGGAAAACTTATCTGGCAATGGAAGAACGCTTACAGAAAGACGGCCCCGCAGTTCCTTTTACATTGCCCGCTGAGGCAGTCTCGAATAAGGTATTGCAGGCGTTACGTTCAGACAGGCCGAAAGCGCGCTACTATGTGACGGTACCGACTTATCTGTTCGGGGGGTTAAAAAGGATTTTGTCTGATCGAATGTTGGACAGGATACTTGGAAGTGTCGGTTAACCTTTGTGACTGATGCGCTTCGTAGCGCAGCACACCGTATACTAAGTACATTAGCGATATTGCCGTATTCTCCCGCAGGGAAAGGGAAAACAGGAGGACGGCCGGAATGATAGCTAAGCCGGACTTTGCATAAACTTCTAAGTGGGTGTTTAATAGCAAATAGAACTTTTGTCCTGATTTTGTAACCTGGCGCTAAAATGGATGCGTTAGTATATAGAGGGGAGTTAAGCTAATCCGTTAATTTTGAGGAGATACCATGAAAAATTTGAAAAAGACACCTTTGGCGATAGCATTGGGTACCGCTGTTGTTTCTACTTTTTCCGCAACGGCAGCCAATGCGGAAGCGGATCCTTTTGCTATGACCGAATTGTCTGATGGTTATATGCAAGTGGCTGAAAATGAAACGGCCGGTGATACAAGCGGCATGAAAGAAGGTTCGTGCGGCGAAGGGAAATGCGGCGGCGCTATGATGGGCGGCGAAACCAAAATGGAAGAAGGCAAATGCGCAGGTAATAAACCCGCTAAAGAAGCCGCACCGAAAGAAGGATCTTGCGGTGAAGGAAAATGCGGTGCCATGATGGAAGGCGGGAAAATGAAAAAAGGCATGGAAGGCCAATGCGGTGAAATGATGAAAGGCAAGGAAGGCGCCTGCGGTATGAAAATGCAAGAGAGCGAAAAAGCCACAGAAGGAAAAACGAAAGAAGGCTCATGCGGTGAAGGAAAATGCGGGGCTATGATGGAAGGCGGAAAAATGAAGAAAGGCATGGAAGGTCAATGCGGCGAAATGATGAAAGGCAAGGAAGGCGCTTGCGGTACGCAAAAGCAGGAAGCTGAGAAAAAAACCAGCGGCTGGCCAATTAAAAAGAAATAACCGCAGCGCTGTGTTTTATTGATAATGGCGGGCATCTGTTTTGTCCGCCGTTTATCCGCTTAGCGAAGGTAAGCGCAAATAGAAACGTAAAACAGCGATTTAATCGTGTTTTGTAGTAAGAAATTCGCACCTGCAAAAAATAATGCGATTGCCCTGACCATTTGGCTGATGCGATAACAATTTACTCATTTCGAAGGTAATGCCATGGACACAACGCTAAATCTTGTTCACGGAGCCGGTCTGGGATTGCGCCGCGCTTTTATTAACGAAATCGTTGACCACCCGCCACAGGATGTCGGTTTCTACGAAGTCGCTCCGGAAAACTGGATCACCATCGGCGGTAAAGCCGGTCGGCAATTTCGGTCTATGACTGAACGCTTCCCCTTTGTCTGTCACGGCTTGTCCCTGTCAATCGGCAGTCCCGACCCGCTGGACGAAAGTTTTGTCAACGCCGTGAAAGCCTTTATGGCCGAACATCAGATCAAATTGTACAGTGAGCATCTCAGTTATTGCAGTCATCAGGGCCATCTTTATGATTTGATGCCGATTCCTTTTACTGCCGAAGCAGTCACCTATGTTGCAAGGCGGATCAGGAGAGTCCAGGATATTCTCGAGCAAAGAATCGCCATCGAAAATGTCTCCTATTATGCGGCTCCCGGCAAGGAAATGGACGAAATCGAGTTTTTTAACGCGGTGGTAGCCGAAGCCGACTGTGATGTACTGATCGATATCAATAATATTTACGTCAACAGCATCAATCACGGCTATGACGCGGAAGCGTTTTTAAAAGCCGTGCCAGCCGACCGGATTGCCTATGCCCATATCGCCGGGCACTATGTCGAGGCGAAAGATTTCTTGGTGGATACCCACGGAGCGGAAGTGATCGATCCGGTATGGCGGTTGTTGGGGAAAGCTTACGAGCTATACGGCGTATTTCCCACTTTGCTGGAAAGGGACTTCAATATTCCGCCGCTGGCCGAACTGGTCAAAGAGGTACAGACCATCCGACATATCCAGGACAGCTGGAAATCCCAATATAACCAACGTTATGCCTGATATGGTAAGAGTTTCTTTCAAGGACAAACAGGACGAGTTTGCTGCGTATATCAGGGATCCGCTCAACAATCCGATACCCGACGACGTTAAACAACAGCGCATGGAAATGTATCGGCAACTGTTTTTTAATAACGTCAATAGCTTTTTAACCAGTAATTTCCCGGTGTTGCATCGAATTCTCGATGAGCAGCAATGGTTTGCCCTGGCGCAGGATTTTTTCAGTAGACATTCCTCCAAGTCGCCTTATTTTTCCGAGATACCGGAAGAATTCATCCACTATCTGCAGGATGAAAGAGAGGGAACAGACAGCGATCCGCCTTTTATGCTGGAGCTGGCCCACTACGAGTGGGTGGAAATGGCTGTGGCGATTGCAAAACTGGAAGCGCCGGAGACGGGCGGGGAATTTAAACAAAATCCACAGCATTTCAAAATCGGCCTGTCGCCGTTGGCCTGGCCATTGGCCTACCAATATCCGGTGCATCGAATTGCGCCCGACTTTCAGCCCAAGCAACCGCCCGAGCAGCCGACCTACCTTGTCGTATATAGAAACAGCGCCTTTGAAGTGCGATTTATGGAGATTAGCCCGCTTACCTTCCGAATGCTGCAAATCTTGCAGGAACAGCCGGGTATTGCCGCTGATGAGTGTTTGGACCAATTGGTACAGGAAACCGCCTACCCTGATCCGCAACTGATTATCGACGGCGGTATCCGGGCGCTCAGGGAGTTAGCGGCAAAGGGAATTGTTGTTGAGGGATAATAAGGCAAAATAACGCTTACTTTGCGCCATTCTTTGGCGATGCAACCGAATTCCCTCCTGTGCTTCCTTATATTGCCTTCACCGGAATGCCCCGCGTTAATTATAACGGCCGGTATTCCCCAGGTTTGCGGCGGCCGGGCAAAAACCGTAACGGCTATCGATTATTGGCGTAACTCTTGCTATGTTTATCAATAAATAAAATATTAAACAGACTTGGCTTTGTTGTTTGTTCCTGTACGAGTGCAACGCCTATTATCAATTGACCTAAGGCTGATTTGTAACGCTATGATTTTAATCCGATTTATGAATAGTCGGTGGTGCCTTCCAGTCGATATGGGGTTTGTACTCGCGGAAGGTAGGCGGATTTCGCTCCAACGGCCAATGTTCTCCAGCGTATGGTTTTGGACAATCAAACGATACCTCTTTCTAACCCTGTCGCATTATTGACAAACGCGATGGTGACTTCACTGATTGACGGAGTTTTAACATGGCAAAATTAGGTTTGTATTTTGATACTGATACCGGTAATACGCGTAAAGTCGCTAAGATGATACGCAAATTATTTGCTGAAGATGATGTGGAATTAATGAACATTAGCAAGGTTGAACCGGCTGATTTTGAGAAGTTTTCCGCCTATATTGTGGGCACGCCGACTTTGGGCGAAGGCGAATTGCCCGAAACGCTTGCCGAGTTCCTGCCGTCATTGGATGGCATGGATTTGAGCGGTAAAACCTTCGCTTTATTCGGTCTGGGCGATCAGGAAAGCTATTCGCATGAGTTCGTGGACGGCCTTGGTTTGTTGTATGAAAAATTGGAGAGTTTGGGAGGGGAGTTTATCGGACAGTGGCCGACCGAGGGCTATGATTTTAAATTTTCCCGGGCAGTCGTTGATGAAGGTGAATTTGTCGGTTTGGTAATTGACCAAGACAACCAGTCGGACCTGACTGCGGAACGCGTCGAGTCGTGGGTGTCTGCGATTAAAGAACCGTTATTGAAAGCTGCACACAAAATGGAGGACGCTGCATGAAATTGACTGATATTGAGTTCAAGGACGAAGCGTTTAAAAAATGTGTGCTATCAAGTGGCGTTGCAGACAGTAGTGAATTAGACAGGTTAGTTTGTCGCGACCGGGGTATTGAAAGTACTGGTGGTTTGGAATATCTGACCGCGTTGAAATTTTTAGATCTGACACGCAACCAAATCACTCGTTTAGACGTTTCCAAAAATGTCTGCTTAGAGGAATTGCTACTCGGCAACAACGAACTTGAAGCTTTGGATGTCAGTAAAAACAGTGATCTGACCCATTTGGAAGTGTTTATTAACGAATTAACAGAGCTCGATGTGTCGCAAAATCCCAAGCTGGAAGAAATCTATGCCAACAAAAACGAGCTCACCACCATTGATTTGAGCCAAAATACGGAACTTGTAGACTTGAGATTGGCGAACAACGACTTGATGGATATTAAATTGCCGGAGCAAGCGCAGTTGGACAAACTGGTGATTGATCATAATCGTCTTCCCGACGACGTTAAAAAAGCGCTGAAAAGCAGATTTCCGGATGCTGATGTTGTGATTTAACGATCCTAAACGCTAACATGCTCTTGTTTCTTCCGGCATGATATATTGGCCGGAACTTTTAATTCTAAAGTTCCCCCAAAGAGGAGATGAGCATGTTAGTCACTTTTTCTTGTTCCGCTTATGCCGATATAACGATGTTCGGTGACATAGCCGTCCGTTTATTAAAGTTGATGGGACATAGCGGAACCGTGCCCGGGGCAATCCTCGCGGAAAATGTGCAGGAAGCGTTACAGCGTTTGCAAACGGCGATCCAATCGGAACCGCAGTTACCCTTGCCGGAGAAGTCCGGGGACGAAGAAGACAACGAACCTATCGTTAGTCTCGCGCACCGCGCCTTACCGTTGATCGAATTGCTTAAAGCTGCTGCAAAAGCGGAGTGTAATGTGATGTGGGACAAATACAACTGATCCGGACTGATGTGAGTAGCATTTTATCTGCTACTTAACTGCCTGATAAAATTCAGCCGCAGGTGGTCATTCAGGGTGCTTCGTTCGCCTACCCAGACGTACCAAGCCTTACCGGGATGAAATTGCCCGACTCCACATGCCCGGTGCCCGGCAGCGTGCAATGCGGCAGTCAAGTAAATAATCGCTGAGCATGGAGTATCTCTCTGCGCTATCCCAACGAAAGTTAAGCTGCTTTCCCCCAGCGAATTAGGGAACGAACGCATCTATAAAATGTCTTCGTATTAGTTCATTGGTTTCAGAAATGGTGATGACGCGATGGCACAAGACAGCAAAGATAATGCGGCACACACTCCGGATAACGGATCTCCGGCGAGTGCTGAGCCCTCGGACGGGGACCGGCCGGGGAAAAAAACCGGCAAATACGGTAAAATCGAAAAAAAACTTGCCGGTGTTTCGACCGTTTTGAAAGAAGAAGTCAAGGCCGTTAGTGCCGAGGCTGAGGATTTAGTTAAGCATCCCAAACGTTGTGCCGAACTCGGAGCCAGTCTGGCTGAAAGCGTGGCGGGAGATAGTTTGGGAGAAGTCGTAGGCGGTGCTATAGGATCGGTATTGGGGCCCGAAGGCACAGTGATCGGTGCCGAAATGGGCAGTATCGCCGGTCAAGTCTTCGGAGCTCGCCAAGGCGATCAATTAGCAAAAATACTGCTCCACGACGGCGGTGCTGAAGCCCCTTTAAAAGAGGACGTGCAAAGAGTAAGCAGCGCAGAGGCAAGCGGTAAAATGGGAAAAAAAATCGGCGGCTTAATCGGCGATGCGTTATTCGACGATGCCGGCGCGGAAATCGGCGAAGCGGTAGGCGATGTCATAGGTGAATTAGCCGGAGAGACCGCCTATGAGAATGTCAAGAAAAAGCATGTTAAAAACCAGAAAAAATCTTCCTCCGACCCTGCTCCGCCATCAAATAAAGATGCTCCTCAAAAATAACCCACCTCCCTGTCAACCTTGATGCCCGCTTATACCGCATGGCCGGATCGGCTTAACCCACCGTACCACTACCTAAATGATTAAGGCGAATAACGCTCTTGGGGAATAGACAGCCTGACCGCTTTGGGTCGTTAAGAATGCTTAGACAGTCGATAGTCAGCCATTTTTTGAGATCATCCGGGCTTCCATGTCATTCCCTATTTCTTGCGGGCTTCGATTACTCAAACCGCTTGATTCTGCCTTATCTAGCACAACTGAAGTCGAGTTATGAGTACTTTTTGGGAGGCGGCTTGTGATGAAGTTCAACACAAAAGTTTGGCTTAGTCTGGCGGCTCTTGGGTCAATCATGGGGGCTTTTCTATTTGTGCCCGCCGGGACAGTTTACTACTGGCAGGCATGGGTGTTTTTGACCATCTACATTGGCGCATCAATCCCTCCAACACTGTACCTGATGAGGTACGATCCTGCGCTGCTTGAGCGGCGAATGAAGGGTGGGCCGACTGCAGAAAAACAGCCGGTGCAGCGGTTGATCATGTGGTGCGTCTCTATCGGATTCATAGCCTTGCTGGTGGTGCCGGCGCTGGATTTCCGCTTTGGGTGGTCAGCCGTGCCGCTTGGTGGCATTGTAACCGGGAACGTGCTTGTGTTGACCGGGTTTTATTTCATCTTCCTGGTGTATCGGGAGAACACCTTTGCGTCGGCAACCATTGAAGTTGCCAAAGATCAGCAGGTTATTACTACAGGGCCGTATGCCGTCGTCCGCCATCCGATGTACGCGAGTGCTTTGATCTATCTTTTCGGTATCCCCCTTGCCCTCGGCTCGTATTGGGGGTTGGTTGTGCTTGGGGTTATGATTCCGATTCTGATATGGCGATTGTTTGACGAAGAACGTTTTCTTGCGAAAAATTTGACTGGATATACGGAATATCAGCAACGGGTCAAGTATCGTCTGGTGCCATTCGTCTGGTAATGGGTGCAGTAACCATTAATTTCCGGATTTCAACTAACACCATGGCAATGTATTTGATCGGTGCTGAATAATTTCGGTGTTCTAAGGTAATGTGGTTCCTGACGGATGTTTCCGTTTCCTGTGGTTTCTGTACTCGGGCCGCTACAGATAGCGCTAATTTGCCAATGACCGATATCGGGAAGTGCAAATTCTTATCCGAATGTTTCAATGGGGTCGAAAGTGGTCTTCCAAAATTCTGAATGTTGCAAGTTTAAATCTAAACTCTGAATTTTGTCTGTCAGACTATGTTCAAGGATTTTATATTTTATTGTTGAGGTTTCAGCCAGGTTTTCCATAAAAAACCCTGATATTCTACCCAGCCTTCTTTCTTCATCCAGTCGCAATAAAGTATCCGAGCCCAAAGATTCGGGTTTTCGGGTATCCATCGACATGAACGGTTGCCCCTGTCGCCGGCACTACCCCATCTTGGTATTTCTTTTCCGGCATTTTTCTCCCGTACCTTGGTTGCGACGTTGACGATACCGGATTTTTGCCATCCGGGCGCTTCTCCCATTTTTACTTCGACAATATCGCCAAGTTCAACCGGCACATCTTTCGGAATAAATACCATTATAATATTATCGGTTTCATTGGAGCTGCCGCAGCAGTATACCCGTCCGACACCGATCGAACCCAATTGAATTTCTACATCGGATATGCCTGATTCTCGAAGCGCTTGGCGATAAATTTCCGGTAATTCCGGGCCACTCTTCCAGCCCATAATTTCTGTGACGCGTAAAGCACCGGCATGACCGGATGTGTGCGGATAGATTACCGGCGTTCCCGCGCATCCGCTAAGTAAGACAACGGAACTCAAAGAATATATTGCGAACAGGATGATAATACGGGAAACGCTCATGGCATAAATCTAAAGTTTTAATCAAAAAACATATTTTTACTAGCTCACAAAATCAACCGATAGCATTGGTGTCCTTCGCTTAAAAAGGCGTTACGAATAACCGGAGGAATAGTGAATGGCCCTCGCTTGTTTTTAATGGTTGCATTTTCACTATTTTGGAAAACCCTCAAATAAATCTTCAACCAAATCTTTAAGTGAAGCTTTGTCAAAATCGGGGGGAATATAGCCATAACTGACATCAGTTACCCGATTTGTCCATAAAACATCACCCGTTTTGCTTTCCACCAATTTGGCCTGCAATTGCTCATAGCCGGAGGGATCTTTGGTAGGGACCAACATGCCTCCGGTCAGGATGATAAACATGACAACTTGCCCGAATTCACCCGCAGCCGAACCCGCATTCATTTTATAGCCCTTAAAAAAGATGAAAAACAACGCATCACTTTTGGTAAAAGTTGAGATTTGACTTACCCGCTCTTCAAAAGAGCATTCAATTTCCTGGTTTCCATTAATTTCCTTCGAATTAGCCAATTCGTCGAATACATTTGAATAAAACTTTGCTAACTCCGCATCGTCAAATAATTTTGTGGAATTCAGTTTAGACAGCGTATTGTGATCGATTCGGGAGGCAGAGAAGCCTCTTTTCCGCAATTCGTCCGCGATTAAGTTAACCAGATCCTCGGAGACACGTCGTTGTTTTCCAGGCAAAAACTGTTCAACTCCACCAAAGTTTACCTGAACAACTTGAGCGTTAGGCGGAAGAATGGCTATCGTATTGATTTTTTTGCATCGTGCATTAAAATCAGGATGTTGCATCAAGTAAGGGTTTTTTACACTACAACCACTCGCCTGCAATAAAAGCAAATGGATGATGAGCATAGACAGAAATTTTGACAAAAGATATGGTTTCTCCATGGTTCGATTGTGCCTATATTGCCTTTCACTATCGCCTTATCTTTTTTTGCTCTAACAAAAAAGCTGATTTATTTCGGTTCAATAAATTTTAGTATAGTTGCTATAGAAGTAATTTCTATTGGCGTCTAAAAGTTAGCCGCTGCAAAACACTATATTTCCGCCTACGCCGGAGGGTGGCTTGATTCGCCAGGCTCGGACCGCCAACAATCAAAAAGCTAGGCTTTGCATTAATGTATTGTTGTTTGAATGTTCGTGTAATTACGGATTAGTTCTGGTCAATCCATGACCAATTAGGTGATAATATTCCTAACTTTATCTTTGTAATTGTCGCACATCAAATTTCGACGCGTTACTTTTTCCTGCCGGAGATGGGTAAGGCGGGAGGATTTATAAAAACGAACTTAAATGTGTGGACACGATAAACTAATTATCCGAGACAATATTCATGTTTGATCCGAAATCCATAGACGATATTGCCAACCGTTTGGTTGACAGCTTGCCGCCCGGTTTTACTGCATTGCGCGAGGACATGCAGAAAAATTTCCATGCCATCCTGCAAAGTGCCCTGGGCAAGCTGGATTTGGTGACCCGCGAAGAGTTTGAAGTGCAAAAAGCGGTGCTGGCCAAAACCCGGCAAAAACTGGAAGCACTCGAAACCCAGGTCACGGCACTGGAAGAAAAAATCCTGCAATAGCCGGTTTTAAGGAAAGGATGCCATGTCCCTAGCGGTCGTATATAGCCGTGGTCGCTCAGGTATACAAGCACCGTTGGTGACCGTCGAGGTCCATGTCTCCAATGGGCTGCCCGGTTTATCGATCGTCGGTTTGCCTGAGACGGCGGTCAAGGAAAGCAAGGACCGGGTGCGCGGTGCAATCTTGAATTCCCGGTTCGAATTTCCCCTGCAGCGTATTACCATCAATCTTGCACCCGCCGATTTGCCCAAAGAGGGCGGGCGTTTTGATTTGGCGATTGCTTTGGGTATCCTGGCGGCATCCGGGCAGATTCCTAAGCAGGAACTGGCCGGTTACGAATGTGTCGGTGAATTGTCGTTGGGCGGTGAGTTGCGCCCGGTTTCCGGCGTGTTGCCGGTTGCCGTGCAGACCCGCGATGCCGGCCGGCAGTTAATCCTGCCGCGGGACAATATTCAGGAAGCCGGATTGGTGAATCGTGCGAAAATTCTGCCGGTACAACATCTTTTGGAAATATGCGCGCATTTATCCGGTCAGCAGCCGATTCAGTTCGACGTGCCGCGGCCGGTTGTGGACGAAGATCCCGATGCTGCCGATTTTTCCGATGTACACGGCCAGTTTCATGTGAAAAGAGCGTTCGAAGTCGCAGCAACCGGGATGCATAATTTACTGATGCTGGGGCCGCCGGGGACAGGCAAGTCGATGTTGGCTTCCCGTCTGCCGACTATTTTGCCACTGTTGACCGAACAGCAGGCATTGGAAAGCGCCTCGCTGGCTTCGATCAGCGATGGCGGCCTGGATATAAAAAACTGGCGCAAGGCGCCTTACCGCAGCCCGCATCATACCGCATCAGCGGTGGCGATGGTGGGCGGCGGCAGTAACCCGAAACCCGGTGAAATCTCGCTGGCGCATAACGGCACGCTGTTTCTTGACGAATTACCGGAATTTGACAGAAAGGTGCTCGAAGTGTTAAGAGAACCGTTGGAAACCGGGCATATCACCATATCCAGAGCCAACCGGCAAGCGGACTTTCCGGCGCGTTTCCAGCTGGTTGCGGCGATGAATCCCTGTCCTTGCGGTTATTTGGGGGACTCATCCGGACGATGCCATTGTTCGTCGGAACTGGTGTCCCGCTATCGCGCCAAAATCTCCGGCCCGCTGCTGGACCGTATCGATATGCATCTGGAAGTGCCGCGCGTTTCGCACGAAGTGCTGCGCAAAGGAACCGCGGCAGGGGAGGAACGTAGCGCCGTCATTCGGCAACGCGTCATCGTTGCACGGAAAATTGCCCTGCGGCGTGCCGGCAAGCCCAATGCCTCGTTAACCGCGGCCGAAGTGAAGCGAACTTGCCAGTTAGCGGATCAAAGCCACCAATTGCTGGAGGCGGCCATGGATAAATTCTGCTTGTCGCATCGCGCCTATCACCGGATTTTGAAACTGGCGCGCACCATCGCCGACCTGGATAACGCCAGGCAAATTGAAATTCCCCATTTGAGTGAAGCGATTTCCTATCGCAAACTCGACAGAACCGTATAAGTTTCCGTGGCGAAGTTAAACCCGCAACAGCAAGCGGCTGTTAAAATGATCGATCGTCCGTTATTGGTGCTGGCCGGCGCCGGCAGCGGCAAGACGCGGGTGATTACCGAAAAAATTGCCTACCTCGTTAAACAAGGGACCCGTGCGCGCCACATTGCAGCGGTGACCTTTACCAACAAAGCGGCGCGGGAAATGAAGGACCGCGTCTCGAAATTACTCGACGATAAACAAATCCGCGGCTTGCGGGTGTCCACATTTCATTCTTTAGGTCTGGACATTTTGCGTAAAGAGCACAAAACGCTTGGCTATAAATCGGGTCTGTCGTTGTTCGATGAACAGGACAAGCTAAGTCTGCTGCGCAGCCTGATCAACCACGGCATCAAACAGTGCGATGCCGATCAGGCCGAGCACTACGCCCGGCAGATCGGACAATGGAAAAATGCCTTTGTCGCCGTCGACCGGGCGCTCGCTACCGCAGCTGCGGAACAACAGCCGGCTGCCGTTCTCTACCAGCAATATACGCGGCATCTCAAGGCCTACAATGCGGTCGATTTCGACGACCTGATTTTATTGCCGGTGTTGCTGTTTCAGCAGTCCGCGGAAATACTTGAAAAATGGCGTAATAAAATACGTTATCTATTGGTGGACGAATATCAGGACACCAATATCACTCAGTATGAAATCGTCAAACTGCTCGCCGGCAGCTTGGGCCGGTTCACCGTGGTCGGCGATGACGACCAATCCATCTATGCTTGGCGCGGTGCGCAACCGGAAAACTTGGCGCAACTGCAAAAGGATTTCAAGCGGCTGGCAGTGATCAAGCTGGAACAAAACTACCGGTCGACCGGCCGCATCTTGAAAGTAGCCAACCACCTGATCGCTAATAACCCCCATGTTTTTGAAAAACGGCTGTGGAGCGAACTGGGTTACGGCGACCCGCTACGGGTGTTGAGCCACAAAGATGATCTGCTGGAAGCGAAACAGATCGTCTCCGAGATTGTGCACCACAAATTCAAAACCGGTTCACGTTATCAGGACTATGCGATATTGTACCGGGGAAATCACCAATCAAGGCTGTTTGAGCGCAGCTTGCGGGAAAACAATGTCCCTTATTTCATCAGCGGCAGCACCTCGTTTTTTGCCTATTCGGAGATCAAGGATGTCCTCAGCTATCTGCGGCTGTTCGTCAATCAGGACGACGACGCGGCATTCCTACGTATCATCAATACGCCGCGGCGGGAAATCGGTCCCGGTACTTTGGAGATACTCGGGGCTTATGCCAATGAGCGGCATATCAGCTTGTTTGCCGCTTGTTATGAATTCGGTTTGACGCAAAAGCTTTCCGAAAAACCGGTTTTCCGGCTTAAAAAGTTTTGCGATTGGGTGGTAGATACCGCTGATCGCATGCTGCGCGGGGATACCTTCGCCGTCATCGACGAAGTTATCCGGCAGATCGGCTATGAACAATGGCTGCAGGAAAACAGCAAAACCGACGCACAGGCCGAACGGAAAATAAGCAACGTCAGGGAGTTGATTGAATGGCTGCAACGGATGGCGGAGAATGAAAACGGTGCGCAAAAATCCCTGGAAGAGATCGTGGCAAAAATCATGCTGCTGGACATTCTGGACCGAAACCAGGAACAACAGGCCAACGACCAAGTTAGCCTAATGACATTACATGCAGCAAAAGGTCTGGAGTTTCCGCACGTGTTCATGATCGGCATTGAAGAAAACCTTCTGCCCCACCAAAACAGTATCGAGACCGGCAATATAGAGGAAGAGCGGCGTTTGGCCTACGTAGGCATAACCCGTGCCCAGCGCAGCTGCACGTTCAGTTACTGCACCCATCGCAAACGCTACGGCGAAGTTATCGAATGCCAACCCAGCCGTTTCCTGAGTGAATTGCCGGAAGCGGATTTGGAATGGGCGAACAAAAAACAACTGGATCCGGAACTCATCAAGGAACGCGG
>JBNLCC010000081.1:0-54630 GCA_050303615.1 Methylococcaceae bacterium | reverse complement strand
GCGGTTGCCGTCAAATTCACTGAAGGGTACGAAGGAACCGGACATCGCATCCCGGGTAACCCGGTTGGTATGGGTATAGGCCAGACCCAGGGTTTGTTCCCAGAAACCGTCAAACAAGGAGAGATGTCCTTGCAGGCCGGTATAGAGTTGCTGATTGTGGCTGTCTTTTAACAAGTTATCACAAAAAGGCCCGCCGCAATTATCTAATTTGGTCGCGGCGTCGCTATAGCGCAGATTCAACTGCAAATCCAGGTTTTCCAATGGCGTGATGCCGAGGCCGGAACTGACCGTGGTGATTTTATAAGCGTCATCTTCGCTGTTGCCGGGCAGATTGTCGTCGGCTGATGAAAAACCTTGGGTTTCCAAGCGGCTGACCGACAAATTATAATTGACCAAATCAGTTGCCCCGTTCACCGCGCCACCCACTTTAAATGTATCGTAGCTGCCGCCTTCGGCGGTAAAGGAGAGCTTTGGTTTGCCTTTGCCTTTCTTGGTAATAATGTTGATTACGCCGCCGATTGCATTGGAGCCATATAAGGGGCTTTGCGGCCCGCGCAGAACTTCGATACGTTCAATATCATCGGTCATCAGGTCGGAAAAATCGAAGCCGTTGCCCGGGGTGCTGGGATCATTCATTTCGATGCCGTCGATTAAAATCAGGGTCTGATCGGAAGCGGCACCGCGGATGAACACCGATGTTACATGGCCGATGCCGCCGTTTTGTACGACATCGACCCCAGGCACGCTACGCAGCATATCGGAAACGCTGTAAAACTGCCGTGCTGCAATATCCTCGGCAGTGATCACGGTCAGTGAATTGCCGATATTGCGCAGTTCCTGTTCGGTTTTCGTCGCGGTAATGACCAACGTATCAAGTTCTTTAGTGATCGGGTTTGCATCGGCCGCAACCGTTTGGCCGGTGTTTCCGGCCAACACCGGGCTGCCGAAAGATAAGGGTAAGGCAATGATTGCCAGTGGTTTGATATTCATCTATTGTTCCGCAAGCTAAGCTGCACATCCCCGTACAGCGGTTATCGAAAATTGCGGCAGAGACGAATCGATAGAAAAACGGCGATGCCCGGCGCAGACCTGAGCGTTAAGCGGCGGCTCTATCGCGACGCAGCCCTCCCGCAACGCACGCATCATCGCCACAGGCCGGTCTCCGGACTCACGAGTGTCGTGGACGGCCAGTTAACCTTCCCATGCTAAGCGCACGGTGGCAAAATAACTGCCTTGGACTCGTTTACCGTTGCGGGGGCAGTGCCGGGTTTGTATTGCGGACAATACGCACCGGCTTCCCAGTTTCATCCCGGATAGCGCGGGACACCTGAAGCAAACGCGAAACAATATACATTTATCGGATTACTGTCAAGTTACCGCAAATCCCGACTACGGTAAGCCGACCGAGAGTCGGACGGCAAGCAACGAAGTACCGTCAGTGAAATGCAGCGGTTACTATTGTTCCGATCCGGGCACGGTTCAGAAAAAGCCCAATGGATTAACATCATAACTGACCAGGATATTTTTGGTGTGCTGGTAATGATCCAGCATCATTTTATGTGTTTCACGACCCACGCCGGATTTTTTGTAGCCGCCGAATGCTGCATGTGCCGGGTAATGATGATAGCAATTGGTCCACACGCGACCTGCTTCAATACCGCGCGCCATGCGATAAGCACGGTTCATATTCCGCGTCCAAAGGCCGGCGCCCAGGCCGAACTCGGTATCGTTGGCGATTTCCAGCGCTTCCGCTTCATCGTTAAAGGTCGTCACCGAGACGACCGGGCCGAAAATCTCTTCCTGGAAGATACGCATTCTATTGTGTCCTTTCATGACTGTGGGTTGGATATAGTAGCCTGTGCAAAAATCGCCTTGCATGGTTTCCACTCCGCCGCCGATCAATAATTCCGCACCTTCCTGCTTACCGATCTCAACATAGTTGAGGATTTTGTCAAATTGCTCTTTGGATGCCTGTGCACCGACCATGGTTTCCGTGTCGAGCGGATTGCCGCGTTTGATTTGTCCGGCGCGTTCAATTACTTTGGCCATAAACTCATCATAAATCGTTTCCTGCACCAGCAAACGGGAAGGGCAGGTGCATACTTCACCCTGGTTAAAAAAGGCCAATACCGCACCTTCAACGGCTTTGCTAACGAATTCATCTTCCTGATCCAGGACATCGGCAAAGACGATATTGGGTGATTTACCGCCCAATTCGACCGTTGACGGAATAATATTTTCCGCGGCGCATTTGAGAATATGCGAGCCGACCGGCGTCGAGCCGGTAAAGGCTATTTTGGCGATACGGGTGCTGGTTGCCAGGGCCTGCCCCGCCTCGTTGCCGAAACCGTTCACGATATTCACCACGCCGGCCGGCAATAAATCGCCGATAAGTTCCATCAGTATCAAAATGGAAGCCGGCGTCTGTTCGGCGGGTTTCATGACTACGCAGTTCCCCGCCGCTAACGCAGGGGCCAATTTCCAGCAAGCCATCAGCAAAGGAAAATTCCACGGAATGATTTGCCCCACAACACCCAACGGCTCATGGAAATGATAAGCCACGGTGTTTTCATCAATTTCACCGATCGAGCCTTCCTGAGCGCGAATACACCCGGCAAAATAGCGGAAATGGTCGGCACATAACGGGACGTCCGCCGCCAGGGTTTCTCGTACCGCCTTGCCGTTATCCCAGGTTTCGGCAATGGCCAGTTGTTCCAGATTTTGTTCGATACGGTCGGCGACCTTTAATAACAGGTTGGCTCTGGCCGTCACCGACGTTTTGCCCCAAGCCGTTTTCGCGGCATGTGCCGCATTTAAGGCAAGTTCAATATCATCGGCGGTAGACCGGGGAACCTCGCAAAATGCCCGACCGTTCACCGGACTTAAATTCTCGAAATACTGGCTTTTTACCGGCGGCAGCCAGCCTCCGCCAATATAATTCTGATAACGGGATTTGAACTTAACTTTACTGTCGATTTCGTTGGGCGCAGCATAAATCATGTCTATCACCTCCGGTTGGGGTTATCATTAAATAACAACAAGGACAGCGGGTATCAACAGTCCCTGTTCCTATTATATCGCAGTTGACTATTAACCTTCGAAGAGCAGCAACTGATTTTAGTTGCCTCAATGAGGTCGGTTAGACGGCGGCACTAAAATTTCGAAAAACGGAACTATGCGCTTCATTTCATATTGAACTCTCTGCTGAATTCAGGTTTTCCGGCTATTTTTAACAAAATCTGGCTGATGATCTGTCTTGCGAAATCAATGCCGATATTTAGTCATCTAAGCTAATAATTTAATTGATTTCTTCGACCATTCAGTGCCAAGATATCGATAGGTTTGGCGATACGCATTTTATGTTCGGAACTTGCTGTTCAGTAGTCAGGTTGACAATCTAATGGCGGGTGATTGAGCAGGATATAGCCCGTCATTAGGTATCCGATGGTAAGACGAGAGGCATATGGTATTTGACGCGTCGTCCCTAACAAAACTACAGACCTGTAGCATAAATTAATACCGTCTATAATTTATGGAGGACGTCCTATTGGCGAAATTCCCATATAAGCATCAGCTTAAATATGCTACTGGACGCACATAACTGTGTGATAAATAAAACCTCTAATAATAGTTACTTTAGGTGGTTAAGATGAATAAAATCCTTCAGTTGTTTTCGATTTCAGAGACAAGTCCGCACGGTTACTGTTTGTTGTGGAAGACCGATTTAGTCGTTTTACACGCCGTTTCCAACGCTCTTATCGCAGCGGCTTATTTCGTTATGCCTTTCGTCATAATGTTGTTTCTTAGAAAAAGACCGGATATTAAACACCGCCTCTTATTTTGGATCTTTGCCTTATTTATTCTGGCATGCGGCATAACCCATGTATTGAATGTGATAACCATATGGATTCCGGCTTATTATTTGTCGGGCGTTATGTTGGCAATTACCGCCGTTATTTCATTGGTCTCGGCAATAGCGGTCATCTATTTTTTTCCTAAACTCGTTGCATTGCCTAGCGTTGATCAATTGGTCGCCGCAAAACAATTGGCTGAAAACAAAACCAACGAACTATTTCAGTCCAATCAGAAATTAGAACAGCGCAGTAACGAGTTAAATGGGGCATTAACGCACATTCGGATAATTATTAACAGCATTGCCGATGGGTTATTAGTGATCGATACGCATAAAAAAATCACGCATGAAAATGATGCCTTATTATCCATGTTTAATTTATCCGAACAGTCGGTATTGGGGAAAGGGTTGGCTGACTTTAATTTAACTTTAGATGAACTTGCGGAAAGTAGTTGGCGACAGTTAAGGCAAGTTCACAGCGTAGAATTACCCCTGGCCGGCAATCATGTCGGAAAAGCGGTCGCGCATGCTTTTTGTATGGATAATATTGCAGCCGGTTATATTGCGGACGACGCTTGTCAGGCATCTGCCATTGGTTCGGTGATCACTATTCGCGATATTACCTTGGAAAAAGAAGTGGACCAAATGAAAACCGACTTTATATCAACGGTATCGCACGAATTACGTACACCACTCACGTCGGTGTTGGGATTCGCCAAAATCATTCAAAAAAGACTGAATGACGTTTTATTTCCACTGATTACCGATGAGGATAAAAAAGTACAAAGGGCCGTTACACAGGTCAGTAAAAATATCAATATCATTGTCTCCGAAGGACAGCGTTTAACAAATTTAATTAATGAAGTTTTGGATTTATCGAAAATGGAAGCAGGAAAAATTGAGTGGAAAATGACGGAAGTAGATTTTTCTGAAGTCATAGAACACGGCATTTCTGCGACAACGGCTTTATTTGCTCATTCAAAAGTTAAATTGATGCAGGAAGTCGAGCCTAATTTGCCTTTAGTGAAAATAGATAAAGACAGATTGATTCAGGTAGTTATCAACTTAATTTCAAATGCGTACAAGTTCACTGAAGAGGGTAGTGTATTAATTAGAGCCGAATACGATAAGGAAACGAAGCAAATTATGCTAAAGGTCATTGACACAGGAATCGGTATTGCCTCCGGCAATTTGGGTAATGTGTTTGAGAAATTTAAACAAGTAGGGGATACCTTAACCAATAAACCACAGGGCACCGGGTTGGGGCTGTCTATCTGTAAACAAATCGTTGAACATCACGGCGGCAAGATCTGGGTTGAAAGTGAACTGGGCAAGGGCAGTCAATTTATTTTTACATTGCCTGTCGCCCAGCATAAAGCTGTAGAAGATGTGGTGCAAAAGCCGAATCTTGATGATTTGTTCGATCAGCTGGCGCAATACCCGACACCCACTGCAGCAGGAACAAAAACGATATTGGTGGTCGATGACGAAGCTCATATTCGTGAATTACTCAGGCAGGAATTGGAAGAGGCCGGCTACCGCGTTATTGCTGCAAAGGATGGGCAAGAAGCGATTGAATGTGCGAAAACGCAAAACCCTGACCTGATTACCTTAGACGTTATGATGCCCGGTAGTAACGGCCTTGATGTTGCCGCTATTTTGAAAAAAAATCCTTTGACAATGCACATTCCCATTATCATTCTTTCGGCTAAAGATAAAGAAGCAGGCGTACATTTATCCGGTATTGACAAGTATTTAACCAAACCGGTGAAAGCCGATATTTTGTTAAAAGAAATCGATGTTTTAATTCAGCGGGATGTCGGCAAAAGGAAAGTATTAATCGTAGATGAAAATAAAGGTACCGTTAATGCACTGACTCAGGTCTTAAATGCTCAGGGTTGCCATGTGGAAAGTGTAGAGAATTATGCGCAATGCGTTGAAAAAGTAATAAGCTATCAGCCTGATATGGTTATTTTAGATAAGAAGTTATCTGAAGAGTACAATATTATTAACATATTGCGGTTTGAAAAAAACTTAACGCAAATAAATTTTATTCTCCTTGAAGGCAAAGATGAGGAAATCGCAGATGAATAAGATTCATTTTGCCAAATTTATTAGCAAAAAAGATACGCAGCATTTATTAAACAAAATTTTAGCCACATATAATCAGCCATTTGCTATTTATGATAATAGTGAAAAATTATTGTTTGGCACTATACAAGAGGATACCGAAAACTTTCCGATAATTGCCGATAATAACATATACGGGTATGTAAATTGTAAGAATTATTCCGAAACCATAGTTGAATTAATAAGGTATATGTTGTTAAAGGAATTCGAAAAAAAAGAGCTGGCAATCGAAACACTGGGTTTATATAAAGAAATTAATTTACTCTATAATCTGGCCGATAAAATTAAAGCTAATTTTGATATAAAGGAAATTTCGCAGTCGATTATTAATCAGGCAACACTTGCAATTAAATCCACCAATGCCTCAGTGATGCTATATAACGATAAATTAAATGCTTTACAGGTCGTAGCTGCAATTGGTGAAAATTCAATTAGTAATACCATAATCGAAGCAGGTAAAGGAATTGCGGGTCATGTGTTTTTATCAGGTAAAGCCGAAGTCGTTAATAATACCTGTGATGATATCCGATACATAAAAAACAGCTGTGCCACCGGATCGTTATTATGTGCACCAATCAAAACCAGGGAAAAAACTATTGGTGTTATTAATTTAAGCCACAACAATGTCATTAATTATACTGCTGCAGATTTAAAGTTATTTTGCGCTTTAGTTTCCCAAGGAGCTATTGCTTTAGAAAATGCCATTCTTCACGAGAATAAAATTAAGGAGGAAAGACTAAAAAGCCATTTGGAACGCTACGTTTCGGAGAAGGTTGTTCATGCCATTATGGAGGGAGGTGATAGTAGAGAGCTGCGTCCCGAAAAGCGCTATATATCAATATTATTTTCAGACATTCGAGGGTTTACCAAAATTTGTGAACATGTTGATTCTACAGATATTTTGGCTTATTTAAATACATATTTTGAAAAGATGGTTGATCTCATTTTCGAAGAACAAGGAACTATCAATAAATTTGTAGGCGACATGATCGTGGCATTATTTGGTGCACCCGAGGTATTGCCGGAAAGCGAAAAACACTGTGTTTTGGCTGCTATTAATATGCAAAATTGGTTAAAGAGGTCGGAACATGCATGGATAAATCAAAACTTTAAGACCGGCATCGGGCTCAATTCCGGTAAAGTGCTTATTGGTAATGTTGGCTCCCCGAAACATATGGACTACACTGCTATCGGCGATGAAGTAAATTTGGCGGCTCGATTGCAGTCGCTTGCTGAGGGGGGGCAGATTTTAGTCAGCAATAGCATTTATGACACCACAAAAGATATGTTTAACTATCAGTATCAAGGAGCATTAACGATCAAAGGGAAAGAAAAACCCGTTGATGTTTATGAAGTAATTTATTAGTTACGGATTTACTCAGGCGAGGAATACTAATATGAATAAAAAAATTTTAATTGTTGATGATGAACCGCATATTCGGACGTTGTTAGAGCAGACTTTGGAAGAATTAGAAGATCAGGACGTTGAGATTTTTACTGCTTGCAATGGAAAAGAAGGGTTGGAAGCCATTAAGGCCGAAAATCCGGACTTGGTGTTTTTGGATGTCATGATGCCGGAAATGAACGGTTATGAAGTTTGTAGACAGGTGAAAACCGATGAAGCGCTGAAAGATACTTATATCATCATGTTGACCGCTAAAGGGCAGGAGTTTGATAAAGAGAAGGGTCTACAAATGGGAACAAACGAGTACATAACCAAACCATTTGATCCGGACGATGTTTTACAGACGGCCATTGAGGTATTAAAAATCGATCTTTGAGTCGCTCGGAGGGTTTTATGCATGAGCCTGGATTTCACTTGATGCTATGTTAATTATTTGCGATAAGCGCAATCCATCTGACAGTTACCTGTTTTTTTAAGGAGTCTGTCATGATTTAATTAGCTGGAGTTCTTCCAGTCGTTTTTTATCAGCTTCGTTCAGTACGGTTTCGATGCTCGGGCAATTGCTTTTTATGCGGTCGAAATCTTTTCCGTTTAATTTGTATAAAGCGCAGGGAGTGACAGTTTTGCAAGTTGCCGTTCGAGGGGTGTTATGCAGTAGTGCCATTTCGCCAAAAAAGTCACCGGCAATCATGGTTGCCACATCCACTTCTGTTCCATTATTGCAGACGGAAACACGGATGACGCCACGCGCAATTAAATACATGGCTTGTCCGCTATCGCCCTGATTAAAAATTATAGAACCGGCGGGAAAAGTTACTGAATGCAGTAATTGAGAAATACAATGAAAATCGTCTTCCGAAAGATTTTGGAAAAAGGGTATTTTTTTCAATAACTCGCTACTTGCAATCTTCAGTTTACCTGCCTCAAGACCTCGCAAATGATTAATTTCATGATCAAGTCTTTCTAACATTTTAGTCGCTACCGGCACGGAAATAGTGCCCTTTTTCTTTTTTTCCGCAATGGATTGGCGTTCCGCATGCAACAATAGGCGTTCTGCGAGACGAAGCTGCATGGCGTTGACAAATTCGGGAAATTGTTCAGCCATCTGATCGAAGCGCTGTTTCGCAGATCCGTTCCAGCGTTGATATTGGTTACGAACCTGGTCTAGGGTTTCCGGACGCGAGGAGTACTTATCCATTTTCTCCAGATTATTGAGGATATGTAAACTGGCTTGGTAGCGCCCCCATATCAGCTCATAATCCAAAGCCGTTTTATTAGCTCGAAAGCGTTCAACGACCGTACCGATCATTCGGGTATCCGCCAATCGCTGTTTCATTCTAGCGCCCATTTTTTTTAATCTCGTCTTTGGCGGATCAACAGGAAGGCGATTGTTATAGCGTAACGAGTCGGATTGTAAGTCAATGCCATAGCTTAATTGTCGGTAGGCCTGTTCGGAAATATGAGCATGACTGTACATATCGAAATAAAAAGTTTTTTCCTCCGACAGGCAGCGAAAAAACAGCAAGGTGATCTCCTTGTCGGCATTCAGTTCATGATATCGGAGTTGTTCGACCCCCTGTCGGCTTTGTTCGATGCCGTTTTGGTATATGCCTTCCAGTTCCTTGGCAATACGGGCGGAAAACAAACCGCCGGCACGCAAGTCGGGAACGCATGCAAGCGCATGTTGCTTTGCCGATAATAGGCTTTCAGCCTGAACAAAGCGTTCATCAAGGGTCGGTTTATCCAGCCCCAGAATCCGCATCAGAGGACGGAGTGTCAGGCCGGGACCCACCAGAGTGAAGATTACAACACCGGTCGCCAATGCCAAAAATTCATTCCGGTATTCGAATTCGCCTAAACTCATCATAAGCGCCATAGCGACGGCACCCCTAATTCCGCCCCAATACATCGCCACTTGGAACCGCCAATCAATGGGTTCGGAGCTGGGTAGTTTACCGATTAGGGGTAACAGTCCGAACACTACAACGGCTCTGGCAAGCAGTACCGTCAGGATAACACGGAATAAAATTGGCATTACGGCCAATAATTGCCCGACATCGATAAAATAACCGACCAAAAGAAATATCATTGCGACCGATATAAACGTTAAAAATTCCCAGATTTCGTCAAGATATTGATGTACCGAATGAGAAATCTTGGTTTGTCCCCAGCCGCTCATCATTAATCCCGTCACGGCAGTTGCCATGACGCCGCTAACGTGAAATCCATATTCGGCGATTAAGAAGGAAACATAGGCAAGCATCATAACCAGTGAGATTTCAAATAGCGGATTGTTGGTTACTTTACCGAGCACCAATCCGGTGGTATAGCCACATACCAGACCGATAGCGATACCTCCCAATAACACCTTAAAAAAGTGGAATATCAAGGTAATTGACATTGATCCGGTAACAAAATCCGCCTTTACCGCATCAAGTAAGGCATAGGCCAGCACAATCAGAGTAACGTCGCTGAACAGGCTTTCTCCTTCAACCAAAATAATCAGCCGTTTCGGCGCACCCATTTGTTTGAATACCGAGCTGACCGAGACATGGTCGATTGCGCTCAGGACAGACCCCAATAAGAGCGACGGAAGTAAAGGTAACGGTGTCAGCCAAGTGACCAGTAAACCGATCAGCAGGGTTGACAACACCATACCCGGTATTGCCAGGGTTATGATCGGCAGCCAATTTCGCCTTAAATGCCAAGCATTCAACCCGTAAGCCGACTCGAATACTAATGTCGGCATTAGTACGAAGAAAATCAAATCATGCGAAACGCTAAGATCAGATAAAATTCCGAAAATCTGTGGAACATGTTCTGTGAGTTGCGCTCCGCAAAAGCCAGCAATGACGAGACAAACGGCAAACGGTAAATGCAGGCGTTTACTAAGCAGCAGTGTAACCGAAGCCAGTGATAAGATGGCGAGCGCTGTAACAACGAATTGGATAACGGGGCTGGCGTGCTGCATACGACTATGAAGCTTATAATTTTGGTTAATTTTACTTAGTAATCGCCTATCAGATTCCGTTTTTTTTACCTCCTTGCATTGCCTTCACCTCCGAGGGAGAATGGCTCAAGGTGCCGAAATTGATATATGAACACCAGTAGTTACGTATTTTACCATACAGCGCATCATGGTTGAGCTAGAGAAACGAAAAACCGAGAGTTTTTTCATCCTGTGACGGTTTTAGCGGCAAATAGGAATCGATAAAGGGGCCTCAAAATATCGCTTCGCAAATTATTGCTGGATACGGCTAATAACAAGTAATGGATTGCAGTCGTTTAGGGGCCATACACATACCCAAGTAGAGATGTCGGGAATGAATTAATATGATTGAATAATTTGATCAGGCCGCAGTCTATAGCAGGTAACCACCGCATAAAATGTGGGACCAATTTCTATGGAGGTAGAGATGAATGTTACAAGTCAAAAATCAATATTTATTATCGTGCTGCTAATGTTGTTCGGACAGCAAGCGGTTTTAGCGGATAAGAAGCCACATCCTCATCAGGGCCCGCCAGGTAAACACTTCAAAGCGGTTCCTCCAGCACATCAACCCTATGGCGGCAAACATTTTGACGATCGTCGCTATGTACCGCCTCCAGGCCGCAGGAATTATTACAAACCCGGTTACCGGGTCAATCCGTTGCCTTACGGCTCCAGAAGAATTTTTGTCCGCGACAGAGAATATTTCTTTTATGACGGTTATTTTTACCAACCATACGGCGGAGGCGGCTATGTTATCGTCAATGCACCAATTGGTGCGATAGTCGCCGCGTTGCCGCGGTTGCATCTTACCATGGATTGGCTCGGCCAGCCTTTTTACGTCTTCGGCAATACCTTTTACCGCAAACATCCCGGAGGTTATATTGTCGTGCCGGATCCAGGGTTCGGCCACAGACGATGATTACCGGGTTTTAGCGGCAATATTTAAGGCAATGCCACATAGCCTGCTTTAACTGCAATGCTTTGTCCCTCCGCTGAAAGCACGAAATCGATAAATGCTTTTAGCGCCGGCCCAAGCAGCCGGTTTGCCGGGCGGTTGACCGCAATGCTCAACGTGCGGTGCATCGGGTATTGTCCGTCGCGGATTTTTGCCGGCGTGGGTGCGATTGCCGCTGCCTGTTTATGCGGCGCAACGGCAAGCGCATGAATCCCGGCGGAACGCATTGCGCTGCTGGAAAAACCGATACCGGCTAAGTCCGTATTTAGTGCGTTTTGCACCGCTTCCGGGCCTGCCAATGCCTGAAAATCCTGAATAAAATCGCCTCCACACAGGGCGGCTTGTTTAAACAGAGCGGTGGCCCCGGTATCGACGCTTAAACCGTAGACTTTGATCTGCCGCTTTGCCAAGTTGTTTGCCGCATGCAGTGTGCCCCACGTACGTATCGGTTGCGCTGCTCCGCAACGGTAAGTGCTGGAAAATATCGCATCAAGCTCCTCGATGGTAATGCTGGTGAACGTGTTTGCATCGTTGACATAGACGGCTACGGCATCCATCGCCACTGGTATTACCTCGGCAGGATAGCCGAATCGCGCGGTAAATGCCTCTTGCTGAGCTTGGCTCAAGGGAATGCTGATCAACACCAGATCCGCGCTGCCGTTAATTAGTGCCGCGATTCCGGCGGTTCCACCCGGATCCGCAATGGTTACCGTGACCAGCGGATAGCGTTGGGAAAATTCTTCCGCCCAGAAATTGATGAGATTACTCAGGGCAACCGATCCGGTCATGACCAGGCGGCCTGCAACGGGTGGTTGCGGTTCGGGCGATGCAACGGCGTTATCAGCGAGGGCCAGACTCAGTAATGAAAGGCACATGATCATGTGTCTGATAGGGGCAAAAATAAAGCAGAAAGTGTGGTTGTGCATGATGTTTCTCGCTTGTTTGGTCCATTATCAGTTTGCGCAAAACTAATCTTTAACGACGAAACTGTCTCCTGAATATTCTGCCCTATAGAATTGGTTGATTGCCCATGGAGCGATGAAATTGCTCCCCAGCACAATGATAGTTACAACCGAAAAAATAGCGTCGTCAATTATACCTAGTATTTTTCCGATACTGATAAAAATAAGTACAGCTTCCCCTCTTGGAATCATACCCAAGCCTATCGCAAAACGATTGATATTTTGCTTGGTTATGAACCCGGCGGCGGCTTTACCTAATACGGCGGCAATAAATAATGCGATCGTCAGCCAGAGTGTCTCCGGGTCTATAAACAGTTTAAGGTTAACCTGCATTCCGACAAAAACAAAGAAAATCGGTGCAAATATTTTTTCAAGCGGCGCTATCAGTTCTTTGATAAGGCCTCGTTTGTCGGGCATGTTGTTGAGGATCATGCCTGCCATAAAAGCGCTGCTAATGACACCGATGTCGAACACGTTAGCCAGCCAACTGATCACAACCACCACCAGTAGCGGGACGAGTAACGGGGTGTGGGACCGGTCAAAGCCGTAAATTTGGGGAAGATATTGAATCAATTTTTTTCCCAACACGATAATACCAATAAAGATAATGGCCGAATAAACAAATAAACCCAATATCTCTGCAATGTTTAGCTGTTCGCCTAGTACGATATGCGTAATATAGGATAGAAAGAACACGCCAAAAATATCGTCAAGAAAAGCAGCATGAATTACCAGTTTCGCTTCGCGGCTTTGGTGTTTGTTCAGATAGGAGAACATACTCGTGGTAATGGCCACACTGGTGGTACAAAGCGTTGCGGCAACAAAAATATGTACCGACACAGTTGCTTCCGGTTGCAGCCAGAGGCTGGCAGCCAAGCCCAGCAAAAAAGGTATTACGGTGCCGGCAACCGAAACCAGAAACGCCAGTGGCTCTGCTGCCTTAATAATTTCGTCGGTTTTGGTTTCAAGGCCCAGCTTAAACAGCAATAGAAACACGCCGAAATTTGAAAATATCCAAAGTGCAACAACCAGAAGTATCAGGGTTGGTGATTTATTAGTGGTAAAAACCTCGGAAAGCCGGTTGACGAATTCGCCGCTTTCTGTCTGACCAGGGGCATAAAGGTTGGTTACCGTTTCCGCGACGGACAAATTTGAGGTCCATATTGATTTAAAAACCTGGCCGGCGTCACCCATGTGCATCAACATATAAAACACCGGTGACCAATCGAGCCAATACAGAATATTGCCGGCAGCGATGCCGATCACCAGTTCACCAAGTACATTCGGCAAGCGATAGCGGCGGGACAGGATATGGCTGACCAGGGCCAGAATGGTAATCAATCCGAATTCGAGCAAAATAAAGGAAAACGGATCGATCGATGTATATTGATTCATCAACTCGGACGACAAGCCCTCTATATCTGCCGCTGAAGCGGGTAAAGGCAGGAGCGAACATAATACTGTTGCAGCAAAGAAATAGGACGGTTTGTTAAAGCGCAATAACATCGTTTACCCCCTTGGTTTACGGCCATAAAATCCTGCAGTACGTGGTTCGGTGTGCTGCGAAATTTAAAATTTATAGGTGATATTAGCCTGTAAATTATGAGTAAACAAATTATTTCCGGACGGATTATCTACATATTGGCCCATATAACCCAAGTCCAGCCCTACATGGCGGTTGACGCTGTAGCTTAAGCCGCTGAAAACACGGTTCTCGGTAAAACCGCGTTTGCCGAAGTCGTTTTTATTCAGGTAAAACATGAATTCGTCGCCCAGATAAACACTTAAACCTTCTAAAAAGGGCAGCGGATGAGTGACTTGGAATAGCTGTCTGGGACGGTAACCGTCAGAGCCGGTGGTTTGATTAATACGGGCCTCCATACGGGTGCGGCTGGTAAAGCTGAAATCGCCAAGTGGTTGCTTCCATACAAAATCCACATAGGGGCGACTTTCCTGAAATGCCGGATTGTTCAGCGGATGCAGCCAATCATGCACATAGCCCAGCCACAGTGACGCGTTGCCGTTTAACTGATAGCCAACCTGGCTGAACAGCAAATTTTCAGTAAAGCGCGACCCATCCGGCGAATCATCGCGGGTGCGGCTTTGATTCATAATTAGCCACTTAACGTTGTCAAATTCCGGCGATAGAAATTTAAAATCGCCTTGCAGAGTGAGCGAACCCCAAACACCGAACATGTTGTCCGTCTCGGCGGCAACGGCGGACAAGGGGTCGGCGAACAATACAATGCTTAACAGCGCGATTTTCTGGATTTTTTTCATGCATATTTCCTGCTGTGGTTGTTTCATTGATAGGGAAGTTTATTAAATTGTATGCGGATTGGTTGTTCCGGCTTCCATGGCAACCCGGGTTTCGTGGACAACATCCTCATCCGGTTCATTAAGTTCGGTTGGTCTTCCCATGCATAGACGTTGAAACATACGTGCGGCCGCGATGCCGTTAATGACGAAGGCGAGAGTGATCGGCAGTGCAAACCAAGGATCATGGGTGCTGGCCTGGAAAAGCAATAAATCCTCCCCGAGGAAAGTCGGTGAAATCGGAAAGCCTGACATCCCCAAGAAGCTGATGAACAGAAGCAAGGACAGTTTCGGTTGGGTTTCCGCCATCGCCCGATAAGCGAATGGCGAGTCGGCAAACTTATCATGGCGCAGTAGTTTGGTTAATATGACAATGCCCAGAATCCAGGCAGGGATAATGCCGCTGGCATAGATCGCTGCGTCGAACCATGCGGCGGGTTTCAACAGCCAGACCGCTGCTCCGGCCAAGACGGAACTCAAGCCGATAGCATTCCAGACCCTGTATGGGGTACGCTTTTCACTGAAAGCGCTCAGTGATGCAAGTACCATAAAAACGGATACCGGGATTGACAGATATTTGGCATGGATATCGGTCTGTTCAATAAGTAGTGATATCAGCAGCAACAAGCCTGAGATGTTCAGGAATTTATACCACGGACTCATAGCATTGACCTTTGCGCCGATGCGCTTCAACGGTTCCCACAGAATTGTGCGGATTAACAGTTCCAGATTGCCTTCCTGCAGCGAGAACACATAAAGCGTGTTCTGCAATACTTCCGGCAGCGTGTCGCGGATCGAGGCCGGCAAAAACTCGAATTTTGAATTGCTTCTGATATAAAAATCGGTATCGGCCGACCCTTCCACGCGCAACAGATGTGCGACGATCGAGGGTGATACCAGCAATTGATAGCAACGCAGGAAGGCATTGCCCAAAAAATGGACCAGCACCAGCGTTTCAAGGCCGAGAGCCAGTTCTATAAACATAAAGCCTACCTGGGTAATTGATGCATAGGCGATTTGTCCCTTGATGTTTGATTGTGTTTTTTCGCAAATACTGGCGACGATTACGGTCAGCAGACCGATGACCAATACGATGAAACGGGTGAAATAATGATAGGTCCAAATCGGTGTGGTGCGCAATAATAAGAATACGCCCAAATGTACCGACAGTGCCCCGTAAAAAATCGCGCTGGAAGGCGTTGGCCCTTCCATGGCCCTGGGCAGCCAAAAACAGAAGGGAAATTGCGCCGATTTACCGCTAGCCGCCGTCAGTATCAACACCGAAAGCAGTAACAACGAAGCATAACCGGCCGGGGGCATAGCCGGATTGTCGAACAAAGTTGCCAACTGGCTGAAATGCTGGCTGCCGTGAAACAGCATATGGCTCATCCACGTGCCCAGCAGCAGGCCGACGTCGCAAAAGCGGTAGACGCAATAGGCGCGCAACGCATTACGTACCGGCTGTACGCGGTGCCGGTAGAACGCGATCAACAGAAACGAGGATATGCCGACAATTTCCCATCCGGCAAATAAGATATCGATGGAGCCGGACAGGATTACCATGTTCAGTCCGAACACGAAACCGAATATGGTCAGAAAGAAACGCTTGTAACCGGCTTCGCGGTGCAAATAAACGCGGCAATATTTGATAATGACTGAAAAGATCGCCCACACGCAAAACAGATAGGTGGCACCGACCCGGTCCAGATAAAACAACAGGGGGAAACGGTAATCGCCGGAAGCATAAAGCGTAAGCCATTGGTATTCATGGTTCGGGTAGCCGGCAAAAGCCCACGATATCAGCAGGGCGACAATACTGACTCCCAATGCAAGGCTGCACCAGAAACTGATTGCGGCAATTTTTTTCTCGTTGTTGTCGGCCAGAAAAATGAGTAGGAACCCCAGTAAGGGTATAAATTGGCTGGTTAACAATAATTCGTTCATGCCTGTCTCCGAATTAAGTGATGCGCCGGAATCGTTTGCGTTTGTCCGACGATGATTTTCTCCGAATGGGTTGCGCTCGGTACATCGCAATCATCAGGCAGTTCGACTGTTTCCCAACCGTGCACGGAATATAGGAACAATTCGCGGCTCAGAGGATGGCAGGAGACGAACTTTACCCAATCATTGTCGAGCCATTCCTGCAGCGGTCCGAGTTTGGCTATCGCTTTATCGAGGATGTCCCGGGTTTGTTCGACCACGATCAGCAGGCGCGCGGGTTCATGGACTTCGATCATTTGCGACGGTAAGCCGGTGCGCAAGTCACCTTCCACGCCGTTGGCGACACCCAGCAGGCCGATAACATTGTGGGGTAGTTTGGTACCCGCCCCATAGACGGAGTTATCAACGCGTGAAAACAGATATTCCAGATTAATGCCGCCGCAGACCGGTATAATCGCCGATAAAATGCGGGCCATAATTTCACCCTGTGGATCCGTCTCAGGATCGTAGGAATGTAAAAAAGCGCGCCGGTCGAGGAATAGCTCCTTGGTTAATGCCCGTTTGCCGAGGATGCAGTACAGGTTATTGGAATGATTGTATTCCGGGCGCGGTTCGAAAATTGACGAAGCGCGTTCCATGACGTGCTCATGTGCTTTTCTGTTGGATGGTGCGCGTGGACCCAGCTCAAACCAACGGCAGCGTTCCCGGGCATTGCGTTGCAACGCTTTTTTCATGGTTTGCTGGAAAGTATGGAATCCGGCGGGGGGATTTTGCTGCAGTGTGTGTTTATCGAAATAGGTGATTTCATCACGGCTGGTATTATGCAAAGCGGCTATAAACCGGGTGCTGTCCGGAATATCGATGCCGCGCTCCCGTAGAATGGCACGCACCGTCTCATGATTGGCCATCCAGGCAAAGGCGCGTGCATTGGGGGCACCGGGTTTGCCGGAGCACGCGCCGCAGTCATATGCGGCAAAGTGGGGGTTATTGACGCTGCTGGAGCCGTGGGCGACCACCACCACCAGCGGCGCGAAATTTTTCGTCAAACCGATATTATGCAGTAAGCCGCCGACGCGATCGGCCATTTCGGTAAAGGAAAATCCCAACAAATAACCGTCTTCGGTCGGTTCGTCGGATTCACGAAGCAGATGCAGGTGTGAATGTGAATCTACCTCGCTCAGGCTTCTGATACCGGGCAATGCTGCAGCAGGCCGGAACACGTTCCAGGCCATGCGCAACGCATAACCGAGTCCCACGGTTTGAGTATAAAGCCAACCGCGAAACATCGAATGGGCCGTGAAATGCATACCAGTCCGCTTATCGGTTTTGGATTTGTTCGGCTTCTTTGGATTGCTTGCCGATTCCCTGATCAAATGTTTCGGCACGATGATATTAGGGCATTGGGCAACCGGATAAGCGTCGTCCAATCCCTGATAAAGAAAGTCGATACCAAAAAAACCGGCGGCACCGAATGTTTCAATCGCCGGGTTAATTTCTTCCAGATAACGCCGGAGAGAGCATTCGCGGTCATCAATACAGAACAGCGCCTGCGCTTGCGGCGCAGTCTGGTTGTCATCGGCTACAGTATGGGGGGGGTTAGGCCGTAGAGCCAGCAGCAGCTCACTATGCAGCGACCATTCCATAGCCTCCTGCCAGACTTTTAAATGCAGCGGGATCTGCGGCCTGAGGGCTCCTTCCTTGAGCAGCGGAACATCGTTGCTGCGGGGTATCGCCGCTACCTGACTAAAGTGCGCTCCTTTTTTCTTGTGTAGAAAGGCCAATTCAATACTTAATTCGGCAGCAAGCATTTCTTTCAGTGAAATTTCGCGGTGCGCGAGCAGTGCATTGGGATTGAGCTCGATGATGCGCACCATGCCGGCCCAGCCGGGATGGGCCAACAGCATTTCCAGGAGATATTGTTCATAAAGCTGCTGATCACCGACGATTTGTTCCAGACATGCTTCAATGACCTGCGTAGGGTTATCGGATAATAATTCACGTATGCCCGGTTCATGTAAGGGGTAGAGCGGCAACAGACTGTTTTGCGCCAGCCGCAAAACGCAATCCCAGAAATGTTCGCCGTCCTTGGGCAAGGTCCAACGGCTGATGCCCTGGTCAAGAAAATTGCCCAATAGACGGAACAAGACCGGATGCGCCAACGAATTCATATCAACTTCAATATGGTTCAGCCAAGCATTGCGGATACCGTGATTGGCCAGTGAAACCGGTGGGTAGTGGCTGCTTTGATCCGTTTCGAACAAGCGCTTTCTGAGGCGCTCCCGGCGCGATATCGCACAATCGGACCGAGCCAGCGCCCAATCGATTGCGAAGTCCTTGATGCGGCCTTCCCGGTACATGCGCTGATAATCGTCCAGCGGTAAATAGCTGCGCGCACCAAGAATTTTTGCCGCTATTGCCACGCCGTCATGAAAGGGCAAGTGCTGGACGGCGTGCAGGGTATTATGGTGAACAAAATCCTTGATCGGCCCCTGCGTCGGCAGCCAATGGGCAATACGTTCTATCGACGCATCCAGATCAAACTGATAATCCTCTTGGGAATTGTCCGAAATCGGTCGGATAGTTTCACGATAAGCCATATTGATATCTTTTTACCTCGTAGTCGTTTTAAAAGAAGGTTAAACCGAAATTTGTTCTATGCTATAGGCCGCGACGGCCTGCAGATAAATAATTAAATTGATCGTTCGGTTCGGTATTGACGATCAGACTTTAGCCAGCGTGATGGTGAGAACGCCGTTGCTGTATTCTGTCTGGATGTTGCTTTGGTCAACATCTCCCGGCAGCGTTAAGGTCCGCTTGAATTCACCCCGAAATCGTTCGCGGCGCTGATACTTATTTTTCTCCTCGGCTGGTTCGCTGACATGTTCGGTTCTGATTGCGATGGTCAGCAACCGTCCGTCAAGTGCTACATCGAGAGAAGACTCATCGGCACCGGGAACATTGACCGTGATAATATAGCGGTCCGGTTCTTCTTTCAGGTCCAGTGCCGGCATTTTGGTATTGGAACCGGCCTTGGCATTTATCTGTAAGCGGGAGAAAGAATCATGAAGCATTTGTTCCATCTGATCCCGTATTTGGAGCAGTTCCTGGTAGGGGTTCCAGTTATCGGAATCCTGAACCCAGGTATTCGTCCCCTCACTGCCGGACAGGCTTAGCTGTTTTTCCAAAGCAAAGCGTTGATCGAGTTTTTCGTGTATTCGGTAGAACATAAATACCTGCATACCGAATGCCAGCAGTAATAGCACGCCGATTATGATGATTACGGAATTTTTCATGATTTGCTCCTATTCTGAACGTCATTTTTGGTACTGTGATTGTTTCCGGCCGAGGGCGGAAGCATGACGGCAAGATTTAACTGTTAATATTTGATTGAGCTAAAAGCATGCCATTTATAAACTATAGACTATCAATGAGTTATATTTTGATTGCATGTTATAGTTGGAAAAATTGGCCGGTTTGTTAATACTTGCCCGGCCAATATGGCCGCAGTTGTTAAAATCAACGGTATCTATAAGCGAAGGAAACAAAATGAGTGAACAATCCGGAACACAGATTATGGCTTTGTACTGCGATTTCGAGAATGTCGCACTTGGCGTGCGCGATGCCAAGTATGATGCTTTCGATATCGTAAAGGTGCTGGAGAGATTGTTGCTGAAAGGTAATATCGTCGTCAAAAAAGCGTATTGTGATTGGGAGAGATATAAGGAATTTAAAACGGCCATGCACGAGGCCGCATTTGAATTGGTCGAAATTCCCCATGTGCGGCAGTCCGGTAAGAATTCCGCCGACATCCGCATGGTTGTGGATGCGCTGGATCTCTGCTATACCAAATCGCACGTTGATACCTTTGTGATCATTAGCGGTGATTCCGATTTTTCGGCACTGGTGAGTAAGCTGCGCGAAAATAATAAAGTCGTGATTGGTGTGGGAGTTAAGAATTCAACTTCCGACTTATTGATTGCCAATTGCGATGAGTTTATTTTTTACGATGATCTGGTGCGCGGCGTAGAGAAAAAGAGCAAAGCGAAGCGCAAGTCTCCACCCGAGAAGATTGCCAGGAAGTCCCCCGGCATCTCCGGCGAGGAAGAGAAAAAACAGCAGGCGTTGGATATCGTGCTGGAAACGGTCGAGGATTTATTAAAAGAGCGCGGCGAAGAGGAAAAAGTATGGAGCTCAATGGTCAAGCAAGCCATAAAAAGGCGCAAGCCCGGCTTCAACGAGACTTACCACGGTTTCCGCACTTTTGGTAAATTACTGGAGGAAGCTCAGAAACGTAAACTGTTGGAACTCGAGTTAGATGAAAAATCCGGGGGATACATTATCAAAAGCATTATTCAGGAGGAATAACCTTTAAACCATGGCAAAACAGATAAGCAACAAATCGCCATCGCTTGATCCGCGAACGGCCGAACGGCATTCCCGGCTTGAGGAAATCAGCGGCGCTTTCGGTGACCTGGGCACATTTATTCCCCACACGCTCGGAGCCATTACCGTTGCAGGGCTGGCGCCTGCGGGAGTCTTTACCGGTTTCGGCCTGTTTTATGTCGCTTCCGGACTTTTCTATCGCCTGCCGATTCCCGTTCAGCCGATGAAAGCCGTTTCCGCGGTGATGCTAACCAGCGGATTGTCCGCGGCTGAGATTGCCGCCACCGGTGTACTGATCGGGATCGCGCTCATTGTGTTAGGCTGGAGCGGCATCATTGCTCGCCTGGCGTGCGCGATACCCCAAACGGTGATTACCGGACTGCAACTCGGACTGGGTATCAGACTCGGTTGGCTTGCGTTACAGATGATGGGTGAAAACGGGTGGCTGGGAACTGCTTTACTTGTTCTGCTGGTGTTTTTGCTGCGAATCCCGCGCATGCCTGCCAGCTTGGTTGCTTTAGCCTTAGCCGTACTGGTCGGACAACTGATCAACCCCGGAAAGGGATGGACCGGCTGGCAACCGGCGATTATCCTGCCGGCGCTGGTTTTTCCCGGCGTGGAGGATTGGCAACAGGCGTTACGTGTTTCGGTTTTGCCTCAACTCGCGCTTACTTTGACCAATGCCATCATCGTGACCGCGGCAATCTCGCAAGAGTTTTTCGGGTCACGGGCGTATCGTGTGACACCAACCCATCTTTCGTTATCCAGCGGCCTTGCCAATCTTGTGCTCGCGCCGCTCGGTGCGCTGCCGATGTGCCATGGCGCGGGAGGTCTCGCCGCACACTATCGATTCGGCGCCCGCACCGGCGCTGCGCCGCTGTTGCTCGGCGCCATCCTTCTGCTGCTGGGCTTGCTGTTTTCGAAAACCGCGGTGGCGCTGCTGGAAATGATCCCGACTGCTGCGGTCGGTGCACTGCTGTTGCTCTCGTCCATCGAACTCGCCTGGTCGAAACGGCTCGTCGACGCTCGCCCGGTATGTCGGTTGGTGATCGGCATCACCGCAGCTGTCATTGTGTTTGCTGACCCTTTTTGGGGGCTGCTGACCGGTTGGGGAGTGGAACTGATAGGCGGTAGATTCGGTATGTCGCGCCGCGGTTCGTCCGTGGACAGGTAAGGTAAGGCATTGAGTAAAGCCGGGTCGGCACTGACGCTAAAATTGCCCCATTCTAAACCATGCGCTATTTCGTCAGCATCATCCTTGCATCCGTTACCGTGTTTGCAACGGATCGCGTGATATTTAATTTATCAGCAAATCCATACTCTTTATATCTTCGCCGGTCAGCTCAATGTCGAAACTTTCAAGGTCCTCTTTCATGTGTTGTTCGGAACAAGTTCCGGTCAGCGGAACAATGCCGATTTGGCTGAGATAGCGGAAAAAAATCTGCGGTGCCGTTTTGTGATACTTTGCGGCAAGCGTTTGCACGGTCTTGCTGTTTAGTAGATGGGGATTTGCCGTCAGTGTCCAAAAGCTCTGATAGATGATACCATGCTCAGTACACCATTGCCGCAGGGGTACATCGTAGCCGGTGTTCCGATAAAAACGGTTTTGCACAACGGCGGGTTTAACATCGGCAAGCGCATAGAGTTGTTTCAGATAGTCAAGATAGTAACAGTTGCTGATGCCCAGCTGCCGCGTACCGCCTGTCGCATAGACGGCTTCCATGGTCCGCCAGACTTTCTTCAATTCACCAAAAGGGGTCACCGGCGAATGCAATATCCAGCAGTCGACATATTTCGTTTGTAGATTTTGCAGCGATGCTGCAAAGGATTGTGCGACCTGTTCTTCTACAGGCGCTTGTTTATCGTAAGGCACTCGGTCGGGGTCCTGTCCGTCAAGTGGCGTGAATTTGGTTTGCAGGAATAATGCTTCACGTCCAATACCAAGCGAATGCAGGTGCTGTAGGGCCGCACCCACCAACGGTTCTTCATAATGCTTGGGCTGGCAGGCGGTATCGATGCCTCTGAATCCGGCCAGCAATGCCTTCAGGACCAAATTTTCGGTGCGTTCTTTTTTCCAGGCCGTCCCATAAATAAGCTTGGGCATTTTTGTGTCTATCACAGACATTTTTACTCCTTCAAAAGTAGATCGTTATTCTAGACGGTTATTTCGATTTGACTTATTGGCAAGTCAGTCAAATTGACATCAATTAGTTCCTTTACTAGTATGACAAATATCATAATTCCTTTTAAGTCATCTGCATAATATTCCATGTTTAATAACCCACGGACTATTGCCTATCTTTTGGTTTTCCTGATGCTTAGCGGTTGCGCATCCAGTAAGATGGGGGCGCCTAATCATGGAAAAAATAAGGCGGAAATTGTTCTTAAGCCAGGTGAGTTCCGAATTGTCAAGGCTGTCCGTGGAGAGGCCTCCTGTCCTTTTCTATTCTGGATAGATATTCCCTCTGCTATAGAGTCAAAGGCTGGCATTGATATGCCTTTAATTACGTTCGCCCTGGGAAATTCGAATCTGCGTGAATTAGCAATGAGAGATCTACATAGTAAGCACGATCTTCTCGGCAAGCCGCAAATTTTGCACAATTTTATTGAGGAATGGACAATTGCAAATTACCTGGGCATATTCGCTGTTGTTAAGGTATCGATTTCGGCAGAGGTAATCGAATTCACTGAAGACAAAGAGATATGAAAACAAGGATTACAACGAATTCCTCGACTAAATATGAAGTTTTATACCGGCTGAGCATTGTCATGGTTTATTTGGTGGTGATAGCTGGGATAGCAGGGTGTACGACGAGCCATTTTGCACAAACAACCCAATACGCGGAATCTGAGTTCCCATTGGATGCGCCCAACTTTGAAATGGACGTCGTTCATGCTGTCGGCGAAGCAAGTTGCTTTTACGTTTTATTTAGCATCCCCCTTTGTGAGGACCAGAGCATAGCTACTATTGCCTGGGAACGAATGAGGCGAGAGGCCAATATGGAAGGTAAGTCGTCCCAGTTTGTCAATATTTTTGAAGACCGCTCTTTGAGATGGAATTTCCTTTACCTCTTTTATCTGGATAATTATATGGTATCGGCAAACGTCGTAGTTTATAAAAAGATAATCAATATCAGTAATCCGTTGAAAAACTAATAAATCCATTCAGTGTGTATTTTCTCACTTTCCTTCTTCTTGTTGTATGCAGACTTGTAAAGGGGTATTCGTATCCAGATGTACATCACGTTGAGGATAAGCAATGACCAGACCCGCTTCATTAAACTTCCGGTTGATCTCCTTATGGAGTGCGGTGATTACCGGTACCCGATGATCAATCTCCGCAACAAAACAGCGGAGTTTGAAAGATAAAGCATTGTCGCCAAACTCATCAAATACCACGGAAGGGCCGGGATCGGATAATACATCAGGGTGCTCTTCCGCAGCTTGCATCATAATCTTCATTGCCAATTCCACGTCACCGCCATAAGCCAGACCGACCGGAATGACAATTCGAGTTGTCGTTTCGGACAATGTCCAATTGATCAATTGATCTGTGATGAACTGTTTGTTTGGCACCAAGAGTTCTTGCCTATCCCAGTTACGAATCGTTGTTGTGCGAATGCGGATTCGGACGACCGTGCCATCATGATTGCCGATGGTTACGATATCTCCGACCCTGATCGGACGTTCAAACAGGATGATCAACCCGCTGATAAAATTGGCGACGATCTCTTGCAGTCCGAAACCGATACCGACGCCTAAAGCGGCTATCAGCCACTGAACACGCGACCAATCGGCGCCTATCGCATTGAAAAACAGAATCGCTCCTATTGCTACGATGATGTAGTTAGTAAGCGTGGTCACTGTATAGCGGCTGCCGGCAGACAATGAAGTGCGCTGCAGCATGATGATCTCAAGCAACGAAGGCAAATATTTGGCGATGAACAAGGTAATGAAAGCAATCAGGATGGCCCGCGCCAAATCCAGCAAGGTGACGGGAACCAGCTGTTGTTCTCCGGAAACCGACGCCATGTGGCTCCATACGGTAATGCCGTTCAACCAGCTGAATGCCGGTAATACTTCCCCCCAAATAATCAGAAAGCCAAATACGGCGATCAATAGCAACGACATATGAAGCAGATGTAGGGTTTCTCTGCTCAGAGCTGCAATATTGATTTGCGGCTCCTCCACTTCAACGGATTCACTTTCCATTTCAGGGCGTCCGGACAATTCAGCCTCCCTTTTCGCCTTTGCCGTCGCACGTTTCTCCAGGGCGGTCTGCCAGGCAAGTCGGCGCTGCGTCAACAGCAGCCAGCGAACCGTAAGCCTCTCAACAACGAAGAGATTCGCTATGAAAAACAGGGAGTATACCAACTTCAAGGTTAGCAGCGCGGCAGTGAAGATATACCCGATTAAATCAAATATCAGCAATACCAGGAGTATTGCAAATAGCAGCCACCTCAGCCAAGCAGCCTTCGATAATAGCCAGTTACCACTGGTTAAATCCGAACCAATGCTTAACAACATTTGTCTCGAAGGAACGATACGGTATAGGAAAACCGTTAATGCAACCAAAAATATCGCGATCAGTATGCGTCCGGCCTCACCGGTGGATGCTGCCAGGTCATATCGGTAGATCAACATAAAAATAAACTGGGTCGGCAATAAAACCGTCATCATTCGTTTGAGTTCGCGATGCAATCGCTTAACCTCAATTTGGGGCATCTGAAAATGGGCGCTGGCCAAGCCGTCAGGCTCACAGAGTACCGAAAATACACGGATATGAAAAAAAGGTATGGCGATCGATAGTAGTATATCCGAAACTGCATTTGTGAACGGTGTCGCGTGAATTGACAGGCTTAGCTGCCAGCTCAGCAAGGCAAGCAGCAGGGGCCAGGAGGATGCCAGCAGCAGGGTTAGGAGCAAAGCATAAAAAGTAACCGACATGCTGTCTTTGGAAACTTTACCAATATTGGCCCCGCTTTCTTTTAGCGAGGCGCGCATTTGTTTTGATTTCCAAAGTAAAAATAGAAAACACACGAGACCCAGGCCGGGCACCGGCGAACTTGTAGCTTGCTTTAAAAAAGCGATGGGTATTTCACGCCAGAGGACCGGTGAAATTAACCAATCAAGATTTTCAGGTATCTTCTCTAGTCCGGCAAGGCTCGGTAGCGGACTACTGCGAATCCAGATCATGTTTTGAGCAAGAAAATATTCGTAGTCATTGATTGTGGTCAGGAATTTCTGATCGATAAACTCATAATCGCTCAAAGCCTGCAAGTATGAGGTGCAGAGTTTATTCAATTGAAAAAGCAGTTCTTTCCGGCTGGTTGCGAGTTTGATCAAGTCCGCCCTGATTTTTTCCGCTTGCTGCTTAGTCATGCTGGCGGTAAGGCGGTCAACATAGTCGGTAATACTGCTTAATTCCCGATATTCTTCGTTAAATTTGATCTGCTTCAAGCCTATTTCGGCAACCCTTGTTTCCCGCAATTCCTCCCTTTTGTGAAACACGTCGGGTTCGGGTAGTTGGCGGCTCAACTCGACCAATAACTGACCCAATGCGCTGCCGAATCCTCCAATTTCCAGCTTTTTCCGAATATTCTGGAATTGACTTTGTATCCGCTCATTTTCTTGATGCGCCGTTTCACTGACACGGGTAATACGATCCAAATCGCCGGCAAGACGACCCAGTTCGTCTGTTAACAGGGTGTTTTCGTTGGCCAGTTTCTGGATCAATAGAGGTTTCCCCTGCAGTTGACGTCTGGCAATTTCGGCCTCAGCTCTAGCCTTCTCCGCTTCGATCTGCCGCTGTTTATTTACGGTATCCTGAATAGATGCGACTCGTTCCGAAAGCCCTTTATAAGAAAACTCATACCACGCCAAACCTGCGTCAAGAAAATCTGAATGCATTGGCAGGCTTAACAGTTCTTGATCAAGCATTGTAATTTCAGTGCGCAGAGCTATTAGCTTTGTTTCCAGCATCCAGCGAATGGCTTGCGCCAGCAACGGCGGTTGGTTTTGCGTTTCACCCTGAAGTAAGCGCGCCGTGATTTCTTTCTGACTGAGATTTGCTTGGATCAGGCGCTGCTGAACTACATTGGGTCTTGCCGCCGATAGCGCCATTTGCTGCTCTATATCGGATCGCTTAGCTTTTACCGAAGCTAAATTTGCTTTCTCAACCAGCAGTTTTCGCTCCATGACGGCCAATGGGGTATCCCTGGTAAAAATATTCCCGGTCTTTGCTGTTGCGCTAACTTTGTACTCCCCGAGCTTTTTCCTGATCTGCGCGGCGAGTTCCGGATCGGTCTTCCTTGCGTGGATAAATGCTTCGGTCGCAGCGTTATTTGATTGACTCTCCTCTAGGTTGCGGATGGTTTTTTGGTAATATTCAATCAATCTGCTTTTGGTCTGTTCGTCCAATTCACTATTTGTTTGGGCATCTTTTATTTTTGAATTCAGTGTTTTTAGCGTCACTGGAGCGGGCATATCACTCGTGCTTGGCAGATAGATATCTGAATAAGCACCAGTAAAGTGAAATAAAACGACCAGGAAAAAAGCCGGCAGGATGGGAACGATAGGTGATTTCATATAAAAATCCGTCGCTTTTAGGGACATATATCGAATGGCATTTCATCAAATCATAACAGATGCTATTTATTTCGTTGCAAAATCGATCAGTTACTTTTTTAAAATTTACTCGCAATTGGCTCCTAAACTGAGTTGAATAGAATAAACAAAAGCGGCCATCAAAATAGATAGCGGCAATCAAGTTAGATGTGAGGTGTTAGTGAGTCGGCGGGTTGGGGTTTATATGTTGCCATCCTTGGCGTTTTGGAAAGAAACGCCCCGTTACTTGGCAATAGGCATGATATTCCTCCGGAAACTCCTTCAGCATCAGCAGTTCCTCGCTTCGAACATTCCAATGCCATACAACGTGGAGCATTATGGCCCATATGATGTAGATCCAATTATTAAGCAGTACTGCCAATCCAAAATTAAAGCAGTTTAAAAATGCCGCATAGATAGGGTGTCGAACATATCGGTACGCGCCACTAGTGATCAGTTCGGTGCCGCGTTTTGCAGGTGGAAGCGACTTTATGCTCCACCACAATACCAGTATTGAACCGAGTGACGTTGCAGCAAAAACTATCCAGCGGGCAGTACGGCTGGAAGTGATGTCCGGTAATTCCACCAGAGGCTCTAATTGCCACGCCAGTGCTAATAAAGCGAGGCTAATCACCATCCCTCTTGGACCGGACCCAAAAAACTGTTGGTAAGTGTTCATGTTTGACAAAATAGCATTCAACTTAACAGAGGAAGGCCTAGTGTATACTGTCAACAGTCCTGCTTGGTAATCTCTATATTGAAAAAGTTTACAGTTATTTCCAGCCAAATACCAGTCTAGGTAAACGGGCCGCAACGGCGAGTGAAATGTGTTGTTATGGAAGGCGTTTGCCTTACGGGTTATCCGCTTCTCTTTAGTCGCTTCAGTTCTTGGTGCTCAAGCACAACAGGCACGGCAACCGGCCTGCCTGAATCTAAAAAGAATGGCGTGTGCTTGAAACTTCCCGTTAGTCGACCGGCTGCGACAATTAGGATGAAACGTATGAGAGCGCCGATGATACCGTCTTCCCTTGGCGGTGACTTGCCCGCAGCACTGCGCGTATTCACATGTGCGCGAACTTTTCCGAAGGAACGATCCGGATTCTCAATAGCAAGGCAACTGTGGATTAGTCCAACGAAAGCTGGTTTGTAGTTCGGCAAAGTGTTTCCAATAGGTGTATTACAACACTTCGTGTACCAGCGCAGCAAACCCCGATTTGTTAAACGAATCGCCGCAAGCTGATCGAGCCCTTGTATCAACGTAACCCGTGAGGGTGCAACCTGAATGATTTCCGTACCACCGTTGATGTCAAGCACATCGTGGGGATTTCCAAGGAACCGGGCAAACGCCTGGCAATCTTTACAGTAACAGATGACTCTGTTAGAGACGCCTTTGGTATCGACGTGCCCATGCACGAGTCCGCATTTACATCGCAGTGGGTGGGTGTTGTTAGTCATATCGGTCCGGGTGAGCAAGCATGTTGTGTTGTAAAAGACGCAATAACCGGCGAGTTGGCGGGATATGTGAGTTGCGATGGCTTAGTGTCAAGTGCAGTTCAAACACCGGGAAAATTGTCCGGGTTTATTGCAACGGTCATGTTTCCTTACTTAAACGGGCTAATGCATGCGCATGTTGTTCCCAATTTGTACCGTCGAAATATTCAATTTCCAATTGTTCCGGCTGCGGTTCCAGGCACCTTACATTGACGTCGTAGCCGTCCGGATTGGAGCGGGGGATATAAAAGGATTTAATGCCGCAAATCTTACAAAACTTATGCTTCGCTTCACCGGTGCCGAAAGTGTAAGTTACAAGAGATTTTTCTCCGCTTAACAACTTGAATTTTGAGCGCGGCACTATCAAATGCAGATAACCTGATTTTGCACAAATTGAACAGTTGCAATCTTGCACTTTTAAAGTGTTTGCGGCCTCTACTTCATATTGAACCGCGCCGCAGTGGCAGCTCCCCTTGTAGATCATAGCTTTTTAACTTGATGATATTCCGTTCGGTTATTAAATTAATTGATGACTTTTCGGTTATTAAATTAATTGATGACTTTGATTCTTACCTTTGCCAATCCTTTATCAATATTTTCAATCCGCGCAAAGGCGGCTTGAGTAAGATCAATTATTCTGCCTTTCACGAACGGACCCCTGTCATTAATGGTGACCGTTACTGTCTTGCCATTATTTATGTTTGTGACAAGCACTTTTGTTCCGAATGGCAGGGTCTTATGAGCCGCCGTTAACTGATAGTTGTTAAATCTAGCGCCACTTGCTGTTTTTCTGAATTGAAATTTCATCGCGTAATAGGACGCCTTTCCTGATTCACTGTAACCTGTTAACTCGGAAAAAGGATTATACCTATTGTAGTTTGCGCAACCGTGAAGCAAAAGTGGCAATGCCGAGAGCATTACCAAAACAATACGGGGTCGGAAGTATGCAGCGTTAGTTTTTGAATACGAATTGATCACTGTGCCTAAAATGTTTTGCTGATTTAGAAATTAAAACTAACATGAAGAATGGGTAGGATCAAGCCTGAATTAGCATGATTAATCCGTTACACTATCCGCTTGGCGCGGTTAATCACTGAGGCATATAAATCATCACGAACGCAAATCCTTAACAACTCTGACCACTTCCTGTTCTCCCTCTATCGCTTCAATGGTAAATCCCAGCTTTTTGACCAACGACAGCATCGGTTTATTGACCGTCAGCACCTCGCCCTCAAATAGCGAGACGCCTTTGTATTTCGCCGCCTGCATCAATTTTTTCATCAGTCGGGTGCCGATACCCAAACCCTGGCAGTCGTCGGAAACGACCACGGCATATTCGACCGAGTCGCCATCCGGGTTGAGCATATAGCGGCCAACCCCTAATTCGGTAGGCACCCTCTGATTGGTCACTGCGACGAAGGCCATCTCCCGATCATAATCGATTTGGGTAAAACGGATAATCATTTCCGGCGTCAATTCCTGCAGAGCCTGCATAAAACGGAAATATTTACTGCGTTCCGATAAACGGTGCACAAAATCCTTTTCCAGATTCGCATCTTCCGGCCGAATCGGGCGAATGGTGATGTCCACGCCGTTGGATAACTGGTAGGAACTGGTCAATTCGTAAGGGTAGGGGTGAATGGTCATATGCGCGTAAGGCGCCAGTTGATGCGATAAATTCGCTTTAATGCGGGCATCGACGGCGATCACGCCGTGCTCGTCGGCGATTAACGGATTAATGTCCAATTCCATAATCTCCGGCAATTCGCTGACCATCGTTGAAATTTTCAACAATGTATCGACGATCGCTTGCCTGTTGACCGGCGGCATCTGCCGAAATGCGTCAATATATTTTGCCGCTTTGGTTTTGGCGATCATTTGTTCAACCATATAAGCATTCAAAGGCGGCAGGGCAACGGCTTTGTCGCGCATGATTTCGACCATGGTGCCGCCCAGCCCGAAACTGATGGCCGGGCCGAAAACCGGGTCCCTGACCACGCCGATCATCAACTCCCTGCCGTTCAGCGAGTGCTGCATCGGCTCGACGGTCATCCTGACCGATTCAATTTCAGGATAGTTGCGTTTTATCTGTTTTTCCATTTCCTGAAAATAATGGGAAACTTCATGTACGCTGTTGATATTCAAGCGCACGCCGCCGATATCGGATTTATGGCTGAATTCGGCCATATTGACTTTCAATACCACCGGGAAGCGCAGCGTTTCAGCAGCAATCATCGCATCTTTCGAATTGGAAACCGCAATGGTCTGGGTGGCCGGAATGTTAAAAGCGGCCAGGATCGCTTTGGCTTCCTGAGCGGTCAATATCTGTCTGCCTTCGGCCAGTACCCGCTCGATGATCAGCCGCGCACCATCTACGTCCGGTTTCAACAGTTCATCAGTTTCCGACGGGATTTGCTTCAACAGTTTCTGATTCTGATGGTATTGGGTTAAAAATGAAAAAGCGTCGACTGCGACTTCCGGCGTGCTGAAATGGGCGACCCTACTTTTGGCGAAAAGTTCGCGTCCCTGCTGCACTCGCAAGCCGCCGGTCCACGAAGCCAAGACCGCTTTATTGGTTTGTTTGGCGCAGTCAATGATATATTCCGCAACCCGTGTGGGGTCGGTCATCGCCTGGGGAGTCAAAATGGTCAGTACGCCGTCGATATTCTCGTCTTGCAGACAGATTTCCAGCGCCTGTTTATAGCGTTCCGGTGTCGCGTCTCCTAAGATATCGACCGGATTGGCATGAGACCAATGTTTTGGCAATACCGCGTTCAATGCCGTTATGCTGGCTTCACTGAGTTGGGCCATCTGCACGCCGACATCGCCGGCGCGGTCGGTGCTCATCACCCCCGGTCCGCCGGCATTGGTAATGATCGCCAAACGGTTTTTTCTGATCTGATAATTGTTAGCCAAAGCCCTGGCCGCGGAAAACAGTTGGGAGATGCTGTAAGCCCGCACCACGCCGGCTCTTTCGATTGCCGCATCGAACACATCGTCGCCGCCGACCATCGCGCCGGTATGCGACATGGCGGCTTTGCTGCCGGCCGCATGTCGGCCTGACTTGACTATGATGACCGGTTTTAAACGCGCTGCCGCTTTCAGGCCGCTTAAAAACTGCTTGGCGTCGTTAATGCCTTCCACATACAGCAGAATTCCGCTGGTTTTGCTGTCCAAAGCCAGATAATCCAGGATTTCCCCGAAATCGATATCCGCGGCATCGCCCATCGATACCACCGTGGAAAAGCCGATGTCCTGCGCCTGTGCCCAATCCAATATCGCAGTGCAGACTGCGCCGGACTGGGAAACAAGCGCTAATTGTCCGTCTTTGACTTTGCCGTAGCTGAAAGTTGCATTCAACTTCCCGGCAGGACGAATCACCCCCAGGCAGTTGGGCCCGATAATACGGATTCCGTAGCGACGGGCAATTTCCAGAATTTCCTGCTGTAAGCGCTTCCCCGCGTCGCCCGACTCGCCAAATCCGGCGCTGATGACAATAATTGAGTTGACCCCGCTTTCGCCGCACTGATGCACAATCGCGGGAACGGTTTTTGCCGGTGTTGCGATAACCGCCAGATCGAGCTTGTCCTTGATCGAATCGATATCCGGATAGGCTTTGATACCCAGTATTGTTTCATGGTTGGGATTAACCGGGAACAGCCTGCCGCCGAATCCGGCTTCCTGCATATTGGTTAATAGACGATAGCCGACGCTGTCCGGTCGTTCGGAAGCACCGACAATGGTAACCGATTTCGGATGAAAAAAGCGGTTTAAATAATGAGGGCCCATAGTGTTGTACGATAACAGTTCCAATATTTGAAGTGCGATTTTTATCAGTTCACTGCGTTGTCAAAACAGCTGCATAGTAGCATTGTAGGTATGACAGGCCGGTGAAAAAGTTAATCGGGGATGCGCCCCGGTATATCCTTCCAAAGTGTTTCACAGTAATGGCCGTACGTTTATGAGCGGTATATTGAAGTGCCAAGACCTTCTTGAACGATACACCGCTCACTCATTTGCCTTGATCACGGCGAGCACTTCCTCACCACTCAATACCTCTTTTTCTTCCAGTAATGCCGCGAGCTTGTCCAGCAAATGGCGTTTTTCGGAAAGAATTTGAACGGCACGCTGATAACCCTCATCAATTAGCATTTTGACCTCATTGTCAATGAGGCGCGAGGTCTCTTCGCTGTAATTTTTTTCTTCGGGACCTTGGGTCCCCAGATAAATCAATTGCTGCCTTTTGCCGAATGTCAATAGCCCCAGTTTTTTACTCATACCTAAACGGGTAATCATTTCCCGGGCAATTTCCGAAGCGCGTTCCAGGTCATTGGCGGCGCCGCTGGAGACATCGTCAAAAATAAGCTCTTCGGCAACCCGGCCACCCAGCAGAATTGCCAGCTGGTCTTTCAGCTCTTTTTCGGTGGACAGGAACTTTTCCTGCACCGGTAATTGCAACGTATAACCCAGCGCCGCGACTCCCCGGGGAATAATTGAAACTTTATGCACCGGTTCGCCGGTTGGCACGAATTCCGCTACCAGGGTGTGTCCCGATTCGTGGAAGGCGACGCGCCGTTTCTCCGCCGGGTCCAGCACCCGGTGTTTTTTTTCAGGGCCGGCGATGATGCGGTCAATAGCAGCTTCGAAATCCGTCATGGTAATGATCTCATGGCGGCTTCGAACCGCAAGAATAGCGGCTTCGTTAGCAATATTGGCCAAATCCGCGCCGACAAAGCCGGGGGTGCGCTGGGCAATAACTTTAAGATCAACATCGTCGGCCAGTTGCATATTTTGAGTATGCAGTCCGAGTATGGCAACGCGTGCTTCAAGGTCTGGTTTGTCGACTACAATCTGCCGATCAAAGCGTCCGGCGCGCAACAGAGCTTTATCCAGTATTTCCGGCCGGTTGGTGGCAGCCATGACGATAACCCCGGAAGAGGGGTCGAAGCCGTCCATTTCGGTCAATAATTGATTTAATGTCTGTTCCCGTTCGTCATGGCCGCCCATGGCCGGCCCCATGCCGCGGGCACCGCCGATGGCATCCAGTTCATCGATAAAAATGATACACGGCGCCTTCTGCCGCGCCTGATCGAACATATCCCGGACCCGCGCCGCACCTACACCGACAAACATTTCAATGAATTCGGAACCGCTGATATTAAAAAACGGTACTTCCGCTTCGCCGGCTACGGCTTTGGCTAACAAGGTCTTTCCTGTGCCCGGCGGACCGACCAGCAAAATGCCTTTCGGCATGTGCCCGCCGAGTTGTTGTATCAAGTCGGGATTTTTGAGGAAATCGATGCTTTCCGCCAGTTCCTGCTTGGCATCCTCAGCCCCGGCGACATCTTCAAACGTGGTTTTTTTACCACCTTCGGGATGGATGCGCACACGGTTGCCGCCGATATTGAGAAAACTTTGCGCTCCTCCGCTCATGCGTTTAACCATCCAGTTCCAAAGCAGAAACAGCAAACCAAACGGCAATACCCAATTGAATAAGAACTTACTTAACCAATTGTCGCCTTGACGAACGGTATATTTCACGCCGTTTTTTTCCAGTTCGTTGGCTAATTCGTTATTGAACAAGGGAACAGTGACAAAATAGCGGTCTTTCTTTTTGCCTTTTTCGGTATCCGGGGTTTTAAATTTTCCGGTAATGGTTTTGTCGGTAACTATCGCTTCCTCGACATCGCCCTGCTGCATTTTTTTCAGAAACTCACTATAAGGAATTTCTTCTTTTTGCATATATTCGTATCCCTGCCAGAGATAAAGTGACAGCATAATAAAAATGATGTAAAGCCATAGGCTGAGTCCCGGGTTTTGCTGAGGCTTGTGATCAGATGGCTTGTTGATTTCTATTTTCGGGTCGTTGTTTTTTATATCAAAGTTACTTTTTTTCATGATTTTGGCGATTCCTTTAGTTCAATTGCGCTCCCGCGGCCGGACTTTGATGATGCGTGAAGCTGTACGGCCCTTGTTGGTCGAAAACTTTCTTTACCTAACTATAACCGAATATGACGACGCCGGCAGGGTAATTGCCGGTCAATTATCGATATTGCGGCGATATAAAGGGTCTTGCCGGTAATACAGCCGAAGCTGCCGGTAAACATCTGCAAAATGTGCTTGTAGAATTTCCGGAGCGCAAAAAAAGTACTCGCTGAACACGGCAAAAAATTCCGCCGGGTTGCTGGCGGCATAGGGATTAACACAAACCCGGCGATGCTGTTCAAGCCGGGCATTGAGTTGCCGGTATGCGGCGCTTAACGCAGCCGTCCAATGGCTGGTCGGCATCGATACATGCAACGGCGGCATGCCGTTGGCTTTACCGTTCAGCATATCCAGTTTGTGGGCGATTTCATGCACGATCACATTATGTCCTTGTCGCGGTTGCTGTATGTCGAGTTGAATATCCTGCCAGGATAAAATAACCGGGCCGGCAGACCAGGATTCGCCGCTGAGTATATGTTCGCCGTGATGCACAAAACCGAATTCGTCCGTTTCGTCACGGCTGACCCGGAAGGCGTCGGGATAAACGATGACATCCTGCCAGCCGTTCAGCAATGTTATCCCCAATCCCAGAATCGGCAGGCATGCCTGGGCGGCGATGGTGATGCGCATTTGTAGCGTGACCTGTAAGCCTTGGACGCCGTAAATATGTTTCTCATATAAAAATAGGGTACTCAGTTCGCGCAAATGCGCTTTTTCCACAGCGCTCAGACCTTGCAGTGACGGCAGGTTTCTGATCACCGATTCCCATAACCGATGATCGATACCATGGCGGTGCAGGAGGTAAAGAATCCGGGCGCGTTTAAAAACATTCATCGGCGTTTATGCAACAATTCATCACTTGAGTACGAATAAACAGCTTTTTAGACAAAGTAAAACGCATACCAGAGTGTGATTCCAAACAAGAAAAGCAGCCAGATAACGGCGGACATAACCGAACGATTGCGGGCCAGCAACGCAGCATAGCAGGCTTTCAACAGATTGTTGCTGCCGGTTGCAATGATCACGGCGGAGACAATCGCGGTTTCGGATACCGCGTATTTACCGGACAGTAAAGACAGAATGAATGGATCAATATCGGTAAAGCCGACCGCAATGGAGAGAAAGTTAAGCCCGTGATCGCCGAAATGGCTGATCACATATTGCGTGATAAAAGCAAAAAACACAAACATCAGCGCAAACAACAGGGCCGTGGAAAGTTCCAGCGGATGGTCGGCGGCGTTGGTACGGTCTGCGGCTTGGGTATTAGCGGCGAAATGATGCAGTCCCATGACCATAAGAAAGGAAAGTGCGATCAGGGCGGTAAACGGCAATGCCAGCCGTTCAGCCGCGGAAATATCCAGAAAAAATATAATCACCAATAACCTGAGATACATCATCGCGGTCGCCATAATCAAAGCCGGCGCTACGTTGCAGCGATCATCGGCCATGCGCCGCGCCCGGCGGCTGATGACCACTGACACCGCGGTACTGGAATAGAGGCCGCCTAACAGGCCGGTGAGCAGCAGGCCCCGGGTTTTAAAAAAATAGGTTTGGGCCAGATAACTCAGGTATGAAAAACCGGAAACCACGATTACCGCCAGCCAGATTTTGTAATAGGTGACAGGCAATGTTGGGGCAAGCTGCTTATCCGGCAGCAAAGGCAAAATGACGCCGGAAATAATCAGAAACTTGGACAGGGTCACGATTTCGTTAGTGGCCAGGCTTTCGGAAAACTGATGAATTAGCGGTTTTTCACCGAGCATTAACACCAACGACACGACGAACAGCACCAGAAACCAGATCGGAAAGTGAATGGCAACCGGTCCGATCAAAAAAACCAGTAACGCCAGTAAAATTTCGAGCAGGGAAAAATGTTTTTCGGTTGTTTGATGCCAGTAATAGATTGACAGCACAATGCCGAGTAAGCCCAAGCCCGTCACAAAAAATACTCCATCCGTATCCAACCGATACAAAAGGAAGCCTAATAAGCTAATCAGCACTATAGTTCGCGTGCTGCCGAATTTATAGGGATGTCGATTGACTCGCAGGTAGTTGTGAAATTCAAGGCCGACGATAAACGAAAATGCCGTGGTCAGCAGAAACTGCAATAACAGCGGTGGAATGGATTCGAGCATTGCAATAGGCCTTGTGTATTGATATCGGAATAACCGATTTGATCATAAACGAGTTTATATCTCCAAATCCAGCGATGTTTCTGCCGGTAAGCCCGGCCCGTAATTTTTATCACAGCAGGAATTTATACAGCGTATAGGCGTTGAAAAGCGGATCATGGGAATAATACGCAAACTATGTCCGGTTACAACATAGCATTGAGTTTGAGAAAATCTCATTACGATCCTCTGTTAAGGATATAGTAAAGAGTTCCAAGAACGGTTCAAGTCGGCCGCAAACCGTTTTATCAACAATTTGCAGAATCACTGGACAGCGGAGCAGATTGTTGCTGTGTGGGCGAAATACTATGCTCCGCATTTCACAGAATCTGATTTAGATCAATTGATTGCGTTCTACAAGTCGGACATTGGGCAAAAAGATGTGCGGGCGAGTAAGGCTGCCGCCGTCGAATTTGCTAAACATTTCAGCAAAGAAAACGAAGTCTTTATGAAAAATGCGGTAAATGAATACATTGCTGTTTTACAGATAGTAGCCAAAGAGTGTAACTGCAAGCGTGTTAAATAGGGTATATTCCCCTTTTCAGGTCAAGCCGGTTGACGTTGGGTTGCGAAAAGCATACAACCCAACGTTGGCAATTGATTTTTTTTCGTGTGACCTTTTTTCCGGTTAAGATAACTATCTTTTAACCGGACTATTCTGATTCAGCCAGGCCAACTTGTGGCTAGCTACTATTGTTTCAGTGATTTAAGCAGCTCTAGCGCCTTATCTATTTCGGCTGTCGCCCCTTTTTTATCACCTTCTTTTAATTTGACTTGCGCCTGGATGATGCTGGCGGCAGCCTTTTGAACGACGTCCTGATTTGCCGTGATTTTCTCGGATTCGGCTCGTGCCGCTTTCAGGTGTTCGCTGGGCGGGACGAAATCTTCATACATGATTTCAACTTTAGCCCTTTCAAGATGCATGATCGCTTCATTCGGGCTGTGAACTGTGCTTTTGGCGGCTTCTTCCGCATTAGCGATAGTACTGATTGAGCCTAAAAAGAAGGCTAGTGATAAAATTAATGCAAAGTTTTTGATCGTATTCATAAAATAAACCCTCTGCTGTAATTATCGAATGGTGTCGTTAAAACATGCTTGAAATGTGAGTACTTTCTGCATGGATATTAATAACTTGATCTTAATTGATGTTGAATTATTAACGTAAAATTTACTCAAGCGTTAATTAACCTAACATATCAAAACTTAATACAAAATACGTAAAAGTACCTACTAGGCATTAGCGCGCAAGGTAGGTTGCCTTTGTGGTTGAAGGTCCTTAAGTGACGTTTTTTAGAAAGGAAAAATCAAGAAATCTGACAAAGTGGCATTAGCTATACCATTTAATGTGCGCTTCCTCCGCGGGGATATTGGCAGCGGAGTGATCGGGCACCAGCCGCGGCGTATAGTGATTGGCCGGTCGGTCCGCGGGTACTGTGGTTTGATAAATATAGCCGTTAACCGATCCCTGCAGGACTGCTGTGAGCTCCATGGTACCAGTGAACGGTTTGTCCTGTTGCAGCGCGTCAGCATAAATTTCCACGCGCACCGCTTCCGGGGGTAATTCATCCAGATAGACGTGCAGTGTGATGCGGTATTCGGATGCAGAGGTTTCGATTTGTAAATTTTGCATGTAAACGGCAGGCCAATGTAGCGCCAACTGTTGTTGCCAGACAGCCAATGCTTTCGCCTGCGCGGCACCGTTGGCGTTACGTTGTCGAAACAGGTCGGTTAACGGAATATAATAATTTTCGACGTAATCACGCAGCATTCGATTACTGCTGAATTCGGGAGCCAGGATTGCCATGCTGGCGCGAATACGGGCAACCCATTGCCGTGGAATGCCATGTTCATCACGCTGGTAGAATTCCGGAACGACCTGTTCCTCCAACAATTGATACAGTTCAGCCGCCTCGCTATCATCCCATTCGGGACCGGCATGTGCTTGCCCGTCACCCAATGCCCAGCCTACTTCAGGGGTATAGGCCTCCGCCCACCAGCCGTCCAGTTCGGAGAGATTGAGTCCGCCGTTGGCCAGCAGCTTCATGCCGCTGGTACCGCATGCTTCCCAGGGCCGGCGCGGGGTGTTGATCCAAACATCCACACCCTGTACGAATTGCTCAGCCATGGCCATATCGTAATCGGCCAGAAATACCATATGTTTGCGAACCTCCGGCCGGCGCACGAAATTAGCCATTTCCCTGACCAGTTGCTGGCCCTGTTGATCCGATGGATGCGCTTTGCCGGCGACAACAATTTGTACCGGGTAACGGGGATTGGTCAGCAAGCTGATCAAGCGATCCGGGTCATGGAGCAGCAGGTTCGGACGTTTATACTCTGCAAAACGGCGGGAGAAACCCAGTGTCAGAGTATTCGGATCGAACATGTTTCGTACTGCCGCCTGTTCTTCTTCAGGGGCGCGGCGCAACGTTAATTGTTCAGTGATGCGATTACGCACAAAATTGACCAGTTTGCTGCGGCTCTCGCCGCGAAACGTCCATAAATTCTGATCCGGAATGGCCTCTATTTGCGTGCGCAGCGCATCCACTTTCCCCGCCCAACGTGCTTTACCGCATACCCGGGTCCATAGTGCATCACTGCAGCTGGAATCCCAGGACGGCACATGCACGCCGTTGGTAATGTAGCCTACCGGAATTTCACCAATCGGCCACCGCGGGTAAAGATGATGAAAAAGCTGTTGACTCACCTGACCGTGTAAACGACTGACGCCGTTTGCTGCCGCGCTGGTGCGCAGGGCGAAATAGGTCATATTGAACGGTTCGCCGGGATGATCCGCCGAGGATTGCCCTAAAGCCAGAAATTGATCGAAAGGAATGCCCAATGTTGTGACCGCCTCGCTTAGGTATTGATGCACCAGTTCCGCACTGAAGCGGTCGAACCCGGCGCTTACCGGGGTATGTGTGGTAAACACATTACCGGCCCGCGTTGCCCAGAGAGCTTGTTCAAAAGTCAGCCGGTGCTTCGTTTGGTAGGTGCGGATCCGCTCGAGGGCTACCAGTGCGGCATGGCCTTCGTTCAAATGACAGATGTCTGGATCGATTTCCAGTGCTTCAAGCAGGCGCCAGCCGCCGATGCCTAATACGATTTCCTGCAGCAGCCGCGTCTCCAGTCCGCCGCCGTATAATTCCGCAGTAATACCCTGGTCAACCGGATTGTTCATCAAATCATTGCTGTCCAGCAAATATAAGGTAATGCGCCCTACCTGAACTTGCCACACACGCAGATACAGCTCGCGTGCCGGTAATTCCAGGATAATGGTCAGGCGGTTGCCTTGCTTGTCCAATGCGCGCCGGATGGGCAAGGCGGCGGGTTCGTTGTAGGGATAAAAAGCCTGCTGTGCGCCTTGGGCATCCAACATCTGCCGGAAATATCCCTGTTGATACAAGAGGCCGACGCCCACCACGGGCAGGTTTAAATCGCTGGCTGATTTTAACAGATCGCCCGCCAGCATCCCCAAACCGCCGGCATAAAGAGGAAGCGCCTCACCGAGCCCGAATTCCATACTGAAATAGGCAACGCTGCCCAGTCGGCAGTCCGGATACTCGTCCTTAAACCAGCCGTCTTGGCTGTAATAGCTATTCGATTCCTGCTTTAAGCGTGCCAATTTGGCCTGAAACGTCTTGTCCTCAGCAAGCGTTGCGAATCGATCTTTGCTGACATTGCGCAGCAGCATCCAGGGGTTTTGGGTGCGTTCCCAGATTTGCGGCTCAATGTATCGCCATAGTTCGTCTCCGGCATGGCTCCAGGTCCAGCGTAAATCAAGGGCAAATTCAAATAAAATTTCCAGTTCATCCGGAATGGTATTAGGCAGATAGGGATTTTGCATGGTCGATAACCTCATGAGTAAGTGGCATATATCATACGGAGATTATTGCCGAACCGGGATTTTACCGGCGTTAATGCATGTCAAGATTATTCATAGGACTTATGATGATGGTTAAGTAGCGAGTTCCTAAGGTAACTGAGGAAGCGTCCGTGCTGTCCTGATTTGCGTTGCAAATGCCGGTAAACCCATAATTTCAGACTATCCTCGATAAATACCCAGAATAGACAATAAGCCCAGATTAACCCGACATAGTTCCAGGATATCGGCGTCACAAACCAGCCGAATCCGGCAAATAGGGCGGCCGCGATCTGTGTGCTGATAATCGTAAACAACAACAGCGGCGCGGGAAACGGGCTGCTGAAAAAACTATTCCGGGTACGGGCGACGAATAACGTCAGATGGCCGGCGACCGCCAGTTTAAGGAATATGATTGTTTGCAGTTCGGCCAGACTGACATGAAAATGATTTTTAGCGATGATCAGCAACAAAAACGTTTCCATAACCCCCACTGTGCCCAACACCGTGGCAAGCGTCAATACTTTACGCATATCCCAGCGCACCGGGGTGGGCGGCAACCAAGTATTATCCTTGGCAATAGTCAAGATCGGCAGGTCATTAAGCAATGCCAGCAAGATAATCATTACCGCTGTGATCGGATAAAAGTTGTAGATCAAAATCGCCGACACCATGAACAACATGATGCGGATGGTTTCAGTGATGCGATAGATGGCATAGGCATTCATTCGTTCGAAAATACGACGCGCCTCTTCGATTGCATTGGTGATCACACTCAATCCGGCACCGGTCAACACCAGATCGGCTGCTGCCCTGGCGGCATCGGTCGCGCCGGATACCGCGATTCCCACATCGGCCTGTTTTAAAGCCGGCGCGTCGTTGACCCCGTCTCCGGTCATGCCGACCAGATGATTATTGGCTTGCAGGTCTTTTACCAGCCAGAATTTATGTTCCGGAAACACTTGTGCAAAACCATCGGCCCGTTCGGCGCACTGGGCAACGTAATGCACAATATCTTTTTGATCCTTTGCCTTGATAATTTGCTCGGCGAGCAGAATGTTTTGTCCCAAGCCCAATTCACCGGCTATCTGCCTGGCAATGGCGATATTGTCGCCGGTGACCATTTTGATATCGACACCGTGATCTTCGGTTTGTTTGATGGTTTCGGCCGCGTCTTCGCGTGGCGGGTCGAATAACGGCAAAATACCCAGGAACAGCCATTGTCCGGCTGCATCAGTTTGAGCGACGCCTAAAGCACGATAGCCTTTTTGGGCAAATTCGTCGACGGTCTGTTCGGCACGTTTGCGCATTGCGACATCGGGGCGGCATAAATTCAAAACCACTTGCGGCGCACCTTTGCTTACTCTGAACGATTGGTCCGACGCGGATTGTATCGTTGCTTCGGTGCGTTTTTGAACCGGATCGAAGGGCATGAAATGTTGTTGCCGGAAAGACCGCAAGGTTTTGTCATCGTCCATTTGCTGCAAAACGGCGCTATCGATCGCATCGGGGTTTTCTGCATCGCAAGCCAGCGCTGCCGCCAGGATGATTCCTTGCTTGTCTGCGCCATGAAACATCACCGGTTCGCCCAGCGTCAATTGGTTTTGCGTCAATGTGCCGGTTTTATCGGAGCACAGAATATCCATGCCGGCCAGTTCTTCAATTGATTCCAGCCGGGAAACAATGGCTTTTAATTTTGCCAGCCGGATCGCACCGACCGCCATGGTTACCGACAAAACCGCCGGCAAGGCGACGGGAATCGAGGCAACCGTTAAAATCAGCGCGAATTGTACCAGTTGCATAACCGGTAAGTGCCTTTCCAAACCGACCAGCACCAAGATCACCACCAGCACCAGGCTCATGAAAATCAGATAATCGCCAATATGCATCACTGCTTTTTGGAAGTGGGAGGCGCTTTTAGCCGAACCGACCAGTTGCGCTGTTCGGCCAAAATAAGTATGTTTACCGGTACTGGTGACGACGCCGGTCATCTCGCCTTGCTTGGCGATGGAGCTGGAATAGACTAAATCGTCGCTACGTCTGTCGACGGGTAGCGACTCACCGGTCAGGGCCGATTGATCAATACTGAGGTAATCGCCTTCCAGCAGGACAATGTCGGCGGGGATCACATCGCCCAAGCGGATATTGACCTTATCGCCGGGAACCAGTTGCGCCGCCTCAACACTCAACCATTGCCCGTCCCTGAATACGCGGGCTTTCAATGCCAGATTCTTTTGTAACTGCTCGATGGCATTGCCGGCCTGATATTCCTGCCAGAAACCGACAACCGCGTTGAAAAACAGCAGGATCAGAATAATGACCAAATCATCGATATTTCGCACAATAGCCGATAGTATCGCGGCAATCTCTATCATCCAAGCAATCGGTCCCCAGAAATAGGACAAGAATTTAAGCAGTGCATTTCTGCGTTTTTTACGAATGGTATTGAGACCATAGAAATCGAGCCGAGCCTGAGCATCGGCAGCGGAAAGGCCCTGCATGCCGCTGTCCAGGTATTGCAAAACGGCTTCCGCCTCCAGTGAGCGGACTTTATCGGCATCCAGCGGTGGTGGAAATTGCCGGGTGTTGTTTTTCATGGTCTATAGCCTTTTTGTATGAGCCCAATTAAAACTAATTAAGCCGGGTTTACGGTTGAAAATAAAGTGTTTTGATGATGACCCGTTTATATCGGCGGAGCCGTAACCGGCCGAGCTTTTCATCGCCTTTGTGATAATTCTAGATTGATATTAGACCGATTACGCATACTTTATCACCCTGCTTTGATCTGTAAAAACACATTCTGGCCGATGCTTTATCGATCGTAAACGCAGTAAGCATGCCAAAAAAACACGCTTGATTTTTTATGGAAATTTTAACTGTATCAGTTCCACTTTGTCTTTTTAGTTAAAAGACCGTCATACCTGCCTGGAAGCGGGTATTCAGCGCCACGGAAGGCAATCTTCGAGCTATCCATGCGCCTTGGATTCCGGCAATTCCCCATTGGCGCCGAAGACAGGCAATGCCGGAATGACCCTTCTTGGAAAAGAACAAGCAAGAAGTCCGACAAAGTACAGGTTGGGATTAATCGGCCAAAATGGCCGATTCTGGTTTTGTTTGCCCGGACAAAATAGCCGGAGCAAAGGGAATTTGTCGCCCCTTCCGCACGTTTGTAGAAAGCCGGACGATTGCGGAAGCAGACGCGTAAACCATGGGTGCTACATGAATAGCGCTTACCTAATCCCAAACGGCTAGAAATATTGCTGTTTCCGTGAAAGCGGGAAGTAGTAAAGTATGTATTCCCCGAACATTTGCTGCGTATCTCTTGACAGGCGCTTATGGCAGGCACATGCTCTCGTATATGCCATTTTTTAGGGGGTAATGTATAACGAACGCCAGGTCAGTTTATTTCGAAACGGTCGTAATCAGGCGATCCGCATTCCTCGCGAATTCGAGCTGGAAGGTAAGGAGGCGATTATTCGCAAGGAAGGCGGCAAGTTGATTATTGAACCGGTCAAGCCGAAAAGCCTGAAAGAGGTCTTGGCTGTCTTACCGGAACTGGATGAGGATTTTGCGGAGATCAGCGATCCGGCCATCGAACCGGAAGATATTTTCTGATGGTTGATTATTGTTATTTGTTGGATACTAATATTGTTTACGAATTGATTAAACATCCGCGTGGTGTAATGGCGGTGGCGATGTTGAAAGATGGAAAAGGCGAACTCTGCTGCACCAGTAATATCGTGGCTTGTGAGTTGCGCTATGGCGCCGCCAGGAAACAATCGTCCAAGCTTACCGCCAATGTCGAACAGGTTTTACAGTGTTTGTCGGTACTGCCCTTGAAAGAAGGCGTAGATGAGGTTTATGCCGATATCCGCCGCGATTTGGAACGGTGTGGTTTGCCAATTGGCCATAACGATTTATTGATTGCCGCTCATGCGGTGACGTTAGGTTTGACGGTGGTAACCGCCAATCAACGCGGATTCGCTCGGATTAATCAATTAACCGTGGAAAACTGGCTTAATGTCTGAAGATGCTTATAATTATACCGTATTTCCTTCTCCGGCTGAAAAACGGCCTTGATATTAGCGCGGCATATGCAGCCAAACCCACAAGCGGTAAATTGCCAGTAAGGCAAATCCGGTCAATAGTCCCAGCAGATACTCCTCATGTGCTATTAATAACTCCCTTATTTGTAACAATAGCGTAGCGTCGCTTTGACGGTAGAGCATAAAAACGCCTATAGCCAGCACAAAAACGCCGAAGCCCCGCTTTAACAATGCGCCGCTGATTTTGGCGGACAACCTGCTGCCGATCAGGCTGCCGAGTACCGTGAAGCCGGTGAAAAAACCGGTCAGTAGCCAATCGGGAGTAAAATGACTGGCATGGCCCAGCAATGCTGCGCCGCATTGTAGTACGATGATCAGCAGTGATGTGCCGATTGCGGCGTGTATCGGCAGACCGGCGAGATAATTCAGTGCCGGGACGAGCAAGAAACCGCCGCCGACGCCGACCAGGCCGGTTATCATGCCGACGATAAAGCCGTCGATGAGCACGGCGGGAGCTGCCAGATTGAACGGACAAGACAGTTCACCTGGCAGTCGTTTTTCCCCTTTGACCGGTTTTTTGCGCAGCATGGCGAACGCGGCGCCGACCATCACCAGCGCAAATAGTATCAGTAACAGGGCATCGGGAATGTGTTTGGTCAAGCGTCCTCCGAAATAGGCGCCTGCCATGCCGGCGACACCGAACGCCAAACCGATTTTCCAGCACACATGTTTTTTGCGGGCGTGGCTGATGACCGCAATACTGCTGGTAATGCCAATCACGATCAGTGATACGAAAATGGCATGTTTTGCCGTCATACCCGCCAGGTAAACCAGCACTGGGACGGTAAGTATCGAACCGCCGCCGCCTAACAACCCCAGCAATATGCCGATGACAGTGCCGATTGCGGCGAGGCCGTACATCATGTCGCGGAACCTAAGTTGTGACCGGCTGCAAGCAATGCAAAAATTTCGCAGCCAAGCGGCGAGGGCTTGGTGATGTTTTCGCGTTCGAATCTTTTTCGGATAATCATGATTGGCATAAAAAAGGGGGGGAATAGGATAGTTCCGCACTATTATAACCCAACTCAATAAGGTGCAATTTATAAGACGTCAAAAGGCGAAAGCTGTTTTGCGTTGTATGGTACAAGTTTGTCGGGGAGCATGATAGAATACAACGAATGCAGGTAGCCCAACGCATACGGCTACCTTATGGGCCGTTAGCTCAGTTGGCAGAGCTGTGGACTCTTAATCCATAGGTCCGGGGTTCGAATCCCCGACGGCCCACCAACCCATTCAATCGATCATCATCAAACCAGCTATCTTGTGAACACCTGCCAAGGCTACTATCCGACAAAGCGAACGCCCAAATTTCATGTTCGATTAAGCATATATGCCTAGCCTGAATTTCAAACCACAATTTGTCGCCGCTATAGAGCAAGGGCGAAAGTGCCAGACCATACGCAAGCAGCGCAAACGTCCTTTCAAGGCGGGTGATACCTTATATTTGTTCACCGGGATGCGTACTACTGGTTGCCGCCGCATAGGCCAACACACATGCACCCACGTCAAGGCCATTCGCATCGAGCAACGGCGCATATATATCGAAAACGAACGCTTAAACGACCGGCAACTTGATGATTTGGCACTCGCCGACGGTTTTGCCGACACTGCCGAGATGATGCGCTTTTTCAGCACCCAGCATAAGTTTCCTTTTGTCGGTCAGATCATTTATTGGTAATTATTGCGCTATCGGTATGGCTAAAGACACCAAACTGGAATGGGTCGATCACACTTTCAATCCCTGGTGGGGTTGCGAAAAGGTTTCGCAAGCCTGTAAACACTGTTACGCGGAAACCTGGGCCAGACGCGTTGGTTCGAATGTCTGGGGTGCCGAAACGGACAGGCGGTTTTTCACCGACAAACACTGGCAGCAACCTGTCAAATGGGATCGGGCAGCGGCAGAATCAGGACGGCGTCAACGGGTATTCTGCGCGTCGATGGCCGATATCTTTGAGGACCGCCGCGACCTGGACGGTTGGCGCCTGCGTTTGGCCGAACTGATTGATGCCACGCCCAATCTGGATTGGCTGCTGTTAACCAAGCGCCACGACAAAATAATCGAATTGGTGCCCTGGAAGCATTGGCCGGAGAATGTTTGGCTGGGTGTTACCGTGGAAAACCAGCAGTGCGCGGAACTGCGGATACCCTCGCTGGCGGAAATTCCTGCCACTGTGCGTTTTTTGTCCTGTGAACCGCTGTTGGGACCGTTGGATTTGTCCGCCTGGCTGGGCACGACCGTCGACTGGATCGTCACCGGTGGGGAAAGCGGTGCCAAGGCCCGGCCCAGTCATCCCGATTGGTTCCGCACTCTCAGAGACCAGTGCTTAGAGAAAAACGTAGCATTCCATTTTCGCAAATGGGGACATTGGTCCCCTTATCCCCCGGAAAATGCCGGCCGCAAGAAACAATACCATTTTGTCGATGCCGCCAAGCGACAGGGTACGATGTGGGCGGTCGGTATGCATAAATCCGGAAGGGTGCTCGATGGCAAAACCTGGGATCAGACGCCTTTTGTGAGGCGTAAGCATAGCTTATAGACCCCGTACGCTTACGGTCCGCGAAAATTTTTTTAAGTTTCTGTGTTTTTAATCGATTTTCCCGTATTTGTTGAATGTAACATCAGTATTGATTCAAGCAATGTTTTTGAATCATAATGCAAAACTATATTTTTTATTTCCTGCATTGTGATGGATTCTTGGTATTTGTGTGCATCTTTTGAGACTGAAAGCACTGATGAAAAAGTTTTTAGCAAACGAGATGTCGTTTTGGACTGTTTATCAATACTGATGATAGAGGTGAACTTATGCTCAAATCGAAATTGGATAGTCTAGTCATGAGCTTGGGAATGTTGATTTTGCTAGCGTTTTTTGGCGTGGTACAGACGGGATGGGCCGCAATTGACGTAAATAGTAGTCCGGTTACGCAAAAGGGTATCCAGAAGGATGAGTTAAAGATTCGTTTGGTGCCTTTACCCAAAGATGATTTAAGCGTGGTTGCGGATTATTGGATGGGGCTGTTGCAAGAACATTTGCAGAGAACCAGTGAATTAAAAGTCAAAGCCGCGCAACTCGATGCAGGCGCGGCCAAGGACAAATTGCTGAACAGGATAAACGAGCAGAATGAGAAACAAATCAAACTGATCGATAAGCTTAATCTCGTTTTGGCGGAATTGCAGCAGAAAGGTGGTGATATCCAGGTCTATGAGACATACGTCAGTGCCGTGTCGGGGCCACAGGTGGACCATAAGGATTCCGATGCGATCGTTTCTGCATTGGTGGGTTGGTTAAAATCTCCGGAAGGCGGAATACGTTGGGCAACAAATATTGGTTTTGCTGTTTTAGTCTTGATTGTGTTTTGGGTTTTAGCCGGCGCCCTTGGCAGTCTCACTGGGCGCGCCGTCAACCGCTTGAGCCAGGTTTCAGACTTATTGAAACAGTTTTTTGTGCATACGGCACAGAATTTGACCAAAATCATCGGAGTCATGATTGCCTTGTCTATGCTGGAGGTCAATATAGGACCACTGATTGCGGCATTGGGAGCCATAGGCTTTATTGTCGGTTTTGCTTTGCAGGGAACGTTAAGCAATTTTGCATCGGGTCTGATGATTTTGATATATCGACCTTATGACCTGGGTAACGTGGTCAATGTTGCCGGTATAACCGGATCGGTCTCATCGATGACGTTGGTTTCAACAACTTTGAAACTCCCCGATAATCAAGTCGTCGTTATTCCGAATAATTCCATTTGGGGCAGCACCATTACCAACATCTCCGGTAGCGATACTCGTCGTGTCGATATGGTATTCGGAATAGGTTACAACGACGATATTGAAAAAACCGAGCAAGTCCTGGCCGATATTCTGGCTAAACATCCACTGGTCCTGGATGATCCGGAGCCGGTGATAAAAGTACACGAGTTGGCGGATTCTTCCGTAAATTTTGTCGTTCGACCGTGGGTGAAAACCGGGGATTATTTTACCGTATATTGGGATGTGACCCGTGCAGTGAAACAGCGTTTTGACGAGGAAGGCATTTCCATCCCTTATCCGCAACAGGATGTGCACCTGTACAATGCTAGTTCTATCTAAGCTGACATTTACGGCATATAAATTATGTTTAGGTTTTCCCGAAGTATCGTTCCATCCGGTCGAAAGCAAGATTTATCGTGTCCTCCGCCACGCAATAAGCCATCCGAACATGGCTTGCACCGGCTGGGCCGAAGGCGCTGCCCGGTGTGAGAGTGACTTTTGCCTCATTGAGCATGCGCAACGCGAATTCATGGTCATCTTGGTGATCTGCTACGATTTTAGGAAAAACGTAGTAGGCGCCTTCAGGTTTGATGTATTCAAAAACGTGTGGTATCGCGTCGAGTCTTTGGCAGATGAGGTCTCTGCGTTTGGCTAAAATGCCTTCAAAATCAGAGAGATGATAGGGCGTTTCACTCAATGCGGCGATGCCGGCCACCTGGGAAACCCGCGGCGTACAAATCATCGTTAAATCGTGTACTTTCAAGACCTCTTTTTTCAATGATGCAGGCAGGATGATGTAGCCGAGTCGCCAACCGCTCATCGCATAGGATTTTGAGAAGGTAAAAAAATACACGATGTTTTCTGCCAGCGTTTGATCTGCCGCAAGATTATAATATTTGTTTCTGTTTTCGTAAGTGAAGAAACAATAAGGGTCGTCGAGCATAATTAACAGGCCGTGCTGCGCGGCGATTTCGCCCATTTTAACTAACTCGCTCCTGCTGAAAATTTTACCGGTCGGATTGGACGGTGAAACGATGACGATGGCTTTGGTCCTTGCAGTGATTAACTCAGGTAATCGATCAACGTCCAATTGCCAGCCGTTTTGTTCATCCAGCTTCCAAAAAACCGGTTTACCCCCGCATAATTTGATCTGTTCAATATGGGAAGCGAAACAAGGATCGGTCAAGATAATTTCGCTTCCCGGGTCGATGATGACATGGAAAAGGGTATTCAGCCCCTGCATATTGCCGGCTGATATCACTACGTTACGGTCCGCGTCGACTTGTACTCCGGTTTGCTGATAATGTTGGCGGGCGGACAATTGCCTTAATTCCTGAAGACCATCGGGTAACGAATACTTTCCGATATCACTATCTCGATCCATTTGCTCAGCGACCTTGTTGCGAATATATTCCGGAGTTCTGAACGACGGTAACCCCCAAGCCAGGGAGGAGGCGTCTGCTATTTTCGCACTCAACATCGACATTTCCTTGATGGCGGACATTTTGATCTGCGCCATTCTTTCGGAAATAAAATGCACAGCAAATTCAGGCTTATCTCTATGAATAGTCAAGTGTCACTCCTTAATTTACTTGGTTTTTACGGAAAACCCGGAGGTTTTATGCAACTTAAATGTAATTTTGTATTCTACAGCAAACGCACGTGAATGAATTTTGAGATCGAAATGATTTCTTTTTAAAGAAGGCGCACGTCGATGAACAATGGCCGGCGCAATCTTGACATCGAACTGGCGTAACGGTATTTAAAGGCTTATGACTCCAAATTTTCCAATCATCTTATTGCTGTTTTTCTTTTCCGGTGTGACTTCGCTTATTTACGAGGTGCTGTGGCTAAAAGAGCTGGGTCTGCTGTTTGGCAACGCCAGTTATGCGATGGCCACGACGTTGACGGCGTTTTTCGCCGGTCTCGGCGTTGGCAGTCTCCATTGGGGACGCTGGGTCTCCACCAGTCGTAACGCACTGCGCTTGTATGGATTGCTGGAATTGGGCGTAGCCGGATGTGCCGCCGGTTATTTTCTGATCCTTCAGGCGTATGCGTTTATTTATCCGCAATTGTTTTCCTGGCTTGGTGACAACCGGTCTGCGTTTACCCTGGTTAAGTTCGCGCTGTCATTGTTGATTTTGTTTCCGCCGGCATGGTTCATGGGTGGGACCTTGCCGGTGATTAGTCATTTTGTAGTAAGTGAAGCGGAACAACTCGGTTCGCGGGTTTCCCTTTTGTATGCGGTGAATACTTTCGGGGCGGTAGGCGGTGTGTTTTTAGCCGGTTTTTTGCTGCCCGGAATATTGGGGTTCGCCAACAGTTATTTACTGGCGATGTCAATGACGGTGCTGGTCTCATTGACGGCGATTGTGCTTTCCGGAACTCATCGCTGTCGGCCGATGAGGCAAAAAGCGACCGGACAACATAGGAACACAATCCCGTTTCCCCTGAGTATGCTGGCTTTTCTCTCCGGTTTGCTGATGTTGTCGCTGCAGGTGCTTTGGGGAAGGATGTTCGCCCAAGTGTTGCAGAATTCGGTCTACACTTTTGCGGTAATTCTGATGGTGTTCCTTTGCAGCTTGGCATTGGCCGGCGTACTGGCCAACCGCTTAATGTGTCTCCGGTTAAATAAAGAGCTAATGATGTTTGCTTTGTTGATGGGAGGCGCTTTATGGGTTGCGGTTACGCCATTCGAGTTCATTTATTTTACTGACAACCTGCGTTATATCGGCAGCGATACCGGTTGGTCGAATTATCTGCTCAGTGTGTTGTCGGCCGCGTTTCTGATTATGGGTCCCCCCTTATTGCTGCTGGGTTGTGTATTTCCGTTGCTGATCAAATTACACGAGCAAAAGGAAGGTATTACCGGTGCCATTGTTGGGCACTTGGCGGCGATCAATACCGCCGGAGCTATTGCCGGGTCGTTGTTGGCAGGATTCGTCATCCTCGACACGCTGGGGCTATGGGCGGGGATCCGCCTTATGGCGGTCGTTTATATGCTGACAGCCTGGCTTTGGTTAGGCGATTGGGCAGTTCGAAAATCAATCGCCCTGGTGCCGGCAGCAGCCATATTGTTGGTGGTTTCGGTGCTGGATACCTCCAAACTGCCGGTGGTTAGTGTCGATCCGGTTGTAGAAGGGGAAAGTCTGCTGCAGGTATGGGAAGGCAGTTCCGGAACGGTGGCGGTAATCCGGCGGGGCGAATATCTCAAATTAAAAGTCAATAATTATTATACGTTGGGCGGTACCGGTTCATTCGAGTTCGAACAACTGCAGGGTTATTTGCCGGTGTTGTTGCACACCGATCCGGAGTCGGTTTATGTACTCGGCATGGGAACCGGGATTACTGCCGGTGCCGTACTGTCATACCCGGTTGACAAGTTGGTGGTGACCGAACTGATACCCGAGGTCGTAACGGCAGCCGAAAAATATTTCGGCCGTTACAACAATCACTTATTTTTCGATCCGCGAGTCAGTGTTGTGGTTGAGGACGGCAGGAATTATCTGCGCGGAACGCAGCAAAAATTCGATGTGATCATTAGCGATCTTTTCGTTCCCTGGAAGGCCGGAGCGGGTAATTTATATTCGCTGGAACACTACCAGACGGTAAAAAGCCACTTGAATGGTCAGGGGGTTTTTATGCAATGGCTTCCCGCCTATCAGTTGTCTGCTGGGGAGTTTAACGTAATCGCCCGCACCATGCTGAAAGTTTTTCCACAGGTCACGGTATGGCGCGGGGATTTTTCGGCATTAAAACCGATCATCGGTTTGCTGGGCCATCGATCCGCGCAGCCGTTAACAAAGAACGCTTTGTTGTTTCGGAATCAAAATGCCGCGGCGAGGCAAATTCCGTTATTAGCGTATTTTGTCGGTAATCTCGAGCCGTTGCGTGGTCAATTTGAAGCCGTACCGCTGAATACCGATGATCATCCGGTAATCGAATTTCAGGCGCCGATCACCCAGCGCCGAATCAAATCAGGTACGCTAAGGTGGATAGCGGGAGATGAATTGATTGCCTTCATGCAACGACTGATGAGAGCGAATCAATTTAATTATTTCTCCGGATTGAATGAACGCCAACAACGCCTGCCTGAAGCCGGTTTCCATCTGCATCGTGCGCAAGTGCGGCGCTACCAAGGCAAGCTCACGCAAGCCGAGAAAGATATGCAGCTTGCGGAGCGATTGCTCGCCGCACCTGTAAAAAGATAAAACTGCGATAACTATTCAGCTAAAAAATGAAAAAAGTACTTGACAGGGTTTTTCCGAAATTTTCCAAATTTCAGCAGTTTTGCCCAACTTGCCTTGCAGGCATCATAGCAGACAATCAGACGCTTGTTGAAAGAGATCAACCAGGGAGGTGATTCCCAGGGGCTTAGTTGATTTTTTAATCGACTCAAAACTGCATACAGGGAGCAAAATTTAGCCCTAAAAACCTGTGAGATAATAACCCTATGCAAGGATATTCGGGTGTGGGCCGTTGAAAATAGAAGACATCGATGTTGATTCAACCATCAACACGGTCAAAAAACATCTCAAAAAAGAGCGAGAGCTATCGCTCTGCGCTCAGGTCTGCACTGGAGTTATTGTTGCTTTTGGTCACGCTCCTGCTGAACCGCATCAGCCTCAATAGCCAAAACAGTCATAAGCCACCGTCTACGGATCCAAACCGGAAAAAGCAAAGCAAGAAGGGTAAAAGCCAAAGGAAGACCGGAGGACAGAAAGGACATAACGGGACCACGCTGGAGCCAGTGGATGATCCGGATGAGGTGACTGAATTAAAGGTTGATCGGCGCACCTTGCGCAAGGGAGTTGAGTATCAGGAGGCCGGCTATGAAATACGGCAGGTCATCGATCTCGACATCTCTCGGTTCGTCACCGAATACCGGGCGCAGATTCTTGAGGACCCACAGGGGAATCGAATAGTCGCCGCCTTTCCCGAGGGTGTGACCCGACCGGTTCAGTATGGACTCAACGTGAAGGCGAACGCGGTTTATATGTCCCAGTACCAGCTGATTCCTTATGACCGGATCCGGGATCACTTTCAGGACCAGGTGCAGATTCGGGTCAGTGCCGGCTCTGTGTTCAACTTCAATCAGGAAGCGTATGATCGGTTAGAGTCCTTTGAACAATGGGTGAAGCCTCAACCCGCCGCGTCTGAGCTCCTGCATGTCGATGAGACAGGCATCAATATCGGCGGCCAGCGCCACTGGCTGCATAGTGCTTCCAAAGCTTCATTGACCTGGCTCTATCCACACGCAAAGCGGGGTACAGAGGCGATGGACGAGATCGGCATCCTGCCTGCTTTTAAGGGCGTGTTGTGACATGATCACTGGAAGCCGTACTACCATTACCCCTGTCTCCATGCCCTATGCAATGCTCATCACCTCAGGGAGTTGGAAAGGGCCTTTGAGCAAGAGCATCAGCAGTGGGCTAAGGAAATGCAGCAGTTGCTGCTCGACCTCAAGAAAGCGGTAGAGGAAGCCGGGGGGCGGTTACCGACGGATGAGGACGAACGGTGGCGCCGGAGATATCGAAAACGACTTGAAAGAGCGGCGATGGAATGCCCGCCCCCCGATGAAACCCGACGCAAAAAGAAACGGGGACGACTGAAGCGATCGAAAGCCAGGAATCTGCTGGAGAGATTGCGAGACTTTGAGCAAGACGTGCTGCGCTTCGTGGATAACGAGATCGTTCCCTTTACCAACAACCAGGGAGAGGACCTGCA
>JBNLCC010000080.1:0-33336 GCA_050303615.1 Methylococcaceae bacterium | reverse complement strand
AACGGCGAATCATAACAGGCACATACCAGCAGATACCGGTCACTATCCGGAAAACGGCTTGATAAAGCGTTTCCGATAAGATGGCGCGTCATCAATAAAGGGACATGACCACTCATAAGGACATCGGCATGAAGATCGCAGTCATAATTTCGGCTAGCCGCCGCGTCGCGCCATTTTTCGCTATTGAATTCGGAGGAGCGTCTGGTCAGCTTTTGCGAAAAATCGTGGCGCCCTTTTAAACATTATTGGTGAATTCCCGATCCTTGGATATCTACACGTCCAAAACCGGGTTGATCACCCATGGATTGAAATTTAACATCTCTATTAAAAGGGCCGCCCCCGATCATCATGGTCCAGGTGATGCCCTCCACCTCCATAACAAGGTTATCACAAGTTAGATCGACAAAACCGTTAGGTTCAACAGTGTATTCACAATCCCAAGCCGTGCCATATTGATGTAATACTACCGGCTCGCCGTCAATAGAGGTGTCCGCGATTGCCGTCAGATGTCCTTTGCCATCGGCGGTAAATATCCCGGTCTCGGATATTTTTTGGGGGGGATCGCCCCATCGGGTTCCCGCGAACTGGTAAATGTATGAGCCATGCAGGCTGGCTTTGTTGTAACTATGTATAAGCCCGCCGATTGGCAGGTTGAGGCCATCGGCGGCAATTGCCTGCCCAGTGAACAAAAACGAAACAAACAACATGGTGTTAATAAATGTTCTTTTCATCTCTGCTTTCTCCTAATAGTCATTTATACGCAAAACACGTATCAAACTAGCGCCACGATTTTTCGCAAAAGCTGACCAGACGCTCCTCCGAATTCAATAGCGGAAAATGATGTCGCAGGTTACTGCCGCCTGCTGCCCGCGTTCATCCTTGCCTCTACGACGGTACGCCGCTTCGCCTTGTGCCGGCTCTCCCCATTAGCTTGATGCCGCCTCGGGATGCCTTGTATTTCGCTTACGCCTACACTTCCCGCGCAGACTGCGGCAAAATACTGAGCCCTAAGGCGCTACTCACGGCCCGTTGTACACCGAACATCCGCGCGAGCTAATTCACTCCTCTTGCTCCTCCTTGGTTGGCTTGGCATTCCGATCGGGCTGCATCTGAGACGATAAGCCCTTCCCGAAAGTGCTAACCGGCTCATCGTCAAGGAGACTTTGAGTCGCTAAATCCATGAGATGGATAAACTCTTAGCCGGAAACGTCTCCGCGGTTCCGTAGATGACGTACTTTGATTCATATTAGAGCCTCGGAGACTATTGCCTGCCATGCCTATGCCAATCATGCGGGCTATTACATCTATTGATATCGATGAACAGGTGCTCTCGAATCCAATGCTTCACAAAAAAACGCGAGAAATAATACTTCCCGATTTTCGAATGTGGATTGGCTCCGCAATCCGACCGGGCTGCTTCCGAGATGATTGAGCCACTTTCACAGGCGTCAATTAGTCCGCTTGAATGGAAGCTTAGAGCTGTTTTTGCAACACAGCTGACATAGGCACCGTGGTTTTGCCAATCATTTTCGCACGGACATAACTGGTCAATGGAGCAACCACTGGCATTGACGACCTCTCCCAATGGTGTATTCGGGCAATTGTCTATATCGCCACATACCCCATCCTGATCCGCGTCATCGTCAGGGTCCAAGGGACAGGGATCGCACGCGTCGCCGGCGCCATCTCCGTCAGAGTCCGTTTGATCTGGGTTGCCGATCATTTCGCAGTTGTCGACACCGTCTATCACGCCATCCTCGTCCGTATCCGGAAAGGAGAAGACCGATACCGTCTCCGAGCCCGGCTCACCAACAGCTAACACGCCTCCCTTGATCACAAGCGATCCGCCGAATCCACCGGACTCGTCTGCAGTCGGCGGATGCACGAGATTCGCAAGGATAGGCTTAAACCCCGAGCGGAAATACGGAAACACGAGGCCTGACCCGGGCGGCGAGCCGCTGCAGCCCGGAGCGCCCACAAGCATGAACTTTGCCGTGGCATCCATGGCCAGCGATTTCCCGAACTCGCAGCCAAGCGACGGGCCGATAAGGGTGTTCACCAAGGTCCCCGTGCTACTGAATTCATAAAGATAAGCGGCGCCTGTGCTGCCATTTAGCTGAGGGGCTCCCACGAACAAATGCGGGTCCTCCGACAATGCCACCGAAGTGCCGAAACGGCCAAGGCTTCCAACTCCGGCGGGAGCATCGAAGGTCTGCTCCTTGGCAAGAGGGCTGCTCTTGAAGAAAGTGATGACGCGCCCCGTTCCCAAGTCGAAGCCGGGTGCGCCGACCGCAATCCGGTAGCTGCCTACCCGTGCTATCGCGAGAGAAGACCCGAACTCTGAACCTGCCATAAGATCATCCGAAGCCAGAAGATCGCTCAGAGTATTGCTAAGAACCGGCGGACTGTTGATGGTGAACTCATAGGCCTCACCTACATCAGCGCCGATAACCGGCCTGTCCATACCCGGCGCGCCGACGACCAATATCCTGCTGTTCGTCACCGCCATGGCGAGTTCGGCTCCAAAATTCATCCCACGGCTTAACATTGTGGGCGGCTGCGGCTCAGCTCCGACATCCAGCGGCGAAATCTTGTAGGAGAAGTTCCAGGTCGAACCGTCGTAACAGTAGTTATACACCGCGCCGCAATCGGCTACCGGATTACCATTGACCATGCAATCCTCGCCCGGCGATCCAACGGCCAAGCAGGCATCAGCGGCATCGGGTTCGGGATCGAAAACAACTGCCGCACCAAAGCCGCCCCCCTCTTCCGGTGTCGGTGCAACCAGGGTTGCCGCGAGTTCCCATTGAGGTAAGGGGTCGGCGATGCGTTCGTAGATGTATACCTTGCCTCCGCGAATGGGGCTGGACTCGTCGTTCGGCGCTCCTATGGCCAGCATTGGAACAATAGTCTCAGCCTCGTCCCCGTACTCAATAAGGTCCATATCATCACCGAAGTCGGTGTCGTCGACTTCATCGCCCCCCTCGTCAGTAAGGTCCTCTTGCTCTGTCTTGGGGGGAGGGGCATCAGGTTCGTACTCTACTATATAGGCGACTGCTTGCCCGCATGCCCTATCGTTGAACTCGCCACCGCGAAATTCCAGGCAATCGGAGTCATTTGGGGAGTTGTTCGGTTCGTTGGTCCTCCAGAACTCGACGAAAGGTTCTCCGGTTACCAGTTCCCAGTCGCCAGCAGGCTCACTGGCTCCCGGCCCTTGAAAGCCGCCCAACCACGCCTGACCAGTCGTCAAGTTAGTTGCAACGAAAGAACGCTCTGCCTCGGAAGTGATCGTCGCCAAGTGTCCAGGTGCGCCAGCGACAACCAAAGCTTCGGCTGCCGCCTCTGCATCGCTCCAAGTCTCAGGGGTGGTAATCAGCTCGTACCAGTGATTATTCCCTCCGCTGGAACCGGGCCATTCTATGGGGGCCGCCCATGACTTGGATGACCACCCCCCAAGGGCGAAAATAATTGCCGTTAGCATCCACACCGTCAAGAAGTATTGACTTCTTTTGCGAAATTCGTCGTCTAGTAACGAAATATTCATGATCTTACTCCTTCTGCCGCGATTTCAGCAGGGTTGAGTATTTGTTGATTGGCTCTACCCACCTGGGGTGCAAGACTGTACTACTCCCCGGAAGTGAGCCGCCAACACAGCAGAGGTCAGAGGGGTCAGAAAATTCCCGGAAATTTATCGAATTCATTCTAACTCCTCTAATAAGTTGACGTTAGTCCGAATAAGGGATTTTAGCAAGGCTTTCCAATCATATTTTTGCAATATGAGAACTTATTCAAAATTTTTTTAAAGTCGTGGCAATAATAGATGCTAGCCCGGATATTTCATCAGCCACAAAGAGGCTATTCGGACTTGCAAGTTTGGCCGATGAGTAGATGTTTAATTGAATTGAGTGATCAAAAGTCTATCGTGGAAAGCCCCTTTCCGTTTTTCAAGCACACTTCCCCTCTTACCCCGTTATTTGTCAACGTGCCGGGAACAGCACTTTTTCTATGCTAATCAGGACAAAGGCGTTGGCAAATGTTTTGAAACAGGGATTGGTGTCTCGCGTCAATGATCTTGACCGGTTTCACGACAATTATTGTGTCGCGAGTTGCGCGTGTTTCAGCGCTTCTTTCCCGTGATCGTCTGCGGCAAAAGACAAGCCGGTAGAAACGAAAAATAATGTTGTTAGTAATGATAAAACAGAAATACCGTATTTCATAACAACCCTCCTCTAAGGATAGGTTAACGTTTGCCGTGTTTTATTGTGGATCGATATTATGCAAACGTCTTGATGAGTGTAAATTTAGGCCGGCTGATACTATCAAGGATTGGGTTTTGAACTGGATTTGCAAGCGGCAACAATCGTTTTGCCGCAGTATATTTGTTGAACTTCCAATGCGATCAAATACTTAGCCCCTACGTCCTGCACGAGATATCGGGACCGTAAGCGAAACGATGACGCTGCCGGGCGGTCCTAATATCAAGCGCATAGTTTTTGACGATATTTTTGATCCGCTCGGCGGATTAATTGCTTATCATGGTGAACAGGTTATAAATCATGCGATGGCCGAGTCCTCGGTGAGCATGTTTTTTACAATTTGTTCAGCCAGATAGTCCACATGAGGCGGCTGCATCACTGTGTAGTGTGAACCCGGAATAATTTCAAAATTCACACCTTCATCAGTCAATTGAAGCCATGCCTCTTTTTCCGCTTCGGTACAATGATAGCCTTCATGGGTCATCCACACACTGACAGGCACCGAAGAGAGTGTTTGCGGAATGTATTGTTCCATGATTTCAACGTGGTTTCTGAATAAGACCAGGTAGTTGCGAATTATTTCCAATTGCCGAGCATCAATGGCGTATTGTTTTTCTTTAATCCAGTCGATAAACAAGTCCTCGGAATTTTGATCCATTACCGCAGTGCCCATCAGTTGCAAAATTTCCTCTTTGTGTTGCAATTGTATTTGCTGAGGTAAAGTTTTCAGCACGGCAATCTGATTAAAGAAGAAATTGATCATTTCCGGGATAATCCGCTGCAGAAGCTTGGCCTTACTGTTTTTATCGCGAAGATTTATTTCACTGTCGATAATGCCGGCAAAAGCGACTGCTTGGTTTTGTTCCTGCAATTTGGCCGCAACCGCCAGGCAGATCACGCCACCGAAAGAGTAACCGAGCAAGTAATAGGGACCGGTACATTGTTGCTGGCGAATTATCTTGACATACTCATCCACCATTGCGTCGATGTTCGCAAACTCACGGTCGGCACCGGCCAATACGCAGGATTGTAGCGCCATCACTCCGATATCATCCGGTAGCCTTTCGGTCAACGATTCATAATCGTTGACTATTCCGCCGGCCGGATGAAAACAAAATAACAGCTTGGCATCGGTTGCCGGTTTTAGTGGAATCAGGATGTCGGGATACTTGGGCTGGCTGGTGTCGGCAGCCGTTGGCGCAGCCGGCGATACCGGCTGTTGTCCGCCCACATCTTTCCCGATCACTTTCAAGACCACTTTAGCCAATCCCGTTAACGATGGCGTTTGCATGAGTTGTCCGGTTGGCAGTGAGATGGATAAATCGTTCTCTATGCGGGTCCCTAATTCCACCATCATCAATGAATCCAAGCCGAGCTCGTTCAGCGGTTGATCAAATTCAAGTTTTTCCGGGGGGACGCGCAGAACTGAAGCGACTTGTTCGCGAATGTACTTAGCGATAATGTCCGCGCATTGCTCCGGAGCGGCTTCATCGATTTGGGTGCGGATCAGGCCGCTTTGGTCGCTGTATTTTTCCTGTAACTCTTGCTCATCGATGAGCAGCGAAAAACGCGGAGGCAACCCACGGTTGCGGTATATTTTGCCCCATTCCTGCCATTCAATCAGCGCTGGGCTGATTTGTATCGGATTATCCAACAAGATGCGTTCCATGGCGGTCATCGCTTCATCGGGCGAAAAACCTATAATGCCTTTGTTTTGCAATTGCTTGGAGACCTCCTCAAATTTGGCAAGATAGCCTACCTCATTCAGCGCCCCCCAGTTAATGGCAATCGCCGGCAATCCCTGTGACCGGCGGTAATGCGCAAACATATCCATAAAAAAGTTGGCAGCTACGTAATTCGCTTGTCCGGGGTTGCCAACTAGTGAACTGATAGAGCTGAATAGGACGAAATAATCCAATTTCAGATCCAGGAACTGATGGTGCAGATTCCAGGTTCCTTGAACTTTCGGTGCCATAACGTTGCTGATCCGCCGCTCGTCCAGTTGCATGATAACGCCGTCATCCATAACCATGGCGGTATGAAAAATGCCTTTGAGGGGCGGCATAGCTGTGGCGCATTGATTGGCTAGTGCGGCAACTTGGCGGCAATCGGTGACATCCGCTTTGACGGGCAAGATTGTCGCGCCGGTTGCCTGTAATTCGGCCAGGGTTTGTTGCGCTTGTTCGGAATCGGCGCCGCTGCGGCTGACCAGAATGAGATGCTTGCCACCATTTTGAATAATCCAATGGGCCAAGGTGATGCCGAAACCGCCGAAACCGCCGGTAATCATGTAACTGGACTGATCATTAAAATTTAGTGGTCGTTTTTCCGCCAGCGGAATTACGGGAACATTCCGTTCGTGTAGCGAAACGACGACTTTGCCAATATGTTTCCCTTGGGCCATATATCGAAACGCGTCTTTGATGCGCGTTACCGGAAAAACGCGGTGCGGCAGAGGGAATAAATGTTCGTTTTCGATCAGGTCATGGACTTCGCGGAAGATGGAACTCAGCAATTCGGGCTTGTCGCTCAACATTCTAGCGAGGTCTATTGCATAAAATGCAAGATTTTTTCTAAAAGCCCATAAACCGATTTTGTTGTTTTGGTAAATGTCCATTTTTCCCAATTCTAAAAAGCGGCCATAAGGCGCTAAGCTATCGATTCCTTTAGCAATAGCGTCTCCTGCCAATGAATTAAGTACGATATCCACGCCCCGTCCTGCGGTAATCGACATAATTTCATCGGCAAAGGTCAATGACCGGGAATCCATGATGTGATTTGCACCTAAATTACGGAGTAATTCCCGCTTTTCATTGTTGCCGGCGGTTACGAAAACTTCGGCACCAGCGTGTTTAGCGATTTGTACTGCAGCTAAACCGACACCGCCGGCGGCAGCTTGAATAAGGACTTTTTCACCCTTTTGGATCCTCGCAAGGTTGTGCAAGGCATAGTAGACCGTCAAGAAGACGATCGGGATTGTCGCTGCCGCCTGATGGTTAAGATGTGCCGGTTTGGGCATGACGAACTGGCGCAGGGTGATGACTTTGGAAGCAAAACTTCCCGGTGCAACGGCAATAACCGGATCACCGACACGCAGATCGGTGACGTCCGGACCGACGCCGGTGATGATGCCGCTGCACTCATCGCCGAGGAAATAGTCATTTCCGTCATCGGTGGGGTATAAGGCTAGGGTTTTCATGACATCTCTGAAATTTAATGATGCCGCCATGACTTTAATCTCAACCTGTTCCCCTTGTAGCTGTGGAGCGGAGACTTGCTGTAGCTGCAAATTGTTGATTGCACCCGGCGGTTGGGCTTGTAAACGGAAATAGGGCGTTTCCTGGTCGGTTGTGCTGTCAACCGTCAAACAAGGGGGATCCTGCTTTCTCAAGCGCGGCGCAAAGCGTTCGCCATGCCGATAAGCCACTTCATTTTCTTTATCGTCGGTAAATAATTCCGCGATCAATAAAGACGTAGCGTCAGAATCTTCATCAATATCGACGGTTTTGCAATTTATTTCAGGATGTTCCTGCTGTACGACCCGTGCGAAACCGATTAGAGCGCTTTGTTCAAAACGTACCGGATCGTTTTCAATAGTCAGCGCTTCCGCGCCGGTTGTCACTAATACCAAACGCTTCAGCCGCTCTTTCAAGCCGGTTTCTGTTAAGGCTTGGAGCAGATGAAGAAGGGTATGGCAACCTAGCTTTTCGCTTTGCTGAATGGCTTCGCTTTCACCGGCGTTCCAGCGGGGGGCGTCGGTGTTCCAGAGATAGATGATACCGATATCGGAATCACCGCTTCGTTCTGCAATCAGGCGGATCATATCAGCTTTGTCTCCGGCCGCTATAACATACTCCGTTTCCGCGGTACGTGAAAAATTCTCGCCCCGATGGACCTGCGTCACATTGCAACCTCGTGTCTTGAGCGATTGTTCAAGCTGCTTTGCAATTCCACCTTGATCGGCAAAAATCATCCAGTTTTTTGCGCCTTCGGGTTGATTTCGAGTATTGTCCGACAAAGTTTCAGTCGCAGCCGTATTATGTTCTGCTGCCTGAGTTAAAAAAACGATTTGCGGTGAAGCTTTTTGATCGGTGTGGCTGGTCACAAAGGTTGGGGAAGAATAACCGTTATCAAGCAAAATTTGTTTCCATTTGGCCTGTGAAATCAGCGGGTAATCGGGTCGTAAGTCTGTATCGGCAAATCGCCACCAGCCTTCAGTCAAGCCGAAAATAATATCGACCCAAGGCGTTTTCTTTTCCACCTCCAGTACCAACAGTAGTCCGGAGGGTGCTAGCAGGCTTTTAATATTTTTTAACGACGCATCCAGATTTTGGGTCGCGTGCAGTACGTCCGACGCCAGCACGATATCAAAAGAATGTGGTTCATAATTTTGCTGCTCAATGTCGTTTTCAATATTCAACATTTGGTAGCGGACAAACGGATAGTCTTTAAATCGTTGTTCCGCTGCAGGGAAAAAAGCACCTGAGATGTCGGTAAAATAATATTCAGTGCGATCTTTTGGGAACAGGTTGAGTATGTTGGTTGTCATTCCACCGGTTCCGGCACCTATTTCCAAAATTCTCAGGTTTCTGCCATAAGGCAAATTCGCGACGACTAATTCAAGCGCCTTCCTGACGATGCAAAGGTAAAGGACAAATGAAGGTGAGTCGGTATAAAAATGCTCTGCATTGGTTGAGGAACCATCCGGGAAGAGCAATTGCAACGGGTCCTGTTCTCCCCGCAAAACACGGGCAAGGTGGGCGCCGCAGTTTCGAATGAGGGTTAATTCCGAGAATGCGCCCGGATAAGCGTGTAGCGCTTGTGTCCATTGCGGAGCCATATCGCGTGCGGTTAAGGTTCGTTTGATCACTCCTGAGTCGGGCGCAAATAGCGCTATTAACGACTGCTCAGCAAGGATCTCTAACAGGCGCTGCAGTAAACGTCGATAAGATTCCTGTACGCCATGTCGGGCGATCAAGCCGTCAACCGTCAATTTCGCGCCTTCAGTCAATGGACAGCCCAATTCCACGAAGGCATTGACAATATAGTCCACTGCTAATTCGTCAAATGCTTCGACCATCGCTTCCAACTGTTCATGTCCGCCAACTTGCTCTGCATAGGCAACGGATTCTTGGTAAAGCGGGTCGGCCAACTGAGAAAAATCAGGCAAAAAATCCACCGCTTTGCGGTATTTTTGCTCTTCATTCGTTGGACTCTGCCACCAGTGGTATTGATAGAATGCATTGAGTTTATCGGTGCTATCGCGCGCGCTATCGATGCCTTGGCACCGAAAGCCTTTAATTTCGATTAATAATTGGCCTGTTGGCGCGTAGATACGTAAATCGCCGGCCAAGCTGTTGCTATTGGCATGCACGCATTTCGCATGAACCCAAACCTGTTGCGGCGCGTCCGCATAGTATCTGAGTTGCTCGATTGCTACAGGCAGGTAGAGGTTATCGGAAAATTGCTCGGGCAACGTCCCGGAGAGCGTCTGAAAACACGCATCGAGCAGGGCGGGATGGAAATGATAGCCCGATCCGTGCTGTTGGTTGGTTTCCAGTAGATGCACTTTCCCAAGTGCCACGCCTTGGTCGATATGCAATCCGATCAAACCGCGAAAGGCCGGACCGAAACGTAAGCCGGTAGAGGCAAAACGCTGATAGATTTGTTCCTGTGAGCTGTATTGTGTCAAAGTTTGTTTAAGTCGTTCCAGTTCAATGGCGGGAGCCGGCAGCGAGTAGTTTCGGATATAACCCTTACAGTGTGTGGTCCACGTCCCGTCTTGCAGTGACGAGCTCGAACGAATGACGAATGAGGTGTCATTTTCATCAATCGAGAACTGTAAAACCGGCGCGCTTTTTTCAGCAATATAGAGAGCTTTCTGAATTTGAATGTTATCGATGACAAAAGGCTTGTTCGAAAACCGTTCACAGGCTGCGCCAATAGCCATTTCGACATAACCGGCCGCGGGAAACACGATATTGTCACGGATTTTGTGGTCGGCTAGATAGTGATAATAAGGGATATCGAGCGCCGTATTCCAGCATGGGTTGGCGCTATCGGCCTTAATCATCAATAATGGATGGGCAAGCTTGCCAGCCCGGCGATTGACCCAGGTTTCCGATTCATGCCAGTAGCGTTGCTTTTGCCAAGGGTAACCGGGCAGCCGGATAAAGTGACCGGCTTGTTTATGGATCAGTTTCCAATTGACCGGGTAGCCCAGGGTGTGGAGATTACCCAGACTGCCCAGCATATTGCGGATTTCGTCCTCTTTACGCCGTAAACTGGGAATGATGGTGACTTTGCCGGTTTCGGCGCATTCCGTGATGGACGTGGTCAGAACAGGATGAGGGCCAAGCTCAATGAAGAGGTTGTATCCATCCTTGATCATGTTTTGGATCGCCGGGGCAAAACGGACTTTTTCGCGCACATTATGCCACCAATATTCCCCGTTGAATTCGTTTTTCTCAACCCGGTTACCGGTTACCGTGGAATAGATCGGGCGATTGATTTGATTCAGCGGCAGTTGCCCCAAGGCCGAGATCAACTCATTCCGGATCGGATCCATTTGCGAACTGTGGAATGCAAATTGCACATCGAGCATTCTATTGAAGATATTTTGTTGATCCAGTTGTACGGCCAGCTCCTTCAGTTTTTCCGGTTCTCCCGATAGTGTCACTGACGAGGGACTGTTGATTGCAGCAATGGTTACGGCGTCGCCATAGGGCTTGATCAAGTCGGTTGCCTGTTCTACCGTAAGTGCTGCCGCCATCATGCCACCAATACCCGTTGCGTGGCTCATGCACAGGCCGCGGTAAAATATCACTTTTACTGCAGTGGCTAAATCTATCGCGCCGGAGATATGCGCCGCGGCCACTTCGCCAACACTATGGCCAACCAGGGCGTCCGGTTCAATCCCCCGCGACTTCCACAGTGCCGCCAAGGCGACCTGTAAGGCGAATAATAGGGGTTGAGAAATTTCTGTTTCGGCGATGCGGGAGGTTTCTTCGTCAGCGGTTAATTCGGTCAGCAATGACCACTTGGCGTGGTGATTCATCAACCGGTCACATTCGATTATTTTGTCTCGGAATACTGGCTCTTTTTGCAATAATTCTCGTCCCATGGCCCACCACTGCGGCCCTTGTCCGGAAAAAACGAATGCCAGTTTAAAATCGGCTTCGCGAAGGCATTTCCGTGACGACATGCCAACTCGTTGTTCCCCGTTGACGAACGCCTGTAATTGTTGTTGAGCGTCGGCGACATCTTCCACCGCCAATGTTAAACGATGGATATAGTGGGTTTTATGTAGCGAAGCGGTATACACCAGGTCGGCAATGTTCAAGGTGTCGTTGTCGGTTAGGTAGCCCGCATAATGTTGGGCCAGTTCTTTCAGTCCCTCCTCGGAACGGGCGGATAAGGGGAGAAGGTAAATGCAATCCGTTCTTTGTTGCTGCGATTCTGCTGCCGATGGGGTGGCATTGTTCCGGTACTCAGATAGTACGGCATGCGCATTGGTGCCGCCAAAACCGAAGGAATTGACGCCGACGATCATTTCCCGGGCGTTCGTTTCGGGGTAGGCTATCGGGGCTACAGGAACGCGCAATTTGAGATCGTCGAAAGGGATGTTCGGGTTCGGAGTCTCAAAATGCAGATTCGGCGGGATGGCGCGATGTTTTAAACACAATGTGGCTTTGATGAGTCCTGCCATGCCGGCTCCGGCTTCCAGGTGGCCGATGTTGGTTTTTATTGAGCCCAAATAACAGCTTTCATCAGCGGCGCGGTGATTACCGAAGGCTTCTCCTAAGGCGCCGGCTTCGATCGGGTCTCCGACCGCTGTCCCGGTCCCGTGTGCTTCAATATAAAACACCTTGCTGGGATCGATATCCGCCTGTTGGTAAACCGATTCGATTAATGCCCTTTGCGCTGCCTTATCGGGTAATGAAATGCCATTGGTGCGGCCATCTTGATTGATGCCGGTAGCATTGATGACCGCATAGATCGGGTCGCGGTCGGCCAATGCCGCGGATAATCGTTTTAACGCGACCATGCCCGCACCTTCGCCGCGTACGAAACCGTTGGCCCGGGCATCAAAGGCTTTGCATCGGCCGTCGGGCGACAGCATGGTGGCGGCGCAAAAACTGATATAGGGAGTGGGTAACAAAATCAAGTTGACGCCGCCCGCCAATGCAATGTCGCATTCATCGGCTAACAGACTTTTGCAGGCTAAGTGCGTCGCGACCAGTGAAGACGAGCAAGCGGTATCGACAACAAAACTGGGGCCATGAAAATTGAGGCAGTAGGAAATGCGGTTGGCGGCAATGCTAAAAGCGCTGCCCGTTGCCGAATGGGGGTCCACGCGTTGCGGATCGTTTAAATCGGTTTGGATTTGTGCGTAATCATTGGTGGATAATCCGATGAATACGCCGGTATTACTGCCGGATAATTTCTCGACTTGGTGGCCACTGTCTTCCAGAGCCTGCCAGGCCACCTCAAGCAGGAGACGCTGTTGGGGGTCCATTAAATCGGCTTCACGCGGAGAGATCGAAAAACATTCCGGATCAAACCGGTCGATCTGTTCAATAAAGCCCCCCCATTTTGCATACGACTTCCCAAGTGCGGCCATATCAGAGTGATAATATTTATCGATATTCCACCGGTCTTGCGGAATTTCGGTTACCGCATCAGTTCTATTCATTAACATTTGCCACAGCGATTCAGGATCATTCGCTTTTCCCGGATAGCGACAACCGATGCCGATAATTGCAATGGGTTCTTTTGATGCTTTCATTTATCACTCCTTACATAAAACATTTTGTAGGCGGATATTTTGTTTAAATATACGCCTTTGTGTACTCAATTGGATAGTCGTAAATTTAGAAATATTAAACGGGTGCAAACGCAACGTGATTTTTGCAATGCGATCAGTTTGCCGGGATGCTTTAACTAAATTGCTTGATTCATGCTTTATCACGATGTCTTCTAACGTTAGATAAACCTGCTGCATGGTTTGTGCCATCGGTTAAATAATTTACACAGCGATTTTTAATTTTTTCATCACGGAAATCTCTCGACGTTTGGTTTTTAATACGTTACCTAATGATGAAACGACTAGAACTCGGCTTGGTTGCAGGTGATCAGTAGGGAGGTCAAGGTCGACAGCCTGCATCCATATCCTCCGACCAAGAGAACACAGATAAGGCGGCGCATATCGCCGCTGTGCCGAGTGGGTGATGGAAAAACCACATGGTTGTCGCTTCTTCAAGCTAAAAGCTATAGCCAGCACCTAACTGGATTGAATAATCGATTAGCCCGCTGAGTTCATCTCCATAGCCGCCGATCCCCCCCGAGACGACAGAAAATAGTTGTATTTTGTCATCGACATGATATTGCAGATATCCGACGGCAAAATCGGAGTTATCATTCAAGCCGTGAGTCCATCTCATTACAAAGTCCATACTATCAAAGATTTCTACCTCATAATATTGAAATTCCAGATAATCCTTTCTGAGAAAGGTGCCAACCGGCTTGTCGTCGTAGAGCGGGGTGAGACAAAGCGATGCGGGTTCCAAAGTACACCCGTTCTCATGATGAAAATATTCCAATGTCAGCGTTCCCCCCGCTTCCAGTGTATACGCTCCGCCGAATAACAGGGAAAAATCGCCTCTCCGTTCAATAATGCTGCCCTCGGTATAGAGCAACAACGCATCCGTCACATTCCACTGTCCGATATAACCCAGTCGGAATTTTTCCGCCTGCTCCTGGTAGGAAGGAATCAGGCTCAGATAGTAATCGTCGCCGGTGTAATCCAACTTAACGGCATAGGTATTGTGAAACTGCCTGTCAAATAATTCAAACCTGCCTACATCGGTATTGGCTAAAAAAGAGGCGGAAAAATTGTAGGTTGGAACCCAGATCAGTTTGGCATAATCCATGCCCTGCATTTCCGTTGTGGGCGTATTTTGGTTATTATTCGGATTAAAAGGGTTGGAAGGAGACAGTAGCGCGGAAGGGCCCCATTGCAAGTTTTCGCGCCCATAAGAGGCAAACAGTTCATTGTCGAACTTCAGTGTCAAAGAACCTTCGTAAATGAAAAAATCAATGTCGGTTTGGCTCTGCCCTTTGACAAAACCGTCTTCCCATTGATTGGCACGTAATTGCATACGCGGCTTTAAGACAGCCGCTACATAGTGCGAATCGAAAAATAGTTCCGGTCTGACATCCACGCCCAGGGTATAACGCGGCACCTTAAAGCGGTTATTGGCGTTTAAAGCGGAATCGGCGGGTTGTTGGGCTATTCCGAAACCTTGCATGTAGAACCGGTAAGACAACGAATCTTGAAGCGATTGAAAAAGTTCCGATGATTGGTCTTGTTCGGCATTTGCGTTTTCCAGAGCTGTCAGCAGCACAAAAACCAGCAAGCAGCTATTTTTCATGTCAGCGGCGCAGAAAATTCACATTGAACACATAATTGGGAATTTCTTTCAATTCGGGGTCATCGAACTCAAGTAGTGTCGGCGGACCTGACTGGATTGCATCGTTTATCGCGATTTTGGAAATAAACAGGCGCTTTTGTCCGGCTACAACGACTGAATTAGTATATTCCATCGTTGCGGATTTTATTAATTTTCCAGAAACGGTAAAGTAGTCGGCCTTTATTCCGACGCCCCGTTCCTTCGATATCCAATAATCGATTTTGTCGTAGGTATTTTCTTTCGTTTTGGAAGACAAGTGGAACAACAAGCAGGGCTCATCATTGACGGTTTCGTCGTGAACCGAATCGATATTGTAGTCATCGGCATAATTGGTCGATGAGATGTCGCCGTAGGCCGCATCTCCCAGCAGTTTTTGTCGCCTTGAAATAGGTACCGGTTTACTTAGTCTGGGTTTATAGAACCACATATTGCCGGAAACCATCAAAATTTTGCTGCCTTTATATTTTGCCGGGGAAATCGTTTCCGCGAGCAAATCAAATCCCAATGCCTGGACAAAATACTGCTTGTGCTTCTTTTTGGCTTTCACATTGACTTCCCAGGTTATGCCGCTGAAGTTTCCCCGAGCTTTGTCAGCGGTCAACAGTATATTGTGGTAGTCTTCTTCAGCTGCGCATGTGCCGGATAAAGCAAGCAACAATATCAGTGATACAATCGGTATATTTGTCATTTTACTAATGTACCTTAACATCTGTTTGTTTTGATTATCGAGTGTGTCGGCCGATTTGTTGGTTGATGTCCGGCCGTGGTTTTATTAAAGCAAAATTTGTGACAGATTTTAAATCCGGATCTTGTCTTCTTGTCATCAGAAATTTGATCTATCGGTTGATTATATACTAGGAATGGTTCAAAGCGTCGACGATATTCTTGTAGGCAGCGCGCCTGGCCGGCATAATAGCCGCCGCGACCGCTAACAGTTCCAGTAAAACCAGAATAGCGAGCATATGCCCGTAAACCAAGTGTATTTCCAATGGCACAGCTAACGCTAACTGCGGCGGTATCCATCTAACGTCAAAGATCTCAATCAGGCTGCGGGCGGATAACGCAATGATCAGCCCTAAAATGGCGCCTATCAGCACCAAGATGGAGCTTTCGATAGCAAACAGGCGTATCACTCCGAAACGTTTCAAACCCATTGCCCGCAGGGTGCCAATTTCCGTGGTTCTTTCCATGATGGCCATGCCGAGCGTATTGATAATACTCATTACGACTACGGTAATAACAATCAAAAATACAAAAATAAAAATAAATTCGAACAGGTTTTTCACTTTTACGTAAAAAGGGGAAAGTTCGATCCATTCTTTAATTTCCAGGTCCATTTCCTGGTTCTCGAAGGCAGTCTTTAGGTAGTCCGTGACTGAGGCAATATCTTGTTCATTCGCCAATAGAATGCGAACGCGATCGACCGACTCGGTATCATAAAGTGTTTGCGCAAAATCTAAAGATACGGTCGCCAACTTGTCTTCAAGCACTTCATTGCCCGCTTGGACCGTTTGGATGATTTTGGCGTCCAAGGCGTTCATTGCCCCATCAACCGTCGGCGCCACCACAATCGCATCGGAGCTACCGGCCGGTAAACCCATTAAGCGCGAGAGGCTGCTACCGATTCCAATGCCCGATACGTTATCGTCTGTGAGCGATTCGCCCTCGTAGTATTTGCTCGCTCCTAATTTACTGGTTGAATGGTTTTTTATGGCTTGATGTTTGGAAGGAACTCTGCCGGTAGCGATAAATATTGTGGAAACATGACCATTGCTGATTAATCCGTTGATATTTAATTCCGGGGAGGTAACTAAAATTTCGTCGCGTTTGGCGCAAATGGTATCGATTGCCCGTAACTCGTCATTGGTAATTAGATATTGTTCCGGATGTAATTTACCTTTTTCCAGATATCCCTTTTTAAAAACGGTCAGATGCCCTCCGCCATGGGCGTAAATTACCGATTCCTTCAGCCCGGTGAACATATAAGTAATGAAACCATCGAATAAAACAATGGCGGCATAGCCGAGGGTAATTGCAATAACGGTAAAAAACGAACGGCGTCCGTTTTTCATGATATTTCTGATTGCTATTTTGGTCCAGACCATCGATATCGATCCTTAAGGTTTCCTAGCTCCGGTGTTAGAAATTATAATTTTTTGTCTTCGCAAATGATGCCATCGCGCAATAAAATCTGCCGGTGGACACGTTCGAGCAAACGCTGGTCATGTGTCGAAAAAACGAAGGTCGTTCCTTCCCGGGAATTAATTTCCATCATTAAGTCGATAATTTTATGAGCGGTTGCCGTGTCCAGGTTGGCCGTCGGTTCATCGGCAATAATGAGCGAGGGGCTGGTGACCAAAGCCCTAGCAATGGCGACGCGCTGTTGTTGTCCGCCGGAAAGTTTTTTAGGGCGCTGATTGAAATAGGCTTCCAAACCGACTTTAGATAATTGTTCCTTAGCTTGTTTTTCCGCATAGGTTGAGTCGGCTCCTCTGATTTGCATGGGCAGCATGACGTTTTCCAATGCGGAAAGGACCGGAATCAAATTGAAATTCTGGAATACGAAACCAATTTCCCGGTTTCTCAATTCACTCAACTGATTATCGGACAAGCCATTAATTTTGTGACCTCTAAGGCGGATATGTCCGCTTCCCGGGTGATCCAGCAAGCCAATAATATTGCACGTCGTTGTTTTACCTGAACCGGATGGCCCCCATAAGGCAACGAATTCATTACCTTCTATCTCCAGATTAACATCGCGCAACGCGGAAATGGAGGTATCGCCTAGATGATACGTTTTGGAGACCTGTATTAACTCGACAAGGGGCATCGTAATTTACCGTGTTATTTCAACGTCAGTAATTTCCAAATTAAAATAAACAAACAAGGGTAATTACTGAGAATAGCGTCACAAAACGTCAATAATGACACAAAATATGTCGGACCGCCAACATTAATCGAAGGCCAAAAAACCTTATATACTTTAATTGAATCCTGTAAAAAGCACGATATGCGCCGTAAGTTAACCTCAGTTCGGGATAAGAAAAGCTGACAGGCGGTTGAGATAACAGGAAAATATAGGTTCTCATATCAATTTTTCCATCAACCACCTCTCAGCGATGAAGTTAACACAATTATTTTGCGATGTAGATGATTTTTGCCAGGCATTTATTCCTGAATGGCAAAAAGGCCAATTAACGCACGGAAAGAAGAAGCGCAATCGTCCACACCGGATGACTTTCAGTGAAATCATCACGATCATCGTGTCTTACCATCAATCAGGCTACCGAACCTTCAAGTGGTTTTACCAAAAACATGTCCAGAAGTATTGGCGGACGGCGTTTTCCGGGTTGCTCAGTTATAATCGATTTGTCGAGATTATGCCGGAGATATTGGGGCCTTTAACCGCCTTCATGAAAAGCCGGTGTAGCGCGACCCACGGCATTGCCTTTATTGACTCGACGCCTCTTGCGGTCTGTAAAAACATTCGTATTCCACGGCATAAAACTTTCGTCGATGAGGCTGGTCGAGGAAAATCGTCTACCGCTTGGTTTTATGTGTTTAAGCTTCACCTGATCGTCAATGATCAGGGCGAAATTTTGTCCTTTTGCTTAACCCCAGGTAATGTCGATGACAGAAAACCCGTGCCGAAATTGGTGAAGACTTTGTTTGGTAAATTGTTTGGTGATAGGGGTTACATTTCCAAGAAATTAGTGCAAGGGTTGGCCAATCAGAATGTGACCCTGATTACCACTTTGAAGAAGAACATGAAACCGCAACACCTGGATACATTTGACAAATTGATGTTGCGTAAACGCAGCATTATTGGAACCATTAATGATCAGCTAAAAAATATTTTTGACCTTGAACACTCACGGCATCGCTCGCTCAGCAACTATTTGTTAAATATCATCGCTTGTCTAATCGCTTATTCCTATCAAGAGGAAAAGCCGGCTCTCAATTTGCGTCAGGACGAATTGATACCCTTTATCTCTAATGCTTAACCCGAATTGAGGTTATTCATACTACTTCCGATCGTTCTAGCGATTTTTTCCGCAAATTACGAAACTAAGTTTATCCTTCAACACCCGCCTCCCGATCCGATGCATGTTTCGTGCATAAATAGACGCCAAATACTCCCTCATGGATCATCTTACTGTCGATCGTAAACCCGGCCCGCAACAACAGACCGTCCATAATCCAATCATAAGTCGAAAATTCCTCTTTAAAATGCTGCTCGGCATCCCGGCGCAGAAAATCGCCACCAGCGGCCGCTTGCTTGTCAATGAAAGCCGTTATGTTAGCGATCGCCTGATCTTGCGTCAGAACGACGTCGTTGATATAAAGCCGGCCGCCGGACTTCAGCATGCGATTCATGCGCTGCAGCGCGACACCTTTCCAAAAATCCGGCAGATGATGAAAGGCAAAAGTCGTAACCAGCGCATCCGCAGCCCGACCTTGGTGTTCATAACTGAGAAATCCGCCGTGATGAAATTCAATATTGGTCACACCGGCTCGCGCAGCCTTGGCTTTGGCGTAATCGATCATGGCCTGTGAGACATCCACCGCATGCACTTTGGCACAACGCAGCGCCGCTTGCATCGCGAACACGCCGGTGCCCGCCCCAAAATCGACCACGCTGTTATTTGCACCGATTTTCAACTCATCAAGCAACGTCCGGCTCTCCTGCTCGAGATCACGAAAATTTGCATGGGTTGCCTCATAAATTTCAACTTCCTCGGGCCTACTGTAGTCTTTTCCCACCTGATGGGATTCATCGTATTGCCAGACTAAACGGTTGTTCATTCGTTTTCCTTATCAATCATTACACTTTTATTGGTCACATCGGGCAGCACGCTTATAACCGAGTAACCTAACGATTCAATTGTTTTTCGCAACGACGTGGGTGGGAATACCGTCAATGCTCCATTGATTGTTTTCCTCCCAGTAACGGTGCAAACCGCTATCGCCTTTTTTCTCGGCCCAATGATTAAGCTGTGCCCGGTCATCGCCATAAGCAAAATAGGGGACGGCCATACCACAGGAACTTTGCACCAAATCGATCGTGACCTCAAAAATCTGTCGCGCTTCCGGAAGCGGTTTGAATTTGGCAAATAGATCCCGCCAAGCCGGGTCTCCCCAATGTATGACGGTAGCAGTTCCGTAAAGCCGTAAAATTAAGTGGTCTTCCTTCAAAGGCGCAAAACATGAGGGTCATGTGCGGATCTTGCTGGACATGGGCCGTTGAAGAGTTACTGGAACCGGTGTTCAAGCGTTCCTCGAGTTCTTCGATGCGACCTAACCCATCTTCAGTGGTCAAATTTCGCTAAGTAATTGATTTTCTGTTGTGCGGCCATTTTGGATCAAAAATTATCTTTTAAAATCAAGGGGGGTGGTTTTTCACCGCTTTTGTGGTGCCATAAAATAATAAACGCACTTGCGTCGCCCTTGTTTTTATGTCACGCTATTTGCCTGTTTATTCGATGCGCAACGATCAAAAGCAAATCATCTGGCAAACCCTACCAAACATACCGTCTGGTGTAATCCGAACGGCTGACTGGCAAAGTGAAGCAGCGTACGCAGCTAAACCTGGGGCGCCATTTCGACCTCCCCAAGTCGCAATGGTCAGACCTATCTAGCCGTATCGCCCAGCTGCTCAGCGCTCAGGAGATGCTTTTTTCCCATTGAATTACCCGCTGAACTGGAAGCCCGGGCTCAGCGTTATGCCGCTCAGATCCTGGCCACTCGACAGGTATCGCCGGAAGATCAAGGGGAGTTTGAACCGGTCTCCGTTGACAGCCTGGAACTGGTGCGGCCCCGCCGTGTCGGGGTTGAACAACTCGCCCTCCATGCGCTGATGCAGCTGAAGCTGGACGAAAAACTGAAGGCTCTGGGATTTAACCGTCATCAGTTAGCCGAGGCGCTGGGAAACATCATTGCCCGTACGGCCTTTCCGGCCAGTGAGCGAGCCAGCCATGAATGGCTGCAGCAGCGCAGTGGGCTGGGTGAGCTCATCGGCTATGACTTTGAAGGGATGGGGCTGGATCGCCTGTATCAGGTGTCCGATCTATTATGGAAACACCGAGCGGCCCTGGAAAGTCATTTGCATCAGCAAGAAGCCACGCTGTTTAGCTTCAATAAAACCATCACGCTATATGATTTAACCAATACGTTCTTTGAGGGGAATGCGAAAGCCAATTCCACAGCCAAACGGGGTCGCTCCAAGGAGAAGCGTTACGACTGTCCGCTGGTCACGCTGGGACTGGTGCTGGATGGCAGCGGTTTTCCCCGCAAAAGCCAACTCTTTCCCGGCAATGCCAGTGAGCCGCAAACCTTGCAAACGATGCTGGAAGGCCTGGAGGGACGCACCGGTTCCACGGTGGTGCTGGATGCGGGCATTGCCAGCGAAGAGAACCTTCGCTGGCTGACAGACAAGGCTATCGGTATCTGGTCGTCTCGCGCAAGCGAAAACGGGATTTTAACGCAGACCACGCCACCGTCGTCAACGATCTTCCGGGTCAGAAGACTGTTCAGGTTCAACGCGTCGTCAACGAAGAGACCGGCGAGATCGAACTCTACTGTCACTCGCAAATGCGAGAGCAGAAAGAACAGGCCATGCAGGATCGTTTTGCCGAGCGCTTTGAAGCCGCGCTGCAAAGCCTGGCGGATGGACTGCCTAAAAAAGGGACCATCAAACGCTATGACAAAATACTGGAGCGTATCGGTCGACTGAAAGAGAAATATGCCGGTGCGGCGCAGCATTATGAGGTCACCGTGATACCAGACGCGGAATCGGATAAGACCGTTGCCATTGCATGGAAACGCCAGGAAAAACCGCATTCCCAGGCGACTCATCCGGGGGTGTACTGTTTACGCGCCAATTTCTCAGATTGGGACGATCAAACTCTGTGGGAAACGTATACTATGCTGACCGATCTGGAAGGCGTATTCCGCAGCTTAAAAAGTGAGCTGGGGAGGCGTCCAATCTACCATCGCCAGGAAAAACGGGTCAATGGGCATCTCTTCATCACCTTGATCGCTTACCACCTGGTGCAGACCTTACGTTGCCAACTCAAGGCCAAGGGGCGCCATGACAGTTGGCAAACCCTGCGTGCCAAAATGGAAAATCAACAACGCATTACCGTCGTTCTGAGGCGGGAGGATGGCAAAACCATTCATCTTTGCAAGGCCTCGCAGGCGGAACCTCATCAAAAAGAGATCTACGACGCACTGGGTATTTCTGCTCAGCCTGGGACAACTCAGAAAACGATCGTATAGTCTTCATCCCGTTTTTAACACAAAGTCAAATCTGTAGTGCCATAAGCGCCAATAGAAAAATGTCTATCTATCTGTTAAATATAGAAAAGTTGTCGCTACAATCAGAAGATGGGCTAACAATAACCGGATAATTTCTTGTTGTTGCTGAATTATCTTCAACGCTTCTTCAAGCGTAGCAGGCGGTTTAATATTTAGGACTTCCTCGGGTAGCATGGGCTAAATTTACAGTATTTGGGGGGGCTTTGGCAAGGTGCTATGAACGGCTACAACGAGCCATTACCGTAACACCTCGCATTATTGGCTGTGGGTGCTCTGCAATGATCAGGCGGTTTATATGCTGACGCATTATTCGCGCGGTAAAATGGCGGCCAATGAATTGCTCGGTGATTTCGACGGGATTCTCATCACCGATCTCCATGGCGGTTACAACGACCATCCTGGCGAACAACATCAATATTGTTGGGCACATGTCATTCGCAACCTGGAACGTATTGCTCGGAGAAAAGGTGACGCGGGCGAGATAGGCGAGCGCTTGGTTCGCCTGGCCCGTCGGGTCATTCGGATCGACCATGCTTTCCAGCGGCAGATCTATAGCGAAGCGCATTATCGAAGTCGAATGGAACGAGTACGGAACTACTTCCAACAGACTTTGCAAACCGGTGCAGAATTACCCCAAGCGGAAAAGACGGTCAATCAATGTCAAAAATTGCTCCACGATGAGCCGCTGCTGTGGACCTTTCTCAAGGAGTCGCCAAGCGTCATTCCATTGACCAACAATACCGCGGAGCGGGCGATGCGACCTTATGTCATCTGGCGAAAGACCAGTTTCTTCAGTCAATCCTACTAAGGGGGCCAATTCCGACCGATGATCTTATCCGTGTTGGAAACCTGCAAGCGTCAAGCAATCAGCGGCTATGGTTTGTTGCGTGAAATCTGTACACAGGGTTTGGCTGGCAAACCCATTGACGTTCCTCTCTTTTCACAACGATTGTCAGCATTACCGGCTTGAGGCTGTGAACGGTTACCAGTGGAGACCCGGAATCCGGTGGCTTTTCCCGGATTCCCGCTTTCGCGGGAATGACGCTATCCGGTAGGTTGGGTTGCATGCTGTTTGCAACCCAACAATCACCGGCACAACCGTTGGGTTGGCTAACGCCAGCCCAACCTACGCCGCTTTATTCTCTGAAAAATTATCGGCACTACCCGCTTAGAGGGCTGTGAACGATTACGATACGACCTTATGTCATCTGGCGAAAGACCAGCTTCTTTAGCCAGTCCTACCAAGGCGATCAATTCAGACCGATGATCTTATCCGTACTGGAGATCTGCAAGCGCCAAACCATCAGTGGCTATGGTTTGTTGCGTGAAATCTGTACGCAGGGTTTGGCAGGCAAACCCATTGACTTCCCTCTCTTTTCACAACGATTGTCAGCATTACCGGCTTGAGGCTGTGAACGGTTACCTCTGGACTTCTGGAGCGCCGTGATCAGTTTATGTCTGGTCGGCACACTCGAAAGCTTGCTGAGCGCCTCGGCAGTTGACCGGCTTGACCCTTACCATAGAACGACAGACCTGGGCCGGGATTTAACAGCAATCGGAGTCGGTAATCTGTTCTCCGGTATGATCGGCGGATTACCAATGATTGCCGAAATTGTACGGAGTTCGGCTAATGTAAACAACGGCGGCAAAACGGCCTGGGCAAATTTCTTTCATGGCCTGATTTTGCTGCTATTTGTCGCCTTATTCCCCCATCTGATTCACAATATTCCATTAGCGTCTCTCGCTGTACTGCTGGTCTATACCGGTTATCGTCTGACGTCGCCGTAGTCGTTCAGGAAAATATTCGATGTAGGGGCCCGAACAGCTCGCATTGTTTGTGCTGACGATCATCGGGGTATTAGCCACCGATTTATTGATCGGCGTGGCTATAGGAATGCTCGCCAAGCTAGCGATTCACTTAGCTCGTGGCGTCTGGTTGGAAAACATGTTCAGAATTCATTTCTCCATCCGCCGTCCCAACCAGCATACCATCGTTGTCAAAATAGTCGGTTCAGCCATGTTTTCCAATTTTTTACCGCTCAAAAAAGCGCTAAACGAATTGGAAAACGGCAAAACTATTGTCTTCAATTTTTCTGACGGTTACTTAATTGACCATACCGTCATGGATTTTATTCATGACTTTAGCGGTCACTATGAAGCTCAAGGAGGCCGCTGTTTACAAATAGGCCATGCCTTGGAAAAATTCTCCGACCATCGGCTGGCGGCACGATTAATGACAGCCGACGACCGCAAGCAATAAGCCGGCTATGAGACAACCGTTCATAGCCATCAAGCTACTGTAAATATCATTTAAGCAACTGTAACAACCGGCTATTGAATTCTGCTATATTTGTCCTGTTGGGCGTATGCCGGCTGTTACCCACTATTTTTAACGAATTTTTATCAAATTTATCTAATAAAAGTTGTTGATTAACCAATGGATCCCTCTCTCCGATAATTACCCTCACCTTAGAGAGATCCCCCTCGAAATCTACTAAATATTTGTCAGATAGCGTATCGATTAAACCATCGATAATAGCAGTCGGTTGCGTGATCTCCATACCCATTACCGTAATTTCACATGCTCTTGGATATTCCTTTTTTGGGCCTATCAACCAGTTAGTCCAAATATTTTGAATAAATTCGCGTCTATAAAGCCTCGTAATAAATCTCTGAAAAAAGATAAAATTTTTAAATGTTTTTAATAAAAATTTTAACGGTTTCAGTAAGAGGCTTTGCTTCCCCATTGGCGGATCTATCAACACTATTTTCGCCACTTTACTTGGATTTTTCTGCAAATACTCGTAGGCCAAAACGCCACCCAAGCTATGCCCGACGAGAATTAAACTCTTGTTCAAATTATATTTTGAGAAAATATCTTCTAATTGTGATAAATAATTATCTAATGAGAATATATAGTCCTTCGGTCGTCCCGATTTACCATGCCCCAAATAATCAAACACCAAAACGTTGTAGAAATTTTTCAAACTATCTAAATTACTTTCGTAATTTAATGAAGAGCACATCCAGCCATGCAGCAATACGATCGTTCTGGGCTTACCCTGATCATAAAATTTATCGTAGTATTTTCTAGCCATCAAATTTTATATTAATGTATTGATCTGTTTTATTATTTTTTCCTTATGATTAACCAAACCTATTTTTTCTATATACCTGTTTATAAACTTTATAAAATTCTCATGGTAACTTGTATCGGTAAGTATTTGGTTAATAGTTTTCAACAATATTTCGTGATTTTTAACTAGTTTTATTCTAGAGATCACTCGCCCTAACCCTAATCTTTCGATATATTTTCCATTCCAAAATTGTTCGGCCTGTTCAGGAACAACCACAACCGGTTTCTTGTATATCAAGCACTCATTTAAAGTGTTTTTTCCACCATGAGTCACAACCACGTCTACATATTCTATTATCTTTTTTGTATCAATATACTCTTCGATATAAATATTGTTACAATTTTTGTATTTTGCATCTAAACCACAATGGTTGGAAACCAAAATATAGTTTTCATTATGCAAAACAAAATCCGCGATAATGTCGACTACCAAAGGGTAAGATTCAAAGGAGGATGTTCCCATTGTTACATAAATTACTTTCTTTTCTTTGGATTTGGCTTGTTTAATTTCTTCAAACCATTCATATTCTTCCCCAAAGGTACTCTCTATATCTTGCTCCAAAAACAAAACATCATCTGGCAGCTCTTTTACAGGAGACAGACCGAAAGTTTCTACCAGCAAAGTCAGATCTCCATAATTTAAATCTAGAAAATTTTTTACCCGCGGCAAGCCATACCTCTCCAGGACTTGATTAAAACCGCGCGCCCATACTATAGCAGAGATATTGAACCCCCTTCTCAACGTTCTTTCAGGTAAAATTTTATTTAAATCGATAAAAGGCAGTAACTTGCTAATTGGATGATTATCCGGAATATAGTACCGGTCACCATAATATTTAGTAAGGCAAGCGACCGTAAGCGCTACGAGCGGTTTTCCCGCTACTTTTGAAGAAATATATACGGTTTGTCGATTATGTTGCACAACCACGTCCGGCTCAACTTCGCTAATAATATCTAGCTCCATATCAACCATATGCCTTATCAAGTGCCTGTTATAGAAATCTAAATTATTGTTATCGATATGCTCGCGATACTGTTTATAGCTTATTTCATTTATTTTTAATACTGGAAAACCTTTTTCCTTAATAATTGGCACATATTTGCCTCCTGCTGCAAAAACCACTTCATGACCTTGATCCTTGAGTAAGCGCGCGAGAGTAATCGAGGGAATCGTTGTCCCAAGTTGATTGGAAAATGGGAAAAATAGAAATTTAGCCATAAATGAGTCTGCAAAATAACCAAATAGTAAGCATTGAACAGTATCAAGCTTCAAAAAAATGTGCAACTATTTCCAAGAGCGTTTTCAACATTGCACGTCTCCGTGGTTACGAAAAATAATCGCCGTCAAAATGACCGGCGATTATCCGGGGCCGACCGGATATTTCGTTCAGCCTGCACCGTCTCAGACACTACCTTCCACGCCCGGCGCATTTAGCTACATCCACAACAACACTGTTAATTGGGCTTCTGTTTCACGCCGGCTAATACCCAAACGTTACGTCATACAATCGCCACAATAAATTGATACAAATGGGTAATTGGCTATTGATAGTACGGAGACAATAATATGTCCAATCACCAGGCATCCAGCACCCTTCTGTTCCCTACCTATAATATTTCCAAGACCAGCGTGTTTTTTTCCGCGCTGTTGATCGTAACAACCGCTTATTTTTTCTATTGGGGCATGAATTATACTGGCAACCATTATCTGACGTTATTTACGCTGGCCGTATTATTTGGCATCTTTATGGCATTCAATATCGACGGCAATGATGTCGCTAATTCGTTCGAAAAAAGTAGACGCTACCCTTTTATACAATAATCTACTACAATTACCGCATGCCAAGATTAAGCAGAACTGTATTCGCCGGCGTTCCCCATCACATTACGCAACCTGGTAACCGGCGAGAAAGCGTCTTTTTCACGGATGACGACCGAAATGTCTATCTCGGCTGGTTAAGAGAGTATAGCGCTAAATACGCTGTAGATATCTTGGCGTACTGCCTGATGACCGACCACATCCACTTGGTTGCCGTTCCGGAGACGGAGGAAGGTTTGCAACGGGTTTTAAAACCGTTGCACATGCGCTATGCCCGGAGAATTAACCGCGAACGAGGCTGGAAAGGGCATTTGTGGCAAGGGCGTTTCTTTTCATCGCCTCTGGGAGTGGCCTATTTATAGGCGGCAATCCGGTATGTTAAGCGCAATCCGGCGCGGACAAATGGTTGCCAAAGCGGAAGATTATCCTTGGTCGAGTGTCGCGACCATTGTGGATTGGAGGATGATGCGATCTTGAGCCAAAGTCCTGAGTGGAAAAAGCAATGCGATCAGATTTCGAATTGGTCGGCGTGGTTGGCGGCAGGCGATGAGCCTGAGAAGCTTGAAATATTGCGGCGAAACATTGAAAAAGGTCTGCCGTGTGGGGCGGAAAAGTTTATTCGCGAATTGGAAAAGATTGCGGGTAGATCATTATGTTACCGTCCTTTAGGTCACCCAAAGATTAAAAAAGGGGAGCGTCCCCTTTTTCCTTCCTTTTTCCTCAGCTTGGTGCTGGACTGTTTCCGATAATGACTCAATAATGCCCAGCAACGCTTCCACTAACGGAGAGCGTTCGGAATCGGGAATCTCTGGCAGGCTTAGGCGTTTATTCATATGAACAATAGCATCACATTATGGCGCTCGTTTTGCCAGCGGATGCCCTAACTTTTTGAGAAGTTACTCGGACTCGTTCTTCGTTAGTGACGTTCATAATATATCGGGTACTATCTTAACCAGGACAAAGTGCCTGGTTTCCATGGCTTGCTGAAAATTGATCTCAATACCTATTCCATTGCGCGAAACATAAGCCGCCCCCGGTCGCGGAGCTTGGTAGAGACGAATGCAGCGACACGGCTTATCTGATATTGCAGAACCCTAAGAGAAACATTCTTTCAGAGCATACGCGGGCGCGAGGAACGTAATCACCTTTGTGCAATCCTGTTTGGGAAAATGAATCGGACGGTAATAATTGGCGGTAAACGAGCGCCAGTGGTTGCTCAGTCACTCCAAGCGCTTCTCTGTTGTCGGGGAGGAAATTGTAACCGAGTGCCTGCGCTTTGCTTTCAACCGCGCCACCCTCGGGCCCATAAACGATCGTCACGAAACCCCACTCGTCCTTCTCGGCAAGAGAATCCGGCAGGCAGGCAAGCCCTTGGCCGTCAACGAGATCCAACGAACATAAGGACCAATACCTCACGTCTTTATCCGGATTGAACTGGTCAACGTCAGGACCGGTTTCCACATGGGTGGGCGCTTTAAACTTCACTATCGCGATTTTTCCAGGGTCCAGCCGAGTGAGGCCGTATGAATACCCTCGTATGGCGCTATTGCCCTCAAAAGGGATATCGATAACTTGGAACTTAAATATCCACCATTTCTCTCGCACTGAAGTTCGATATAGCTGTAAAAGCATCTTTAGGCCGAATGATTCAAGGTCCGGTGAATTCAAAGATAAGTCGAACAATTCGGGAGCATAGATCGCTCCGGCCAGATTGAAATTTTCAATTTCGGCTACCGATTCCGACGAATTGATCACTTGCGCTTGTGAGCATGTTTTGGAGTGGCCGGTATCAATATCGTACGCTTCAATGACAGGCAGGTCAGCCTCTGCGATTGGGTCATTGGGCAAGACGATACGTAACCAGATGGTAATGAGGTGTTCGCCGGTGGGAACGTCGAGCCTATTATTGTTGAATGCGGGCCACTGGGCGCCCTCAGGCACGATATCTAGAGTAAAATTCCTTGGCTGGATATCCAGAGATGTGCCGGGGGTGAATGGATTTGTTGACTCGAAATCGGCGGCGATCTCGTGATCTTGGATTGCATCGAAGTCGCGAAATCCAAGGTATTCGAAGTTGTCGATTTCTCTTAATTCCGAACTCTCAACACTCATAAACCTGGCATCCGGAAATACACCCTTTAATCGGTATACCGTGGTTGGATCGGGAGGGAATGAAAAGATCGCGTACGCAAAGTTGGTGTCGCCAAAGTAATTTTTAGGGCCGAGGTTGCCCGTGTCAAGGTACTGGTTCTGCCAGGAGAGCGTACATTCACCGGAAAAGGCGGATTGCGAGCAAAAAATAGAATACAGGACGGCCGTCAAAAGCAGATGTTTTTTCATGGTTTCTCCCCCTTTTTTTGGGTTGGCAGGCAAGTTCTGGTGGTGCTGCTAAAGTGAAATCACCGTCAATGCCACTTAGATATCATCGACATTCGGAATCGTTTAGGTTATGTGGAACGCATTGTCAATGACCACAGTAACGGCATACATTTTCGAAAGCTTTATGCAACGAAATAACATAGAACGTACTTTATTTGCAAGATTTATTTTTTCCGGATTAGTGGTTTTAGGGAAAGTGACCTACTTAAAAATTCATTGGCTTTCCGGCAGTCGAAAGTAATTGAGGGTCAAGAACGGTGTATCCTTGACGTTTTATCCAGTTTACCCACGCATTATTGATTTCCAGTATGTCCTGCTGGGTTAGATCATAAGTATTCGTTTTATAATTACTATTCGTTTTCTGATAGCGTTGTACCCGCTTGCGAATAGATTCAAAGTCGCCGAGCTTAAATGCGCGGTAAAGTGGCTCCAATGTCTTCGCCGGGTTGTCGACCAAGTCTTCATAGGCCAGTGTGTAATATTGATCACGTTCCAAATATTTTGTGTCTTGACTGACCGCCTGGTTAAAGATGACGAAACTTTGTTTGACATAACGGTTTATTATATCGGGATCGATTCTTTGTAAACCTTGTTTATCAAGCAGAGCCATCCAAAGATGATGTGTTGATTGGTATATCCGGTAAGGATTTCTCGTGATATGGACGAACTTCGCGCCAGGAAAGAGTTTTGCGAGTAATGCAATTCGAAAACTATGCGTCGGTGATTTAATAATCAGTCGTTTTTGGCTGCGGTAGGTCAGTTTTTTATAAAACCAGACTAGCGTATTCCGCCATTCCTGCTGCCGCTTTTCTGATAAATCGGCGATGCGTAGATATTGAGCACATTGTTCGAGCATTTGCGGAAAAACAATACCCCGATAAGGCGATATTTCGCCAAGATTACACAATGCAAACTCGTCTTCCTGAGGTCGTAAACTACCTATCGGCATGGCATCCATCGGACGCTTGTCAGGAAGCAACAGATCCATTATTTTGGTTCCGATCCACTCAGTGAGTAGAAAATGACCGGGAAAAAAACACTGATAGGTGTTTGGATAGTTGTGATGCTCGTCCAAAGCCAGCAGTTCATGCAGCAAGGTCGTGCCTGTACGCCAATAACCAATGATGAATAGCGGGGGATGTTTGATTTCCGTCGCAGCAACCTTTTTACGGTACAATCCCGTTTCGATGATTGAAAGTAGTGAATTAGCGAGACTGCTCAAGCTGATGACAATAGCAGAATGCAAGCAGCACACGTTTACGCCATATTGTGCTTCTTTTAGCACTTTGATCCATGCCGAGAAATTCATCCCTAACCAGATTTTTAATGATAGTTTGGTTTTCTTGGGGGGGTGTTGTTTTTTTCTGTGTTTATTGAAAGCGATGGGATAGTTATTCATTTTGTTTTTGACAACAGGAATGCCCCAAACGAGAAATCTTGACCAGCGCGACACAGTCTCTGGAAGGGCGTCCATAAGCTTCATTAATCAAGATGTGGCTCGAACTTTTAAGCGCTATTATCCATTTAATCCTCACGCTTGTAAATCGGCCCTGTGGTTTACTTATTTAAATCAGTCAGTGACCTGAATCAATATTTCGATGTTTCTGCGTAACTGGGGGAGCCTCTGCTATTTTAACGCCATTCATTTTGCTACTGCGATAAGATCAGCAGAGGCTTCACAACTCGCGGTATCAATACCGATAACGGGTGGTGTTTCTTCAATTTCATCAGCAAATTGGCGTTGAATGAAGCGTACTGGATCGTTTAGTGCTCCACGGAGGCGACAACATCCAGCAAGCTCATGGCGTATACAGAAATTCCGTTCTATGCCGTCAGTGTTGAATAGTCGATTACCTTGTTGGTGTATGCCTCGGAAGCGCTTTCCTCGGCGGGATGCTGCCGTCTAATTGCAAAGTGGTTTTAGTCTTTTTTGTGTAAAATATCCGAAGATTGAATGGGTGAATGGATACCTTGAGGCGGGGAATGAAATGGTTGCGGGTCAAACGATATGTGCCGTGCTGGAGTCGTGGTTTAGGGCGGTTCGGAGTATTGTGCTATGTCCTTGCGTTGGGAGTGCCACATTTTTCGCATTTTCCACTGGTCATTTTGGGACTTGTCGGCTTGGTTTCCGGTTATGATAAAAGTGGAAGCGGCGCCCAATTATTGAAATATATCAATGGGCCGTTGATCGTGGTCGTTTGTTCCACATTGCTATTCATTTTATTCGCTACGGATATAAGGCAAAGTATTTGGGTAAGCTCGTCATTAGTTGCCTGTGCAGTACTTTTTTATTACATTATCAGTAATTTCGATGTTTCTAAATTGCGATTGCTATTTACTACGATTGTCCTGGTCAACATCGTCGTTGCATCGGTCTTGACCGTAATCGTTTGTCGGTACCCGGGTCTGCAACCCGCCGAGTGGATGAATAAAGCTGATTTTCCGATCCTGTCGGTGCCGAACGATCTGTTGCTGTTATCAAGTTGTGCTCCTTTGACGTTGGCTCTGTTCTGCTTGGAGAAGCGCAAAATAAATCGGTTCATTGCCTTGTTTTCGTTGTTAATGACGTTATCGATCGTTATCTTCTTTCAGTCTAAATCCGCTTTGCTGGTTTTTATTCTGTCGATTGCGTTTTGTCTCCTATTGCTTAGGCCGAAGCATTTCCAATATGCGATTTTGATGTTCCTCGTCACGGTGTTGGTTGTTGACGGAATCAATAACTTTTTACTCTATAAAAAAGCGGTGGATTTTAATCTTTGGAGGATACGCTTCCCATTGTGGATTGCAGCCGGGAAGATGTTTCTCGATGCACCGCTATTGGGACAGGGGCCGGGATCTTTCGCACTGTTAAGCGACCGATATATCAGTGAGTTGTCACTGCCTTAGTGGGAGGTCAGAGTAAAAATTATTCTCGCCCAGGCATGTCCATCGTTCATTCGTCCCTTTACTGCTTTGCGAGATGAATGCCGATGTCATCGTATCCATCGTGGCAATGTGTTCAACAGACCAATGCGGGTACACCGGAACATTCCAATAGGTTGAATTTTTGTTTGTGCATGGTATGAGAACTGGTGAATTCACCCGTTTATTTGAAATGGTTCCCTAAGCCACTTAAGTAATACTCGGTACAGTCCCGAGTTCAATGGCTAAAAATGAACTGTTTTACCCACAGATATCGCGGAGGACCCTTTTTTAATTTTCTGAATTTGTCAGAAACAATCAATTAACGCATCCTGCCGTAAATCAGGAGATCTGCCTTACATTCAAAAATCAGGTTCTGCCTAAACACATATTGAGGGTCGTTTTGTCAGGTGGGCAACGAATACCCGCCAGACCGCTCTAGAAATCACTCAAGTTCTCCTCATGCCGACCCATTCAAAGCGGCAAAGGCTTAGTGGGAAAGCTATCCAGTTAGATTCGGGTTCGGGGAAGGCGCAGTTCCTGAAAAACAGAGTTACAAAGTTCGTGGTTTAATGGCTCGATTAGGCTTGGAAGTGCGTTATCCCAAGCGATTTAAAGTGACTACAGACAGTGACCATAATGAGGCGATTTCACCGAACAAACTGGATCGACAATTTGAGGTGAACGAGCCCAATAAAGTCTGGACAACAGATATTAGCTACGTTTGGACATATGAAGGCTGGCTCTATATAGCCGTTGTCATCGACTTGTTTTCTCGGCAGGTGGTGGGTTGGGCGATTGATGACCACATGAGGACAACCTTGTGTGTAGTGCCCTGCAAATGGCTTTCTGGCGGCGAAAACCAAAACCTGGAGTACTTCATCACTCAGATCGAGGCAGCCAATATGCAAGCCTGGAATACCGCAGACATCTTGATATTATGAAGATGGAGCAGAGTATGAGTCGAAAAGGAAATTGCTGGGACAATGCACCGACAGAACGGTTTTTTCGTAGTCTTAAGCATGAGCAGCTGAATTACGAGAAATTCAGAACAAA
>JBNLCC010000079.1:0-15948 GCA_050303615.1 Methylococcaceae bacterium | reverse complement strand
AACGACTCCAGCAATATCGACAGCTCCGTTGTCTCCAGTTCATTGACTGCCTCTTCAAATACCACTTCCTGCTCGGTATCTTCAACCTCGTTGAGGCGTTCCACCAACGCACTTATTTCTTCATTCAAACTGGTTTCTCCTGGCTTCTAACACTAGCAATGACATTTATGAAACGATTATTATGACTGAACAGCATCTTGTTTTGCCGATCGGATCAGCCATCTACTAAATACAATCAATGACCATCCGCGTAAGGCAAAATCCATGCACAATGCCAAAGTAATCATTTGCGTGGATAGCGTATCACCCTCTATCCACAGCGTCATGCCTAAAAACAGGGAAACCAAACTGCCCAAGATGACTCTGGTGGATCGCGGGAAATTAACGTTGGTTGCAGCAATCACCCTGAACAGCCCCTTGATGATCAAATAAGCCGCCAACAAAAGCACCAGTTTACCCTGCTCATTATAATGTTCGACTAACACAATCAAACCGACGACGCTATCCAAAACCGCCATCTGCACGTAGATCAAATATTGAGCGGATTTACGAGTGATCAGTGCGTCAAAAAATTCAAGCAGACCATAAAGCAATATCATTAAAGCAATTAAAGGCAACCAGGAACTTTCACTCGACAAGATACTGACGTTCGGGCTGATCAAAGCAAATACCGCTATCAGCAAGCTGGCGCCTAAAGTGATCAGGCCGCGGAACAAAATAAAAAAACGCTGTTTAATAAACAGTTGCAATTTGAAATCGTCTATTTGCATGGATCTCTCCTCAATACAGAGCATAAGCCTTAAACAGTAAAGCTAGTAATCAGGATACTTTTAAAACTCTATAAAAACAAAGCAGCCATCCCTAAAAAGATAAGAAAGCCAAAACTATCGGTGAAAAAAGTAACCAGAACGTGCGCCCCTATCGCCGGATCAAGGTTGTGATTATGCCGAACCAACGGCACCGAAACGCCGATGAAGGCAGCAACCAATAAATTTAGGCATATTGCCAGCATCATAATGATCCCCAAACCGGAACTATGGTAAATATTGCCCACAATCAGTCCCATCGCCCCACCTCAAAATAATCCGTTAACGATGCTGATACCGATTTCCTTGGTGTAAAATTGCTTGATATTGTACGGTGTGATCTGTCCCAGCGCCAACGCACGAATAATCAGGGTGCAGGTTTGGTTACCTACATTGCCGCCGATGGAGGCGACAATCGGCATCAAGGTTGCCAACATCAGAAATTGAGCGATGGTATCCTCAAACAGGGTTATGACGCGGGTTGCGGTAAAAGCAAGCAGTAAATTAATTACCAGCCACAACCAACGGTTATTAGCCCCTTTCCAGATTCCAGAGAATCTATCTTCCTCTGCCCAGAAACCCATTTGATTGAGCATTTGCGCTTCGGCGCTTTCGCGCATGAAATTGATGATGTCATTGATGCATACCCTGCCTATCAACTTATTATTTTCGTCAACGACCGGCGCCGAACTGAGCTCATAACGATCAAAGGCATTGGTCGCATCCTGTGCGCTGTCATCGGCAATAAAACTGATTAAACTGCGGTTCATTACTTGCCCGGCCGTCTTATCACCGGATAACGTTACTAACTGCTGCAACGGCAGATAGCCTTTCAGCTCGTTACCGTCATCGACGATGTACAGATGGTGGCTATGCGACGGCAGCGCCTTGCGTTTCCGCAAATAAGCCAGGATCGCCGCTATGGAATCTCGTTCATGCACCGTGGTCATGCTGAAATCCATCAACGACCCGACGGTTCCTTCAGGATAGGATAGTGCCTCCTCCATTTGTTGGCGTTGCACCTCTGGCAAAGACTGCAGGATTTTTTTGACCACATTGTCCGGTAAGCTTTGAGCCAGATAGGCCAAATCGGCAATTTCATCGGATTGCAGATTTTCTGCAGCAGTGATGAGCTCGTCGTCCTGCATGGCACTGATTAAGATTTCCCGCACCGGTTCGCTCAATTGCAGCAGGATATTGCCCTGCGAGGCAGTCGGTATATATTGCCAAAGCATCAATCTTTCTTCGATCGGCAAACCTTCCAACAGGTGGGCTATGTCGGCGTTGTGTAAACCGCTTAGGCGTTGTTTGATGCGCTGCAGATATTGATGTCTGGGGGTAGGCCGCTGTGCCGGAAGCTCCCGCCTACCGGCCGACAACAGTCTATGTTTATCATTTTTCAAAAATTGCTGAATTTCATGCAGCAATTCTCTCAGTTTATTCTTGCCGATAACTGTTTTGTTCATTTCCTACCCCGCAGCGAAACCTTTTCCGGCTATACTGATAATGTTTTTATCGGATTAGTAAAATGTCAACCAACAAATTTACTTAACCTGAATGCCCCTTCATTTCAATATACAGTATCATGACTGCTTTATAAGCTAAAAACTTTACTACAGCTTATGGAAAATCAATCCTTGCCGGAATCGCTCAGCACCGCATCGGAAAAATCCGGAATGCCTCCCGGTTCATTGGTTCATGTCGGTGAAGTGCATGCTGCGGAATGCCGAATTACACTGATTAATTACAATGCCTCGATCTTTGAGGAACGTGAAATAGATTCTATCGGCGAATTGCATGCCTACAAAAACTCCGATACCGTCACCTGGATCAACATTGACGGATTACAGGATGTATCCGTCGTAGCCGATCTCGGCCGCTCATTCGACATCCATCCTTTGGTATTGGAGGACATTTTAAATACCCATCAACGTCCGAAATTCGAAGAGCATGACGATTATTTGTATTTCGTGTTTAAAGCGTTAATACTGGACAATCAATATCCCTATGCCATTAAACAGGAACAAATCAGCATTCTGTTATTGCAAAATTTCATTTTTACTTTTAAGGAAAAAAAGAGCGGCGTTTTTGATCCGATCCACACCCGTCTGAAAAACACACACAGCAACATCAGAAATTACAACACCGATTACCTGGCCTATGTGATTATCGACACAATTGTCGATCAATATTTCGCGATGGAAGATACGGTCGATGAAATCATTGAGCCACTGGAATACGAACTGTTATCCAACCCAACTTCGCATACCTTGGCTATTCTGCTGAACATCAAACGCGAGTTGATTATCGGCAAACGGTCAGTCGTACCGCTTAGGGAATTATTGGCAGCAATCCTGCGCAGCAACTCACCGCTCATTCAACGCGAAACCCGGCATTATTTTACCGATGTCTATGATCACGCTCTCCGGGTCATCGACACAATGGACACCAACCGTGAAATTATCAACTCGCTGCATGATATATATCTGACCAGCATCAGCAACAAGTTGAACGAAACCATGAAGGTACTGACCGTCTTCGCTTCCATTTTTATACCGTTAACCTTCATTACCGGGGTTTATGGGATGAATTTCGAATATATGCCGGAATTAGCATGGAAATGGGCTTACCCGACGTTATGGGGCGTTTTCATTGGGCTTTTAGTCGGTTTGCTGGTGTTTTTCAAAAAGAAAAAATGGATATAGCACATAGCTGCTCACTGGTTCTGTTTAAAATACACGGAAACAATCTTTATGATATACAAGTCAATTATTCAAACATGTTAACGGTTTTGAGTGTAAAATTTCATTTGACAGCCCCCTATGTTGATGCATAGACAGCGTATATTTTTAATGACGTTTGGATAGTGTTTTTTCATTAAACCCGTTTGACCGGGAGAGGCTGTCATAAGTAAGTATCAATTACTTCATACGACCAGTTGGACTCAAAGAACGCCAAGGGGAGATAAAATGAGACCTGATCAAATCAGAAGCGAAATTGACCGGATGGAGTTGTCGGAAAAGCTGCTTCTTGTAGAGGATATTTGGGACTCAATTGCCGTCAGCAATTCAGAAATTCCCATGCCGAAGTGGCAAAAACAAGAACTGGATAAGAGATACAAAGAATATAAGAACGGGGGGGTCAACCTTCATGACTGGAAATCAGTACACGAGGATCTGCGCGAAAGATACAAATGAAGCTAAGTTACACGGATAGAGCAAAGGATGATATGGAACTCGCTTTTGTATGGTACGAAAGGCAGAGACGAGGGCTTGGCTTTGATTTTCTGGATTGCGTCGAGATCGCTGTAAAATCAATCATCGATAATCCGGAATTGTACAGGATTTAATACTTGAATTTCAGACGTTGTGTGATTAGACGGTTTCCTTTTTCAGTCTTCTATACTGTTGAAGAAAGCGAGATAGTCGTACATTCGGTTTTTCACAATAGACAAGGCCCTGAGAAAAAACCGTAACTGGATATTTTCCGTACGGGGCATAAATCGCCAGTGCGGTAGGTTGAGTGCCATTCACGTGAAACCCGGCATTATTTTACCGATGTCTATGACCACGCTCTCCAGGTCATCGATAAATTGGACACTTATCGAGAAATTATCAACTCGCTACATGATACTTATCTGACCAGTATCAGTAATAAGTTGAACGAAACCATTAAAGCGTTGACCGCATTCGCTTCCATTTTCATACCGTTAACCTTCATTTTCTAAAATCTACAATGTTTATTCACTCTTCCATTTATAGGTTAATTTGATAGCTGTAGGTTTCTTTCGAATATATCCTATATCTGTTTGTCATGATTAACATATAGGCTATCTCGTGTCGTAACATGAGATGTTTAGAAAATAATTGTCTTCATCGCGGAGCTGATGTATAAGTTGTGCGGATCGAGAGCAGATTGGAGGTGTACCGTGACGTACAAATGGAGAGCAACATATAGCTTCGATTACCCTCTGCTGGATGTTGATCTCGTTCCCACGCTCCAGCGAGGGAATGCATACGGAATTTCAACATGGGTAGAAGCCGCTATAAAATCGTCGACGACGAATTACCGCATTTTGTCACGCTGACGGTTTTACATTGGATACCGGTTATGCGTTCCCACGCAGGAGCGTGGGAACGAGAGAATTTCGGCCAAGCAGAAGCGATGTTTCATCAGTCAGCCGACCTTGCGTACACAAATCAAAAAGTTGGAGGACGAACTGGAAATAAAATTGTTCGAACGCACCAATAAAATGGCTGGTAATCTTGCTGTCGGACCAGCCAGGCATAATCGAGTACGGATTAGGCAACCAAAGGCCGTGCCGTACTTGGCAACTATTGATGAAGAGAATGTTATAAAGGAGACCGCACCGTGTACATCGTCATATTCAAAGCGAGGCTCAGGCAAACCGATGCCGGTTATAAGCGGCTGGCGCAGAAGCTGCGCACATTGGCATTGGAGGAATTCGGTTGCCTGGCCTTCGAAGCCGTGACCGAGGACGATGCGGAAATAGCACTTTCCTATTGGCCGGACGAAGCGGCCATCGAGGCATGGAAGGCGCAAGCCGAACATGTGACGGCGCAACGATTGGGGCGCGAAACTTGGTATGAGGCATACACCGTGCAAGTCGCACAAATCATTCGGGAATACCATTTTACCGATTCGTCGATCCCTCAATAAAGCAGTTCTCGAAAAATTCGGTAACGACGATCGGGACGGATAAGGAAAAACACCGTTTGCAGGCCGCCCGCAAAGTCCAGCGTCAATGAGGAATTCTGCCCAAGCGTTTCCAGCGGATGCCACCCCCGGGTTGTTTGGAAAACCAGATTTGCCTGGCCCGGCCGACGACATCGGGCAAAGGCACCGTACCGAACCGGCGTGAATCCCGGCTGCTGCTGCGGTTGTCGCCCAATACCAGCACATGGCCGGGCGGCACCGTCAGTTCCAGTTCATCTTCCTGTTGCTCCGGATTTCTCCACCGGACTTGCCATTGGCGCCCATCAATGGCTTCCGTGACCAGCAGGCCGCTTTCATTTTGCTCTTCCCGCACCGTTAACGGCTTACCATTGATCCAAAGACGATGACCCTGCATAAGCACGCGGTCACCCGGCAAAGCGACGACACGTTTGATGTAATTCTGTGTACGGTTATTCGGATAAACGAAAATAGCGATGTCGCCGCGCTTGACAGCCTTTTTGCAGCCGGGACAGTTGTAGCGCATATCCGCGAATAGTATATCGCCTTTCAGTATATTCGGTTCCATGCTTGCCGAAGGAATGTAGAAAGACTGCACTTGATGACTCCTGACATAGTCGATCAAAAACAATTGCGCCACCGTACAGCACAAAAAAATCAGCGCATAGAGCCCGCTCAATTGCCAACCGGACGGCCGGTAATCGCTTTTGCGCCGGGCGTTACGCCAAGCGTCAATCATGCTGTACAGCCAAATACCCAAGGTAACGATCAGACTCATAATCAAGGTCGGCATCATCCAGATACCGGTTAAATAAAGCGCAATAAAACTGATTCCCGGTATGCTGACAAATGCGAATGCCAGAAACAGCCAAATCCCCTTATTCGCCTCGCCGTTATATAGTTGGCCGAAACCGGGCAATACAAAGGACATTGCCAGTGCCAGCCAGGGTTTGCGGGAATGGTTCGGGATGTGCATGACGTGGTCTCCAAAATGGGTTTAATAAGCCGTGGTTGTTGTCCAGATGCCGAACATGAACGAAAAGAGTTCAACGGCACCTACAAGGGCGGCGCCCCCAGCGGCCAGCCATTGCAGCTTTTCGCTCCAGGACCGCCGGGGCGCGGGCTGCGGCAGGCGTGCAATTTCCCGCATCACGCGTTCGGTAAAATCGTCCGGTACCGATAACAGGCCGGATGCCAATAAGCTGTCTAAATCTTCATTCATCGTCGCTCTCCAAGAGTTTGCGCAACCTTTGCCTGGCGCGGTGCTGGCGCACTTTGACCGCACCGACACTGCAACCCTCGATACGGGCGATAGCGGCCGAATCGAGAGCCCGGAAATAAGCTAAAGCCAGCGCGCTGCACTCTTCCAAAGTCAATGTTAGCAGTGCGTCATATAGGCGTTGCCGTTGTTGGGTTTGATCAAACACAACTGCTGACAGCGACTCTTCCGCCGCGAGATCTTGCAAACTGTCGCCGCCAACTACTTCGTGTTTGTTTGCAGCCCGTTCCAGCTCGTGAAGCGTCAAGTTACGGGCTATCGTAAACAACCAAGTGGAAAATTCAGCACGAGCCGGATCATAGTCGTTGAGCCGTTGCCAAACGCGCAGAAACGTTTCCTGTGCGATATCTTCAGCCACACTTTGTGCCAGTCCCATGCGTCCCAGATAACCGAACAAGGGCTGTTGAAAGTGTCGGATCAGCAATGCAAACGCCGGCTGGTCTCCCTTGCGGATGCGGCGTAAAATGGTTTCGATATCCACGCTTAGTTTCCGTTTTTATTTATGTATTTATACCGGCGAGCTGACAAAAAGTTACAGGTCAACCGAAAAATTCATCGTGGGATCGGTAAATTTTCTCGGGTGCTCAACACTACTGACACCACGCTGTCACCAGAGGTCGCTTAACATAGCCGCTCCTTAAACACTAAATGGAGATTCAAATGAACAACAACATAGCGACTTGGTTCGAATTGCCGGTCAGCGACATGCCGCGCGCCAAAGCATTTTATCGGAACGTGCTGCGAGCGGAATTTACAGACGAAGAAATGAACGACATGCAAATGGCGATTTTTACCGCAGAACCGGACGCAGTAAGCGGCATGCTGATATTGGGCGAACCATACCGGCCCAGCGAGACAGGGGCCGTCGTCTATTTCAACGGAGGCGACGATTTGAGTATACCGTTAGCTCTCGCAGAACAACATGGCGGTAGCGTGATCGTACCGAAAACGGCGATTCACGATGGCGAATGCGGTTACTTTGCGTTATTTGTGGATAGCGAAGGCAACCGCGTCGGTTTATATTCGCCGTCCTAATTCCACGTATAGGCGGGCGTCCGAAAAACGGCCGCCCGCAGCATACCATGCGACGAGCCGATAGACTGTTTCAAATCGTACAAATCCTGCGCAACAAGCGCCTGGTGACCGCCAAAGCGTTAGCCGAACGATTGGAAGTGTCCGAGCGGACCATTTACCGCGATATTCAGGACCTCAGTCTGTCAGGCGTGCCGGTGGAGGGCGAAGCCGGTGTCGGTTACCATCTACGCTATAGCCTGGACATACCGCCGATCATGTTCAATGCCGACGAAATCCAGGCACTGGTGATCGCGGCCCGGTTGGCGAAATCCTGGGCCGGCAGCGAGCTGGGATATTTCGCACAATCGGCGTTGGACAAAATCAGTGCGGTGATCCCGGACGAACTGCAGGGTAAAATCGACGGTAGCAAACTGTTTGCGCCACGCTTCGGCACGCGCGAGGATCTGGACGTCAATCTGGATACGTGCCGTAGAGCGATCGACGACAAACGTTTGCTGCGGATACATTACCGCCGCGCCGACGGCCAAAGTAGCCGGCGCTGCATACGGCCGCTGGGTTTGTATTTTTGGGGTAGCGTCTGGACCTTGGTCGGATGGTGCGAGTTGCGCAGCGATTTTCGTAATTTCCGTCTGGACCGGATTCAAAACCTGCACACGGAAGCGGAAATCTTCATCGACGATGAAGGCCAGAGTCTGCATGATTTCATCAACCGGATGAATTGCCGGGAGTCCGGTTGACAGTGGATACTATCATGGTTTTCGCCGCTTAAACCGAGGCTAAAGATCAGCTCGCATCCACCAAGCCCATTTCCAGAGCCAACTGCTCGTTTTTGAATATGGCCATCGCCATCGTCATGCGCTTGAACCCCAATTGGCGGTAGAAAGTTTCGTTGCCTGGCGCAGTATATAAAATGATTTTCCTATACCCCAGGGAAAATTCCACGAGTTTGCAAACGATGGCCTTGCCGATACCCAAGCCTTGATGGCTGGGCAGAACGGCGACGTCGCACAAATAGGAGCAGTCGATCCCGTCCGCTAGCGCCCTACCCGCGCCTACCAGCTTTCCGGCATCGAATACGAAACATTTATAGCGGCTGTTGCTAAAGGCAATTTCCAAATCAGCCGGTTTTTTATCGCCTAGCGGTGCGAGCCGGTAAAGCTCCGATAGCTCTTCCCAGTTAGTCTTTTCAAGCGAATAAACCCATTTCAGTTCCAAAAACAGTCTCCCGATAACGTCGAACCCCCTAATCGGATCTCGCAATTTCGCGAATCCTAGGATAATGTTCTCATTTTACCCGACACGTCGGCAAACATTTACCGATACACTCGTCATTCCGGATCTTTCGACCATTTCAAGTCGGCCTGTTGCCAATTTGATTTGGGTCAACAAATTCCGATCCGACACTGGCAAATAGTGTCCATCAAGTCCATACTATTAGCAGCCATCAACGTTGGATATGTCTTCAACAACTACAATCTTACCCAATATCGTTGATTGTCATCGAGATGAAATTTGTCTTCCGACGAATTACAGTAAGGAAAAAAATGCAAAAAAATTATGGCGTAATACGGAATCTGATATTAACGCTGATCGCGATCTTTACCTTGCCAACCCAGGTGCAAGCTAACTGCGATCATATCGTAAAACTGCACAATAAGAAAAAAATAACCTTGGACGGGCGTAGCGGTTATGTCAGCCAGAATCATGACGTTGATCCGCGCACTTTTCAACCGGGAGACGTTGTATGTATCGATGGCATCAGCAATGCTAAAATGCTGCGCATTTATAATCTGGATGGCGCTCCCGGCAATCCGATTATCTTTCGCAATGAAGGAGGACAGGTGCATTTCGGGATCGCAGTATCCGGTGCAAATGTGCTTATGAAAAATAGTCGATACCTTAAATTCGAAGGCTCTTTTGACGGAAGTACCTACGGTTTTCATATTGCCCCCTCAAGCGGTCGAAGCGACAAAGGTATCCGAATGGAATCCCGCACCACGGATGTCGAGATTTCCGGTTTTGAGATTGAGAATACAAAAATCGGTATTTCCGTCAGCACCAAAAGCAACTGCTCTGATGCACAGTTAGCTATTTCAGGCAGTGGCACGGAAATGTATGACTATGATAATGATGGACAAAGTTATGGCGATTTGAACGACATCACAACTGCCGATAACTTCGTCATGGAAAACTACACCATCCATCATAACTACATCCACGACATTCGTGATGAGGGAATGTATCTGGGAACCAATCGCAGTTTTCCTATGTATGGTCCGAACGGAGAACAGGGCGATGCAAATGGCGGTGCGACAATTTGTCAGAATGGCCAAGGACTAACCACGATGGATCCTGACTATTATGTTTATAACGACCCGCGCAATCCGAAAATGCAAGGACTGAGCGTATATGAGGTGCGTATTGAGCGCACAGGACGCGAAGCGATCAACATTAAATCCATTATCGATAGCTGTAATGTCTATGACAATATCATCAAAGAAGATACATTGGATAACGAACTATGGCAACGCGGCGGCATAAATCTGCAATTCCCGGTGCGTTGCGATGTCTATCGTAATATCGTCATAGACGGTCACGGGCCCGGAATTTTTACGAGCGGTGCCGGGGGAGAAATCGCTAACAACTTGATCGTGCGCGCCGGACAAGTGGGTTCGATTAACGCCAGAGGTGTTTTCCTGCGTAGTCCCGACTATGTGGAGGGGCGCGATACATTTCCTTTCAGTGAAGATTACCGCCCTCTGTATGATGCTTCACGTTTTATAGTGGAAAATAACACGATTATTTCTCCTGACGCGGAAGCGATTGACTTTGAGGTTGATTACGGAAGCAGTCATGTCATCCGCAACAACCTTATGGCGGATGCCTTGGTTGGCATTGAGGAAAACGCCAATGTATCATCATATAGCAACACCTTGTTTGCTGATCTGACAACACCGGACTTTGTAGATGCCGCAACGGACAACTACCGCCTGAATAGTACCAGCCCGGCAAAAGACGAGGGTTCGACTCCAGAAGGTACGAAAGTGATGATTTCCGATCTGGATGGAAATCCACGCGTTTCGGGAAGTGCCATAGATCTGGGTAGTTTCGAAGTACAGTGACGCCTTAATCACGAATTTAATTGAAAATAGAAAGGATTGGCCGCCCTCACCTTTTTCTCATGCCCGCCATTCGCCATACAGAAAAAATAGACCGGATTTAACGCAAAAGAAGAGGATCGTATCAATGCAGCAATGGGTTTTCCTTTCGGTGGCTATCATTAGTGAAGTGGTTGCGACGTCGTCGCTAAAAGCGTCCGATGGTTTTTCACGTTTGTGGCCGTCTCTTATCGTCGTCGCAGGATACTTCGCAGCCTTTTATTTTCTCTCGCTTACTCTTAAAACTATTCCGGTTGGTGTGGCGTATGCCATTTGGTCAGGTGCCGGGGTCGCACTCATTGCCCTGATCGCATGGATCTTCTTTGGCCAGAAACTGGACTTCCCTGCAATTTTAGGTCTTCTGCTCATCGTTGCAGGTGTTATCGTCCTGAACTTGTTTTCCAATACACTTTCTCATTCGTAAAGCACGTAGCGTCACAACTTACTGGATATTGAGCCATTTTGGGATTTCGCCGCTCTAAAAAATCGGAGGGACAGTATGTAGTATGTTTATTCGTCCGTGTAATCATTTTAAAGAGGTGTGCCATGTTCCATACAACTTTCCGTGTTCTCAAATTGATGTCGAGTTTCTGCATTGCTGCGATAGTGGCTGGTTGCGGTGCTGCTGCGCCGACGTCGCAGTCTGCACCCGAGCCAAAGGCGGCAGCAAAAATTGCTAATCCTGCTTCGGAAAACTGTGTTAAGCGAGGCGGCACGTTAACTATTCGCAAGCGCGGCGACGGCGGTGAATACGGTGTCTGCCTGTTTGAAGATAACCGGCAGTGCGAGGAATGGGCCATGCTCCGGGGCGAATGCCCGGTCGGTGGCATCAAAATCACCGGCTATATCACGCCCGCCGCGCGATACTGCGCGATCACCGGTGGAAAGTATCGGGTGACGGGAAGTAGCAATGCGAAGCAAGAACAGGGAAGCTGCACTTTCAAGAATGGCCGAACTTGCGATGTATGGGATTACTTTACCGGAAAATGCGATGACCATAAGGGGGCAAAACATGCGTCGTTAAATGATCCTTTTGCCTATTGCGCGGCAGCGGGAACCATTGACAGGCCGGATGCGCGCTACAACGGTGACAAAATGCCGGATTCCATCATTCAAGCCATGGTCAGACAACGGCTCGTGTCAGCTAACTCACCGAAGGAATTCCAAAAGAACGCGGTTTGGCGGTGTATGAACAACCGCGTATGGGTTTGCCACTTCGGAGCAAATCTTCCTTGCCTTGAGAAAGCAGATGCGGCAAAAGTGCCGACTTCAGGGATGAACGACTATTGTAAGTCGGATCCGACAGCAGACAACATCCCGGCAGCCGTGACCGGGCGGGCAACAGTATATGCGTGGGGTTGCAAGGATGGAAAACCGGAGGTGATCAAGCGGCTTTTTAAAAGTGGTCCACAAGGATACCTGACTGAATTTTGGAATGAACTGAATCCTGAATAAGAGTCAACTGAACAAGGTTTTACTTGTTTCTGTTTAAGTTATCAATACATTTTTGCAGATTTCATGAAAACGTATTTCGGCATTATAAGCAGCAACCAACCTAACTCAATGCTCTAAAATAATCGGGGTCGGAGTAACAAACTTAATTGTTAGGCGTTGCTCGTGATTTTCTTTACAATTCGCCTAACTCATATCCGAAGCGGAGAAGATTAATGTCCAATGTCGTTAGAAAAGAAGATGCCCACAAACTGGTTGATCAATTGCCGCCTGACGCGACGTGGGAGGATTTGATGCATGAAATTTATGTGCGTGAAGCCATAGAAAAAGGTCTAGAAGACAGCAAGGCGGGCAGAACCAAAGACGTTTCAGAGATTAGAAAAAAATATAGATTGCCGGAATGAAAGTCCACTGGACGGAAACGGCGGAGGCACATTTAGACGCAATATATGCGTACATCGCACAAGATTCGAAAACCTATGCTTTACGCACAGTAGATCGCATCACAAGAAGATCACAGCAAATCGGTGAATAATCTGTACTGAATCAGACTTGATCTGACAGTTACCCGTTTTTTCGAGATGTTTGTCAGATTAGATTTGAGCTAAATTTTTTTCTGCCCAAATCGATTTTCCCGCCTGCAATGTTGCCATGGGTGTTCGCCCACAGCACATTTTGCCTTGGTGGGTTCGATCATTGTTATAGTATTCCATCCATTCGTCCAGATCTTTCTGCAATTCATCCAATGTGGAATAGAGCTTTTTACGGAAGGTAATCTGATAAAACTCAGTCAGAATGGTTTTATGGAACCGTTCGCATATCCCATTGGTTTGTGGAGAACGTGCCTTGGTTTTGCTGTGATCGATGTCATTGATGGCCAGATAAAGCTGATAATCATGCTGATCCATGCGTCCACAATACTCCGTGCCTCTGTCGGTTAGAATGCGTAACAACGGTATGCCATTGTCCTCAAAAGTGGGCAGCACTTTATCATTCAACAGGTCGGCCGCCGTAATCGGTGTCTTGGTGGTGTACAGCTTGGCAAAGGCCACTTTGCTATAAGTATCGACAAAGGTTTGTTGGTAAATCCGACCAACGCCTTTCAGGTTGCCCACGTAAAAGGTGTCCTGAGAGCCCAGATAGCCCGGATGGGCCGTTTCGATCTCGCCACAGGCTTCGTCATCCTGTTGCTTCTTCTCAAGGGCTGCCACCTGGGCTTCTGTCAGAATCAGTCCTTCCTGGGCGACTTTGTCTTCCAGCGCCTTCAAACGTTTTTTGAAGTTCTCCAGATTATGCCTTAGCCAGATCGAACGCACACCGCTACCGGAGACAAAGACGCCTTGTTTACGCAATTCATTGCTGGTGCGTTGCTGACCATGGGCAGGTTCGGCAATCGCATAATCGATCACCGCTTGTTCTGTCGCCCCATCCACGCGGTTTTTCAGATTAGGATTGCGCCGACTTTGATTGATTAATGCATCAACACCGCCTTCGGCAACCAGCTCCTGATAGCGATAAAACGTGTCTCTGGAAACACCCATCACTTTACAAGCTTTCGAAACGTTGCCCAATTCTTCAGCCAGATTCAACAAGCCTGCTTTATGTTTGATGATTGGATTGTTAGTATGAAGCATGAGAGTTACCTCTTTTCGTTTTGATTGAAAATTCAACACCTCTATCAAAACGGGTAACTCTCTTTTTTGCAAGTCGATGTGTCAGATCTAGTCGAGACGAATACAAATTATTACACGATTAAATATGAAGATGGTTCATTAGCACATAAATCACTAAGCGAGGGGGAGATCACTTTTGTTACTTTCCTCTACTTTCTTCAGCTTGTGAAAGGTTCTCATTCTGAAGCAGGTGTTTCTGATGATAGAATCGTTGTAATTGACGACCCGATTTCCAGTTTGGATAGTAATATCCTTTTCATTGTGAGCACACTTGTAAAGGGCTTGATAAAATAGATTAAAGAAAACAGTGGTAGAACTAAGCAACTAATCATTCTTACTCACAATGTCTATTTTCACAAAGAGGCCTCTTTTATTGACGGGAGAACAACGAGAAATAACAAAACAAACTTTTGGATTATTCGGAAGGTTAATAAGCTTTCTAAAGTCCAAGCGTATGGCATAGATAATCCGGTAGAGTCATCTTATGAGCTGCTTTGGAAGGAGGTTCAAAACTGGCGAAATAACTCGGGAACCACAGTTCAAAACACAATGCGAAGGATCATTGAAAACTACTTTAAAATCCTTGGCAAATTTGGTGACGATGAGTTAATCAACAAGTTTGATACGCCAGAAGAGCGAGATATTTGCCGATCTTTACTATGCTGGATCAATGATGGGTCTCATTGCTTGCCCGATGATTTATTTATCCAAATACCTGAAGACGAAACACAGAGATTTCTTGATGTGTTCAGTGGGATTTTTGAACACACCGACAACCTTGGACATTACAACATGATGATGCGTAATTCCGAAGCAGTGGAAGCTCAATGAAAATCCTTCACACATCCGACTGGCACATCGGCCGCTCCCTTTACGGCAGAAAGCGCTACGAGGAGTTCGAATCCTTTCTGATCTGGCTGGTGGAGACGATTCAGCAGAACGAAATTGATGCGCTGCTGGTAGCGGGTGATGTCTTTGACACCAGTGCTCCGAGCAATCGCGCCCAGGAGCTCTATTACCGGTTCCTATGCCGGGTGGCCGTTTCATCTTGTCGGCACGTTATTGTTGTTGCGGGCAACCACGATTCACCTTCTTTCCTCAATGCCCCTAAGGAACTGCTCAAGTCCCTTGATGTCCACGTAGTCGGTAGTAGCACTGAATCCCCGGAAGACGAAGTGCTGGTGCTCCGTAATGAGCAAGACGCTCCGGAATTGATTGTCTGTGCCGTGCCTTACCTTCGCGACAGGGATATCCGCGTGGCGGAGGCTGGTGAGAGCGTTGAGGACAAGGAGCGGAAATTGATTGACGGCATCCGCACTCATTACGCTGCCGTCGCCGCCTTGGCCGAACAGAAGCGCGAAGAACTTGGGGGTGATATTCCCATCGTCGCTATGGGACATCTGTTTACTGCTGGCGGACAAACCGTCGACGGCGATGGCGTGCGCGAACTCTATGTTGGTTCCCTGGCGCATGTGACGGCTGGGATTTTTCCTGCCTGCTTCGACTACCTGGCGCTTGGACACCTCCACGTCCCGCAAAAGGTGAACGGCTCCGAAAACATACGGTACTGCGGCTCTCCATTGCCCATGGGGTTCGGAGAGGCAAAACAGCAGAAGAGCGTTTGCCAGGTTGAGTTCCACAGCACAGCTGCATCCGTACAACTGATCGACGTGCCGGTGTTTCAAAAGCTCGAGCGCGTAAAGGGAGACTGGGACGGCATCTCAAGCCGGATCCTCGAATTGTCGGCAATAGACTCCCCAAATGAGTCTGGGGTCTGGCTCGAAGTCATTTACGACGGCATTGAGGTCATTGGCGATCTGCGTGAACGCTTGGATGCAGCGATTTCCGGC
>JBNLCC010000078.1:0-1854 GCA_050303615.1 Methylococcaceae bacterium | reverse complement strand
CAATGTCTTCTTCTGAGCAGGGTCGATTTGTAAGGCTCGACTAATTGTGAAAACCTACACGCCCTTATTCTGTGCGGGACGCATCAGCTTCCACATAAGTTTTCATTGATTCAAAAACATTTGTCAATGTATTGTCCAGTTTATTTTTCATAACAAGTTTGTTCAATAAACCCCCGAGCAGGCCAAATTTCATCTGATACGTCATCGTTTGGCTTATGTGGGTGGTTTTCTCATCCACAGATTGCAGTCGGGTAGTCCATTCCATTTTTTCTATCGGCCAGTTATGCTCATATAACTCCATTTTTATCCACTGACCTTCTTTGTAGTCAATGACCCGTTCCCGGACAGTGCCGTCCTTGCCGAGATCACATTCGCGTGCAGCACCTTCGCCACGATGTTTGTCGGTAATATATTTGGCACTCCGCACGGTGGGATTATAGTGCTGCACCTTTTCGAGATCGGCCAATGTTTCAAAGACTTTTTCCTTGGGAGCTTTCACCGTAATTTGATGATCTAGTGTTGTCATACCGCCTCCTATGAATGACAGGAAAACAAGCGTAACCAGAAAAACTGATACGACGGCAATACCTTTCTTTACTTTATTCATATTCACCTCAGATAAAACTAATTAACATTCCAACCGGGTCGATTGGTAAGCCGCTGTAACCACTGCCTAATTCCAGGGAGCGCATCAAAGGAGATTCCGGCATTTTGCGCCATCTCCATCGAGGTTCCCACGCAAATATCCGCGATGGTGAACATATCTCCCATCAACCATTGCTTGTTTTGAAGGTGATCGTCGAGCACCTTGGTACAACGCTCGAACAGGGGCATATTTTCATCGATTTTCTCCTGAACGGGCTCTTTTCCGGTGAGTGGTTTGCGATAAAGCTTCTCAAAAACGATGGCGTTGATTGCTGGCTCCTGGTGGTTGGCATGCCAGAACATCCACTTGAGCATTTCCGCGACTTCGGCCTCGGAATCGGGCAGAAGGAGCTGAGCTTCCCGGTATTCGCTGGCAAGGCGATACAAAATGGCGGGGGATTCCCACAAATAATCCCCGTCAATCTCGATAACCGGCACCCTGCCGTAGGGGTTTTTACTCAGGAAGTCATCGGTGTGCTGTTCACCGCCAGGCAGATCAATCATCCGGGTATCCAGTTCTATGTTTAATTCTTTTGCCGCCACCAAAATACGTTTAGAGTTGGGGGACATAGGGTGCCAATACAGTGTAATCATGGTTAATTTCCTATTGTTCTACTGAATTTACTGAGTTCAAAATAGTATGTTGCAAAAAAGGACATACTATTTATACTTTAGTAGGTCCCTTTTTGCAACATACTATTTTGATAAACTGAAAATACCGATCAATTGACCCAACCGACAACGATGACTATCAACTATGAGCCGCCACGATCCCTCTGTCCAATTGCTACAGCACTGGATATCGTGGGTGATAAATGGACCCTGGTGATCATCCGGGACATGCTTGGTGGTAAATCGAAGTTTTCGGAGTTTCTTGATTCACCGGAGGGCATCAAGAAAAACATCCTTAACGAACGCTTAAAGCGCCTTGTGGCGCTCGACCTGATTCAACGACGCCAATATGAGGAGAGACCGCCCCGGTTTGAATATCTACTTACCCAGGCTGGCGCCGACTTTTTACCGGTATTACAGACACTTGCCAAGTGGAGCCACCAACATGTTCAAGGCCTATGGACACCATCTGATCGTTTTTTGACTCAAAAGATACCTGCTATCTCTAACACTGATTGAATGGCTGAAGTTGTGTGCGACCCGAGCCGCCTTCGACCGCAGGCTGGGTAAGTTTTTGGCCCGATATAGGGAACGCGG
>JBNLCC010000077.1:0-91408 GCA_050303615.1 Methylococcaceae bacterium | reverse complement strand
GATTAATGTTGGAATGTGAGAACTGACCCTTTCTTTTGCTTTCTTTTCTCTTTCTTTTCTTTCTTTTTCACTGACCCTTTCTTTTTATACCTTGAATATCATGGAAGCCGTGCTATCATGACTTCATGATTGTATCGTTCAATGATAAGGCGACAGAAGATATATTTAACGGAGTCAATTCTAAATTGGCGCGAAAGGCTTGCCCACAAACTCTATGGAGAATTGCAGCAAGGAAATTGGATCAATTAGACTCTGTTCAATCCTTAGAAGAATTGAAAGTTCCTCCTGGGAACCGGCTAGAAAGTCTTTTGGGAAATAGGGCTGGTTCGTACAGTATTCGTATCAATGAACAATATAGAATTTGTTTTTCATGGGAAGAATTAGGCCCAGCAAATGTAGAAATAACTGATTATCACTAGAGGCAAATATAATGAGAGTCCCAACCCATAGAGAACCAACTCATCCTGGAGAAATGCTCCGTGAAGAATTTCTTGTTCCTATGGAAATTTCCCAGCGTGAACTTGCAGAGGCGATTCATGTTCCCTATCAACGCATCAATGAGTTAGTTAATCAAAAACGAGGGGTTACCCCAAGTACAGCTTTGCGGCTAGGGAAGTTTTTTGGAGTCTCGCCTGATTTTTGGCTAAATCTGCAAATGAGGTGGGATCTGTATAAAGCGCAAGATATTGAAAAAAAAGAAATTGAGTCAATACAAGATTATAAGCATGTACAAAAAATGGCATAGCCATAAAATTCACCTGACCCGCTAACGCGGGCCGGTGATTTTGGCGTTATATTTCAATCGAGCATTGACATGGGTATAACTATGGTTATACTTATGTATTATGAAAACAGCGATATCCATTCCAGATTCAATATTTCAGGCGGCTGAAGGGCTTGCTCATCGGTTGGGAATTTCTAGAAGCGAGCTATATGCGAAAGCCGTGGCTGAGTACATGAAGTCACATAAAAATCAAAACGTTACAAAAAAGTTGAATGAAATCTATGAGGATGAATCATCCGAGCTAGATGAAGCGCTTCAAGCTATGCAGTTTAATTCCATTCCGAAGGAAGAATGGTAATGAAGCGGGGTGAAGTTTGGTGGGCTACGCTAGATGAGCCCAGAGGGTCGGAACCGGGTTATAGACGGCCAGTGGTTGTTATATCTTCAAATGAGTTTAATCAAAGTAAAATTTAGAACCGTCATTGTAGCGGTGATTACATCAAACCTTCGCCTAGCTGAAGCTCCGGGAAATTTTCAAATTCCTAAAAAAGAATCAGGCCTTTCTAAAGAATCAGTCGTAAACGTTTCCTAATTATTAACATTAGATAAATCATTTCTATCAGAGAAATCCGGCAAGATATCTTCAAGAAGGCTCGTGGCTATGAATGAAGGTTTAAAGCTTGTGTTATCAATATGAGACATAACAGTATCCTCAAGGGTGATGGAAGCTGTCAATTTCAGTAAACTTAAAACAAAAAATTCCGATTGTTATCATATTGCCGGGATCTGTCTTGCTATCGGTGTCAGATGGAGCGAAGCAGAAAAACTGGAATAAAAACATATAAATTCCAATGAAATTATGACATCTTGCGCTAATGATAAAACCTCCTGCTGTTGCTCCGCCAAAACCGCAGGAGCTAGAGCTGCCGCGGATCTTTACTCCGGTAGAGTATTTCACATAGAAGGACTGGACTGCGTTGAAGAAATCAATATTTTAAAAGATCAAATTGGCCCTTTGGTGGGCGGCGGCGATAAATTGGCGTTTGATGTCATTAACGGTAGGATGCGTATTTTGCCCGAAGCGAAGCAGATCGCAGACCACTCCGTTATCAAAGCCGTTGCCGCAACCGGCATGAAGGCGAGTCGTTGGCAACCGGGACGCGAACCACCGGCTAACAAAACACGGCAGCGGACATATGCATTTTATACCGGGATCAGCGGGTTATGCATCGTTGTTGGAATCATAATACACATAAGTTCGGTCGGCGAGCTTTCCGGTATGCAAATTGTGCCGCCTCACCAAGGGGCTATACCCTGGGAGGCTATTGGCCGGAATCTTTCTCGACTGGTCAAGGCAAACCTGCAACAGCCGATGTCATTATCGGAGCAAGGCGCATATGTGCTGGCTGTCATTTTCGGCTTACGGCACGTGATTGGCAAAGCGCTGTATGCGCTACGCCGTTTGCGTCCGGACATGCATTTGCTGATGACCGTTGCTGTAGCAGGAGCCATGCTGATTAATCAGTGGTTTGAGGCGGCCACTGTGTGCTTTTTGTTTTCCTTATCGTTAGCGCTGGAAAGCTGGAGCATCGGTCGAGCCCGTCATGCCGTGCAGGCATTATTGGACCTCGCCCCGGCAACGGTCACGGTTAAGGATGAACAGGGCCGGGATCGAATCGTATCGGCAAATGAAATCAGTATCGGCACGCCATTTATCGTCATGCCGGGAAATAAGATTCCGTTGGATGGCGAAGTTCTGTCCGGCTTTAGTTCGGTGAATCAAGCACCGATTACCGGTGAGAGCTTTCCCATTATTAAGCAATGCGGCGATCAAGTGTTTGCCGGGACCATCAACGGCGAAGCGGCATTGGAAATCAAATCCACCAAGCTCGCTACGGACACGGCCTTGGCGCATATCATTCGCTTAGTTGAGGATGCGCACAGCAATAAGGCCCAAGCCGAGCAGTGGGTGGAAAAGTTCGCCCGTATTTATACGCCGGCTGTGATGCTGCTGGCGTTGGCTGTATGTCTTATACCGCCGCTGTTGCTGCAGGAGGCGTGGCAGCAATGGTTCTATCGCGCTTTGGTTTTGCTGGTAATTGCCTGTCCTTGCGCGCTGGTCATTTCAACACCAGTCAGCATCGTTGCGGCATTGGCTAGTGCAGCCCGGCATGGTATCTTGATCAAAGGCGGGGTTTATATCGAAGCACCGGCCCGGCTGGTTGCCATAGCCTTTGACAAGACCGGTACCTTGACCAGTGGCGAAGCAGTGGTTACCGGCGTCTACCCGGTAAACGGCTATAGCGAGGATGCATTGCTCAGTCGAGCGGCAGCATTGGAAGCAAGAAGTCATCATCCGTTAGCGAAAGCCATTTTACAACATGCCGCGCAACGCGGTATTGCTATGGCTGCAGCGGAGCAGGTTACCGTTTTCCCCGGCTTGGGTGTTAGCGGCCAATTTCAAGGAATCGGTTTCTGGTTAGGTTCCCGGCGCTACCTGCAGCAGCAATGCGGCAGCGCAGGGGAGCAAACCGATGCACAGGCGGCAGTGCTGGAACGAAACGGCCAGACCGTCATTGCAGTCGGCAATGAGCAACAGGTATGCGGACTGATTGCGATTGCCGATCGACCCCGTGCGCAGATCAAACCGGTTTTACAGGCATTGCGTGACACCGGAATCAAACACTTGACCGTGCTGACCGGCGATAATCTGGCTACAGCAAACAATATCGCCGGACAAGTCGGCATCAACAGTGTCCACGCCGAACTGTTACCTGCCGATAAAGTAGCGATTGTCGGTGATCTGGTCGACCGCTACGGCCATGTTGCCATGGTCGGTGACGGTATTAATGATGCGCCGGCGCTGGCCAGGGCCGATCTGGGGATCGCGATGGGGGCGATGGGTTCGGATGCTGCTATTGAGGCTGCGGATATTGCCTTGATGAGTGACGATCTTGCCAAATTACCCTGGCTGATCCGCCATTCCAAAAATACACTGCGCATTATCCGGCAAAATATCGTTTTTGCACTGGCTGTTAAAGCTACATTCGCCGTGCTGGCATTTGCCGGCATGGCAACTTTATGGGAGGCGATTATTGCCGATGTGGGCGCTTCCTTGCTGGTGGTCGCTAATGGATTGCGGTTGTTAAATCGGCGCGGGCAATAAAAAATATGTTCCGGATGTTCATTGGCTGTTTAATAAGTCAGGCAACTCGGCGATGGAATCGATTATAAAATCAGCATGCACACCGGATTTTGCGGCATATTCCTTGCGATATTTGCCGGTTTTGACCAGGATTCCGGTCAAACCTGCCGTCTGCCCGCCATTGATATCGGAGTCGATATCATCGCCGACGATGGCGACCGCATCGGCTGGCAGGGACAGGTCATTGAGCGCCATGTTAAAAAAATCGGCAGACGGTTTGCCGATAATCACGGCTTGTTTGCCGCTGGCGTATTCCAGTGCGGTAATAAATGCCCCGATATCCATTTGCAGTCCGCTTTCCGTTTGCCAAAACCGGTTTTTGTGTATCGCGATCAGCTCAGCACCTTCGATCAGCAGTCTGAAGACATTGTTTAACATGTGATAGGACCATGATTCGCCGATATCACCGATAACCACGAAATCCGCTTGGCGGTCGGAATTTCGGAAGGTTTCGAAATCGCGTTTGACATCGTCATTCATAAGCAAGTGGCAGACCGGCTGCCGGTATTGTTGCAAATAGATTTTTGCAGCTTGTGGGGCGCTGATGATTTCGTTAAGCGCAATGTCAAAACCGAGACGCTGTAGTTTTTCCTGTAAAGACACCCTGCTTAGCGTACTGGTGTTGGTAATAAACCGGCAGCGGAAACCTCGCTGCCTGATTTGATTGATTGCCTCTCTTGCTCCTTCAATCCGCTGCGAGCCGACATAAAGCACACCATCAAGATCAAACAGAATACCTTTGATATGGGGCAAGGTTTTCATTAATACTTACTCAGTAAAATAGTTAATTATAAACCGCATTGTACCGGCGAATGTGCGGCTTGCAAAAATCAAGCATAAAGGATTGTTGTTCTTTGCGCGCTGATCACATAACATTCGAAGTTATTTTCAACTAAAACTGTTTACGGATCGCTCTCAATATGAACAAAATTATCATAGTGATTATCGGTGTATTTGCATTGTTGGTGTTAGCAGGATTCATGGCTGCCCGGTTATCGCGGCAGGTGCCGGAACTCGGGTTAAAGGATGGTAAATTATCAGCGTGTCCGTCATCGCCGAACTGTATTTGCACTGAAAACGGTATTATCGGTCCGATTCCATTGCACGGCCGGGATGCGCAGCACCTGTGGAAACGACTGCAACAGGTGATCAGTGAGCAGGGCGGGCGGATTCAGTCGCAAAACGACTACTACTTATGGGCGACATTCAAATCGCCTTTTTTCGGATTTATCGATGATTTGGAAGCCAGAATGGACAATGAAAAGCAAGCTATTCAGCTCCGTTCGGCTTCGCGGATCGGTTATTATGACTTAGGTATTAACCAAAAACGAATGAACAGGATCCGGCTCATTTTAGATGCCGATCAGTAAAATGCCGCGGCTCAAGGTCAATACGAAAAATTATTGTTTTGGAATAACGTGATTATTTTTGTTAGGATGACAAACTTTTACGTTAGGTAAATACTAGGACGTTTGCTTTTCATGAACACCATGATGCTGTTTCCGATGAGCCCAGTTACCGGACGCTGGGCCAGAACAAACTGGTTGAGTTTTTTTCACCGCCCGGCATATTGGCATCACGCGACGGCACAATATTGGAATTTTATAATGATTGCGCTCCGTTTCTCAAAATCCAACACGGACATGCCGATTTTAATCTGTTTTCGGTCATTGATCCGTCTTTGAAAAACGATTTGAAGGCATTTTGTCACCACGCCTGCTGCACTAACGAAGCGGTGGCCAGTCATATTCTGCAACTGTCGGCAAACAGCAGGGAGTACCGTTATCGGGTGCATGTGCAACCGATTCGAATCCGGCCGACAAATGATCAGTTATTGCTCATTGCCTTTGAAGAAGTTGATCGGCCGAATGAAACTCCGGAACCGTGTTACGATTCGGACCGTGATGCTGCATTGCGTATCGTCGGGCTGGAACACGAACTGAAAACTACCCGTGAAACGCTGCAGACGCTAACCGATGCGCTGGAAGCGACTATCGAAGAATTACAGGCGATCAACGAGGAGGCGCAGACTTCCAATGAGGAATTGCAGTCGACCAATGAAGAACTGGAAACTTCCAACGAGGAACTGCAATCCACCAATGAAGAATTGACCATCGTTAATGAAGAATTAATCAATAAAACGCAGGAACTCAGTGAAGTCAATGACGATTTGCAGAATGTACTCAACAGTATGCAAAAAGCGGTACTGGTCGTCGACGCTGAATTAAGGATCAACCGCCATAACGAAGTCAGCAACCAATTTTTTAATTTTGCCGTTGCCAAGCAAAGCCAGACACATCTCAGTTCACTCGAAATCTTGTTTAACGGCATCGGTTTGATTGCCCATCCCCGGCAGGTGATCGAATCAGGCGTCTGTTACCGTGATAAATTAGAAATACAGGACCGAAACTATGAGTTAAATATCTACCCTTACCGGTCTAATAACTGTCAAGATACTTGTGGTGCGGTGCTGACCATCTTGGATACCACCGAAAAACTGCAGTCGGAACAGCAAATCCATATCGCTGCCAGCGTCTTTGCCACTGCCAACGAAGCGATATTCATCACCGATGGTAATAACAGGATTGTTACCGTCAACCCTGCGTTCAGTCAAATTACTGGCCACACCGAGCGCGACGTGATTGGCAAAGATCCCAAAATCATCAGTTCCGGCCGGCAGGACAAAGATTTTTATCGGCGAATGTGGGACAGCATTTTAAATCATTGTAAATGGCAGGGCAAAATCTGGAGTCGCCGCCGTAATGGGCAAATCTATCCGGAATGGCTGTCGATCAGCACCTTCAACAACGATCAGGGCGAGATCGTCCGGTTTATCGGCATATTCAGCGATATTACCGAACCGATGAAAGCGCAGCAACTGATTCAGCAGCAGGCCAATTATGACGCATTGACCCGTCTGACGAACCGCAATCTGTTCTATGACCGTCTGCAGCAAGATATGGTCAAGGCTAAACGCGCAAAAAAATTGATTGCCATTATGTTTATCGACTTGGATGGATTCAAGGATATCAATGATTCACTGGGCCATTCATAAGGCGATTTGGTATTGCAGCAGGTGGCGGAACGAATTGTCGGTGTTTCCAGAAAATCGGATACCTGTGCACGATTCGGCGGTGATGAATTTACGGTACTGGTCGGCGACCTGTCTTCTGAATCCGATGCGATACCTTGTGCGGAAAAGATTCTCCGGATTGTTGACGACCCCATCCATGTTGCCGACAGTCAATTAAATATTACCGCCAGCATCGGCATAACAATTTTTCCAAACGATGGCGAAGATGCCGAAACTTTGCTAAAACACGCGGACAATGCAATGTATGCGGCAAAAGACGAGGGACGCAACACCTACCGATTTTTTACCCCGACCATGCATGAACAGGCGCTCTATCAGCACCGGATCGCCAACGACATTAAATACGCCGTGAAATACCGGAAATTTTTGGTGCATTATCAGCCTGTCTTTGACCTGCAGGCCGGCGCGATATGCGGTGCTGAAGCTTTATTGCGCTGGCGGCATCCGAATAAGGGGTTCATTGCGCCGGATGAATTTATACACATTGCTGAAAGTCTGAACCTGATTTCGACGATAGGCGAGTTTGTGTTGGCTAAGGCCTGCCGCTTCATAGCGATGCTCAATAAGAAAGTCGGCCGCTGCCTATCTGTTTCGGTCAATTTTTCATCCTATCAATTTATCCATGGCAGTTGCGTCGAACGCTGGCTCGACATTATCGAAGGCAGCGAAATCGGGTGTGCTAACGTTATCATCGAAATTACCGAAAGTTTGATGTTGTCGCACAAGGATCGATATCTCGAGCAACTGCATATACTGAGAGAACACGGTGTAAGGATTGCGCTGGATGACTTTGGCACGGGGTATTCGTCACTGAGTTATTTGAAAAGATTGCCGATCGATGTAATAAAGATCGACCAGTCTTTCATCCGGGATATTTTGCTTGATCAAAGTGATGCTTCGCTGGTTGAAACGATTCTGGCTATTGCACAAAATTTTTCATTAAATGTGATTGCCGAAGGTGTTGAGCAGAAGCAGCAGGCGGAATTTTTGATTGCCAGGGATTGCCGTTTTGCGCAGGGGTTTTATTTTAGCAAGCCTGTTTCCGGCAAACAGTTTGCGAAACTGGTTTTAAACCAAAGTATCGTTTAGCAATTAAATCGTCCGGTTTGATTTTGGAGGACCGTTTGCCTGCATCCCGGCAAAGTGTTGCATCAAAAAATCTGTAAAAGTGGTCAACTTAGCAGGCAAAAAACGCCGCTGCAGATAAATGGCGTATACGGCCAGTGAGGTAAGGCGGGTTTCCGTTAAAATTTCCACCAGTTCGCCGCTTTGTAAATAGTTTTTAACCGACAGTTCGGGAGCCTGTACGATACCCATGCCGAGGGCGGCGGCCTGGGATAAAACGCGGCCGTTATTCGAGGCGAAGTGCCAGCGCGGTTTGATTCTGATGTTTTGCCCCTGTTGGCTGAATATCCAATATTCCCTATGCGGCGTATCGACATAATGCAAGCAACGATGCGTGTGTAAATCGTTAATTTGCTGCGGACAGCCCATTTCATTGAGGTAGGCGGGAGAGGCGTAAGTGCCGAGATGGGTTTTTGCTATTTTTTTGGCTATGACGCCAGGCTCAAGGGCATCGGTGACACGGATGTTTAAATCGAAATTGCCGTCGCTTAGATTGATGTAACTGTTTTCCAATGACATGAGAATGGAAACGTCAGGGTACATACGTTGATAAGCCTCGATAGCGGGGACCATGTAAAGGCCGCCGAAGTCGATAGAAACGCTGATTTTTATGCGGCCTTTCACTGTGCTGCCCAATTCGGTGGTGGATTCCTCCAGTTCCGATAGGTCTTCCAGCAGTTGTTTACAGCGATGGTAGTAACTTTCTCCGGCTTCGGATAAACTCAGTTTACGCGTGGTTCTGTTTAACAGACTGACCGATAATGATTTTTCCAGTTGCGCGATATATTTACTGATCATCATTGCCGATAAATTCATTTCACGCGCAACGGCTGAGAAGGTTCCCAGTTCGACTATGCGGCAAAAAACCTGCATATTTTTCAGTTTGTCCATAGATTGGCGGCACCAACGTTTATAAACTTATAGTTTATATTCTTTAAATGTATTTCGCTATTTAATCCGAGGTTTTAGTTGTTTATAATTGCCCCGTAAATCAGGAGATGGTTTTACGGCCGCCCGGCCCGTCTTGGTAAGCAATCGTCTGGTAAGTTGGCTAGTATAGGGCTGATAATATAAAACCGTGAGCGTTTTATAAGGCCATCCGTTATTACGGTAAGACTTACGTAACGTTTGTGTTTTGACGGTTCAGGCGGCATTTTTTTATGCGATTTAAAATTTGTTCCCGGCATTTCATTGGTCACCGCATTACTCTTCCTCTTCCGTAATATCCACTGATAGAGGCTGTTTATCATGGGGAAATTTCATTGAAAACGGCATTGATAAATTCGGAAATACGGGCTATTTCTTCGGGGCAGAGAGTATGCTGCATCTCGTATTCATACCATTGCACAGGATATTGTGCGCTTTTTAAATCATGATAGGTCTTTCTGCCATATTGAATATCAACTACCGGATCGTATGTGCCGTGCGCCATTAATATAGGTGTAGTTTGATTGGCCAATGAGTGTTCCTTTGGCAATTGTTCAATGGTCGGCAAATAGGTTGAAAGCGCGATAATTCCCGCCAATTTAAGTGGATATCTCAATCCTGCATGTAGGGCGATAGTGCCGCCCTGGGAAAAGCCGGCGAGGATGATATTGTTTGGCGGAATGCCGAGCGCCGATTCATTGCGAATTATTTGTGCGATTGCTGCGGCAGATTGATAAATCCCATCAGTATCGGCTTTGAGCTGTCGGTGCGTTGCCAGAATGTCGTACCAAGCGCGCATTTTCATACCGGCGTTTATCGTGACCGGTTGTACGGGGGCATTGGGAAAAATAAAATGGATGTGTTGTTCTTGGGCTAAATGCAGTGCCGGCACAATGCCTTCAAAATCATGTCCATCGGCTCCCAGACCATGCAGCCAGATAATAGAATATTGATGTTCGGCCTGAGGAGGTATTTCAACAGCGGTCAGTAGCGGGGACATGATCTGTGGCGCCGGTTGGGCCGGTACCTGTTTACCCGGCATAAAAGCAAGTAGTACGAGTAACGCGGCAAAAAGCAACGGTTTCATCACTAATATTTCACGACAGTTTAATTTGTCATCGTTTCAAAATCAATTCCAGAACCAGCTTGCTGCCGAAATAGGCCAGCAACAGTGCAGCGAACCCGGTTAGCGTCCAACGGATTGCGGTTTTACCGCGCCATCCGTAGCACCTGCGGCCTAGCAATAAACCGGTAAATGTAAACCAGGCAAAAATGGATAACACCGTTTTATGTACCAAGTGTTGAGCGAAAAGGTCTTCTATAAAAATAAATCCGCTGAGCAACGAAATTGACAGAAAGACCAAGCCGGTTGCGATCATTTGGAATAGTAAGGATTCCATGGTCTGTAGCGGCGGCAGTGATCGGATTAACTGCAGCGGCATGTGCTTTCTCAGTTGCCGGTCCTGGATCGCCAATAAAATGGCCTGAAAGGCGGCAATATTTAATAGACTGAAAGCAATAATGGAAGTCAGCACATGGACGTTCATCTGCATGTTTTGCGTATGCAGGATGTGCGGTTTGACCGGAATTGCCAAACCCAATACGAGCATCGCGGCAACGGTTGGAAACAACACGATACCAAGTTTACCGACCGGTTTGGTCAGCGTGGCGGTCAGCAGTAGCAGGACGACAATCAGCAGAATCAGTGAAGCGGTATTGAAAAAACTGAAATTGATACCGGTGGGGTTGACGAAGATCGAAGCGTTGTAGACCGTATGGCAGATTGCCGCTAGCCAGGCGACGACCAAAGATATTTTATGGGGCAGACGCCGGCGCAGTTCCCTATACATAATGATGCTGCTTGTTAAATAGAGAATAATGCTAAAGCTTCCGCTGGTTATAGGATTCATGAGTACGCCTTTTGGAGATTATTTGGCAACTGTTTCCCGCCGATTGTTTTTTGCTGTTTGCAGTGCATTGGATGGTTGCCTATTTGTTATAATTTACCATTTTACTATTTCCGGATTTTTATTCTATGTCGGATTATTCCTCATTGCCACCCGATGCTGCGGTTGAGTCGCTAAAGGTTCCCCCACATTCGATTCAGGCGGAGCAATCGGTGCTTGGCGGCTTGTTGCTGGATAATGATGCTTGGGATACCGTTGCCGACCGTGTCACTGAGGTGGATTTTTACCGCAAAGATCATCGGCTAATTTTTCGTACTATCAATGATTTGGCGGAGAAACACCAGCCGTTCGATGTGATTACGCTTTCCGAGGCGTTGGAACAGACCGGCGAACTGGAAGAGGCCAGCGGTCTGGCTTATTTGGGAACTCTGGCCAAGGATACGCCCAGCGCGGCCAATATTGCCGCCTATGCCGATATCGTCCGAGACCGATCGGTGTTGCGGCAGTTGATTCAAGTCGGTACCGACATTGCATCGTCTGGTTTTAAGACCGACGGAAAGGATACACCCGAACTGTTGGAGAATGCGGAACGCCGGGTTTTTGAAATCGCCGAACAGCGTCAGCGCGGGCAGGGTGGGTTCAAGTCAATTAAAACCCTGCTGGGAGAGGCGGTGGATAAAATCGAAACCTTATTCGAGCAGGAAGGTTCGATTACCGGTGCCGGCACCGGATTTACCGATCTGGACGACATGACTTCCGGCTTGCAGCCTGCCGATTTGATCATCGTCGCCGGCAGACCGTCGATGGGCAAAACCACGATTGCGATGAATATGGCTGAAAATATTGCGATCAAAGGGGATAAACCGGTTGCCGTATTCAGTATGGAAATGCCCGGCGATTCGTTGGCGATGCGCATGATGTCGTCTTTGGGGAGAATCGATCAGCATAAAGTGAGAACCGGTAAGCTGGATGACGATGAATGGCCGCGCTTGACGTCGGCTATCAATATTCTTGCCGAAACCAAGTTGTTTATCGACGATACTCCTGCGTTAACGCCGACCGAAGTGCGTTCCAGGGCGCGCCGCCTGACCCGTGATCACGGTCAGCTCGGCTTGATCGTACTGGATTATCTGCAATTGATGCAGTCGCCGTCCAGCGGAGACAACCGTGTACAGCAGATTTCAGACATTTCCCGGGGGTTGAAGGCATTGGCGAAAGAGTTGAATGTGCCGGTGGTTGCGTTATCCCAGTTGAACCGTAATCTTGAGCAGCGGCCCAATAAACGGCCGGTGATGTCGGATTTGCGGGAATCCGGAGGCATTGAACAGGACGCCGACGTGATCATTTTTGTTTACCGGGATGAAGTATATAACGAGGATAGTCCTGACAAGGGAATCGCGGAAATAATTATCGGAAAACAACGTAATGGTCCTATAGGTACCGTTAGATTAACATTTTTAGGGCAGTATACCCGTTTCGAGAATTATGCCGCCGACCCCTATGGCGATGAGGATTATTGATGAAGCCGGCTGTCTATGCAGTGTTGAATCTGGAGGCATTGCAACAGAATCTGGTACGGGTCAGGGAATGTTCCGGGCAAGCCCGAATTATGGCGGTAATCAAGGCTAATGCTTATGGTCATGGTCTGTTGCGAGTAGCGGAAGCTTTGCACGGTGTGGATGCTTTTGCCGTAGCTCGGGTTGACGAAGCGGTGCGGTTGCGGCAGGCGGGTTTTACCCAAAAAATAACCGTGCTGGAGGGATTTACCTGCCGGGAAGAGTTGGGTTTAATGCTTGATTTCGATCTTGACGCGGTTATTCATACCCCGCATCAACTGCAGAAACTGGAAAAAATAAACGGTGACAAACGGATCAATGTTTGGTTAAAACTGGACAGCGGTATGAACCGGCTCGGCTTTAAACCGGTGGATTTTACTATGGCTTATCAGCGCTTGATGCGCTGTGCTGCTGTGCAGAAACCTTGCGCATTAATGACGCATTTGGCGAATGCTGATGATAAACAGGACGATAAAACAGTCAAACAAATCGCCTTGTTTAATGAGTTGACAGCAGGTTTGCCGGGACAGCGCAGTATTGCCAATTCCGCCGGTATCATGGGTTGGCGGTTGTCGCTGGCGGATTGGGTGCGCCCGGGCATTATGTTATATGGTGTTTCTCCATACCCCGACAAACACGGTAAACAATTGGATCTGGTTCCGGTGATGAGCCTGCATTCACGTTTAATAGCGGTCAAGAAAATCCAGGTGAACGATAGGGTCGGCTACGGAGGCGACTGGGTGTGTTCTAAGAATACGCTGTTGGGGGTCGTTGCGGTGGGTTACGGTGACGGCTATCCCCGGCATGCCGTATCGGGTACGCCGGTTTTGGTCAACGGCGTCAGGGTGCCGCTGATCGGCAGGGTTTCTATGGATATGATTACCGTGGACCTGGAACATTGCCCTGCAGCGCAGCCGGGCGATCCGGTCACTTTGTGGGGTGAGGATTTGCCGGTCGAGGAAATTGCCCGCCATGCCGGGACGATTCCTTATACCTTGCTGTGCGGCATAACCCAACGGGTACAAATTGTTGAAGAATAGTATGGCAAAAAAGCAGAAAACCGTTTTTGTGTGCGAACAGTGTGGCGCTGATTATGCTCGCTGGGCGGGGCAATGCACCAGTTGCGGTGAGTGGAATACCGTTAAGGAAGTGAGATTGGGCACAAATAAAAGTGCCGCAAATCTGCGCCGTTCCGGTTATGCAGGCCTGCAGGCGCAGGTGCAATTGCTTTCCGAAGTCAATCTGACCCAGGCTGAACGGATCGGCACCGGTATCGCAGAATTTGACCGGGTATTAGGCGGCGGCATAGTGAACGGTAGTGTGGTTTTGATTGGCGGCGCACCCGGAGCGGGCAAAAGCACGATTTTGCTGCAGGCAATCGCCAATATTGCCAAGCGCAACCATCGGGTGCTTTATGTATCGGGCGAAGAATCGTTCCAGCAGATTGCACAACGTGCGCATCGCCTGGGTGTGCGTACCGATAATATCAAGATGTTGGCTGAGACCTCGGTGCAAAGCATTTGCGATGTGCTGGCCGAGGAAAAGCCGCAGGTGGTGGTTATCGATTCGATTCAGGTGATGTATACCCAGGATGCGGATTCGGCACCAGGCTCGGTTTCCCAGGTAAGGGAGTCGGCAGCTTATCTGACTCAATATGCGAAGAGGGAGAATGTATCCATACTGATGGTCGGCCACGTCACCAAGGACCAGTCGCTGGCCGGTCCGATGACGCTCAGTCACATCGTTGATGCGCAAGTCGTGCTTTCGTCAACCGAAGATGCCCGGTTTAGAGTGCTAAGAGCAGATAAGAATCGTTTTGGCAGCGTCGGTGAATTGGGTTTTTTTGCCATGGATAGCAGCGGGCTTAAGGAAGTGAAAAATCCTTCGGCGATGTTTCTGAACAGGGCCGGACAGGCTTCATCCGGCAGCGTGGTGACTGTGCTGTGGGAAGGTACGCGGCCTTTGTTGGTTGAAATCCAGGCATTAGTAACTGAAAGTCAATACGGCAATCCGCGCCGCCTGGCTGTCGGACTCGATCAAAACCGGCTTGCCATGTTGTTGGCTGTGCTGTCACGTCATGGCGGCATTTTTACGGCCAATGATGAAATTTACGCCAATGTGGTCGGCGGCATCAAAGTTTCGGAAACCAGTTCGGACCTGGCGATCGTAGTCGGTATCGTATCCAGCCTTAAAGATCAGGTGATTCCCCATGATGCATTTTTTTTCGGCGAGATCGGTTTGAACGGAGAAATAAGACCGGTTGCCAACGGGCATGCCAGGCTTAATGAAGCGGTAAAGCATGGTTTTAAAAAGGCGGTAATACCAAAGGCAAATGCGCCGAAAACACCGGTCGGCGGGTTACAAATACATGCAGTCGCTCATATTAGCGGAGTGCTCGATGTGATTTCCGAATTTTAAAATAACGCATAAATAACAATTGCCAGGATGAAATGATCAGCCGGAAATGCCATGCAACGCCTCGTCAATAAAAGCTACCCCTGGAAAAACATCATCATAATATTGTCGATTACGACGAAATCGTTATGATTTAATTGAATAGTGGCGTCCCCGGTCGGTTTGCCGTTGACTTTTAAGGTGTTGTCGGCGTCCAGCGATGAAATGAAATAACCGTTTTTGCGGCGGGTAATAACCACAACACCACCGTGTTCGCTGTGGCCCAAACGAGTCATGCCTTTTTTTAGCGGTATGATCCGGCCGATATGTTTGCCTTCCATCACCTGCAGATTCGCTTCAGGCGTATGCTGCATCACCGACTCAATTTCCGCGTCCAGCGCTTTGGTTTCTTTATCACGCAGGTTATCGTTATGCGGAGCGGAGGTGGTTTCCTGGTCGCTGAAAATTATCGAATATTTGCCGATGGTGACGGTGTCACCATGCTTTAAATTGCAGTTCCTGGTTTTCTCATTATTGACGATTAGCGGAAAATCATCGTTGAGCTGCTTTATGATGCAACCCTGATCTCGAATCGCAATGGCGACATGAGCAGGTGCAACTGCCAAATTGTCAAGGATGATGTCGTTGGTATCATCACGGCCGATATGTATAACTCCTGATTCAAACACTTCGGATTTGATCGGGGTATCTTTGAAGAAAACGGTGAATTTTGCCATTGCTGAAAATGAGAAAAAATCTATTTTTGCTTAAGTATAGTCTTTTATTGAGATAGTTAACCAAGAAAAGGTGAGTTTCCGAAAAAAATACAAATTCCCATAGAGCATTATTTCATTCGCCCAGTCGGTCGTTATCTTAAACTAAAAAAGATCTTTACGTTATTATACTTAAATATAATTTTCGAAGCGCTACTATTGTGGGTTGTTATTTTTTGGGATGAAACTTAACCAATTTGATCGCATTTCCATCACGTTGAATAATTTCCAGCGGATAGCCGTGTAATTTTACACTGGTACCGGGTTCAGGGATAGTTTCCATGTATTCTATTATCAATCCGTTCAGCGTTTTAGGGCCGTCGGTAGGCAGTTCCCATTGCGTAATACGGTTCAGTTCGCGGATGGTAACACTGCCGTCAACCAGGAAACTGCCGTCTTTTTGTTTTTTTACATCCGGTTCATCCATGGTCAATTCGCCGACAATTTCCTGCAACAGGTCATCCAAAGTAATAAGGCCTTGTACGTCGCCATATTCGTCAACGACTAAACCGATACGCACTTTTTCTTCCTTAAAGGCATGTACCTGTTTATGTAAGGGGGTGCTGGCAGGGATAAAAACCGGATTTATTAGATTGTTGGTTATTGTTTGTTTGGTGAATTCCCCATTCACCAGCGGCAATATTCTTCTCAGATGTAAAAAGCCAATAACCCGGTCGATGCTTTTTTTATAGACCGGCAAACGGGTATGAAGGCTGTTTTTTAGTTGGTCGAGGATTTCATCCAAAGAATTTTCCAGATCCAGGCCGATGATTTCATTTCTTGGCGTCATGATATCTTCAACAGTGGCCGACTCCAGATCGAGAATGCCGAGCAGCATATGCTGATATTTTTGCGGTATGGACGTTCCTGATTCGGTGAATATACTTTTTAATTCTTCGTTGTTCAGTGTTTCCTGTTTTGCTTTGACAGCTTTGATGCCGACGATTCTCAGCAGAAGATTGGCGATTAAATTTATGACCCAAACTAGCGGATAGAATAGCTTAAGCAACGGCGTATATATCCACGCGGCCGGATAGGCAAGCAGTTCCGGTTTGGTGGCGGCCAGGGTTTTAGGTGCAACTTCAGAAAAGATCAGAATCACCAGTGTCAATAATCCTGCAGCTATCGCAATGCCTGATTCGCCTGTTAAGCGAATGGCGATAATTGTGGTCAACGAGGAAGCGAGAATATTGACGAAATTGTTACCAAGCAATATTAAGCCGATCAGGCGGTCCGGGCGCTGCAGCAATCTGTGGACTTTGATGGCACTAATGTGCTTTTTTTTGACAAGATGTTGCAATCGATAACGGTTGATAGACATCAACGCTGTTTCTGAGCCTGAAAAAAACGCGGAAAGTATTAACAGGCCAACCAGTATGCCGAAAAGCACACTAAGGGGAATATCGTTCAAGGAAATTTCTCTCCGAATTTAAAAGTAAGAATTATTAGTTTCTATATTGAGCAATGTTTGTCAAGTGCCCAGCATTTAATAAGATAAGAATTTGGCAGTATAAAATGCGTGTCGTTTAATCGAGAAGTTTGATAGTTGTGTTGCAGGCCGCCGTTTTATTGGCCATGTGGCAGCATAAACTACCGAAGGTGGTTTTGGTGGGATCCGGAAAATAATTACTGATTATTGCTGATTTTAGTACGAATGTGGACAACTGATACATTAGGTAATATAAATGCAGTATAGTTCCCGCAGGCGGCCGCGGATTGTTTGCAGGGACGTTTCGTCGAATAAACCAATGTCGACTCCTTGAGTTGCGAGCGGCCGCATAAGTATTTTGCAAAAGAATAAAAAAGCATTACAATAGGCAGTTTTTTGGAGTATATGCTCCTTGTCTCACTGCCATTGGGGCGGGAGACTTTTAACCGAAAGGAGAAATCGTGCGACATTATGAAATTGTCTTTTTAGTTCATCCTGACCAGAGTTCTCAGGTTCCGGCAATGGTAGAACGCTATAAATCAACCATTGAGTCGGCTTCCGGAGCGATTCATCGTTTGGAGGATTGGGGGCGCAGGCAGTTGGCTTACCCGATCAATAAAATCCATAAAGCGCATTATATTCTGATGAATATTGAATGTGATCAGGCAACGCTGGAAGAGCTGGAAAGCGGCTTCCGGTTTAACGATGCGATATTGCGCAGTATGACTTTGTCGATGGGCGGACCGGTAACGGAACCGTCCCCGATTGCTAAATCAACTGCGGAAGAAAATAAAACAGTCGCCGAGGCTAAAGAAAGTGCCGCTGAAAGCGACGAGGATGATGACTCGAATGTTGGTGATCTTGATGAGCAAGAATCGTTAGCAGAATCTGAGTAGTTTAATTTAAAAGCGAGGATAACTATGGCACGTCAAATGAGACGAAAAAAATTCTGCCGATTCAGTGCGGATGGTGCTGATGTGATAGATTATAAAGATCTTGATACGTTAAGCGAGTATATTACTGAAACCGGGAAAATTGTTCCCAGCCGCATTACCGGTACCAATGCAAAATATCAACGGCAACTTGCCACTGCTATCAAGCGTGCGCGCTATGTTGCTTTGTTGCCGTTCAGCGACGCGCACAAATAATTTTAGCAGGAGGCGTGGCAGTGAGTTTTTTTGCCGCATATATATTGCGCGGAAGAATGCAGGCAATGCTGGTGGCTTCCACACTGGCGTTGTTATCGTTGAAATTGCCTCCCGTTAGTATTGTGAGTTCGGCCGCCATTTCCTTGGTGACGTTGAGGAAAGGGGCGTACGAAGGGTTATTGGTACTGCTGATTTCCGGTGCCGCTGCCGCTGTCTTGGGAAATTATTTGCTGGGAAATTTTCTGTTCGCTCTCGGCTACAGTCTAGTATTATGGTTTCCCGTCTGGTCGATTTCGATTGTGCTCAGGGAAGGGCGGAATTTAAATCTATCGTTGGATATGGCTGTGCTGCTGGGCGGTATCATTGTGGCAGGATTTTATCTCTATCTGGACAATCCGGCAGCGATGTGGAACGCACTAATCAACCAAATGGTTGAACCTGTGCTGTCTGTTTCCGATGTTCCTGTAGACAAGATCAAACAATCGATAGCACTCGTTTCACGTTATATGACCGGGGTAATTGCCGCCGGGTCGGTTTCAGGCTTAATGCTGGGGCTGTTACTGGCACGGTGGTGGCAGGCTGCGCTGTTTAATCCCGGCGGGTTCCGGAAGGAATTTGCCATGCTTAATACGCGGCCTCCTCTGGCAATTGCCAGTCTGGTTATTTTGGCAACAGCGCTGTCGGATACAGGTAAAATTGCCGAAATAGCAGGTAATATTTCCATCCTGTTATTTGTTTTATATGCTTTTATAGGAACAGCGGTAGTGCACGTGTTAATTTCGGTGGCTCGCGCGAAACGTTTTCTGCTGCCGTTATTTTATTTGGTGATATTTATCATTCCCCATGCCTTATTACCGGTGGCGTTAATCGGATTAGCGGATGCGTGGTTGAATTTACGAAATAAGGTTGCAAATCAAACGAGCGTTTAAACGCATAAAAAACCGGTTGTTGGCCGGCTAAACGAGGTACATAGACGATGGAAGTTATACTTCTGGAAAAGATAGTGAACCTGGGAGACCTGGGTGATAAAGTGGAAATTAAAGCCGGATATGGCAGAAATTTCTTGATACCGCAAGGTAAGGCTGTTGCCGCCAGTGCGGAAAAATTAGCGGAATTTGAGGCGCGCAGGGCTGAGCTGGAGAAGGCGGCAGCTGAAAAACTTGCAGCAGCCCAGGCACGCGCTGCGGAAATTGCCAAGCTGGAAGTCGTCATTGCGCAAAAAGCAGGCGATGAAGGCAAATTGTTCGGTTCGGTCGGTACGCAAAATATTGCTGATGCGATCACTGCCGCGGGCGTAGAAGTGCAAAAGCATGAAGTCCGTTTGCCGGAGGGTGTGATTCGCCATATCGGAGAATTCAATATTGATGTCAATTTGCATAGCGATGTTATCGTAACCTTGCCGGTCAAGGTTGTCGCTGAGGCATAATCAAAAATATTTCTGCAATGATTATCGTCACCGGAGGCGCAGGTTTTATCGGCAGTAATCTGGTTTTGGCCTTGAATAGCCGTGGTTACGATAATATACTGGTTGTGGATAATCTGAAAAACGGATTCAAATTCAACAACCTGGTGGATTGCCAAATTGCTGATTATTTAGACAAAGACTTGTTTTTGTCTAAATTGCAACAAGGTGATTTTCAAGCGGAAAATATTGTAGCGGTGTTTCATCAGGGCGCCTGTTCCACGACTACCGAGTGGGATGGGCGTTATATGATGGAAAACAACTACCAATATACCAAAGTATTATTCCATTATTGTCAACAGCATAAAATACCTTTCATTTATGCGTCCAGCGCCGCGGTATATGGCGCAAGCGGACAGTTCAAGGAAGAGAGGGCTTTTGAGGCTCCGCTTAATGTTTACGGGTATTCAAAATTCCAATTCGACCAATATTTGCGCAAACGACTTCCCAAACTGCAAAGCCAGGCTGTAGGACTGCGCTACTTCAATGTATATGGTCCGCGTGAGGCGCATAAAGGCAGCATGGCCAGTGTGGCATTTCATCTGAACAATCAATTGCTGGAATCAGGAAAATTGCGGTTGTTCGAGGGGTGTGACGGTTATGCGGACGGCGAGCAGCTCAGGGATTTTGTTTATGTGGGCGATGTCGCCGATATTAATCTGTGGTTTCTTGATAATCCGGAAGTTTCGGGAATTTTTAATGTCGGAACCGGTGAAAGCCGGACATTTAATGCTGTGGGCAAAGCGGTTATCGCCTATCACATGCGAGGTAGCATCGAATACATCTCCTTTCCCGATCATTTAAAAGGCAGTTACCAGAGTTGCACCCGGGCAAACATGGATAAGCTCAGAGCGGTAGGTTGCAAACATCAATTTAAATCTGTTGCAGAAGGCGTCCGGTTGTATATGCAATGGTTGAATTCATAATTACTCCTAGCATAACTTAAATTTCTTCGGGGTGCTGCATTTCATGCGTATTTTCTATTCCACCCTGTTTTATTTATTTACCCCTTACATTTTATTGCGGCTTCTGTGGCGAGGATTCAAATTGCCCGGCTGCTGGTCCCGTTGGCATGAACGTTTTGCCTACTATTACGGCAGGAATCACAGGCAAGGGGTGATTTGGATACACGCTGTTTCGGTCGGCGAAGCAGAATCTGTTTTTTCATTGGTCAGATTGATACGGCAGAGGATGCCAGCGAGATCAATACTTGTTACAACGACCACGCCTACCGGTTCCGCGCGAGTGACCGCGGTACTGGGGGATGAAGTAGAACACGTTTATCTTCCCTATGATCTTCCTGATGCGGTTGCTCGTTTCTTGTCCCATTTCAAACCCGCAGTAGCGTTGATTGTGGAAACCGAAATCTGGCCGAATTTTTTTAGGCAATGCGGTATCCGCTCCATTCCGCTTTATATAGTCAACGCTAGGCTTTCAGAGAAATCGGCAAGAGGTTATCGCAAAATACCAAGCTTGTTTTTGCCGGCAATGGCTAATTTAACAGCAATTGCCGCGCAGACCCGGGAAGATGTCGAGCGATTTATCGCAATCGGAGCCGATGAGAAAAAAGTGGTCAAAACCGGTAACATTAAATTTGACCTGGAGATCAGCGATCAAATAGTTGAGCAGGGCAAAGCCTTAAGAAATACCGTTTTTCCCGGTCGATTGGTATGGATTATCGCCAGTACTCATCGGGGAGAAGATGAGCTGTTCCTGCAGACTTACAAGCAAGTGAAACAACAGTTTGCGGCACTGCTGATGGTATTGGTGCCAAGGCATCCGGAGCGTTTTGTTGAGGTGCAAAAACTCTGTATTAAAGAGCGGCTGAATGTTGTGATGCGCACAGAAAATACATCCTGCCGGGATAGCACGGATATTTTTATTGTTGATACCATGGGAGAGTTGAAAATGCTTTATGCCGCTGCCGATATCGCTTTTGTAGCGGGTAGCATGCAGCCGGTCGGCGGGCATAACGTGCTGGAACCGGCAGCTTTGGGAAAACCGGTGGTTTTTGGGCCGTTTATGTTTAACTTCAAGGAAATAGCCAAAGGTTTGCTTGATGCGAAGGCAGCCGTTCAATGTCACGATATGGAGGCGGTTGTCAGGGAAATTACCGAGCTGCTCGCCGATGAACAGAAAAGAAAGGAATTCGGCGCAAAGGGAAAAGAGTTCGTCAAAAATAACCAGGGTGCTTTGGAAAGGGTATATGCACTGGTTGAGCAAAGCCTTGCAAAATGACTTTTATTGGTTGATTTCGGTAATTGGTCAATATTTAGGGCTGATATACGGTGTTTTAGAGATACATTTTTTATTTTCGGTTTTTATGCTGGTAATTACCGGAATATTCATGTATTATACCCGCTCTTTACGGAGAGGTGGCTGAGCGGTCGAAAGCGGCGGTCTTGAAAACCGTTGAGGGTTTGTAGCCCTCCCAGGGTTCGAATCCCTGCTTCTCCGCCAATTTAAACATCTGGTTTTTTTTCAGAAGTTTCAGTTCTATTCGCTTTATCTAATTTATTCCATGTACAGAGATTTATTCCATGTACAGAGATGGAATCATCTCGCCGAAAGGTGACAAAAAACAAGCCGGTAACTTCCAGATATTCCCAAATTTTACAATTCTACGCTCTGGCGCAAGCCCAGACATCCACCCTGCTGATCCCTGACAACTTCAATGTTTTTGCCAATTCGTTAACAGTGGTTCCGGTGGTCATAACGTCGTCGAGGATGGCAATATGTTGAGCCGATATGGGTTTGACGATAGAAAACGCATTGCGCATATTTTTGCGTCGTAGTTTTGCGGCGAGTCCCGTCTGATGGGGCGTGTTCCTGGTCCGGCGGCAGCTTGAATAATCCAGCGGTATTTGCAGTTGTTTTGCCGTAATTCTGGCAATTTCAAGGGATTGGTTAAATCCCCGTTCAAGATATCTCGAACGATGCAAAGGAACAGGGATGATACAATCCGGCATTGCCGTTGCCTGGGAAAGAAATTCAGCCAGTAGTGTTCCGAGTAAACGGGCATTTTTAATGCTTGCCCGGTATTTTAAGCAATAAATAAAATAGCGGATTGCTCCCCGGTATAGAAAAGGGGCAAAGGTCTCATCGAATTTCGGACGTTGTTTAAGGCAGGAGCCGCATAGGCGCGGTAAACTGTCGGCTATTTCCAGCGGGCCGGCGCAGCGATAGCAACAACGCGTATTTAAAATCAACGCCTCATGACAGTTCCGGCACAGATCACGTGAAAGAGAACCCGGTTCGCCGCACAATAAGCAGATAGGCGGAAGCAGATAATCCTGTATAATATCGATCCAGTTGTTTACTTTACAGATCCTTTCAGGTTGACAGGTGAGGCGGTTCATTTGCTTTCTGAATTTATCGTTAGAATATTGGAGCTTAACAGAATGGCAGTAAATCAGGCAATTGATCCTATTAACCAGGTTGATCCTGCAGCGTCGGTTGTTCGCCATGACTGGCAACTAACGGAAGTTGAAGCGCTTTTTGGGTTGCCGTTCAATGATTTGCTTTTCCGGTCCCATACTGTACATCGTGAAAATTTCGATGCCAATGAAATTCAGATCAGCAGCCTGCTGAGCATTAAGACCGGTTCCTGTTCTGAAGATTGCGCCTATTGCCCGCAAAGTGCCCGCTATGATGCTGAGCTGACTCCTGAAGCTCTTATGCCGTTGGACGAAGTGATAAAAGCCGCACAGCATGCCCAACGGCAGGGGGCATCGCGATTTTGCATGGGAGCAGCCTGGCGCAGTCCGAAAGATAAGGATATTGAACGGGTTGCGGCAATGGTTAAGGAGGTGAAAGCATTAGGTATGGAAACCTGTGTGACACTGGGCATGCTCACTGATGAGCAAACGGTCAGGCTCAAAGAAAGCGGATTGGATTATTACAACCATAATCTGGATACTTCCGAGCACTATTATTCCGAAATCATTACAACGCGGACCTATCAGGACCGCCTGGATACTTTGGAAAAGGTCAGGCAGGCAGGATTAAACGTCTGTTGCGGCGGAATTATCGGTATGGGGGAAAGTGAGCAGGATCGCGCCAAATTGATTATGGAGTTGGCCAATTTGCCAAAACATCCTGAAAGTGTGCCGATTAATATGCTGGTGCAGGTGGAGGGAACACCCCTGATGGGCACCAAAAAACTCGATCCGATTGTGTTTGTGCGAACCATTGCCGCCGCCAGAATTTTGATGCCTAAATCGCGGGTTCGCCTGTCAGCAGGCCGTACCGAGATGAGTGATGAAATGCAAGCCCTGTGTTTTTTTGCGGGAGCTAATTCCATCTTTTACGGCGAAAAGCTGTTGACCACGGATAATCCGATGTCAAGCAGCGACCTGGATCTGTTTAACCGATTGGGTCTACATGCCGGCGGCTCATGTTTCAAGACGGCATGAGTCAGGTTTTTTCCGCACTGGAGGCCAATTTAAGCGGTATTGCCGAGAAAGGTTTATATCGTTCCCGGCGCACGGTTGAAACACCTCAGGCAGTAGTATTGCGTCTGGAGGGGCGCCGTATCTTGAATTTTTGCAGTAATGATTACCTGGGATTAGCCGATCATCCTCAGGTGCTTACGGCATTCAAGCGCGGTGCAGAGCGATATGGGGTCGGCAGCGGCGGAGCGCATTTAATTTGCGGGCATAGTTTGGCCCACCGGCAGTTGGAAGAAGAACTGGCGGAGTTTACCGGCCGTGATAGGGCTTTGCTTTTTTCAACCGGTTATATGGCTAATCTGGGTGTTATTTCCGCGTTAGTCGGTCGGGGAGATGCGGTGTTTGCAGACCGGTTGAATCACGCCTCGTTGCTTGATGGCGGACTGTTGTCGCAGGCAAAATTCAAGCGTTACCGGCATGTCGATTGTGATCACCTGAACGAGGTTGTAACGAAAACCTCAGCCAAATCCCGATTGATAGCGACCGATGGTGTGTTCAGTATGGATGGCGATATCGCGCCTTTGGACTTATTGGCGCGGTCCGCAAGAGCGTTTGATGCCCTATTGATGGTTGATGACGCGCACGGGCTTGGTGTACTGGGGGAAAATGGAAATGGAACGGTGGGGCATTTTCGTCTGACCCAGGAGCAGGTCCCTGTTTTGATGGGAACGTTAGGCAAAGGGTTCGGCACTTTCGGCGCTTTTGTCGCGGGTTCGGAGGTTTTGATAGAGACGTTGATTCAAAAAGCGAGAACCTATATTTTCACCACTGCGCTGCCACCGGCGGTTGCCGAAGCGACGCGGGCTAGCCTGCGCCTGGTTATCGCCGAGGAATGGCGCAGGCAAAAGCTGCAATCACTCATTCAGCGGTTCCGTCAAGGTGCTGCACAATTGGATCTACGGGTGATTGACTCGCATACGGCTATTCAACCCGTTCTGATTGGCGATAACAGGCAAACGGTGAATTTAAGTAATGCGTTATTGGAACAAGGGATTTTAGTCAGTGCCATCAGACCGCCGACAGTACCGGCCGGGCAGGCCAGATTACGTATCACGCTTTGTGCCGATCACGATGTGGAACATGTCGATCGTTTGCTGGATTCCTTGGATAGCGTATTCAAATGAGCGATATCCATTTCGAGATATACGGTTCCGGGCAGCCGCTGGTGATGCTCCACGGATGGGCGATGCACAGCGGACTGTGGCGGGGGTTTGCCAAGCGGCTTGCGGAACATTACCTGGTTATTTGTATAGATTTGCCCGGGCATGGCGGTAGTAAAACAATTCTTCCTTTTACTTTGCAGCAAATAACCAAGCGGTTGCTGGTTATTGTTCCCGATCAACCTTGCTACTGGCTAGGATGGTCGTTAGGCGGTAGCGTAGCAATGTATATTGCCGGACACTACCCTGAAAGGGTGACTGGCTTAATCGTTATGGCGGGTAATCCGAGTTTCATCGGCGATAAAAATTGGCCCGGAATGCCGAAACGGCAACTGGAAAACTTTGCTGCGGAATTGCAGCAAAATTTTGCGAAGACACTGATGCGCTTTATGGGTGAAGCGCTTAATAACGGAATTAATGGCAGAGCAATTCTCAAGAGGCTGAAAAAAAACATTACAGAATGCCATGTGCCGGAAGATCAAATTCTGCAGGGCGGTCTGAAAATACTGGAAGCGGCCGATTTCAGGGAGACGCTCGATAAATTAACTTGCCCTGTTTTATTTGTGTTGGGGGAAAATGATTCATTGGTGCCAGTGAGTGTGGTCAAGCCCTTGGGGCAACTGTTGCCGGCTGCTGAAATTCATATTATCGAACAGGCTGGTCACGCGCCATTTTTATCTCATGAACAGAAGGTTATTTCGATCATTTCCAATTTTATGGAAAAAATGAATACCGTATTCGAGTTGGATAAAACAGAGGTGAAACGTTCCTTTTCCGCAGCCTCCATAACATACGACGGGCTTTCCAATTTGCAAAAGAAGTCCGGCGATAAATTATTGGAACTGTATGCCAACAGTGATGTTTCCGGGCAAGTTCTGGACCTGGGTTGCGGGACCGGCTTCCTGAGCGACCGGCTGATCGCTAACTATGCCATACAAAATCTGACTGCCGTTGATATTGTCTTTGCGATGCTACAGATTGCGCGGCGCAATCTTGCCGTGGACAAACCATTGCAATTTGTTTGTGCCGATGCCGAATCGCTACCTCTCCAAGCAAGTTGCAAGGACTGGATTTTCTCGAATCTGGCGCTGCAATGGTGCAGGAACCTGAATGCGGTATTTTCAGGAACGAGACATTGTTTAAAACCGGAAGGTCATTTGGTGTTTTCCACATTCGGTCCGCAAACGCTTAAGGAACTGAAACAAGTTTGGTCGTTAGTCGATGACCATACTCATGTCAATCAATTTTATAGCGAAGATCAGTTAATTGCTTTCTTACAGCAGGAAGGCTTGACTAATATCCGCATTGAAAGCCATTGTTATGTTTCAAAATACGATACCGTGCTTGATTTGATGGGGGAATTGAAAGGGGTTGGCGCGCATAATGTCACCGGCGGGCGTAACCGGGCGGTAACCGGGAAAGGGAAATTTAAGCAAATGCTGGCTGCTTACGAACAACTGAGAATTGACGGTTCCATCCCGGCCACTTTTGAGATCATTTATGTCGCTGCTCAGGCAAAGGGTTAGATGAGACAAGGTTTTTTCATTACCGGGACCGATACCGGCGTTGGTAAAACCTGGAGCACGGTCTCCTTAATGCGCTATTTCGCCAAACAGGGCAACACGGTGCTCGCTATGAAGCCGATAGCTTCCGGGTGCGTTGAACTGGACGGGTGCTTGCGTAGTGAAGACGCGTTATTGCTGCAGCAAAATGCATCGTTTGCGACAGCCTATGCAGATGTTAATCCATACGCGTTACAACAGCCGATATCGCCCCATATAGCGGCTGCCATGGCAAAAACGGTTATTCGTTTCGAAACGATTCTATCCGCTTTTGAACGGATTAAGCGCGGTGCGGAAATCGTGCTGGTCGAAGGGGTGGGGGGGTGGCGCGTGCCGCTGACCGATCGACAGGATGTTGCCGATCTTGCCATCGAACTTAATTTACCGGTCATTGTCGTGGTCGCCATTCGTTTAGGCTGTATCAATCATGCCCGGTTGACCTATGATGCCATTCTGGCTTCAGGCGTTCCTTGTGCCGGATGGATTGCAACTTGTATTGATCCGGGAATGTTGCATCGCCGGGAAACCATTAATACCTTGCGAAAAGCGCTGCGAATACCGTTACTTGGCGTGTTGCCTTATTCCGAAGTCGCGGATTTTGATTTCTTTGCAAACAAAATAAATCTTTCAAAATGCAGATAATTTGATTTGAATCAAAGCCGAAGAGGCCGGAAACCGGATAATCACCCACGCAATGTTGTGAAACACAAAAAAATTTATTACAACCGGAGGAAATATGGCATTAATTACTTGGACTGCGGAACAATTTGGTACCAACGTTGGCTTTGCGGATGAGGAACATCGGATTTTATTTGATAAATTGAATAAGCTATACGACTTGGCAACCGGCGGAGCGGATCGTTCCGCAATTGGTAATCAATTGGATGATTTAATCGGTTACGTAGTGGGTCATTTTGAGCATGAAGAAAAAGAAATGGCGGCGGCCGGTTTTGACGGATTGACAGCGCATAAGGCTGAGCATGAAGCATTGGTAGGTGTTTGCGCCGATTTGCAGAAAAAATTTCATTCCGGGGAAGCGGAAGTAACTGAAGAGGTCGGTCAAATGGTCAAAGGCTGGCTGGATAACCATATCCCTAATTTTGATAAGTCTTACGGTGCTGTATTAAGTTAAAATAAATCAACTTTATTTACTAGAATGCAATAAGGCTTGTGAGTGAAATCTCACAAGCCTTTTTTATGTGTATCAATCTAAGTCAGCATTTAATGCTTGGCGGTTTAAATAAAAATAACAACTATTAAATTATTGATTTATAAATGATTGAGTCGAGTAATGTTAAGGCGGAAAGTGATGGAATTATGTCCAGGGCAGTGATCTGCCTAAAAGAGTCACTTGCATAGAAGTCTGTCATAGGTTAAATTTATCAAGTTTGATTGTGGCAATGTAAAGATAAAAAGGATTCAGTCAGATTTTAGGAGAATCGACTGATTTTGCCAAAAGCCATAATGTGTGCATATTAAAGAGTTTATAAACTACTAAATAGGAGGCTGCTCCGTGAAGAAAGCAAAGCAAATATTCGCATGTCTGTCCCTGATGATGGTCGGGTTAGGGACGGTACAGGCAGAATATGCCCTGAATCTAATGAAGGGGGTCACCAAGATCAGTAATGATGTATATGATTTACACATGCTGATCTTATGGATATGTGTAGGGATTGGAATTGTTGTATTTGGGGTGATGTTTTATTCGATTTACCATCATCGTAAATCAAGAGGGCATAAAGCGGCGCAGTTCCATGAAAATACCAAAGTGGAAATTATCTGGACAATTATACCAACGGTTATTTTAATCGCGATGGCGATTCCCGCAACAAAAGCGATGTTGGAAATTGACGATGTTGTCGATGCCGATATGTCCATCAAGGTGACTGGCTGGCAATGGAAATGGGAATACGAATATTTGGATAGCGACATCCATTTTTTCAGCAGTTTGGACGAAGCAAGCAATAAAGCAAGGCAGGTGGGTTCCGGAGTGGATCCTCGCAGTGTTCCGCATTATCTGTTGAATGTCGATAAACCTTTAGTTATTCCAACCAAAAAGAAAATACGCTTCCTGTTTACGGCGGCAGATGTTCTTCATTCCTGGTGGGTGCCGCAGTTGGGTTGGAAAAAAGATACGATTCCGGGGTTTATCAATGAATCGTGGACCTATGTAGAGCAGCCCGGCACCTATCGGGGTCAGTGTGCCGAATTATGCGGTAAAGATCACGGCTTTATGCCGATTGTAGTGATAGCGATGGAGCAGGCAGATTACGATAACTGGGTGGCGGAGCAATTGGCGGCTTCCGCGGCGGAAGCAAGTGCGGCAGATAGAGAGTGGTCTAAGGATGAATTGATAGCCAAAGGTCAAACCGTTTATGCGAATAACTGTGCTTCATGTCATATGCCTGACGGGGCGGGAATGCCCGGAACTTTTCCGGCGCTCAGTGGAAGTCCGGTGGTTAACGGTGATTTGGATGCCGAAGTGCAATTGGTATTGGGCGGCAAAGGTATGATGCCTGCATTTGGGCAGATGTTGAACGCTGTGGATTTCGCAGCTGTCGTTACTTATACACGTAATGCGTTGGGTAATGAAGTTGGTGACTCGGTACAACCTTCGTCGGTAAAACCTTTGCTTTCTGAAATGCCGGAGGACGAAGATGATGAAGATGAGGAGTAAACGGAATACTTTTTACTTCCCTTGTAAACTTATCATTACTAATTAAAGAGGTAGCAATTATGTCTGCGGTAACAGCTGCACATGATGAACATCATGATCATGGCCCGGCTAAGGGTATTTTAAGGTGGTTTATAACTACCAACCATAAAGATATCGGTACGTTGTATTTGTTTTTTGCGCTGATCATGCTCTACGTCGGCGGTGCAATGGCTTTGGTGATTCGTGCCGAATTGTTTGAGCCCGGCATGCAATTTGTCGAGCCACAGTTTTTTAATTCAATGACTACCATGCACGCGCTGGTGATGGTGTTTGGGGCCGTGATGCCGGCGTTTGTCGGTTTGGCCAACTGGCAGATACCGATGATGATCGGTGCGCCGGATATGGCCTTGCCTCGTTTGAATAATATGAGCTTCTGGTTTTTGGTTGCCGGGGTTCTGTTATTGGCAAGTACTTTGTTTATGGAAGGCGGTGCCCCGGCTGCGGGCTGGACACTGTATCCGCCGTTGGTGCTGCAAACCGGAAATGCCTTGCCGTTCGCGATTTTTTCGGTGCATTTGTTAGGCGTCTCTTCAATCATGGGGGCGATTAACATTATCGCGACAATTTTTAATATGCGCGCTCCCGGCATGACTCTAATGAAAATGCCGCTTTTCGTCTGGACTTGGTTGATTACCGCCTTTTTGCTGATTGCTATCATGCCGGTTTTTGCAGGTGCGGTAACGATGCTGTTAACCGACCGCTTTTTCGATACCAGCTTTTTTGATGCCGCCGGCGGCGGCGACCCGGTACTGTATCAACATATTTTTTGGTTTTTCGGGCATCCCGAAGTCTATGTGATGATCTTGCCGACATTCGGCGTAGCATCGACCATCATTCCCGTTTTTGCCCGGAAACCGCTGTTCGGTTACAGCTCAATGGTCATGGCAACCGGCGCCATCGCATTCCTGTCGTTTATCGTTTGGGCCCATCACATGTTTACTGTGGGCATGCCGGTGACGGGTGAGCTTTATTTTATGTACGCCACGATGCTGATTGCGATACCCACCGGGGTGAAAGTATTTAACTGGACAGCGACCATGTGGAAAGGGTCGATGACCTTTGAAACGCCGATGCTGTTTGCGGTTGCCTTTGTGATTTTGTTTACCATGGGCGGCTTTACCGGTCTGATGATGGCGGTGGCGCCTGCAGATTTCCAGTATCATGATACTTATTTCATTGTCGCCCATTTCCATTACACACTGGTTCCGGGGTCGGTGTTTATCTTGATGGCCGCCGCTTATTTCTGGCTACCTAAGTGGACAGGCAATATGTACGACGAAAGATTGGGCAAGTTGCATTTCTGGCTGTCGGCGGTATCGGTGAACATTTTGTTTTTTCCTCAGCATTTTGTCGGCCTGGCCGGCATGCCGAGAAGAATTCCCGATTATGCGATGCAGTTTGCCGAATTTAATATGATTTCCAGTATCGGTGCTTTTATCTTCGGTTTTAGTCAGTTACTGTTTTTATATATCGTCATTAAAACAATCAGGGGTGGTACTGGTGAGAAAGTCACCGATGAAGTATGGGAGGATGCGCGTAAACATAGCCTGGAATGGACTTTACCTTCCCCTCCGCCGTATCATACTTTTGAAACACCGCCCAAAGTGATTCCTACTGAACATTTTTAAGCGAATGTTTTTCGATTAGTAATGAAATACGGGCGTAGGCTCAAACAAACTACGAAGTATCGAAAGATCTTAATGGATGTCCTGTCTGATTACGGCAGGACATCGAGTGTAAAATGGATAGAAGAAAGAGAAATATACGATTAACTGTTGCTATATTGACCTTAGTGGTTATTGCAATTTATGTGTATGCCGTCTATAAGGCAGTTAACCAATGACTGATACCCGAAGCAATAACAATTCGAAATTAGTCATAAAATTGGTAGCAGTAGCAATAGCCATGTTCGGTTTCGGCTATGCACTGGTTCCGCTTTACGATGTGTTCTGCGACGTGACCGGGATTAACGGAAAAACCGATACCGTGGCGGCTTCGGAGTTGCATTATCAGATCGATAAGGAAAGGGAAATCTCTGTCGAGTTCATTACTTCGCTCAATAAACAGACGCCGATGAAATTCAGCGCCGAAATGAAGAAAATGCGGGTACACCCAGGGCAGTATTACACAGTAAATTTTTATGCGGAAAATAAAACGGACAAGGAATTAACCGCTCAGGCAATCCCGAGTATCACGCCGGGGCCTGCAGCGGAATTTTTTAAAAAAACGGAATGTTTTTGTTTTTCGGAACAAAAATTTAGACCCGGCGAAAAAAAAATCATGCCGGTACGGTTTGTAGTTAATCCTGAGTTACCGGAGCGCTATAAAACAATTACACTGTCGTATACTTTTTTCGATATTACCAACAATTCAGAAACATAAATAAACTCATAGGGGAAGGATATGTCTTCGAATGACAATTATTACATACCTCACAAGGCGACCTGGCCGATAATGGCTACTGCCGGCTTGGCGACCATGCTTGCCGGTTTTGCCAATTTACTTAACGGCAATTCGGTCGGCTCCACGTTCATGGTTTTAGGGCTGTTTATTTTTATTGCCATGTTGGCCGGCTGGTTTACCCTGCAGTCGCTGGAAAGTGAATCCGGGATGTATAACCAAAAGGTGGGTGTTTCCTATCGGATGGGCATGATGTGGTTTATTTTCTCTGAAATCATGTTCTTTGCGGTATTTTTCGGTGCGCTCTGGTATACCCGCAATTTATCGGTGCCCTGGCTGGGCGGTGAAGGAGATGGTCCGGGCCGTTCCAGCGAAATGTTGTGGGAAGGGTTTCAGGCGATCTGGCCGACCAACGGTCCGGGCAATGTCGGTGGCGAATTCGAGCCGATGGGTACCTGGGGGCTGCCTTTTTTGAATACCTTGATACTGTTGAGTAGCGGTGTAACGGTAACATGGGCGCACTGGGGTCTATTACAAAAAAACAGGCAACAATTGATCAAAGGGCTCGCTGCCACTGTTGGCCTTGGGTTTCTGTTTGTGGCCTTTCAGGCTTTCGAATATCATGAAGCTTATTCCGAAATGGGGCTGACTTTGGGTTCCGGCATTTACGGTTCCACATTTTTCATGCTGACCGGTTTTCACGGTTTGCATGTTACGATCGGTGCTATAATGCTGAGCGTTATATTATTCAGAAGCTGGAAGGGCCATTTTACACCTGAAAACCATTTCGCTTTTGAAGGCGTTGCCTGGTATTGGCATTTTGTTGACGTCGTTTGGTTAGGATTGTTTATTTTTGTCTATATGATCTAACATCGTCAAAATTAAATTTAAAAAAGCGCTGTCAAGAGGCAGCGCTTTTTTTTTTGCGTTGTTTATTGTCGGATAAGTGATTGAGTGTGAATATTCAATTTTAGAATAATCAATTAAAGTCGAACTGATTTTGCCGCAATGACAGTTAACAGCCACATAAAAGCCTTCAAGCAAAATTTATTATGTGTTTCTTTACTTGGGCCGGGGCATTGTTTCCTTTTTAGTTTGGTGCATGTTACTGCTGACGCCGTGCGGTTTTAGCAATCCTGAGAGAATGGCGATGACTAAAAAAATAAACAAAATCACCGATAGGCCGATTCGGTAGCTGAGCGCTTTGGCCAGTTTTTCGGGTTGTTCCTTGTTTTTCATCATATGCAATAATGCAGTGCCCAGGCTGAACAGAATAAGAATGAAGGCAAGGATAATAATAGTTTTGACAAACATCGAAATATATTAAGCAGGATGAATAAATAATCTCTATTGTCTGTGATTCACAGCCGAATGCCAATAGCATAAATTTAATATTTGATGAAAATTAACTTTGCAAACAGGGTGTTTCGATTTCCCGTGGTGCCGACGCTGGTATTTTTGGTTTTAATGCCGATACTGATTGCGTTGGGTATGTGGCAATTGGGGCGCGCCGAACAAAAGCGATTAATACTGGCCGAGCTGGCGCAAAGACAGCAGGATACGAAACTGCAATTACGCGGCGATATTACCGTATCTCCGGATTCGCTACGCTTTAGAAAAGTCTCCGTTTCCGGGGTTTACGACGTGGCTCACCAGTTTCTGCTGGATAATCAGATTGTTGCCGGCAAAGCCGGTTATTTTGTGTTGACGCCCTTATTGATTGGGGGGTCGAACAAGGCTGTGTTGGTTAACCGTGGTTGGGTTCCTGCCGGCCCGGACCGCTCACTGCTTCCGGATATCAGCCTACAGGCAAACAAAGTGGACATTTCCGGTCGGATTAACCGTTTTCCCGGTATCGGACTGCAACTTAGCGGAGCGGAAAAACCCTCGGACGGCTGGCCTTCTAGACTACAGCTTGTTTATACCAAAGTGTTGGAAAAGAAACTGGGATATGCGCTTTTTGATTTTCAAGTGCAATTGGACGAAGATCAGGTTAACGGGTTTAAACGCGACTGGCACACGGTGGTGGCGATGCCGCCTGAAAAACATGTCGCTTATGCGATGCAGTGGTTCGGCTTGGCACTAACATTGATAATTTTATTTTTATATTATAGTTGCAAAAAGGTTCGTGATGAGTGAGCAACAAAAAAGGAATCAACGTCTGGTATTGATAGTTTTCGCCATGTCGTTAATCCCTTTCATAATAGCGTGGATGTTTGCAAACAATCCGCAATGGTTATCCGGCAAAACCAATAAAGGAAATTTAATCATTCCGCCGGTGACTACGGAACGGAGTGAATTGACCGGTTTCGATCAATTTTCTATCGATAATTTGAGCCAATTAAACGGGCATTGGGTGATGATCAATGTTATACAGGGTAACCGGTGCGCTGAATTCTGCCGTGAAGCCATTCATAAAACCAAGCAACTGCGTTTGATGATGAACAAGGATTTAACCCGCATACGCAGGGTAGTACTGATTTCCGGGCAAATCGATGCCGGTGCGCTTGTCGATATATGGCAAGATGATGATCGCCTGCTTCGTGCCAGGGCAAATGCGACGCTGCTGGCTAAGCTCAGAAAAATAACAGGGGGCGAAATCCCGGAAGGGATGATGTTTCTAATGGATCCGTTGGGAAATTTAATGATGTATTATGATCCCGGATTCGATCCTTATGATGTCAAAGCGGATCTGAGTAAATTACTGCGCATATCGCAAATTGGTTAGTGGGCCCTTATGTTTAGAAAAATAACTTTTATAGCGCTCATTTTGGCGTTCTGCACCATTGTCTTAGGTTCCTATGTGCGTTTAACGGATGCCGGGTTAGGTTGTCCGGATTGGCCCGGCTGCTACGGTCAGGCGTTATTGAACGATAGCGATCAATTCGAGCAACAGGCAAAGCAGGCTTTTCCCGACAAACCGCTGGATATGTTAAAAGCCTGGAAGGAAATGACGCATCGTTATGTAGCGGCTGCGTTAGGTTTCTGTGTGCTTATACTGGCTTTGATTTCCTGGCGGGAAAAACACTGCCGTGGCGCGGCAGTCGGCACCTCACTGGCGTTATTGGTTTTGGTGGCGCTACAGGCGGTTTTGGGCATGTGGTCGGTGACGATGCAGAACATGCCGATTATTGTGACCGCCCATTTGCTGTTGGGTATTATCACCTTCAGGCTGCTATTTTGGACGTATCTGCGGGTTAAACCGGGAATAACCGTCAGGCAGACACGTGCCGGTCCCGCTTTCTTGACATCTTTTGCCACGCTGGTGCTGCTGGCACAGATTTTTCTGGGCGGTTGGGTCAGTACAAACTATGCGGCATTGGCCTGTATTGATTTCCCCCAATGTAACGGGCAATGGTGGCCGCAGGCTGATTATCCGGCTGCTTTAAATGTATTGCACGGTTTATGGTCCGGCGACACCGGCATACTTGCCGCCGGAGGAAGAATCGCCGCATATTGGTTGCATTGGATTGGCGCATTAGTGACATTGCTGGTTTTGGGCTTGGTTTGTGTGCGGGCGATTGGCGCAAACAGACCGCTCCCGGTTAGAAAGGGAGGGATATTGTTATGTGTTTTTTTATTGCTGCAAATTATATCGGGTTTAGCCATTGTTCGTTTAGGTTTACCGCTGTGGGGTGCCGTTGCGCATAGCGGATTTTCCGCGTTATTAGTGTTGCCGCTTGTTTATATCGGGTTTTACTCCCGTTATCAGGTTTTAGAAAAACAGCCGGTCGCGGAAGTTGCCGGTGAGGCACACGAAGCGCAACAATTACAACCGGAAATGCCGTCCGGCAGGGAAGGCCTGGTTTTAGAGCCGATAGATCAAATCAGCCTGCAAGGGATTCCCGGCGGCGCTGTTGCAGAAGAGATTTTCATTGAAAAATCGCCTGAAACGCTATTTTTACGGTTAAAAAGTCAACTCAAAAAAACCCGTTCCGGTTTGAGCAATGTGCTATCCGGCGTCGCATTAGGAAAAAGGAAAATTGATGAACAGCTTCTGGAGGAAATTGAGGCAAGCCTGATTATGGCTGATGTCGGAATAGAGGCGACCAATGACATCATCAACCATCTGACCGAGAACGTTGAACGGCACCAGCTTAATGATCCGCAAGCATTATCCGATGCGTTGAAGAAATATCTGCTCGACCTGTTGCAGCCTTGCGAGGAAAAACTGGAGATACCGAATAGTGACGCTCCTTTTGTGATACTTGTCGTAGGCGTCAATGGCGCCGGCAAAACCACCACTATAGGGAAAATGGCTAAACGCCTGCAAGCCCAGGGACATAGCGTTATGCTGGCTGCGGGAGACACGTTCAGGGCTGCGGCGGTCGAACAGTTGCAAACCTGGGGGGAACGCAACCATATCCATGTGGTGGCGCAACACACCGGTGCCGATTCCGCTTCTGTGATTTACGACGGCGTGCAGTCTGCGAAAGCGAAGGGCATTGATGTGTTGATTGCCGATACCGCCGGCAGACTGCATACCAAATCCAACCTGATGGATGAGCTGAAAAAAGTCAAACGGATAATCGGCAAGTTGGATTCCAGCGCACCGCATGAAGTCCTGTTGGTTCTGGATTCCGGGACAGGTCAAAATGCCCTGTCGCAGGCAAAACAGTTTAATGATACAGTGCAGTTAACGGGAATCGCGCTGACTAAGCTTGACGGTACCGCAAAAGGCGGTGTTATATTTGCGTTAGCCAGACAGTTTGGCGTACCGATCCGTTATATCGGAATAGGGGAAGGGATTGACGATTTGCAGGATTTTCATGCGCAACAATTTGTCGATGCATTATTCGTGAACGATTGATTATCCGTTATGTTGAAATTTGATAAGGTTTGTAAACATTATCCCGCTTTCGGTGATGCCTTGCTCGATGTCAGTTTCGAGCTGGCGCGCGGCGAGATGGCGTTTTTGACCGGACATTCCGGAGCGGGGAAAAGCACCTTGTTAAAACTGATCGCACTGATGGAACGCTGCAGCCGCGGCCAGGTGTTTATGGACGGTCAGAATTTGAACCGGCTGAAGCAAAGGCATATCCCTTTTTTTAGACGCAGGCTCGGTTTGATCTTCCAGGACTATAAGTTACTGCAGGACCGTACTGTGTTTGATAACGTGGCGTTGCCATTGGTTGTCGCCGGTTTCGGGCATTCCGAAATTTCCCACCGGGTTCGTGCCGCATTGGATAAAGTCGGTTTGTTGGGTAAGGAAAAGAAATACCCGCTGGTATTGTCCGGCGGAGAGCAACAGCGCGTGGGGATTGCCAGAGCCGTGGTTAATACGCCGGAAATGATTCTTGCCGATGAGCCAACCGGCAATCTGGACCCGGAATTATCGGCGGAAATCATGCGTCTGTTCGAACAATTCAAGCAAGTCGGGGTAACGGTGTTGGTCGCTTCCCACGATCTGCAGCTGATTGGTAAAATGGGACATAGAGTATTGACGTTGGATCACGGGCGGCTAGTTAACAGTTAACGATGAAAAAGGCAAGTATAAAACCCAAAAAACGACGCGAGACCCATCAGGCTAGAGCATCCGGAGCCGGAGTCGTCGATAAACTGCACGCCTATTTGCGTAATCATGCGCAAGCGCTGTTTTCCAGCTTGGGCCGTTTGACGCGTTCGCCGTTTACCTCGTTGATGACGATTTCGGTATTGGCGATTGCAATTTCATTGGCTGGCGGATTTTACTTGTTGATATCGAATGTAGAGCAGTTAACCGGCAAGGTTGAATCGAGCAATCAAATATCGCTTTTTTTGAAGCTTGAAATCAGTGATAAAAGGGGCAGGGAGCTGGCAGCACGCATTGCCGAAAAGTCCGGCATTGAGCAGGTCAAGTTGATTACTAAACAACAGGCGTTGGATGAATTCCGGGGGTATAGCGGTTTTGGCGACGCCTTGAAAGCCTTGGATAAAAATCCGTTGCCGGCCGTCATTCAGGTGTTGCCTGCCAATACACTTGAAGAACAGAGGCAATTACAACCGTTGTTAGCGGACTTGCAGCAGTTAGCCGAAGTCGATTTTGCACAAATGGATATGCAATGGATCAAACGCCTGCAATCAATTATGCAGTTGGCGCAACGCGTGGTCGGTTTATTGAGTATATTGTTGGGTATTGCCGTATTATTCATTACCGGGAATACAATCAGGCTGGAATTGCAGAGTCGCCGGGATGAAGTATTAATCAGTAAATTAATCGGAGCCACGCACGCTTTTATCCAGAGGCCGTTTTTATATAGCGGCTTTTGGTACGGTTTTACCGCGGGGACGTTTGCCTGGTTAATTGTAACCGTCATGATGTTCAGTCTGCGGTATCCGATAGAAAAGCTTTCAACTTTGTATGAAGGGCGGTTCAATGTGCTTTTTTTTAGCTTCTCTGAATCATTGCTGTTACTGTTGATTTCGTCGCTACTCGGTATTATCGGTGCCTGGATGGTTCTTGTATATCAACTGCAACAGTTAAAGCCCGAGTAAACGACAGATTACATCGGCAACGCAATTATTTTATGGAACTTACAGTTTTATTAGCACTCTCATTTGCAGAGTGCTAAAATTAGACCGAATAATTTATAGAGGGGAAAATATGAGTAACGCGTTAGCATTACCTTTCAATCTTTCAACCGCTTCATTTGATGCCTACGTCAATACGGTGACGCAGATGCCTATGCTGTCTTCGCAACAGGAAAATGAACTGGCGATGCGTTTTCATGAGCATGACGACTTGGATGCGGCTAAACAGTTGGTAATGGCAAATTTGCGTTTTGTAGTTCATGTCGCCCGTGGCTATAGCGGCTACGGATTGCCTTTACCCGATATTGTCCAGGAAGGAAACGTCGGTTTGATGAAAGCCGTCAAACGTTTTGATCCTACTGTAGGCGTGCGTTTGGTTTCTTTTGCCGTGCACTGGATCAGAGCGGAAATTCATGAATATGTCATCAGGAACTGGCGTATTGTGAAAGTTGCAACGACTAAGTCGCAACGTAAATTATTTTTTAATTTGCGCAAATCGAAAAATCATCTGGGTTGGCTATCAAAATCCGAAGCTGAAGCTATTGCCGGCGATTTGGGAGTGAAACTGGAAACCGTTTATGAAATGGAGAAAAGGCTGGACAGTCACGATATTGCTTACGATACGCCTTTGGATGACGGAACGGATGAGTTTTCGACTGCACCGGTCAATTATCTGCAGAAAAACGATGCTGATCCCGCTCAATTATTGGAAAATTATGATTGGCAGGATCATGAACAAACACTGCTGAACAAAGCGATGTCCGAACTGGATGAGCGCAGCAGGGATATTCTGGTTAGCCGCTGGCTGAATGAAAAAAAATCGACGTTAACCGATTTGGCGGAGCGATATGGTGTTTCAGCTGAAAGGATCAGGCAGTTGGAGAAAAATGCCATGAAAAAACTGCGTGAAGGTTTTGCGCTGCAGGCCTAACGGTGCGGTAGTTTAAAAGCGACCAATGAAGCGAAGGATATGCGGCGCATGGTCTGGTGGCGCCCTCGGCAGGACTCAAACCTGCGACTTCACCCTTAGGAGGGGTGCGCTCTATTCAACTGAGCTACGAGGGCGAGATGCATATGATAACAAAGCTGCTGCTTTGTTACATCACTAATTTTCTCATTGGTTTTGCTTGCCACTTTTGCGGCGTTAAAATTCCTATTCCGGCTGATCGAGCCGACACAACCCGATAAATCGGTAACCGATTAATTCCACTTTGTTCAGATGAATAACAAAGACCGTCATTCCCGCCTGGAAGCGGGTATCCGGCACCACGGTTGGCAAACTCCGAGCAATCCGTGTACCGTGGATTTCGGAAATGCCCCATTCGAGCTTGAGGCAGGCAATGCCGGATGACGTTCTTTGCAAAACAACCATTAACAAACCTGTCAAAGTAGAATCAACAAGGCTCTAGCAGGTAATTATAAAGTATTCAGTCGCTCAATAGAGCGAATTTCTAAAACGACGATGCTAAAAACAACATGGACAAAGCGCAGATCATCGAACATTTGTCACTACAATCTCATATTGAAGGCGGCTATTATCGGCGAACCTATCAATCCGAATATTTGACTGCAAACAATTCCAGAAATATTGTTTCTGCAATCTTTTATATGTTGACCGACGATAGCCCGATCGGTTTTTTACACCAAAATAAGTCCGACATTATTCATTTTTTCCATGGCGGCTGTGCGCTGACTTATTATCTGATACATCCGAACGGTCAATTGCAGCGGATTGTATTAGGCGACAAGCTGGACTGCGGGCAGCAACTACAATTGGTTGTCAAGGGCGGCTGCTGGAAGGCAACCGAATTACCCGAGGGCGAATACGGGTTAGTCAGTGAAGCGGTTGCGCCCGGCTTTGATTACAGGGATATGGTGCTGGCAAATGCAGAGGAAATAAAAACAAAATTTCCGGATTTATGGCCGGAAATCGGAAGGTTTGTTAAAACGGCATAATTTCAATTTATCGAGTGGTATTTTGGTAGGCTTCTGCAAATCAAATCAATGTTGCCGAAGACCGAATGCGGTTGCCGCGGTCTGTTGCAACAGGGCCGTGTCACCGAAGAAAAGCGTGCTATGTATGGCGACGCCGCCCTTTGGAAATACCTTCGGGCTGAATAGTCAGGATTTTTTCCTATAGCCATTAAGCTGTTTTTTTCCTATTATCGCTGCTCGTTTAAATTGACTGATATGCGGCAATAATGAAAAAAATAAACTGTCCGTTAGCGGCACTATTGATTGCTTTATCCCCGGTAGACGTTTCAGCGGATGAAAGCCGGGCTGTGCAACTGGAAAAACTTGAAGTGATCAGCGTGACTCCGATTCAAGGCAGCGGCGTTGCCAAAGACAAAATTCCGGTATACATACAAACAGTCGATTCGGAACAACTGGAACAGGCGCAGAGTGATACCCTGGCAGACTATATGAACCGTTACATGGGCAGTGTGTCGATTAATAACGCGCAAAATAATCCCTTTCAGCCCGATATACAATATCGCGGTTTTACCGTATCCCCGTTGTTAGGCTTACCGCAGGGGCTCGCGGTTTATGTTAACGGCATCCGTTTCAATGAACCGTTCGGCGATTCGGTACATTGGGATTTAATACCGGAAGGGGCGATTGATACTATGAGCCTGCAATCGGGCTCGAATCCCGCTTTCGGGCTGAACAGTCTGGGCGGAGCAATATCGGTTGCAACCAAAACCGGCTTTAGCGCAGCCGGCCATCACTTGAAGGTTTACGGTGGCTCGTGGGGTAGACATTCGGAAGAAATCAGCAGCGCCTGGAATAACGGCACTTTCGGATATTTTCTCGACGCGCGGTTTTTTAATGAAGACGGCTGGCGTGATTTTTCCCCGTCTGATGTCAAACAGGGCCTGGGTACCTTCAGCTGGCGCGGCGATGACTCCAGTCTTGATTTAACTTTGGCGGGTACGGTGAGCCGGCTGACCGGCAACGGCGCATTGCCCGAGCAATTATTGGCTGTCGACCGCTCCGCAATCTTCACCCACCCCGACCAGACCAATAACAATATGTTTTTGGCTTCTCTGCAAGGCAGTACCTGGCTTAACGATGAGGTCGAGTTATCGGGCAACATGTATTACCGGAAAAACGATATCAATACCCTGAACGGTGACGGCAGCGAGTTTGAGGTATGTGAAGACGATGACGCGATCATGTGCGATGAAGACGGCGAGCCGATTGAAGCGCTACGCGGCGGTTTCATACCGGCAAGCGACAATGTACAAGGCGGAACTTTCAATACCTCGGAATCGAATCAGGATGGCTTTGGTTTTGCCATGCAAACCGCCTTCAATCAGGCGTTGTGGACCCATGACAATCATTTCGTGTTCGGCACAACATATGATTACAGCAAGGTAAAATACAGCGCCGATACCGAACTCGGATCTTTAACCGCAGATCGCGGGGTCGACGGTTCGGGTTGGTTTACCGAGGAAAACCATGTGCGGCTTCGCACCGAAACCGAAACATTCAGCTTTTTCCTGGCCGATACCCTGAGCATCACCGACCAACTGGACGTTACGGCATCGGGACGTTACAACCATACCCGTATACGGTTGGACGATCAATTCGGCAGCGAGTTGAACGGCCGGCACAGTTACGACCGTTTCAATCCTGCGGCCGGCCTGACCTATGCATTTATGCCGGAAATCAAGTACTACGGCGGCTATGGTGAATCATCGCGGGTACCGACGCCGATGGAATTGAGTTGTGCCGATCCGCAAGCCCCTTGTAAATTGCCGAACGCTTTTGTCTCCGATCCCGATTTGAACCAGGTGGTGGCGAAAACCTGGGAAACCGGCTTCAGGGGAAACTTTGAGCAGCTTTTAGGCGGCTTTCTGGATTGGCATGCCGGTTACTTTCATACTGAGAATTCCAACGATATCATTTTCCAAAGCACCGGCCAAATAGCAACCAATGCAGGTTATTTCGCCAATGTCGGCAAAACACGCAGGCAAGGCGTTGAATTCGGCCTCACAGCGCTGTTTTTTGAGATCTGGCATTGGTCGTTGAATTACTCCTATATCGATGCGGTCTATCTGACGCCGTTTAAATCGCACAGTCCCAGCAACCCCGATGCCGATGCCAACGGCGACATCCAGGTCGAAAGCGGCGACCGCATCCCGGGTATTCCGAATCACATCCTCAAGTTCGCCACCGACGTCGATATCCTGCCGCAGTGGACTTTGGGGTTCGATATGTTTTTCAACGGCGACCAGGTGTTGCGCGGTGACGAAGCTAATCTGGACGAAAAACTGCCGAGTTACGCGGTATTTAATTTGCGCACCGAATATCGGTTTAATGAGCATATAAAAGTATTCGGCCGCGTGGAAAACCTGTTCAATAAAAAATACAGCAACTTCGGCCAGTACGGCAATACCGGTGACGTGCTTGAAGACCAATTTGGCATCAGCGATGCAGACACCCGCTTTCTCGGCGTCGGTGCTCCCCGTGCCGGATGGGTCGGTATCAAATTGAGCATTTGAGCCGAGTTTCTGTATGCCCGCGATAGTTGATTGACCCGATATAGCGGCATCGGAAACAGCAAGGATAATGTCGGTGGGCTCTTTTTCGTTACCTGTTTTTTATATTGCGGCGCTTAACCCAGCTTCTCCAGTAAAGTGATTATAATTTCGACCGCAATCAGCCAGATGATGATCCATTCCAGCGTGGACGAGTGCTGGTGCTTTTGTTCGTCGGCCAGCATTTCGAGCAGTTCGCGAATGGTTTCCAGTTTTTTTGACAACACTTCGGTGCGTTGCGGCAGTTCCAGGTAGTTGGAAGCTATGGTATACAGCGCCTGGTATTCAGGATGCTCCCAGAAAAAATCCGGCGTATCGAGCAGGTCGTAATGAAGATAAATATCGCTTTTGGTGAGGAACAGTTGGCCGCGTATTTGGGCCAGCGCCTTTTTGGATAAGCGGATGCTGCCGTTACGGGCCAGGGATCTGGGCAACTGCCGGGTGTCATTGATGGTCTCCTGCGCCTGTCGTTCAAAAACAGCGAGTTTGATCGATTGCGCCATTGCATGAGAAATTGCCAGCAGGGTTTTCTGATCGCTGCCTTGTAGTTCAATCAGATCATGGCGGATTTGATTTTGGGCACAATTTAATTGATAGGTGAAACTGTCCTCAACAATGTCAGTAAGTGGTTTTTCTGCAAATTCCAGCAGTTCGCCATGCAACTTGCGGCGTGTATCCAGACTGACATTCCAGTGTACCGCCACACCGTAGGAAAATACGATCGACAGTGCGTCCTTGTGATCGATCAATAGCGCATCTTTAAACAGCGAGGCACGTCTGCTTTCCAGTAAATGTCGGGAGAGTGCGGGGAAATCAAAAACTTGCGCCAGACATAAGGTCAGGCATTGTTTATTGGATTCATTCATAAATTTCCAAGTCAGATCGGCCACAACTAGTCACACCGGCCCGGCATAGAGAACAGATGGGTTGGGAATGCGGCCGGGCGGTTCCGAAGCATTCAGGATAGCATATCTTGGGGCACATGACGTTTGCCCTTAATCAAGAAAACGCAAGTGGATGAGCGTTCTCTCACCCCGGCTTGGTTCCCGGTGGATGATAGGATAGGTACAGCTTTGCGTCTTGTAAGCAAACGCGGTGTATGCGGGTGATTTGGCCTTAAACTATGAGGCGTGAACCCGAAAGATACCGGTTGTACTGTGATAATACGGACCCTTTCTCCAGTTCGGGCCACGCCATACAGCTTTTCTCAGCAGTTACTGCCTTAATTTTGAAAAAACATAATCGTCGTTTTTTTCCGATGTGTGGCAGGCGAAGCAGGAAGCCCCGCTGTCGGTTACCAGGCGTTCGGTTTTGCTGTCGGCGGCAAATGCTTCAAAGCCCCAGCCGCCGGTTTTAGCGTATTGTTTGGTATCTTTGTACATCACGCCGGTAAGTTTTCTGTTTCCTTCCGTAATAGCGTTGTCTTGTTCGGTATATTCGAGGAGATCGAAGACCAATACCGCTCCGTCAGAGTAGGCGCCGTCGTTCAGGCCTTTTACCGCTTTTGCATTGGCGTAGACATGGTGGATTCCCTGGAATGGATCTTCCAGGGGATGTCCGGGTTTAATCAGCATGGATTTGACGTGCAGCCAGTTGCGGTAGCCTTCCGGGTAAGATACCTTGGAATCGCCGGCAAATACGCCGGTCTGGAATGCCATTATTACGCAGGTAATAAACATTGATACGGAAACTTTCATATTTATATCTCCCGTTGGTTGTTATAGGAAAAATAAGTATCGAATCGATATATAAAGCGATTTTGGAGGACAACTTTGTTTTTGTCAATATATATCGAATCGAAACTAATAAAATTAAGCGAATTGATAATGTCAAAGCCGGTGTGCAGAGTATCGGTTGGCGTAATGCCTGGATGTTCTGAATGGTAACGTAGCTTAATCAGGCTTTTACCAAACCGCCCGCTTGCTTATAATTATCTGTTTTAGGTCAATGGCAACTATCCGACTAACATGAAACAGATACCTTATCCCTGTCCGGAAAACCGGTTTCTTATCGAACATATTGAACTACTGGCATATAGCTACCGGCAATTATTAGGTGTGCCGCTGCTTGGCGATTGTTGTTCGGCAGGGGAGAACTTGGCTGAACAGCTGTTCAATGCGCCATTCGCTTTAGTGTCGCATAACACTGCTCCGGATCCGGTTTTCAATTACGCCAATTTAACGGCGTTATCGCTGTTCGAATTTAGTTGGCGGGAATTTACTGCGTTACCTTCGCGCTTATCCGCCGAACCGGTGAATCGGTTAGAACGCGGGCAATTGCTTGCCCGGGTTACCGAACATGGCTTTATTAATGATTATTGCGGGGTACGTATTTCCCGGACAGGAAAAAGATTCCGGATCAGCAATGCCGTGGTCTGGAACGTTATGGACCGGCAAGACAATTATCAAGGCCAAGCGGCCTGTTTCAGCGAATGGGAGTTTTTAAATTGAATTCCGATAAGGGTCGTGTTTTTTATCCGGTCTTGGTCTGTCGAAACGGCGGTTGAATTCTTCGATTTGCCGGTTTAATTCCTCGGTGAATTGCTGCATGAATTGTTCAATCAGGGGCAATTGTTGTTCAAATTGACGACCGAGTTGTTCGCTGAATATTCTCAGATTATCGATCAGATTTTGCAGCGGCATTTTCGGCATCATTTGCAGCGTTCGCCGATAATCGACTTTCCACCGGCCTTCCTGTTTTAACAGCAGGGTGTCGAAACTGAATTCCCGGTATTGCGGTAAGGTTTGAGAAGTAACGCGCGTTGCAACCGATGCGGAATCGCCGGTGATGGTCGTTTCGCCCATTTGCAGGGAAATTTGTTGCAGCGGCAGGCCACTGTCTTCGCCGATCATCTCCCGAGAGTCGACAGTGGCATGTTGGCGGGCGGTTGCCAGGTCTTTATCCGTCATTGCCTGCCAGAAAATTTTGCTGACTTCGTCCGGCGGCCGTGTTGCCTGGCAACCGGCAACAGAAAACAAACAAAAAAGCCCGGCAAGCACCGGACTCTTGAATTGCTGTAAGTTTTTGATTTTAATCATCACCATTGAATGCCGCAAGGATTTGCAGCAGACTCAGGAACAGATTATAAATAGATACGTACAGGGAGATTGTCGCTAAGATATAATTGGTTTCGCCGCCGTGAATAATCGCGCTGGTCTGGTACAGGATCATCGCCGACATCAGCAGAATGAACATGGCGGAGACGGCCAGTGATAACGCCGGGATAGAAAACACGGCTGCGCCGATTCCGGCTAAAAAAGCCACCAGTATGCCGACCATCAAAAAACCGCCGATGAAGCTGAAGTCTTTGCGAGTGGTCAGTGCATAGCCTGAAAGGCCGAGAAAAATTACGCCGGTACCGCCCAATGCGGTCATGATTAATTCATGTCCATTGCTGAAAGCGGCAAGATACATATTCAGGATCGGCCCCAGAGTCAGCCCCATAAAACCGGTCAACGCGAAAACAAACACCAAGCCCCAGCCGCTGTTGCTGAATTTAGTGGTCAGGAACAGCAAGCCGAAATAGCCGACCATGGTAATGATCAGTCCGGGATGCGGCAGATTTAAAAACATCGCGGCACCTGCTGTTGCGGCACTGAACAACAGTGTCATTGATAACAGCATATAGGTGTTTCTCAACATTTTGTTGGTTGCTAAAATACTCGCTTCCGAGCGAGTTACAGCGGTATTGAGTCTCATTGTTCGATTTCCTCTCAATTAAAGTTATGAATTGTAACGGTCAGACACCGTAATCTTACAAGAGTTTCATAGTGTTTGTCAGCAAATTTGCACTGCTGTTGTTTAGTTGGCGGGATTAGATCAAAATGCGTTGGATGTTTTATTTCTGCCGATATGTAAATGGCGGAGCCATGCAAGCGGAGCTAATTCGCTAAAAATACCGGCAGCGGATAAATCCGTTGGTAATAGGTATAATTTAACAATGACAGAAACAAACCAGACAACACCTTACCAGCTTTTAGGCGGCGAAAATGCAATTAAAAGCCTGGTGGACCGGTTTTATTTTTGTATGGATACCTTGCCGGAAACCGCTGCGATAAGGCAAATGCATGCCCGCAACCTGAGCAGTGCCAAACAAAAATTATTCAAATTTCTATCCGGCTGGTTGGGCGGGCCGGATTTATATATGCGCGAGTACGGTCATCCGCGGTTGAGAATGCGGCATTTTCCGTTTGCTATCGGCGCCGACGAACGGGATCAATGGATGTTGTGCATGGATAAAGCCTTGGCGGAAATGCCGGTTGATGCCGAACTCAAAAAACTATTGTCCGAGGCCTTTTATCAGTTGGCAACGCATATGATAAATCGCCAATAGCAGCCATATCATGCAATTCAACGATAAGCTGCGGCAAGGCAAATTAATCAGACGTTACAAGCGGTTTCTGGCGGATGTCGAGATGCCCGACGGTTCGGTCTTGACTGCCTATTCACCCAATACCGGCTCCATGAAAAGCTGTTCCGAACCGGGCAGTAGGGTTTGGTTGAGTGAAAGCCGAAACCGGAAACGCAAACATGCTTATACATGGGAGCTGACTGAAACGGCGGACGGTGTCCTGGTCGGGATTAATACCGGTTTGACCAATAAAGTGGTCAAGGAGGGCATTGACCGGGGAGTCGTTGCCGAATTGCAGGGTTATCGGCATATAGCGGAAGAGGTTCGATACGGGGAGGAAAACAGTCGCATCGACCTGTTGCTGCATAATGACGGACAGCAATACTGTTATGTCGAAGTGAAAAATGTGACCTGGGTTGAATCGGTTACCGCCTATTTTCCCGATGCGGTGACAAGCCGCGGCAGCAAACATTTGCGGGAGTTGATAGCGATGGTTCGGCAGGGGCACCGGGCGGCATTGGTGTTTTGCATCATGCGAGCGGACGCGGAAACGATGCAGCCGGCCGATGATGTCGACAAAGTTTACGGTGAAACATTGCGAACTGCAATTGACGTCGGTGTTGAAGTTTATGCCTATTTTGCTAAAGTAACGCCGGAAACCATCGAATTGTGTAACCCGGTACCGATTGTTTGTCCCTCGATTTCAGCTAAGTGAAATAACCGGGGATATCGGCCAGGTCAATTGTTTACCGAATTTATTAGAGTTTTCGTATACGATGGCTGTTGTTTGAATTGCGGCGGTAAGGTTTTTCAATGATAGAATTTGAAAGGTAATAGATTTGCAGCTTCCATTTTCATTTCAGGTTCGCCGCAGTCATCGCGCCAAGTATGCCCGCATCGTGGTTTCGCCAACCAAAATCGAAGTGGTGGCGCCATTGCGCATGGCGGACAGCGTGATTCGCCAGTTTGTTTATGATAAACGCAGTTGGATTGCCCAAACCCAAAATAAATTGGAACGGCGCGTGCAGGTTGCCGAGGGGCTTGCCCCCCCGGCCCGCTATAGTGACGGCGTGGAAATACCTTTTCAGGGCGGTAAACACCGGTTGACCGTGCGGACGCATGGCTTGAAAAGGGTAAAAATAGATTTTAGCGACGAATTTACCGCCTTTGTTCCGACCACGGCAGATGATGATCACCATGCAGCGATCAGGGCCGCTTTGATTAAATGGATGAAGCAGCGTGCTCAAACGGAAGCAGAGCAAATGGTATATGAACATGCAACGCTGCACCGCCTACAGCCCCGTTCTATCCGAATAAAAACCCAGAAAAGCCGCTGGGGAAGTTGCGGTATCCATAATGATATCAATTTAAACTGGGTATTGATGCTGGCTCCGAGAGCGGTATTCGAATATGTGGTTGTACATGAAATATGTCATATCCGCCATAGAAATCATTCGGCGGATTTTTGGCGGTTGGTTGCCGAGCATTTACCCGATTACCGGCGGCAACGAGCCTGGTTGAACTATAATGGAACGGGTTTAATGTTGGGTTTGTAATTCCATGCCGATCAAAAAAGCGCTGTTTTACCTGGCAGTGATCATCGTGATTGTTTACGGGCAGTTTTTTATGAACAGCGGGCTCGTAACCGGGACTCCGCCCATGCTGCCTGCCGATACGATACAAGGCGAACCGATCGCCGGGCAAATCGCGGCCGGACCGGCGGTGATTTATTTTTGGGCGGACTGGTGCGGCATTTGCCGTTCGATGCAGGACACGGTGACGCAGATATTAAACGAATATCCGGGGGTGACCGTCGCGGTCCGCTCCGGCGATGGCGAAGAAATCCTGGCACATCAACAGCAACAGGGCTTGGCTTGGCAAACGATAGCCGATGAGGATGGCAGTATCGGTTCCCGTTTCGGCATTAAGGGGGTTCCGACTTTTTTTATCCTGGATAAACAAGGGCGAGTCAAATTCACTTCCGTCGGCTACGCCAGTGGAACCGGTTTGCGCTTGAAATTGTGGCTGGCCGGTTTGTAATAGATCTTGTCCGGCTACGGCTGCCGGTTTTCGGACAGCGAACGGCGGGTGTAGGACGATAACTGATGTTGCGCGGCAGAATAGGATGTATCAGCGCCGCTGGCAATGCGTACAAAAAACGGTGGAACGGCCCGATTGCTTGATTTCCTTTAACGGTGTTCGGCAGTTAGGACAGGGCAGCCCGGCACGGCCGTAAACGTTGAGTTGTTGTTGAAAATACCCCGGTTTGCCGTCACCGCCGACAAAATCGCGTAATGTGGTGCCGCCCTGTTTGATTGCGGCATGCAACGTCGTTTTTATTGCCTGCGCCAAGTGTTGATAACGCCGCCGTGATAGCTTCCCCGCTGCCGTTGAGGGACGGATGGCCGCTGTGAACAGTGCTTCGTTGGCATAGATATTGCCGACACCGGTAACGGTCCGTTGGTCCATAATGAATTGCTTGACAGCGATAGTTCTGTTCCGGGAGCGGTTGTACAACCAATCACTGGTAAATTGTTCGCTGAGCGGCTCCGGACCCAGTTTATTTAATAGGGGATGGGTGTCCGGTTCCCTGCCCAGCCACAATACCGCGCCGAAACGGCGCGGATCGGTAAGCCTGAGTGTTCTTCCGTTTCTGAAAACAAAATCAACGTGATCGTGTTTGCCGGCGTTGTTATCCTCGGATACGATGCGTAAACTGCCCGACATGCCTAAATGAATGAGCAGAACACCCGCTTCGAAGCGGAATAACAAGTATTTTGCCCGGCGGGTAATTTCGATTAGCCGGTTTTGAACCAAGTGATCGGCAAGGTCAGTCGGCACGGGCCATCGTAGTTGTTGTTGGCGGACGATAATCCGGTTTAATCGTTGCCCTTCCAATAAAGGAGCGATACCCCGGCGGGTGGTTTCCACTTCGGGTAATTCGGGCATCAGCTGCGTTTGCGTTTGCGCCAGATAAGCAAGCCGCCACCGATCAGTAAAACGGGCAGAATGATTAAAAAACCGAATGCCATAACGGCAATGGTCGGCCGGCTTAATTGCAATTGCCGGTCGATGGTTGATTTGGGGGGAATATCGATAAAGCGGTCATCGTGCGTCAGCCAGTTCACTATTCTGAGACCCATATCCCGATTGCCGACATTGCCGATATAGGTGTTGGATAAGAAGTCCCCGTCGCCGATGACAATTATCCGTTGCTGCTTGCCGTCGGCGGTTTCCCGGGTCAAGGCAAAACCCAAGCTCAACGGGCCATAGCGTTCGTTGGAACCGGCGTCGAACCGGATTGTTCCGCTTATCGGACCGGTTTCCGTCCACGATCGTGGCACGCTGGTAAGTATCGGTGTTGCCTGGAAATCGGAATTTTTGTTCATTTCCAATGCGGATGCGATGGGGTAAACAGTCATCGCTGTCAGGTTTTTGGTCAGGTCATGAGGGTTATATTCGCTGACTATGACGAAGCTGGGATCGTCAACCCCGTAAAGCTGGGAGTTAGTGTCGATGATGGTGCCCGGTAATATTTCGATGCCGAGTTGATCGGTCAATACTTGCGGTCCCGGATAGTCCGGATCGATGAGCCACAATAAATTACCGCCTTTTTCAATATAATCGAGAATGATTTCCAGTTCCCCGTCCAACATAGGAACGCGAGGGCCGGCTAAAATCAAAACCGATGAATTTTCGGGTATTGCCGGAATTTTACTTAGATTAAGGGTTACCACTTTGATGTTGCGTAATTCCAAGTCTTTGCCGAACAATGACAAATCATGGTTGGCTTTACCGTTAGGGGAACGTTCGCCATGCCCGGTTAGAAACGTAACCCAGCGGTTGCTTGCATTGGCCGATCTTAACAGCGCATTAGTCAGGGCGGATTCATTTATGACGTTTAAGTTTTCAGTCCGACCCCGGTATTCGACAGTAACCGTGCCTTCCTTGCCGATGCCCAGTTCACGCATTTTTTCCGGATTTGAGGCGGGATCGATAAACGTTACCTGAATCTCGGGTTTGTAACGGACATAGCGTTGGAGCAATTGCTTGATTTTATTCCTGAGCGCTTTGTTTTCCTCGATGTAAGCGGTGATTTCAATGCTTCCGGGCAATTTATCCAGCAGTTTTTTGGATTGCTCGGTTAATGAATTACGCGAGTTGATTGTCCAGTCCGTCTGCGCGGTGTAGCGCGAAGTCAACCAAGCAATGGCACACAACAAGGCCAACAGGGCGACAGTAGCCAGTAGGCTTTGTAAACGGAGTCGCTGATGAATTCGCCGGGAAATTTTCATTTTTGAAGGCGGTCGTTTTCCAGACGAAGGACGCTGAGCATTAAAAATGTTGTACAGAATAATAAAAAATAACAAATATCTCTTGAATCGACCAGTCCTGTTTGCAGGTTTTGAAAATGGCTAAGCAATGAGAAATATTCCAGCAGCCGGTCGCTTTGGTGGTTTAATCCGGCAGTCCAGTCCAGGATCCATAACAGCAGCAGGCTGCCAAACGTACTTGCCGCGGCAACCGCCGGATGACCGGCAATGCAGGACATGTAAAGGCCGATCGCGGCAAAACTGCCGGTAAGCAGCGATAATCCAAGGATGTTTGCCGATAGTTTGCCGATGTCAAGATAGCTTCCCGATAATAGCGAAACGGGCATTATGCTGATTAAGCCGACGATAATCAGCAGAAAAACGTAGATACCCAGAAATTTACCCAAAATAATCTCGGTGTTGGAAATTGGAGCGGAAAGCAGCAGACTCAGTGTTTTATTACGCCGTTCCTCGGCAATCAAACGCATCGTCAGCAGAGGGGTAATTATCAACAGCACCATTCCGGAACTGGTATATAAAGGGACAACGATTAAATCCGTCAGGCCGGGGGCTTCGTCGATATTTACCAGGCGGGATTGTAAACTCAGGTAGGCATCGACTTGGGTTAAAAATATATAAGCCAACAGCGCCTGCAATATGCCAAGTATCGACCATGCCAGGGGCGAACAAAACAGGGTTTTCAACTCGCGGGATGCGATGGTAATGATCACTGCGGCTCTCCTTTGTGAGTGGTCAGGTCGACAAAAATATCTTCTATGGATTTACGTTCCGGTGTCAGCTCAAGCAGCCCCCAGTCGGCCGAGACGGCCAATTCTGCAAGCTGTTCGGCAGGTTCCGAATCCAGCCGATGATGGATTTTGAAGCAGGTATCGCTCAATTTTTCGACGTCGAACACGCCGGGTATCCGGCCTATCCGATCTAAATCCGCTGCTTTACGCGTCGCCAGGTAAAGGGTAGCGGTACTCATATGTTGCTTCAAACCTTCGATCGTCTCCTCAAAGACCAGTCTGCCCTGATCGATAATCAGCACATGGGTACAGGTTTCCTGAACTTCGGTGAGCGCATGGGTGGATAAAATAATGCCGTGATCTTTTCCCAGTTCGCGAATCAGTGCACGAATTTCACGAATCTGCAACGGATCGAGGCCGGTAGTCGGTTCATCGAGAATAACAATTTCCGGATTGTGCAATATGGCCTGGGCAATACCGATTCGTTGCTGAAAACCTCTGGATAAATTGCCGATCAGGCGCTTGCTGACAGGACCGAGGTCGCAACGGCCCAGTACCTTGTCGATTGCTTGTTTGCGAACTGTTCGCGTCATACGATGCAGGCCTGCGCAATAGTTCAGAAATTCCTCCACGGTAAGTTCCCGGTAAAGCGGCGGAACGTCCGGTAGATAACCCAGAAAAACCTTAGCCGCTTTCGGCCGGTCCAGCAAATCGATGCCGCTGATGCGGATTTGGCCGCTGCTTGGCGACAAATTGCCGCAAAGCATTTTCAACGTCGAGGTTTTACCGGCACCGTTCGGTCCCAATAGACCCAGTACCTCGCCTTTGTTGAGCGTAAGATCAATTCCTTCGACAGCGCAATATTCGCCGTAATAGCGGTAGAGGTTTTCAGCCCGGATTAATTCGCTCACATTTAAATGTCGTCGTTCTGTAACAAATCAAGTAGGCGCTGCGATTCCTCGAAAAGCTTTCTGCGGTAAAGCAGAAATTTCCAGCGTGTGCCGCCGCATTGTCGCCATAACATCGCGGAGCGGATGCCGGCCAACAACAATGCGCGAATTTTGTTGACGGTATCCGGATTGGAAAGGTAGGCCGGTTCGCCGTTTACCATAATACGCGGCTGCAAGGTGCTTATGGTGCCGTGGTAGAGGTCTCCCAGATTGGCCAATACATTTTCGTGCAGTGTACCGAAATATTCCGCCTGCGCCTGGGCGGTTTCTATACCGACGTGGATTTTTTCAAGCATATCCGGATTTTCGGAGAGTTTTTTTTCCAGGAAAACCACCGACGCCGAATAACGGGCACTTTCCGGGTTATGGATTTTAGTGTTGCCTAACTGCTGGTTCAGTTGCTGCAGTCCGATTTTTACGCCGGCCAAGCCGCCATAAATATCCCCGACACTGTCGGCATCGAGTTTGAGCACGCTGCCGATGCTGGCTGACATTGCCTGTTGATCCGCGTTGCCCCGGGTCGCCAATTGTTGGACAAGATAAGTCGCCTGGGCGATTCCGGCCAAAGCGACGACTTGGTTGGAAATATTTTTTAAAGACATATTATTGTTCGTTACAGGCCAACAAGCCGGGACATGCTTTTTCCGTTGGTTTGCCTTGCTTTATCCAGGAAAGCATGCCATGTTCCAGATGATAGATCTGTTTCATATCCAGTTGCTGTGCGAGAAAATCTCCGACCTTCTTACTACGGTTTCCTGATCGACAAACCAGGATAACCGGTTGATCCGGTGACTGGCGTTGTGTCTTTAATTGTTGCAACCAACGTTCCGCATCATAAGCGCCGTCAGCATTAAAAAATTCAAGTTTACGGCTACCGGGAATGATGCCGGTTTCCCGCCATTCTTGTTCGGTTCGGATATCGATCACCAGGGCATTGTGTTGTTGCATGGCCAGCAACTGGTCGGCGGAGAGATCCGATAATTCTGCAGCGCCAAGCAAGCCTGAGAAAAGGAAAACAAAAGGTATTGCAATGACCATAATATATTTATTCATGACAGAAACCGTATTCGCAAATAAACTGCAACTGTTTTTTCAAAACCAGCCGTGTTTCGGCTTTAATTTTGGAAGTTTTACCTAAAAGTTGAATTTTATATCATGATTTTCATTATTCAGTCGAGTATGATGTACATTTTTGTACAATAACTTAACAAGGCAAATTGCAGTCGATGTCCGCTTGTTTATAAAGCCGGATACATGATTTTTTTATCCGAATATAAGGGTGAAGCTGATTTGGAAATGTACCCCGATTGGTTGTCATACGGTAATTCCAGTCTGAGTGCGTTCCGGTCAACAGAGAAAGAGTGACAATTGGCTTTGTATGTTGAATTAGTTTTTTCGAAAGGGGAATGATATGTCTGAATCGGTATTATTGAATGTCACCGGAATGAAATGCGGCGGTTGTGAAACGAATGTTAAGGGAAAATTGCAGGGGTTGGCGGGCGTGGTATCCGTCGAGGCTTCGAGCAAACAAAACACGGTTGAAGTTGAATATGATGAAAATCAGACCAGTTTGGATGAGATAAAGCAAGCCATTTTAGCGGCCGGCTACCAGGTTGAGCAGTAGACAGACTAAATTTTTACTCAGCAATATGATTTCAGATTCCGGGGTATATGCATGACTACCGAAGTTAATTCCGAACAAAGTATACGCTTGTCCATTCTGGGGATGAGCTGTGCCGGTTGTGTCAGTGTCGTTGAAGGCGCTTTAGCGTCAGTTGCCGGGGTCGAATCGGCAACGGTCAATTTTGCCGATCACTCAGCGACAGTTAAAGGCAATGCCGATCCGGAAGCATTAACCCAGGCAGTCAAGGCGGCCGGTTATGATGCAGCGGTAATGGAAGGATTGGAAGACCCCGAGGAACAGGAGCAACGTGAACAGCAACGATTTCAGCTGTTGATCAAAAAAGCGGCGGTTGCCGCCGCATTCGGCGCACCGCTAATGCTGGCCGGAAATTTCGACTGGCTACCGGAAATCGGTTCCGAGACAGGCAACTGGTTCTGGCCTGAAATGGCGCTAATTACGCTGGCGGTACTCGTTTATTCCGGCGGGCATTTCTTTAGCGGCGCACTTAAGGCACTGACTTTGGGGCAGGCCAATATGGACACTTTGATTGCGTTAGGCACGGGTTCGGCCTGGTTTTATTCCTGCATCATTATCGACTATTTCGATATACTGCCTTCGTTGGCCAAACATGCTTATTTTGAAGCATCGATGATCATTCTGGCATTTATCAATTTGGGGACCGCTTTGGAAACCAGGGCGAGGGGCAAAACATCCGGCGCGATTAGGGAATTAATCGGCTTGCAGCCAAGAACCGCGCGGGTTATCAGGAATGGAGAGGAAATGGATATACCCATCGAAGAAGTCGGTCTGGGAGAAACATTACGAGTCAGGCCCGGCGAGAAAATTGCTGTTGACGGCGTGGTAACCGAAGGACATTCCTCAGTGGATGAGTCGATGCTGACCGGTGAATCGATTCCGGTGGAGAAAACCGTCGCATCGGAAGTTGTCGCCGGAACCATGAATCAGCAAGGAAGCTTTATGTTTAAAGCGACGCGCATCGGTCGCGATACGGCATTGGCACAAATTATTCAAAGTGTTCGTCAGGCGCAAAGCACAAAACCGGCAATTGCCAGGTTAGCGGATAAAATTTCAGCGATTTTTGTGCCGGCGGTAGTTGCCGTTTCGGCACTGACATTTTTAGTCTGGTACGGCTGGGGGCCTGAACCGTCTGTGGGATATGCGTTTGTTACGTCGATGACGGTGCTGGTTATTGCTTGTCCCTGCGCATTGGGATTGGCAACACCCATTTCGGTGATGGTGTCGGTGGGGCGGGCGGCCCAGTCAGGTATTTTGATAAGAAACGGCGAAGCGTTGCAAAGTGCAGGTAAGTTGAGTTGTATTATCTTGGACAAGACCGGTACTGTCACCGAGGGCAAACCCGCCGTCTCCACAGTGGTAGCAGGAAACGGCTATAGCGAGGCAACCGTGTTGATGTTCGCAGCCAGTATTGAAGCGGGATCGGAACATCCGCTTGCTTCGGCCATTTTGCAATCCGCCGAACAAAAACAGCTCGCTTTACAAAAAGCAAGTCATTTTGAAGCGGTGGCCGGACATGGGGTTATCGCGCAAATTGACGGCAAACGTGTAGCGTTCGGCAATGCGGCACTGATGCAACAGCAGGGTATCAGTTTTGCCCGTTACCGGCAGCGCCTGGAAAAACTTTCGCAGCAGGGGCAGACGCCGATGTTGCTTTCTATAGAAAATAAAGTCGCGGGTATTGTCGCCGTATCGGACCCGATAAAAAAAGATTCCGCCCAGGCCGTACGGCAGTTGCTGGAAAAGGGTGTACGGGTATTGATGGTGACGGGTGATAATTCCGTGACTGCCCAAGCTATCGCGGATAAAGCGGGAATTAAGGAAGTCCGCGCTCAAGTATTGCCGGAAGATAAAGCTGCGGTGGTCAAACAATTACAGCAGCAAGGGGAAGTGGTTGCGATGGTCGGTGACGGCATTAACGATGCTCCGGCATTGGCTCAGGCGGATGTTGGAATGGCAATCGGCTCAGGAACGGATGTGGCGATTGAAAGCGCCGACGTGGTAATCTTACAAGGTTCATTATTAAAGGTTCCAGAAGCTATTGAGTTGTCAAAAGTAACCTTGAAAAATATCAAACAGAATCTGTTCGGTGCGTTTATCTATAACACCATGAGTATACCAGTTGCGGCCGGCCTTCTATATCCGCTGTTCGGAATTCTATTGAATCCGATGATTGCCGGCGCAGCGATGGCAATGTCTTCAGTGACCGTCGTGACTAATGCGAATCGGTTGCGCTGGTTGAAATTATAAAGGGGTGGCTATCGCTTAGTTGATGAAATACTTGAAACTAAACCAAAAAATTTTTACCAGAGTGGAAACCGGGAGGATATCAGCTAAAATTTGATTGAATATACTGAACGGTGCAATGAATTTTTAGCCTTGGTGCGAATTTCATTAGCGTCTTATTCAACGTTTTGCGGAGTTCGATAAAACTCGCGACATAATGATTTTCAGTTTTCAATTAATTGTACACATTTTGTGGAAATGACCAAGAATACGAATGTAATCAGCTTAAAATGGAAGTTTGCTGCTGTATTAATCAGCGTGCTGTTGCTGTTGCATAGTATTTTTTCTTTCCTGATTCATAACGAGATATCGGCAAATTTTACTTATCACCGGCAAGTGCTGAGGGGCAATCATATCAACATTGCCAAGGCTTTGGTGAACGAATCTTTTCTTGTTTTGGAGCAAGTTTCCGAAGCAATTTCACATTTACAGCATTTATCGCCGGCCGGGGTGGCGGAGCCTGGGGGTATTGCCCTTGCTTTGGATAATAACTGGCGTCAATGGCAAATGAGTTGGGGGCTTGAAAATGTTGCTCTGTTCAGCCACGATGGGACAATTCTCGACTTTTGGGGGAACTCAATCGCGCTCGATCAGTCTCGGTTGTTGGAGGTACTGAACAAAGAATTGCCTGATCGGGATATTGTTTGCCCCGAATTGTGTTATCAAAATGTCATTATTCCGATTCTGGAATCTTCGCAATCCACAGGCGCTTTAAGTGTAAGCCGCTCACTGGTTGATATTATTATTGAATATTGGTCAGCGACTAAAACGGATCTGGGTATTTTAGTATTTGATGCCACGCAAAATTCCGCATGGCCTTATAAATTATCGGCGATGTCCAATGCCGTTAGAAATAATGCCATTTATCAATCGATCATTCGGCAATACACAATTGCTGAATTGTTCGGAAAAAGCCGTATTGTCCGGCATAAAGGCCGTATTTTTGAAGCATTTATATTTCCGGTTAGGAGAAAAATTCCAAACAATCCCCCCTTTTTTATATTAATTGAGGATATTACGGAAGCGCGGCAACAACTGGAAGCCGAACTGCAAAAGTTTTGGTGGTTTGGTGTTACCAGTCTGTCCGCTTCGTTAGGTTTGGTCTTATTGATGCTGCATTTTTTTCTTTGGCGTATTTCCAGATTATCGAAGTCATTGCCACTACTCGCACGCCATCAATATGATCAGTTCAGAAATCAGCTCAAATATAAATCACGATTTTTATTCGGTTACGATGAATTGGATCAACTAAACCATACCGCCTTAACTTTAACGGATCAACTGGAATTATTGGAAAATGAAGTCCAAGAAAATACGCGGCTTTTGACCAAAAAAAGCCAGGAATTGGCGGCAGAGCGTGATTTTATTAACCAACTGGTCGAAACCGCTCCGATTATAGTGATCACACAAAATCCGCAAGGCGAAATTTTATCCATCAACCAGACCGGAGCAAACGAATTCGAATCTGATCAAATGGGAATCGTAGGGAAAAATTTCGATGATTATTTACCGGAATCGGAGGTCAATCACTTAAATAAACTGGTGCGGCTGAGAAAAGGTCAGCAGCTTGAAATGTTTCAGATAGACGGGATGTTGTTGACTTCATCCGGAGGCATACGCCACATTTCCTGGTTGCACTCGGTAATGAAACAGGAGCAGGGGGATGAGAAAGTCGTCCTGACCCTAGGGGTTGATGTCAGCGAAAGAAAGATTGCGGAGGAACAAACCCATTGGATGGCTACCCATGATCAGCTGACCGGACTTAGCAACCGCAGAGACTTTCTCGACGAATTCGGCCATATTTTGTCAGTTGCGGAAAGGTATCAAGACCGCATTGCGCTGTACTATCTGGATCTTGATCAGTTCAAAATTATCAACGATACCAGCGGACATCAGGCCGGCGATACCATGCTGCAGCAGGTCGCTGCAGTGTTAAAACGGACCGTGCGCGAATCGGATATATTAAGCAGAATCGGCGGGGATGAATTCACCTTGATAATTTCCAACGCAAAGCCTGAAGGGGTCGAGTTTCTGGCAAGGAAAATACATGACGCCTTAATGATGATCGACTTTAGCTTTGAAGGCAGGAAATACAAGATAAGCTGCAGTATAGGCATAGCAATCTATCCCGAGCATGGAATCACGGTTCAGGAATTATTATCCAATGCCGATTTGGCTATGTATCAGGCCAAGGAATCAGGACGCGGCCAATATCATATCTTTTCTCCTGATAAAGACTATCAAGCCCGATTGACCAAACGGATGTATTGGAAAGAATTGATTGAAACATCACTCGATCACGATCGGTTTGTACTGTTTTTTCAGCCGATACAAAACATGCTTGATAACCGCATTTGCCATTATGAGTGTTTGATTCGTATGGTGATGGAAAACGACCGGATCGTGATGCCGGGGGAATTTATCGGCTATGCCGAGGAATTAGGGCTTATCGGCAGCATAGACCGGATGGTCATTAAATTGGCAGTACAACAGCATTTGCTCTTTCAGCGGCAACAGAAGCAGATTTCGTTATCAATTAATCTTTCCGGCTTTTCTTTTAATGATACGGAAATTTTTTCCGATATTGCCGAATTATTAAATATCCGGGATGTTAATCCGGCGTTGTTTATTTTTGAAATTACGGAGACAGCGGCAGTATCGAATTTTACAGCGGCACAATTATTGATAAAAAAGATTAAAGCATTAGGTTGTCAGATTTCTTTGGATGACTTTGGAGTTGGTTTTTCGTCATTTTACTATTTAAAACATTTGCCTGTGGATTTTGTCAAAATTGATGGCACCTTTGTCCAGCAAATAGATAAAAACGATGAAGATAAAATATTTGTCAAAGCGATTACCGAAGTATCGCAAGCGTTGGGTAAAAAAACCATTGCCGAATTTGTTGAAAATGAAGAGATTCTGGCGATACTCAAAGAGTTTGGCATCGATTACGCGCAGGGATATTTTATTGGCAAACCGGCCCGTTTAGTATAAGACTTACTTAAAGTTCCCGGATGTCGATAGACCAGCGTTGAATACAGGCGTCTACGTTGCCGCTCTTGTTATAATGTCAGCAATTAATTAGAAGCGGGCGCCGCGTTCAGGCAAAACAGGCGTCGCTGTCGCCAACTATAGTTTTTTGAGCAATGATTTGGGTTTTTACGTGGGAAAATTAAAATGTGCAGTTATCGGCACCGGATATCTTGGTAAATTTCATGCGGAAAAGTATGCATCGCTCGACGAGTGCGAGCTAACTGCCGTAGTGGATATTAATGAACAGCTTGCGAAACAGGTTGCAGGGAAATATAACGCAGCGGCATTAACGGATTATAAGGCCATTTTGGGTAAAGTGGATGCAGTCAGTATTGTCGTCCCGACTAGTGTGCATCACATCATAGCGCGTGATTTCCTCAAGAACGGCAGTCATGTGCTAGTGGAAAAGCCGATCTCAGTGACCATTGAGCAAGCCGATGAATTGATTACTATAGCACGGGAAAATAATCGGATACTGCAGGTAGGCCATCTGGAACGATTTAATCCCGCTTTGTTGGGATTGGACGGTTACCAGAATAAGCCTTTGTTCATCGAATCACACCGCCTGTCTCCTTTTAATCCGCGGGCTAATGACGTCAGTGTGGTGTTGGATTTAATGATTCATGACATTGATATCATTCTGGCGATGGTTGATTCCGAAGTGGACAGAATCGATGCCAGCGGAACAGCGGTGTTAACCAAGGGAACCGACATTGCCAACGCCCGTCTGGTTTTTAAAAACGGCTGCGTCGCTAATGTAACGGCCAGTCGAATCAGCATGAAGACGGAACGCAAAATGCGTATGTTCCGGCCCTGTTCCTATATTTCCATCGATTTTCAAAACAGGGTGCTAACCAAGCATCAAACCGGCGAGAAAGAAATGTTTCCCGGTATCCCTGAAATCGTAACTGAGGAATCTGTATTTGAAAACGGCGATGCGTTATTGGAGGAAATCAAGCATTTCGTTAATTGTGTGCAAACCGGAAAAACGCCTTTGGTAACCGGAGAAGCGGGAAAAAGAGCGTTGGAAACGGCAACCGCAATTACTATGCTGTTGGAAAATTGACAGATACTGATCATTCATCAAATTTTGATGCTTCCTTCCCTCTTTTGCTGCAGGAGATGGGCTGGGATACATAAAAGGCTGAAATTTTATGTACGGTCATTATAATCTATGAGCTAATTATTTTATATTAACGAGGCAAAATTTTTATGATCCCAATGGTAAACCTGAAGGCTCAATATGCGGAGATTAAATCTGAAATTGAACAAGGGATGAACGAAGTATTGGAAAGCTGTGCATTTATAATGGGTCCTAATGTTCAGGCATTCGAACAAGAAGCCGCTGCTTATTTGGGGGTCAGCCATGCCATCGGTGTTGCTTCGGGTACCGATGCCTTGCATCTCGCACTACAGGCCGAAGGTATCGGTCCGGGAGACGAGGTAATCACCTCTGCATTTACTTTTATCGCCACAGCCGAAGCAATCCGATATCTCGGGGCGAATCCGGTGTTTGTCGATATCAATCCGAAAACATTCAACATTGATCTCGAAGCTGTTGAACAGGCTATTACGCCTAAAACCAAAGCGGTCATGCCGGTACATTTATTTGGGCAACCGGCCGAGATCATTAACATTCAACAAATTTGTACGGAATTCGGCTTAAAACTGATTGAGGACTGCGCTCAATCATTTGGCGCTACAGTCGGCGGTAAACAAACCGGCAGCTTTGGCGATGCCGCCGGTTTCAGTTTTTTCCCCAGTAAAAATCTGGGGGCTTATGGCGACGGAGGGCTGGTTGTAACCAACTCCGATGAGACGGCAGCTATCGTGAAAAAGCTGCGTAATCACGGCTCAGATGTGCGTTATTATCATGACGTGATCGGTTACAATAGCCGCTTGGACGAAATACAGGCAGTGATTTTACGTGCAAAATTGAAGCGGATCGATCAATATAACCGGCTGCGCCGCGAAAAGGCACATCGCTATTCCCGGCTAATGGCCGATTTGCCGTTAACAACACCATTTGAAGACAGGCTCGGGGTACATGTTTATCATCAGTATACCTTATTGTGCGATCGTCGTGATGATTTGCTGAAAGCTCTGCAGAAAAATCAAATCGCCAGCGCAGTTTACTATCCGGTGCCTCTCCATCAACAACGGGCGTTTGCCGGGCAATGTCCCGGTATGACTTTGCCGGTGACGGAATCCGTTGCGGCAAATTGCCTATCGTTGCCGATTTGCCCGGAGTTGACAGATGGCAACATTGACCGGATCGTGTCAGTGATTAGAACTGTGTTGGGTTGATCCCATCGCTAATTGGTGTATTTATCGAGCGTAACAAGGAGTGGCCGCATTTGCCGGTAAGCGGGAGCTATCAAGTCCCGTCGTCTCTATTACCGGCCACCCGTTTAGGTCAATCCGTGCCGCACGTGATCTATCTTCATTAGAGAGAAATTTTTGTCTGACATTAAATCGGCCACGGTGATGTTGGTCGCCGGTGAGGCATCCGGTGATCAGCATGCCGCTAATATGTTTCTGGAATTGAAAAAAAGTCTTCCCGATATACGCGGCATCGGTATGGGCGGGAAAAATATGCAGGCTGCCGGTATCGACGTTCGGTATGATTCGTCAGCAATCGCCGTGATCGGGCTGGTCGAAGTGCTGAAGCATTATGCTGAAATACGGCGGGTATTGCAGCAAATGCAGCAGCTGCTTGCTGCCGAACGCCCGGATCTGTTGATTTGTGTGGATTATAAGGAGTTCAATTTTAAGCTGGCTGCTTATGCAAAAAGCATCGGCATTAAAGTCTTATTTTATGTAAGTCCTCAAATATGGGCATGGCGGCCCGGAAGAGTCATAAAATACGGAAAGGTAATCGATATGATGGCCGTCATTTTTCCGTTTGAAACCGCTTATTACGAGGCACAAAATATTCCGGTGCGCTATGTGGGTCATCCGTCTGTCGATAAGGTGCATCCCGCATATTCCAAAGAACAAGATATCGAGCGCTTTAGCCTGAATGAACAAAACCCGATCGTCGGAATACTTCCTGGCAGCCGCAGCCATGAAGTGAAACGTATGTTGCCGGTCATGTTGGATGCTGCTGAAATTATTCTCAATCGCTTTCCGAATGCGCAATTCGTATTACCGCAGGCTGATTCAATTGACGATGCTTTAATTCACTGTTATACGGAACATTTCCCTTTTAAAGTCAATGTTATCAAAAAACAGCCCTATGATGCGCTGCAATGCTGCGATGCGGTGATGACCACCTCGGGGACGGCCACGCTGGAAATCACTCTATTAACGATCCCGATGGTAATCATTTATAAATTATCTGCATTAACCTATTATTTGGGAAAAATTTTGATTAACACACCGTTCATCGGCTTGCCGAATATTATTGCCGGAAAGCCGGTTGTGAAAGAGTTGATACAACATCAGGCCAATGGGGATGCAATCGCCGCTGAAATCATCAACATTCTAACCAGCGAGAATTATGCTGCGGAAATGAAGCAAGCTTTACTCCAGGTAAAACGGCAATTGGGGCAGGGAGGCGGTTCCCGGAATATGGCCCGGCTGGCGTCGGAAATGCTGCAGGCCGGTAAATAGGAGCAGGCGATCGGGTAGTTCCTTAACGTTGAAGTTTTGCCTCTATAGGTATGTTCTTTTCGGAAATGTTTTATTGCCGGAAATGACCGGCAACAGTGTGCCGGTCGGATAAATCAGTCGCTTGTCAACTGCTCCAAAAGGACCTGGCGCAACACGAGGTTGCGTGGAAGGCAGCCGCTATGGATTCAGCACAACCCCGGTTCCGCCAATGCCACTGATTAGTGGAAAGGAAAGTCGAAAATAAATTGTTGTTGAGTACTTGGTAAATGTCCTTTTGACTCGTGTTATTTTAATCATGTTATTACTCATAGCCTGAGCCTGCGTCAGAATCTTTGTCACGGTCCGAACCGTCGTAGTGGAATCCATTAATAAATTCGGTTTATCGTTACGCGCGGTGAAATTTCCTCCGCATAGTTAATGCGTTTTCAAGTATGGGAAATCCCTTTATGGGTATAACTGTAAAACTCTGTCAAATCCCATCATCCAAAATTTAAACCATCGGCTGTAAAAGCCGATGGTTTATTTCAAGGGGGGGTGAAACTCGAAAGTTTCACATCTTATCAAGCACGCTGCGTGCCATAATTTGATTTTGTTTGCCGATGAGTTGGCCGGGTGTCTCCGGATATCAATAAAAAAATGACGATTTCCGCTATAGGTGCTTTTAATTTCAGTCGGTTGCAAAAAATAACGGAAATGCTTTAGCAACTACCGCCGTTAGGGAAAGCGTCATTAACCAGTCGTGCCAATTATTGAATGTGGACAAAAAATGTTAGCAATAAACAATTTTTTTCAATGCATTTCTATGCAAAAATTGTATGGAAACGATGAAAACATTCAAAAATTGCAGCGTTTTATTGCGGGGTTACCTGTTCCGGATGGTCGTCACAGGCTAGTTTGTCAGGAGCAGTTAACGAGACCGGCAACGTCAAAACAACTCTTACTGTGGGATTTAATCGGCAAGGCAGGATATAACCGATCGCACCGGGGGCGCTGGTCACGAAACGCAGCATCGCTTCCTGGGAAGAAACAACATAGGGGGGAGTAATGCCTTTAAAATATTGGATATTCCAATAAGACTCCATGTCTTCCGGCTGTTGTTTATAAATCTCCAACGAGAATGCTCTGCGCAAAGGATGATCGGCGCCTAAATTGATTGGCGCCCAACGGATTCCCTGGTCGCTGATCAGGGTTTTCCGCTGATAAATATTGGCTAATTGCCTTATCGTGAGCTGTTGAATCGGTGAATCGACGCTGACAATAACCAGGATGTCTTCGGCGAATGCGGGTTGCAGACCGATTACCAGTAATCCGATTAATAAATGTTTCAGTCGTTCAATCATAGTTAAAAGAAAAATGCGATTGAACTAAAAAAACCGTTAGGGGCAATTTGATAGTCGTCACTGCCAAAGCGGTATTCCGCTTTAACCACTAACGGCACATAAGGTCGCCATGCCAGGCCGGCAACGCCCAAGTTGATTGTGCTGTCAGACATGACATCATTTGTTCGGTGAGTGCCATCAAGGAATTCGTATCGGCCGACAGCAAAAAAATTGTGTTTTAAAGGCGCAACGCCCTGAATATAGAATCCTGTTTCATTCCCTTGCAAATCATTGGCATGCCGATAAACGAATTCCATTTGTATTTCATACCGATTTCGCATCCAAAATAAATCCAGGCCGAATAAGTGGTTTCTGGAAAGTGATTGATCGGCACGTTTCTTGAATCCGACGTAAGACGCGCCGAGTTGTAAATAATTTGATAGTTGATAATTAACGTGGGCGCCAAAGGCATTTTTGAATTCTTCGGCATTCGGAAGCGGATCAAGATCGTTGGAATCATCGAGATATAAAGAAATCTCCAGATCCTGTTCATTGAGCAGGAAATTTTTCCTGACCATCAAACCGGTGGCATGTGAATCGAATATATTCCCCTCGGTGACCAATGGACGGGAGGTTGTCCAAACCAGCGGTGCGGCATGGATCACGTTCCAAAGGCCGACCGGTGTCAGAAATTTTCCGAGGCGTAGGGTGAGGGATTCGCTGGCTAGGAAATCCACATAGAGGCGTTCCAGACTGAACGTCTGGTCGGACTTGGCTATGCCCTGATTACTGAAAGTGTCTTCCAGTTCAAATTCCGTAAAAAAACGCAGCCGGGCGAGAGGTGTCCAGGTGATAAACAGACTAAGATCGTCAAAGGTGAAAGTATCTTTTTGTCGCTCATAGTGTTTATAGGTTATATTGGCATAGCCACCGATAGTTAGATTAAACTGGGGAAGCCTCAAACCCCTCCCCCAGTGGTAATTGGGCGTTAAATAATTGCCTGCAGTATCATCAGCGAAACAGTTAGGCGCCAGCATTTGACCCAGACACAACAACATCGTTGAAAATAATATAATACGTTGGGGCATGTTGAATTGATAAAGAAAAAAGTTAACGATGACTATTCGCCGTACACTGCTGATATCCTATTTGCTGATAAGTTTAGCATCCGCTTCAACAATTACCGTATTGATTTCGGCCCATCTTAAAGCTGTGCTGCAGAAGGAGATTGAAAACAAACTCAAATTACAGGCGGCGACCATCATGCAGCAAATCGATACAACACTTTTCGAACGCATGGAAAATGTATCCATTTGGAGCCGCCTTGGCGTGATGCAAGAGATACGTGCAAGAGATATCGATAAGCGGCTGTCACAAGTTTTGCATGAGTTGGTTGAAGGTTATGACGGTGTTTATCGGCAATTATTTGTTGTCAACGAAGATGATGAGATTATCGCAGCCAACGAAGCGGGATTGATCGGCGCCTACCAGAGTAAGTCGGATCCCTGGCTTAGCGTCAATTTAACCGGTCATCAGGTCTCGCTGGGAGTAGTAAATATCAATTATGAAACGTTGTTTTTTTCCGCCGAAATTCCGGATGAATTTCAAGGCGGACGGCTTGGCAGACTATATGCCGGTTTTGATTGGAATGAAATTATCAGCTTGTTGGAAGCCCAATTGCCGTTTAATGATGAAGAGGCTTTATCGTATGCTTTATTAGTGGATAGTACGGGGCGCATTATCGCTTCGTCTTCGGATCTGGACAGCAATGAATTAAGATTTCGTCCGTTGCAGGAATTATGGACCACGGGAAAGGAGGTGACCGGAACGTTGAATGTGCGGGCTGAGTTTCTCGGTGACCGAACTGTGCTGGTTGGTTACGCCCGTTCCCAGGGATATCGTACTTTTATCGGGTTCGGATGGGGCGTGTTTTTGTTACAGTCCAGCGAGCAGGCGTTTGCGCCGGTATGGCGTATCTGGGGGGTATTTGCCCTCTTTTTAGGTTTTACGCTGCTGCTGGGTATTCTCGTTTCGCTATGGATGTCTGCAAAAATTGCCAAGCCTATTGTTTGCTTGGCGGACTTTACACGGGACTTTATGCAAGGAAAACAAGTATTACCTCCACAGTTGCGCAGCAGTAGCGAAATAGCCGAGTTAAGTTCTCAATTTTCGGAAATGATCAATAATTTAGAGCAGTCCCGGCAGGACTTAGTGCGCGTGGCAAAGTTAGCCGTGATTGGTGAAATGGCAGCCAGCATGGCGCATGAGGTGAGAACGCCCCTCGGCATTTTGCGCTCTTCAGCGCAAATGTTGCAGCGGGAAGCGCAGCTTAGTGATGACGGCCGGGAAATGACGGAATTTATTCTCAGTGAGACGCAGCGTCTCAATGTATTGGTCACTGCTCTGCTCGAATGCGCCCGACCTAAAGAGCCGCAATTTGCCCAACATGATCTGCACCGGATAATCGAACATACTCAGGAATTGTTGCAGGGACAGGCTGAAAAAAAACAGGTCACGCTGAGGACTCATTACTTTGCGGCTGAATCAGTGATCTCCTGTGACCGGGATCAACTGATTCAGGTTTTTTTAAATCTGATCATGAATGCGATTCAGCATATAGCAGTCGGTGGCAGGATTGATTTGAAAACGTATTATAAACAAGATCAAATTGAAGCTATGGTATGCGACAACGGACAAGGTATCAGCGACAGTGAAAAGGAGAAAATATTTGACCCGTTTTATACCCGCCGGGTGGGAGGGATCGGGCTGGGGTTGACCGTGGTTCAACAGATCATTCTTGCCCACCATGGCGATATTTTCGTAACCGACAGTCCGTATGGCGGTGCCTGTTTTCATGTTATTTTGCCGTTGAAAAATTAGGAGTATTTAAAGTGACAAACCAGTGTGTTCTTGTGGTGGATGATGAAACCAAAATGCGCCGTTTGCTGGAAATTATGTTGAGACAGATGGGGTATGAGGTATTGCAGGCAGGAGACGGGCGGCAAGCTTTGGAAATACTGCAAGAGCAGGTTGTCGATCTGATTATCACTGATTTAAGGATGCCCGAACTGGACGGTATCGGTCTGCTACGCCAATTAAGAGCCCGAAACAATGATATATCGGTTATTGTGGTAACCGCCTATGGTACCGTGGAAAGCGCTGTTGAAGCGATGAAATACGGTGCATGCGACTACATTGTCCGTCCCTTCGAGTTGGAAGCCGTGGAAGCGGCAGTAAAACGGGCACTGAAACTGGGTAAAGTGCAGATGGAAAATCGTTATCTGCGCCAGCAGGTTGACAAGGGATGGGGGGATTTTATCGGGGCGAGCCCGGAAATGCAAAAAGTGTATACGATGATCCAACAGGTAGCTCCCACGCGAACCGGGGTATTGATTCAGGGAGAGACGGGCACCGGCAAGGAATTGGTTGCCCGGGCGATACACCGTGCGTCGCCGCGAGCGGATTCCTTATTTGTGCCGATAAATTGCGCCGCTATTCCCGCTGAAATCTTGGAAAGCGAATTGTTCGGTTACAGCAAAGGCGCGTTTACCGGTGCAAATAAAGAGCATACGGGAAAGTTCGAATTAGCCGACGGCGGAACGTTGTTTCTGGATGAAATTACCGAAATGGATTTTAATATACAGGCTAAGCTGCTTAGGGTGTTGCAGGAACGAACCTTAGAGCGGTTAGGCAGTAATCGGACAATTTCTGTCGATATCAGGGTGATTGCCGCCTCCAACCGCGATCCTCGCCATGCAGTGATAGAAAAAAAACTGCGGGAAGACTTGTTTTATCGTTTAAACGTGTTCACGATACAACTGCCGCCGCTACGCGAAAGGCCAACCGACATTATTCCGTTGGCCAATCATTTTTTAAAAAAACATGCAGCCGAATTCGGTTTTTCATATGACGGACTTGATCAACAAGCCTCCGCCAGTCTGATTGCCTATTCCTGGCCCGGAAATGTCAGAGAGCTGGAAAACATGATGGAGCGCGCCATTGTATTAAGCGGGGGTAAAACAATCACCATTGATCATTTGCCGCACGAAATGCATACCGAGAGTGAAATAATAGGAGAGGCGCGGGCGGTAATTACCGAAGACGGCGATTCGGCGTTGAATCCGCAAATTGAGCGATTGGAGAAGTCGTTGATCGATCAAGCGTTGCTGAAAACCAAAGGGAACAAGTCGAAAGCGGCACAGTTGTTAAAGATCAGCGAGCGTTCTTTATGGTATAAACTTAAAAAATATCAATAAATTATTTTCTCGCTTTGCGGGATACTTTATCAAAAGGCTCGGGAAAAGCGCCCACGGCATTAGATTGTTGGCGGAGTTTATCGAGTAAGGTATGATCGAACATCCGGCGCAATTCCTCACGGGTCTGATAAGTATCAGCGTAGAGCGCCTGATAGCCGTTGACCTCACGGACAAATGCCTCGAGTTTACGTACCGTGGTTTCCGCTTGGTAATTTTTCACTGCCGGTTCGCCGTAAATTCCGACATCAACAAACATATCCTCCAAACCGGACGGGTTGACCATCCCGCGTATCGGAGTGGCCATTATCCTGCAGGGGCACAGCCATAGAGGGTAAAAGTCGATATTTTTGTCGATGAAAGCCAGTGTTTGAGCAAGCGCGCCCATCGGGACAAGCACATCCTGGTCCATGTGATGGGCGTCATATAATTCATGTATTTTTTGTGTTTCAGTCAACTTTAGCAGCGAAATTTCGGGCGGCGTCATCCAGCCTAGCAAGTATCTGAACAGTGGGTGGTTGGCAAAGGGTATGATCTGTTTCATTTCCCAAAATAGGGAACGGGTATGGCGGTGATAGTAGTGGCGTAACGGTATCCATTCCTCGTCCGGTTGACTCCGGTCCAGAAAAGTCCGCACATGTTCATAAAACCAAGGTTTCCAAAAATAGTTGATAGCATTTTTTGTCTTTCCGGGGGGGACTTGATCGGAGAACCTGCCCAGCATCAAGACACCTTGATCTTTTGAGTACAGCAACCCTTCTATAAATTCATACGCCTCATAAAAGGACTTTGCGGATTCCTGTTCAAAGCGATTTAATAACGCTTTTCTGGATTTAAAAGGTATGTACGTTAGATGTACATATTTTTTAGCCGGAATGATTCTGATTTCGGCACCTACCAAGAACCCCAGCGAGCCATGTGACCAAGGGACGGCATAATATAAATCCTGATTTTCTTTTTTCGAGCATTTCTTCAGCTCACCGTCAGCGGTGACAATTTCGAAACTGACGCAAATGTGCTGGAATAAACCGTATTTGTGGGAACTCGATTCTATGCCGAAACCGTTGATCAGACCGCCGACCGTCAGGCTGTCCAGTTCCGGGACTACCGGCAACGTCCAGCCGATTGGTGTCAGCGTTGCCGTGATTTGTCCCATATTGACCATCGGTTCCACGTAAACGGTTCCTTTGTCATAGTTGATTTTTAAAATGTCCGGTAAATCGGTATTGACTTTGTAATGGGTTTTTTTGTAATTACCCTGCTTTAGTGACATAGCTTGCCATCCGGGACGCGCCGTACACATCGGTACGGATCTGCCGGTGTGTTGAATCCAATCTTTTACCTGATTTTGAACGGCGGTTATTTTTTGCGGATGTTTGTCCGGAGCGCTGTTCATGAGGAAGGAAAGTTGATTTCTAGCCCTCATGAAGATTTTAAAAAGTAGTGAAACAGGCAAAACAAAAATGGTGACAAACACCCCACGGTATTCAGTAATAAAGTCTATTAGCATTTTTTTGTTGTCATTAAGCTCGATAAAAAAAACCGGACTAAATCCCGATGCGGATAAATTCTAACTTATCTTTTTGGGTAAATATATAATCAATTAATTGCTACGGAGAGAACTTGCTTCGATACAAATTGAATCAAATTCCCGGCTCGGTGTCTTATAAAGCTTTATCTGTGCTTTTAACACTGCACTTCTCAATTTGTGTGTAAAAGCCGAAAATTCTATTTTTAACAAAGAGCTTATGTTAAAATGGGCAATTTATATCATATGAGGTATATGACATCATGGCAAAAGAAGATCACATAGAAATGGAAGGGAAGGTTACCGAGACCTTGCCTAATACGATGTTTCGCGTTGAACTTGAAAACGGTCACGTTGTGACAGCGCATATTTCAGGCAAAATGCGCAAACATTATATCCGCATTTTAACCGGCGATAGAGTCAAGGTCGAAATGACGCCTTACGATTTAACCAAAGGCCGTATTACTTTCCGCATGCGTTGATTTCCCTTTTACGCATGCACAAGATCCGTTATACACTTTTTTCAGGGATGCTCAATTCTTTGCTGACAATCGAGAATGCCAGTTCATTGTCCTGCACATGAATCCTGATATGTCCGCCCCGCACCAGCTTTCCGAACAATAAATCATTAGCCAGCGGCTTTTTGATTTTTTCCTGAATAAGTCTTGCCATCGGCCTTGCTCCCATTTGCGGGTCGCAGCCGTGTTCAGCAAGCCACAATCTGGCATCCGCTTCCAGCGATAGGGTAACATTTTTTTCCGCCAGCAACGTTTCCAATTCAAAAATAAATTTATCGACCACATTGCCGACAATGTGAATATCCAGTGGTTTGAATTGTATAACCGCATCCAGGCGATTACGAAATTCAGGGGAAAATAACTTATTAATCGCCAACATGCTGTCCGTTGTATGTTCCTGCTGCGTAAAACCGATTGAAGTGCGACTGCCTTCGGCGGCTCCGGCATTGGTAGTCATTACCAAGATAATATTGCGAAAATCCGCTTTGCGACCGTTATTGTCGGTTAATGTGCCGTGATCCATCACTTGCAGCAACAAATTAAAAACATCCGGATGGGCTTTTTCAATTTCGTCCAGTAATAAAACCGCATGCGGATGCTTATTGACCTGTTCCGTCAGCAGTCCACCCTGATCAAATCCGACATATCCCGGCGGGGCACCGATTAAACGTGAAACCGTGTGCCTTTCCATATATTCGGACATATCAAAACGGATTAATTCGATGCCCAGCACTTTGGCTAACTGGCGCGTCACTTCTGTTTTGCCGACACCGGTCGGCCCTGCGAACAGAAAGGAACCGACAGTTTTCATCGTGTCCCTTAAACCGGAACGGGCCAGTTTTATCGCTGAGGCCAAAGCCTCGATAGCTTCGTCCTGGCCGAAAACGAGCATTTTCAGGTTTTTGTCCAAATCCTGTAATTTTTCTTTGTCGCTGGAGGAAACGGATTTGGGCGGTATACGGGCAATTTTGGCAACGATTTCCTCAATGTCCTGCTTGTCAATAACATCTTTCCGTATGTCGCCGGACACCATCCGTTGTTTTGCTCCGGCTTCGTCTATGACGTCTATTGCCTTATCGGGTAAATGGCGGTCGGTAATATAGCGATCGGATAATTCTGCTGCGGTACGCAGGCCTTCCAACGTGTATTTAACATCGTGATGTTCTTCAAATCGTGATTTTAGGCCTTTCAAAATCAGAAATGTATCATCGACAGAAGGCTCCAGTATCTCAATTTTCTGGAAACGTCTCGCCAAGGCACGGTCTTTTTCGAAAATACCCCTGAATTCCTGATAAGTGGTTGAACCGATGCAGCGCAAATCGCCGGAAGCCAATACCGGCTTTATCAGGTTAGAAGCATCCATCACGCCTCCTGAAGCGGAACCGGCGCCAATGATGGTATGGATTTCATCGATAAATAAAATGACATCCTGTTCCTGCTGTAACTGTTTGATCAGCGATTTGAGGCGTTTTTCAAAATCGCCGCGATACTTGGTTCCGGCCACCAAAGCGCCCAGATCCAACGCGTAGATGACTGTCTGGGATAAAACTTCCGGAACCTCCTCTTCCACAATCTTTTTGGCCAAACCTTCGGCGATAGCGGTTTTGCCGACGCCGGCGTCACCGACCAGCAACGGATTGTTTTTTCGGCGCCGGCACAGGACCTGTATAGTTCGCTCAAGTTCTTTTTCACGGCCTATTAACGGGTCTATTTTGCCTTGTATTGCCAGCTCATTCAGGTTAGCAGCGTACTTTTCCAAAGGTGTTGCGGATGGATTGTGATCGGGCCGGTCTGCACCGGTTTGCGGTTCGGCATTGGCATCATCCTGCTCAAGCTTCGAGACACCGTGAGCCAGATAATTGACCACGTCCAGTCGGGTGATATCCTGTTTATTCAGTAAAAAAACGGCGTGCGAGTCCTGTTCGCTGAATAAGGCGACCAGTAAATTGGCGCCGTTGACTTCTTTTTTATCGGAGGCCTGAACATGAAATACAGCGCGCTGCAACACCCGCTGGAATCCCAAAGTAGGCTGGGTTTCGCGCTGTACGCCTTCGGGAATCAATGAGATGGTTTCGTCAATGAATTGCGTTAATTCCCCTCGAAGGGCGTTGATATCGCAACCGCAGGAACGCAGCACCGGTTCCGCTGAAGCGTTGTCAAGCAAGGTCAACAATATATGTTCTACGGTAATAAATTCATGGCGCTTGTCATGAGCCGCTTTAAATGCGTGATTTAATGATAACTCTAGTTCTTTACTTAACATATTGACCCCACCGTCAGGCTTCTTCCATCGTACACATTAAAGGATGTTGATGTTCTCTGGAATAATTGTTGACTATTTGAACTTTTGTTTCGGCAACATCTTTCGAAAAAATACCGCAAACGCCTGCTCCTTGAGTATGTACTTGAAGCATTACCTGGGTAGCCTTTTCTTCGCTCATTGCGAAATAATGAACCAGAATTTCCACGACGAAACCCATCGGCGTGAAATCGTCATTCAATAAGACTACTTTGAATAACGGCGGCTTTTTTAATTTCGGTTTTGCCTCCTGTACAGCCAGCGCTCCTTCACCTTCTTTATCAGAGTTAAAATCAGACATTTTCGCAATAATTCTGTTAATCAATATAAACTAACATAACGGCAAAAGGCCGTAATTTCAAGTGAAACTGCAGGGAAAAATACCGTTATTAGACGCATTCCATTTTATCCTCAAAAATTCTTTTTTACATCAATTTTTTAAATAAAGTAAACTAGGCACTTAAAAATATCCTCTGGTTTTAATGGCCTTTGATCACTATGGATGGCGGACGCCGTCATTTGTCTTAGTTGAAATCATTTCTTGATCTATCTTTAATGCGTAAAAAAATTATTGTCGGCATGTCCGGTGGTGTCGATTCCTCGGTTACCGCTTTAAAACTGCTTGAGCAGGGCTATCAGGTCAGCGGCTTATTCATGAAAAATTGGGAAGAGGATGACGGAACCGACCAATGCACGGCTTTAGAGGATCTTGCGGATGCGCAACAAGTTTGTGACAAACTGGGCATAACGCTGGAAACCGTCAATTTTGCAGCGGAATATTGGGATGAAGTGTTCGAAGTATTTTTGTCCGAATTTAAGGCGGGGAGAACGCCGAATCCTGATATTCTATGTAACAAGCATGTCAAATTTAAGGCATTTCTAAATTATGCCGTGGATCTCGGAGCAGACTACATCGCTACCGGCCACTATGCCCGCGTTGACTGTATCAACGGCGAATACCGGTTATTGAAAGGACTCGATCCGGGTAAAGAGCAGAGTTACTTTTTGTATACCATGGGGCAGAAACAGTTGTCCCGCACCTTGTTTCCTATTGGTCATATGCTGAAATCCGAAATCAGGGCTTTGGCGAAACATGCCGGGTTTGACAATTACCGGAAGAAAGACAGTACCGGGATTTGTTTTATCGGCGAAAGAAAATTCAAGGAGTTTTTGCAACGTTTCCTTCCCAACCAGCCCGGTGAAATGCGTACCCCAGAAGGCCGGTGTGTGGGCCGGCATCAAGGTTTGATGTATTACACCTTAGGACAGCGGCAAGGTCTGGGGATCGGAGGCGTAAAGGATGCGCCGGATGAGCCCTGGTATGTGCTGCATAAGGATCTGCAAAATAATGTCCTGATTGTCGGCCAGGGACATGACCATCCTTTGTTGCTGCACAATACGCTGGAAGCCGGACAGTTGGACTGGGTCAATGACCGGGAAATCCCCGCACCGTTGACATGCGCCGCCAAAACCCGTTACCGACAACCGGATCAAGCCTGCCGGGTTGAACCTTTGGCGGGAAACCGCTGTCGCGTTACTTTCCAACAAGCGCAACGCGCCATAACGCCGGGTCAATCGGTTGTGTTTTATAATGGAGAGCAATGTCTGGGCGGCGGCGTTATTGAATCGGTTTTTAACAGCTGACATTTTTACGGTATAAACAGCTTTTTCATTTCTTTCATTCGGATACCTCTACGCATCTCAGATGTCAGTTTTATATTTTCGCCATCCTGTTTTGGCCTTTAGGGGTAAAGGCGTGAGCTTCCGAACTTTCATGCATAATCAATTTACAATTAATTCTTAGCATTTTAGGACAAACCTATGACAAATTTTGCCCTCACAGCTATTTCCCCGATTGACGGACGGTATGCCGACAAAGTAACGGAACTGCGTCCGATTTTCAGTGAATACGGCCTGATACGTTTCCGGGTCACCGTTGAAGTGCGCTGGCTACAGGCCCTGGCTGCGCACTCCGGAATCAGTGAAGTTGCCGAACTGAATGCCGCATCAACGCAACGGCTGAACGACATTGTCGCTACTTTTTCCGAGGCTGATGCGCAGCGGGTAAAAGACATAGAAAAAACCACCAATCATGATGTTAAAGCGGTTGAATATTTTCTGAAAGAAAAAATTGCCGGCTCCACTGAGCTGGAAAAAATTAGTGAATTCTTTCATTTTGCATGTACCTCGGAAGATATCAATAATCTGTCTTACGCTTTGATGTTACAGGAAGGCCGCGAGGTTATTACGGCGCAAATGGCGGAATGTATCGGTGCAATTAAAACGCTCGCCGCGGATACAGCCGATCAGCCTATGCTGTCCCGTACCCACGGCCAGCCGGCCAGCCCGACCACTACCGGTAAGGAGTTTGCCAATGTGGTTGCCCGCATGCAGCGTCAAAAAGCACAGTTTGAGAATATTGAGCTTTTGGGGAAAATCAATGGGGCGGTGGGAAATTACAATGCACACAGCATCGCCTATCCCGAAATTGATTGGGCCGAATTAGCAAGGAATTTTGTTGAATCATTGGGGCTGCAGTGGAACGCCTATACAATCCAAATCGAACCGCATGATTATATGGCCGAATTTTTCCATGCATTGCTCCGCTTCAACACCATTTTGCTGGATTTTGACCGCGATGTATGGGGCTATATTTCGTTGGGTTATTTCCGGCAAAAAACCGTTGCCGGAGAAATCGGGTCTTCAACGATGCCGCACAAAGTCAATCCCATTGATTTTGAAAACTCGGAAGGTAATCTCGGATTGGCCAATGCGCTTTTTTCCCATCTCAGCGAAAAACTCCCTGTTTCGCGCTGGCAAAGGGATCTGACTGACTCAACTGTGCTCAGGAACATCGGTGTGGGTATTGCCCATACCAGCATCGCAATCCAGGCCTCGCTGAAAGGCATAGCCAAATTGCAGATTAATCCCGAGATAATTGAAAACGATCTAAATAATAACTGGGAAGTATTAGCCGAACCCATTCAAACCGTCATGCGCCGATACGGAATTGAAAAGCCCTATGAAAAGCTCAAGGAACTGACCCGGGGGCAGCGAATAAGCCACCGGGAAATCCGGGATTTTATTGACAGTCTGGATATACCGGACGATGCGAAAAACCGCTTGCTGAAACTAGCGCCGCGAGATTATACGGGTTATGCAAAGAAATTAGCCAAAGAAATTTAAGGAATGATGAGAATTGGGAGTCAATTCACAGTAAAAAGCATGGTTGTCTGCCATAATAACACCCGATTGTTTCTTATACATAACTTTAGTCCCTCCCTTGAAAAGTTATAAGCAATCAAGTGTAAACTACGTGCTTAGGGCTATGTCGCAATGACATAGCCTTTTTTATGTACGGGAGTATGATGCATCGCCGACAAAATCAGGCTTTCCTCTTCTTTTGCGGTTCAGTGTGCGGAGATTAAAAACCTGTTGCCGGTCTATGGCCTTTCAGTGATGTCGGCTTTATTTGCCTGATTTGTCTGCATTCCGCCGGATAGCATGCGCGCTTGAAAGCCATATTGCAACAACATCCTGACCGCATAGTACGCCCTCTGGCCAACACCGCATACCACCCAAATCTCCGTATTTTTCGGTAATTCATTCGTTCTGGCGCGTAGCTCTTCAACAGGGATATTGAGCGCTCCGCACAGCGAGCCCTGTGCAAATTCGGAGGTTGTCCGGACGTCCAGGACAATATGGCCAGGTTTTTCCAGAGCGGACCAATCGGCTAGCGGTAAATCGCCTCTTAAATGGTTTGCCGCAATCATACCGGACATGTTGACCGGGTCCTTCGCGGCACCATATTGCGGCGCATAACAAAGTTCACTTTCTTCCAGGTCGAAAACCGTCGCTTTCATTTGTATTGCCATCGCGATGACATCGATGCGTCTGGCCGTACCCTGGTGACCGACAGCCTGTGCTCCCAGAATACGACCGCTATCGACGGCAAACAGCAGTTTCATATGTATTGGTTTGGCACCCGGAAAATAACCGGCATGGTGCCCCGGATGCAGGTAAACCGCTTGGAAATTTGCAAATCCCGCCCGATGCAGGGATTTTTCGCTTGCGCCGGTGAGCGCAATCGTTTGACCAAACACTTCACATACAGCAGTGCCTTGTACGCCTCGAAATGTCAGATTTCGGCGTGTCTGTGTATCAAATGACTCCAGTACCGAGCCTGCCGCTATCCGGCCCTGGCGGTTGGCGGGGCCGGCCAAAGGCAAAGACAGCGGCTGGCCGGTAATAAAATCGGTGACTTCGATAGCGTCTCCCACCGCCCATACTGATGGATCGCTGGTTTGCATGGTTGCATTGACCTTAACGGCTTCTTTTACGCCCAACGCCAGTCCGGCCTGCTTCGCCAAGGCGGATTCGGGCTGTACACCAATCGCCAGTAACACAATATCGGTTTCCAACTGCTCTCCTTCCGAATCGCGTACGGCCAAACCGTTCGGCAATGGGTGAAATGATGCCACCTTTTTGCCCAGGTGTAGTTTCACGCCGTTTTCCCTGAGACTTTGCTCAACATAAACCGCCATTTCGGCATCCAGCGGCGGCATAACCTGGTCAGCCATTTCGATAATGGCGACGGACAAGCCTAGATTGGCAAGATTTTCCGCCATTTCCAGTCCGATGAAACCGCCGCCGATAATAACGGCGTGTTTGGCGCTTCGCACGGCGGTACGAAGTATGCGGCTGTCAGGGATCGTTCGCAAAACATGGATGCCCGGTAAATCAATTCCCGGCAACGGTGGGCGAATCGCTTTTGAGCCGGTTGCAAGCACTAATGCGTCATATCTTTCGTCGTTAGTCTCACCGTTCCGCAAATTTTTTACCGAAATGGTTTTTGCCTCCCTGTCGATGCTCAGTACCTCATGTTCGGTATGTACCTTGATATTAAAGCGGTGTTCAAATAAGTCGGGAGTGGCGACTATTAATGATTTTTCTTGCTCAATAACGTTACCGACAAAATAGGGCAGTCCGCAATTGGCAAAAGAAACATGTTGACCTTTATCAAAAACGATGATTTCGCAATATTCGCATAAACGCCGCAGCCTCGCCGCGCAGGACGCGCCTCCGGCTACGCCTCCGACAATTAATACACGTTTTTGGGTTTGTTTCATATCGCCGCCTCCATGGTTGCTGGCACTGATGCTGAAGCAACTATTCTATCCCAGTCCCTGTTAACGTGCTGCAATCGATTGTCTTTTTCTTTATACTGCGGTGTAATGAATATTTACATTTCCCGAAAGGGATATTGAAATCAAACGTTTTGACTTGAAGAACAAACAATAGATGCATTTTAAACGTTTATAAGACAATATTGGCTGGTGCCGGTATGTATGGCTGAGGTTGCGTAATTTCTGCGGCGCTTATTCGGCACGGCGAGGCAGGTTAATCAGGCATTATTGTTGCCGGTATTTACCGCCCGTTATTGCAATCATTTGCTATCGGACATGAGGAGTCAGCGGTGCACTTTGATCATGCAGACTTTATACAAGAAAGATGCCGGTGCGGCGGAAATGGTTGAGAAAATCGGCCATAAAGCCGTTCTGGCTTATCCGAAATTCGATACCCAGGATACATTCTGGAGCTATGAGCGTAGTCTCAAATTGTACGCTCCACCGGGAGAATTCGGACTGCCTAAAAGACTTTTGCCGCCTTTAGGAATGATGGGTTTATATAACCATCTCAAACCGCACTATGATGAAATTGTGCTGCTTGACCGGAATGTCGATCCCACGCCGTTAGAACAACTGATTAACAATGCCGATCATGTGTATATTGGCGGGATGCTGACCCAACAACATGAATTTCTCAGCGATGCGGAAATTGTAAAACAAGCCGGCAAGGTGTTGATTGCCGGAGGACCGATTGTTGCGCGTGATTCGCCGCTGCTGGAAATCGCGGACCATCTGATTGAAAATGAAGCCGAGATGGTGATAGATGAACTATTACTGGGGTTGAAGCACGGCAATGCAAAAAAATATTACAAGGGCATATTTACCCCCGCCGAACGTTTTTTTAAGCCGGATTATTCGTCGATCAATGTGCAAAATTATGCACATATGGCCCTTCAAATCAGCAGGGGGTGCCCGGAATCCTGTGAATTTTGCGACGCGCCGGATCGTTTCGGGAAAAATTACCGGATCACTCCGTGGCGCGATACGCTGGCAGCTTTTCAGCAATTGTTCGAGTTGGGCTGGAAAGGACCGGTATTCCTGGTCGATGACAATTTTATCGGCAACCCCAAAATTGCACTTGAAGTATTAAAGAATCTGTACAGAATCGGTGAACAAATCGGCTTCCATCATCCCAAATATACCGAGCTTACCTTAAGATTGGCCGACGACTTGCCGATTATGCAGCAGCTTCGGGAGTGGTTCCGGAAAACCGGCTTTATCAATGGCTTTTACGGTGTAGAGACACCGAATAAAGCCGCATTGCGGGAAACCGAAAAACATCAGAACTTGCGCGGCAACCATTCACTGCTGGGGAAATTAAGCTTTATTTCAGAACAGACCGGTGCCGGTGTGATGATGGGCATGATCTACGGATTCGATAACGATACCAATGACACGGTGGCGGAGTTCATCGAATTTGTCAATGCCAGCAACGCGCCGATCGTTATGGTCGGCCTGTTGAATGCCTTACCGGGAACTGCTTTGCTGGAACGCGTGCAAAGCCAGGGACGGTTCATCAACAGCAGCACCCGCAATAACTCCGACGGCGTGATTAATTTCATTCCGCAAAACTTTTCCGTGCAGCAGGCGGAGCGGAATTTTTTAACCATCCTGGACGGTATCTACCGTCCGGAGGCCTATTTTGCACGGGTTATGCGACATCTGCAGCTGGTCGATCCGGTGGTGCAGCCGGCGTACCGGTCGGCCACAGACAAAGTATCGCTGCTGATCAAAATTCTGACGCGGCAAAATGCTGCGCTCTACTGGCGCTATTTGCCCAAAGCCCATGTTATTGCCGTGAAGCGCTTCGGTTTTAACAGCACCGGCTACCAGTATCTGATTGCCGAATATTTCGCGCTCTGCGGCCAGTACACGCATTTTGTCGGCCAAATCAAAGCGCAGCAACAAAAAATTGCGGCAAAGCGGTATGCCCCGTGGCAGCAATATTCCTGGAATCAACTATTGCAATCGCCGATCAAGCAGGTTCGGGTGATCGAAGAAAACGACTCCGCAGCAATTTTTGACAGGATTGATGTCACGCTGCAACTTGATTATCAGTTCTCAGGCTCCCGGCTGGAGGTCATGCGCTATTTCGCCGAACCTTTTATCACTGCCGGACTGAAAACATTGCGTAGCGAATCGCGGCCGGCGAGAGAGCAATTCGTCGCTGTCGAAATCAATGCCTTCAAGCAAGTCCACCGGCAACGGCCGGAAATTTTGCGCGGACTTAATTTTAGTTTAATCGAGGATCATTTAACCGAAACTTCGAAGACACAACCGGACTACCTGTACAAAATCCGGCGCCTCTACCGGAAAACGATGGCGATCGAGCAATACAGTTGATACGGCGGTTTTATTCAGCTAAATTTAGACCAAAGAAACTGATCCAAACAATGCTTTCCTTAGCCGCCACTGTTCCGTTTCGTCAAATTCACGCAGAAAAGTCACCTTGCTCGACGAGCCGCTTACGATCGGCGTGCCGTCCCGGAACAGGATGCGATGTCCGGTTTGGGTGCCTATTCTTTCCATGGCAGTCACGATGCCGGTCAAGTTCAACGGATCGGCGGCGCTGATCGTGACCAGTTCGCCGGTTTTCGGCTGCTTGCGTATTTCCCGCAAGGCATTGACCGCTTGCGGCAATGCGAATTGTTCGCCGGCAAAGCCCTGCACAAAACGCCCGCCGCGGATTTCGCCGCGTGCTTCCAGGCGGCGATAGACATACAGCAAATCGCGCCAACTAGGAATGCCTTGTTCTTTTTCCAGCACTTTGCGAAATACCACGCCGTAGCGGCGCAGCAGTGTTTGTGCGATATGTTCCACCGGCTCGAAACTATCCACCGCTGCATTAGCCGCAGGCCGTAGCAACGACCAGCGGCCGGCTGTTGCTAGCGGATCGTGCAATGGACGGCGCTTGCCGCGGCGGTGCAGAATGGCTTGCGGTAAAATCAGTGTGCGCAGGCCCTGGAAACTGTCGGAAGTGATCAGTCCTCCGGCGACCAGCTGTCCCAACGCCTCTTCCAATTGGGTTTTGAGCAGGCCGGTTTCGCTTAGCAATTCCTGAAAGAAGCTGGCGCCCCATTGCTTCAATACCGCGTATACTTTTTGTGTCAGACCCGGCAACTCCAGGTGGTGATAATCGGGCAGCGGCGAGAAATGCCGCCAGTGCGCTAAATGCTCGCGCGGTATGATGGCGATAGCGGTGCTTTTGCCGGCTGCTTTCGGGGGGCTGCCGGTTGCCGGTTTTAATCGCAGCCAGACGAAGCGTCCGGAATTGCATAATTGGTCAAGATCGGTAGCAAAATACGGTTTTAAGCGTTGCGGTAGAATTTCGGTTTCCCAGGCTGCGGCGGGAAGGTTGAGACCTTCCAATTGCTGCAATACTTTGTCCAGTGCCGCTTCGCCTTCGCCCGGATCGTGCAGTACGTGCCAACGAAACAGAAAACGCATGAAATCGGCGGGCGCTACCGGTTCCACATCGCTACGCAATTGTTTTAGGGTGTAGCGGTGAATACGCGCCAGCAGGCCGCGCTCGCACCACTCGGTGGTATCGGCATGTTGGGTAAAGCGGCCTTGGATGACCACACCTTGCTGTTGCAATGCCTGCAGAGCCTGCTCGACTAGCGATTCGGACAGCTGCAACGGTTGCGCCAATTGCCGGACGGTTGCCGGTCCCAGCCCCTCCATGCGGCTGCGGATCAATTCCTCCACTGCATTATCCGCGGTTAACTCGCCGGTATCGATGAGCGGCACAGTCACCGGTAAGCTTGCAGCATTCGGGAACAGCCGGCGTAATTCATGCAATCGTTCGGCGGCCACCCAAAGGCGCTGTTCGTCGGAGACCTGCAGTACCACGGCACGTCCGTTTTGCTGCAGGTTTTCCATCAGCGCCGGCCAACCGTGCGCCATTTGCTCATGCAACGCCGATAAAGGGCCGCGTTCGCCTTCCGCTTCGGTCAGAAAACCCAAAACCAGCAGCGCGTCATGCAGTTCGTCTTCGTTGTGTGCTTCGGGCCAGGCTTCGATACATACCCGTGTAATCGCTTCCGGATTGAGCCGACCGATTTCGGCCGCCTCCTGCGGATTGGCAAAGCGCCGCTGCTGGATAGCCAGGGTTCGCCTTTCTTCGGCCGGTGCGTCGTCCAGGAAGGCATAGGGGCGGGCATTGAGGATTTCCTGAGCCAACGGCGACGGACTGGTTAAATCACGGGCGATAATTTGTACGGCGCCTTGTTCGATACCGGTCAGCAGTTGCTTGAGCCCGTCTATGTCCATCAGTTCGTGCAGGCAATCCCAAAGCGTCTGTTCGACCAGTGGATGATCCGGAACCTCGCGGTCGCCGGCGATATTTTCGAAGCAGGCCAGTTGATCGGGAAACACCACCGAGATCAAGTCCTCGGCATCGTTGCGTTGAAACGGCGCCGGCACTTTTTTACCGGCTCGGTTGCGCGGTACCGCCAACGCGGTATTGGCCACCCATCGCCAGCGGGTCGGAAACATCGGCGCCGCCAGCAAAGCCTGGATCAACAGGTCTTCGACGCTGGCCGATTTCAGATAACCGGCTGGCTCGAGCAGCGGGAAGCTGTGCGTCGGACCCAGCGACAATACGATATTGTCTTCGCCGGCCGCCGCCTGCAGTTCGAAATTGAAACGGCGGCAAAAACGCTTGCGCAACGCCAAACCCCAGGCGCGGTTGATGCGAGAACCGTAGGGCGAATGCACTACGAAATGCATGTCGCCGGTTTCGTCGAAAAATCGTTCGAAGATAATGCGGCTGAAAGAGGGCAGTACCGTCAATGCCGCCTTGGCGGCAGCCAGGTATTCGATGAGCTGTTCGGCGGCAGCCGGGGGCAGGGCTAAATCGTTGCGGAGATAGTGGTTAGCGGCACCTGCGTCTTGCTCCAGCAATAGGTTCAGGCGCTCCGATAACTCGGAAACCGCCTGCGATAATTCGTTGGTTCTTCCCGGCGCCTCACCGAACCAGAACGGTATGTTAGGCGGCTGGCCGTGCGCGTCTTCGGCATAAACCCGGCCTTGCTCGATTTTCAGCATGCGGTAACAGGTGTTGCCCAGCTGAAAAATATCGCCGGGTAGGCTTTCGAAGGCAAAGTCTTCGTTGAGGGTCCCTACAAACAATCCTTCCGGTTGCAGGATAACATCATAGTCGAATTGATCGGGAATCGCGCCGCCGTTAAGCATCGCCGTCAGCCTGGCGCCTTTGCGGGCTCTGAGCATGCCGTGTACTACGTCTCGATGGATATAGGCGCCGCGGCGGCCTCGGCGGGTATGGTAACCGTCGCTGAGCATCTTTACCACAGCCTTATACTGGTGTTCGGTTAATCGGCGATAAGGCCAGGCCGGTCTGAAGGTATGGAACAGCTCCTCTTCATTCCATTCCCTGCAAGATACTTCGGCGACAATTTGCTGCGCCAATACATCCAGCGGATGGGCCGGTATCTCGATTTTATCCAGTTGATCCTTGCTGATCGCTGCCAGCAGCGCGGTACATTCCAGCAGATCGTCGCGCGATAACGGAAACAAACGGCCTTTGGGAATCGCTCCCAGGTTATGTCCGGAGCGTCCGACCCGTTGTAGAAACGCGGCTATGCCGTGCGGCGAGCCCAGCTGGCAGACCAGGTCGACGTCGCCGATATCAATGCCCAATTCCAGCGACGCAGTGGCGACCAGCGCTTTTAACTCTCCGCGTTTCAGGCGTTGTTCGGCAGACAGCCGGTGTTCCTTGGCCAGACTGCCGTGATGTGCGGTCACTGCCGTTTCCCCCAGCCGTTCGGCCAGTGCAGCGGCGGCACGCTCGGCCAAACGGCGGGTATTGACGAAAATCAGCGTGGTGCGGTGTTCAAGGACCAACTGTTCGAGCCAGTCATAGATTTCACTCCATACTTCATTGGCCATCACCGCTTCCAACGGCGAGCCGGTCACTTCGATTCGCAAATCGCGCCGGCGTACGTGGCCGGTGTCGATGATCGTGCAAGGCAGTTGGCGATCGCCGATTAAAAAGCCGGCAATGGCATCCAACGGTTTTTGCGTGGCCGAAAGGCCGATACGTACCGGCAATTGTTCGGTCAGCCGGTTTAATCGTTCCAGCGACAGCATTAAATGCGCGCCGCGCTTGTTGCCGGCCAGTGCGTGAATTTCATCGACAATGACGGTGCGCACGGTTTTCAACATGTCGCGGCCCGATTGCGAGGTCAATAGGATATAAAGCGACTCCGGCGTGGTTACCAGAATATGCGGCGGAAATTTTTTCATCGCCGTGCGTTCAGCCTGGGTGGTATCACCGGTACGGGTTTGTGCCCGAATTGCCACGCCCGGCAAAGCAGCTTCCAGCAGCGCCATGTCGATGCCGGACAAGGGTTGTTCCAGGTTTTTGCGAATATCGTTGGATAATGCCTTTAGCGGCGAGATATAAATCACTTGCGTCGCATCGGGTAACGTGCCGTCCAACCCTTGCCTGACCAATTGATCGATAACCGCCAGGAATGCGGCCAAGGTTTTACCGGAACCGGTCGGGGCGGCGATCAGCGCCGATTGTTTCGCCTGAATTACCGGCCAGGCTTGCGCTTGAACGGCGGAAGGTTCCCGAAATTGCTGCCCGAACCATTCGGCAACGACCGGATGAAAATCGGACATTGTCGGTACGGGCGGTGCGGGGCATGAAGAGGACATGGGTTTGAATAACAATGAACAGTTTATATAAAGCACTTAGTCAACGGAATTGCTGTGATGTTTCGGAAAACATCTGCTGCGTTCGCAAGACAACAAAATTCTATATGAAAGCTATTATAACGACTTGAACCGCAATTAGTTCGGTAAAAACATGCCTATCTGCCATCAAAAATCAATAAGATTTCATTGATTTTTAGTTCGGAAATTTTAAACAATTGTGCAATTTGCATCACCCGGTCAGGCTTCCGGTATTCGTAGAACAAAGCCACTGACTCCGAATCTGCCGTTATCCCCAGAATATGGCATTGGCTTTTTTCCGGTGGATCGCTTCTCAAACCGGCTAGGTATTCTGCCGACGAGCGATAAGAATGGAAAGTCCCATTGAATATCAGGTCATGAGCCAGAAGCGGCTCCAAGCCATCAATATCTCCGGCACAGAAGCACCGAAGATATTCCAGAGCGATGTCTCGATTAGTCATACGCCTTTTACTCGCTGTTGCACAGAGCCGGCACCGTATTTTAGTTTTTATCGTGAGGCGGCTAAGGCAAGTTTATCCGCCATACAGCACTAATCAAGCCGATGACTGTGGCCAGCATAAGTACTGGATAAATCAGCAGCAAATCGATTCTAATATTGCACTCACCCGTACATAGCACACGAGTGTACATAAGATACTCGTACACGCCGTAGAGCAGCCACATCGTGCCGACGAAAGCAGGAATTTTTTTCTTCCTGAGGAAGGCGATTACCAGGAATGCGACGCCAATGAGCAACGCACCGGCAGGAAAAATAATTAGCAGACTCAGCGCTTCCATGTTGAATAACCTTTCGAATGACGCCGGTTGTGGCAGCAGCGTAACAGTAAACGAGAGTAAGAAAATTTGACGAAATAGGTAGGGGCAATTCTATTCATGCGCCTCCAACTCGGGTTCGGTATATACGAAGAGTTTGTAATGCCGTTGCAATAGCTCGATAACTTTATGCACAAGCTGACTGCGACTGGAAATCGGAGATTTAACTTGAAAATACATGGCGGTGAAAGTATCGATTTCTACCTTCATGCCATCACTCTCAATCCAGATCCACATATCCCCTTGCTGACCAAAGGTGACGTTTTTAAAGTGTTCCGTTAGTAGTTTAACTAATTCGCCAAAAACCGGCTCTTCAATAAAATCTGCATATATCACGAGGTTTCTTACTGTGTTAAACGCTGCAATCGCCCGCTTGTCGGGTGTATCGCTATGGTACGTACCCATCCGGATGTATCACTGAACCGGTCATTTGTTCTTTGTAATATCTCTAAATTGCTCACCGTTACCGCCATATTTCGTTTCTCATAAGCAAGGACACCAAACACAAGTCGGTTTTGCAATTCTTGAACATTAATCAATACTGACTTAATCATAGCTAATTTTTGTACTTATGCCCGATTCCGGCATAAAAAGTAGCATGATCTCTGCCGGTTTGACGGAAGATAATGAAATCAATGCTGAAGAACGGCAGCAAATGGCCAGTCAAATTCCTTTTGGCCGTCCCGTACTTGCTGACGAAATCGCCAGCGCGGTTGCCTGGTCGGCCGGGGTCAGCGCGGTGATGAAAGATATAATGTTTAAGGACGATGCGGCAGGCTGTTTTTTGGCGGCATGACGATGCGGGAACAGGCGTTGTTTATTTCCAGGTAGACAGTTTCCGGTTTTGTCTCGTAACGTCGGGAGAAATGAAACGGGACCAATTGTTTTACATCAGCGGCAGTAGCGATCTCACCACAAGCCTGCGTTGTCAGGTGCCCGGTCGCGCGGGCTCGTTCGATATCGGCCTTGGTAAATGAGGCTTCACAGAAAAAAATATCGGCTTTATGTGCCAAGCGGGTTAGGGCGGCGCGATTGGCTTTGGTATCTGCCAGATCCGTGGCATAGACCAGTTTTTCACCGGGCATGACTTTAAGCAGCTGGGCGCCCAGTTTACCCGCCTCCTGTAAGCTGTTATCTGGCAGCCGGATTTTCGCCTGCCTATTTTCTGCACTGACCAGCTGCTTGAGTTGGTTAAGCCACGGGCCGCTATTTAGACCTAAGGCTTTGAGAGCGTTTTTGTCAACACTGAGCTTGGCCTTGGTTTCAAAAGCATAGGCCTGCACAGGTGTACCGTGATCAAGGGTAACGGTGCGGACGCGGAATAGCGGGTCGTCGATAATGAGTCCGTTGGTAAGCCGCAGTTCGGGGAGATCTTCACATCTGCCATACCCCACCTTAAGGTAAGTGCGCTGCAGCCGGTCACGATGAATTTCATTTATTTCAAAACGCGGCCCGGTATCTCCAATGCGATCCCAAAGTACGCCATTAATCATCCCTTTAATGTGGCCGGCCAAACCCGGAGGGCCGAAAATCCGGCAGCATGGGAAATCACCGAGACGGGCGCGCAACAGCCAGAGGAAACCGCCGATATGGTCAATATGGGCATGGCTGATAAAAACGTCGCTGACTTGGTGGGCGATCCGGGTGGGCAATCTGCCCGAATCACCCAGGTCGAACAACAGGCTACGCTGTTGTTGGCGCAGTCGCAAATGTACCAGCGTGTCGCCAAACACGCCATTGACCAATGTTGCGAATAGGCTGCGTAGTTTAACCACGGGTAGCGGACCGCCATGGTAACTCTGCGTCGGAAAGGGCTGAACATCAGGTGGAGGAATGAATTGCAGCGTACCGGAAGCAAATGTTGCCGCACTGCCGAGCAGACCGCTGCTATCGGTACGCGCATCGCGAACCAGCAACGTCTTGGTAAACACTGCCGCCGCGGGCAGGCGAAGCCGAAGCTGATTACCGTGCAGCGCAATGACTTCCCCCATGCTTACGGTATGGCCGGCATCGATGAAGGCGCACTGGCGGCCGACCCAGGCTTCCGGGACGTCGTTGGGGGGAGGATTGCCGAGTAAATGAAGACCGGCTAGATCGATGGTTATTTCATTGGCGTCAGTGAGATAGGTTCGCCATTGTCCGGTTCTTTTTCTCGCGCGAAGTTTTTTGCCGGGACGATTTGCGTGCGAATGGGCGCGAACCGGTAAAATTCGTACGTCCAGCGACAATAGTTCCTGCATTAACGGCAGTGGTTTCGACTGTCGGCCCAGTACCACGACGGTATCGATATCCAGCAGTTCGCACATCGCGGTCAGCAATTCCGAACCCGCCATGCCGCGGACTACGCCGGGCGCATCAATCAGTATCAGGTCCTGTTGCGTTTTTTTGAGCAACTTGTTGATTGCCGATATTAACGGCAGGCGAAAACGGCCGGCATCCAATGTACAAAGTGCTTCGTAGTACAACGCTTGCCAGCCGGTGTCTTGCCATTGTCCCAGCGCGACGGTGCCGGGTAGTCCGAAGCCGGGGGAGCCGGGATCAGCGCTGATACACGAGCATGTGATGCCTTTAACGGTCAATACCCGAGCAAGTTCGGCTGTCAGGGTGGATTTGCCGATGCCGGTTTCACCGTACAACAGAATCCGTTGCCGGCCACTCAGCAGTTGATCGGCAAGGGATACGGGAGAGTAGGGCAATAACGTTAGGGGTGATGCATCTGTCATGACAGTAACCGGCTATTGATCCAGGCTGCAGCTATCGCGGAAAACGCTGAGTGCCGGCAGCGGCTTGAAAAATACCGGATATGCCGGTTGCCGCCAATGCAATGGTTGAGCGCAGCTTGCACGGAGATTAAATCTTTCATTTGTTCATTTAAGAGGCTCGTTTTCGTTACACCGGATGAACAGGGGGGCGAGTGAGACAAAAACCAATATACTACCGCCGTTAATCATATAGTGGCTGGCAAAAGTATGGCGTTAGACGTGGCTCAGTTGGCCCTTTGGTAAATTAATTCCGCTTCGTATATTGATCGGTATAAGGTTCCAGAGCAATATTTGAATAAGCGACCGTCTCTAAGCGGTAACGATTCAATGAAATTGGGCGATACGGGAACGGTACGAAATTTACCGTTGTTCGTTTCGATATAGGCAATTTTTTAACTGTCATTATTAGAAATCATCGGCCTCAGTGTTGAATTTCAAATTATTCAGTCGTTTTCGGAAACACCGCCTTCGCTCCATGGATAAACAGTGCGCGCAGTTTGTCCCAAAAATCACCGCCCAAGACGAACAGGCTAACAAGTAACAGCAAGTCGCCGATGACGCCATAGGTAATTTGATTATCTAAGTAGTAAGGGATCATTTCGGTCGCATACGGCGCAACCCAACCGAAAATAATTGGCAAGGCAAACATAACGAGGCCGATTGTGTAACGGGTGCGGCTGACCTCAACTGGTGGTCCGTATTGTTTCAGGAAGCCGAAAACGCGGTTCTTAATTTCGGCGTAACCACTCTTGCCCATAACGGCCACTGCAACGATCCCAAGCGCTTCTGAACCCATGAGCATGACACCGGAGACCGTGGTAACGGTTGTGGCTGATAGCCCGATTGCAGCAACCAACGGTACCCCAAGCATGGGAATGACTATGCTGAGACCAAACAGGGCAACGCCGAGCTTGGTTCGCCAGGTCCCCGCCAGTACACTATCTTGTGAAAATTTAGCCATCAGAGCCTCCCATTGGTTTAATACTATTGCATCAATGTTGAATCTCGAGCGCGATGTCACCGGTATTGCAAAAGGTATCACAAAACCAGCACCCAAAAAAACGGCAAAGCGAAGCGCTCCACCATTTAAAAATATATAATTAACACTGAATCCAATTATTCACTGACCTCGATTATTTTTTATGACCCTGATTATTTTGGTTGGAATATTAGAAATCGCGTTACTTTGCCATCCGGCGTTCAGCAAAAGAAAACTCAAGAAAATCTTCCAAGTTATAAGAGAGTTCCTGCAATGAAACGGCTTTCCATTCTGTTGTAGCAATTACTGCTAATCGTTTGGATACACCCGAAGGATCAGCGATACGATGAACAATAGGTTCAGAAATACTTCCACCTCCCTTCTTTGCAAAACCCTCTAAAAGTTCAGTTTGTTGAAGCATCTTATTTCGGATGATCTTTTCAAGGTTTTCTTCAGATGTTCCCTTTTTAAGTTCTTCATGAATAACTAGAGCCAATTCGTTTGCTACAGCTATTACGTACAAAGACTCCAGACGCTTAGCTTGGTCTTTTGTCAGCAGGGTTTGTCCTTTCTCGACAACCTGAATTAATGACTCCACGGATTCTTTTAATTCGTCGTAGCGTTTTCTGTCTTGTGGTTGCATGACAAAAACGTAATACAGAACCAGAAAAACCGCCAAACCGAAAGTTCCGATGAGCTGTACTGCTGTCGCCCAAGGACCGGGTAGACCGCTGATCCCATTTGAGCTAGCTTGTTTATTATTATCCGCCATAGTGAATCATCCTCTCGTTATGTGACATTTAACGCCTAGCTCACCGAGAAATGCGGACCTAGCGAGTTTTTTTCCGGTGCAGCTACTTGTTGTATGCCCTGAATTCTACATTTTTTCAACAAAGCCATTTAATTCAGAAATTGACCGAATTACATATAACGATTTGTTAGTCGATAATTTTTTTAATTTTTGCATAAAACTATCATTCC
>JBNLCC010000076.1:0-45890 GCA_050303615.1 Methylococcaceae bacterium | reverse complement strand
TCTAATATACCTTCGGATTTAAACGTGCATGCCTATCAACAGCATAACAGTCAATGTCCGTTCGGCACGATGCATTAACATGAGCGCGAAGTTATAGATAATCGCTGAAGCGATCGCCCGGTTAAGTATCGATGTCATTTGCTTTCAGAAAGTCGGGGGATATTTGCATGACCGGATTACATTCCTACGGTGCGTCGCCTTTCAACATAGCGTGTCAGATCGATGCAGACTTCCATCGGCGGCTTTTATCCCGCCGTTTCCGACCATTTCGGTTATGTGGCAAGAATCGAATGATAAGAATAAAGTCATAAAACGCCGTTATCATGGCATTGCTTTCCAAGTGCTTTTGTCGTCAATCCCATTCCTTGTCCGAGCCGGGGGAGGGACCAGCGGTGCTTTGCTTGACGCGACGGAATTGGATATTGAGGCGCTATGTTCAGCAGATCGACTTAACCGGTTGCGATTGGATGAGTCTAAGGTAAAGACAACATCGCGTCGGCATGGCTATTAATACCTAATAATAACGATCTTTTTAAAATGTTTACGATTAAATATGATGTTAGATTCTTTTTGATACTCTTGCTGGTATTATTTTTAATAATATCCGCTTTGTCGCTGGATTTTATAACCATCGATAATGTAAAAAATAACAAAAATTATATTAGTTATTTTATCAGCAGTAATTATTTTACTTCGGTATTGATTTTTTTTATATCCTGCGCCGTGTTTATCAATTCGCCGATTCCCTTTGCCGCAATCATAAAACTGCTGGGCGGATTTTTCTTTGGCTTCTACTTGGGCGCTTTTTACAACATTGCAGCAACGATTTTGGCGTGTCTGGCGGGATTTGCCATTAGCCGGTACGCTTTTAAAGATATTTTTGAAAAACGCTATTATGAAAAGCTGAAAAAAATTGAAAACGAAATAGAGCATAACGGGTTTTATTATTTTTTATCGTTAAGGTTGGTGATGGTCGTGCCTTATTTTTTGATTAACATTCTGGCCGGCATTTCCAGGATTTCATTTAAACAATATCTGTTCAGTACCGGTCTGGGTGTTATACCCGCCTCGCTAATTTATGCCAATGCCGGCAACACACTGGAACAAATGGATTCGATTCAGCAGGTTTTCAGGGCAGATGTGGTGTTTTCGGTGATGCTGGTGGCCGTAATATCTTTATTGCCGATTATCAAGAAAAAGCTTAAGTTATAGGCGAAGTTAGATATTGTAAGGAAAAACTAATTGTTCATAATCAAATAGACGTCTATGGAAATCAATTCTTATCGAACGATATGGGTTTCGGACCTGCATCTTGGGTCGACTCAGTGTCAGGCAGGAACTTTGCTGGATTTTTTAAAATACAATGAGAGCGAAAAACTTTACCTGGTTGGAGACATAATCGATTTTTGGGCGCTTTCCAAAAAAATGTATTGGCCCACGGAACACAATACGGTCATCCAAAAAGTGTTGCGCAAAGCCAGGCACGGCACGCAGGTAATCTATATACCCGGCAATCATGATGAAAATGTCAGGGATTACGACAATTACGTATTCGGCGAAATTGTTGTTAAAAAGTCTGATATACACTCCACCGCCGCCGGCAAAAATTTCTTGGTGGTGCACGGTGACGAATACGATACGATTGCCCAATACCACAAATGGATCGCCAAATTAGGCAGTGTCGGCTATGATTTTCTGCTCGAGGTGAACCGGTTTCTACGCTTCATTCGGCGTTTGTGTGGCTTGCAGTCGCATTTTTCACTCGCCGCTTTTGTTAAGTTTAAAGTCAAAAATGTTGTGCAATTTATTTCCGACTATGAAGCGAGCATCGTTAGTACGCTGAACAAAGATGGCTTGGACGGGGTGATCTGCGGACATATACATCATGCGGAAATAAAAGCGATCGACGAGTTTTTATACGTCAATACCGGTGACTTTGTCGAGAGCTGCACTGCGGTAGTCGAACAGCATGACGGTAATTTGAAATTAGTACATTGGCAAGCAACGGAAACATAGGACCATAGGATGTGCTGAACAGCGTGAAGCGCATCGTTCGCGTTTAATATCAAATCGCTCGTCATTTCCCCAATTCTTTGAATAAATACCTTGTTTGACATAACGGTGGAAACTCGAAATTCGTTAATCTTTTCGACCAACAGAGGATTGTTTCTCCGCTCGGCAAGATTGACGGTGAAAAAACAAGTGGCTTTCGGAATATAAAATCGTCGGTAGTCGGTCATGGCGTCATTTTGTACCCGAACGATGCGCCTCCTAACGTCGGCACATCCTATTTGGCGCACGTTATCGCGTTGTACACCGAGCGCCTCGAATTTGCCGTTTGCGTTATTTTTGTCCGGCTATGGGATATTCGATGCCGTCGATCGCGACCAGATTCCACGGTTGCCCCATATTGCGGAACAAGCGTTTGCCCTGCTTTGGATAATCGGCGGCATCGTACGCCAAACGCTTCCCGGCAACGATACATTTCAACACCGTCGGCCCGTCATTGCGCATTAAGCAATCGGAACCCGCGATCCCTCCTTGGTATCGTGTCGCTTGCCGCGATTCATACCGAGCAGCGCGATAAATAGCGGATTCGGCAACAGGCGCACTATCAAATCACCAAGCCGCGCCGATAGCGCTTCGCTGAGCAGCATCAGGCGCGGCTGCCAGGGTAGGATAATGCGTGGCGATTTTTTAGCGACCGCCCTGACGATTCTCCGGGCCACCATCTCTGCCGATAACGGCCGCATGTTGCGGAAAGGGGCTGGAATGTCGGCCGGATCGATGCTGTCCAACAACGCCGTCCGGGTCAAAGCCGGATGTACGGTAGTGACGTAAATGCCGGTGCCGCGCAATTCCTGGCGCAATGCGTCGGAAAAGGCGGCAACTGCGTGCATTGCCGCCGAATAGGCACCGAAGCGGGGAAACGCCTTGCGGCCCACCACCGACGATAGATTGACGATCGACCCGCTTGCCTGGCTGCGCATGATCGGCAACACGGCCCTGGTGCAGTAAACTTTGCCGAAGAAATCGACTTCCAGCAAGTGACGTGCGTCTTCGGCAAAATGCTCGCCATCGATCGGTCCCGCTGCGCCCCTACCGGCATTGTTGACCAGAATGTCGATGCGGCCGAATTCCGCTGCAACGGCCTGCACCATGGCTTCCACCTGCTGCCGCGAGGACACGTCGGTAAGAATCACCCGCACCTGCGGATTGATCTTTCGCACCGCTGCGGCTACCTCATCGAGTTTTTCCTGCGAACGGGCAGCCAGAATAGTCGTTGCGCCTTCGCGGGCAAATGCCAGCGCCGTCGCACGACCAATACCGCTGGACGCCCCGGTAATGATGACAATGTGTTTGTCGAATTTTTTTCTGTGGTTCATGTTGCTCTCCTAATATTAAAAAGCGGCTTCGACGCCGAATACAATCCGGCTGTTTGCGCCGAACTCTCCGAACACGCCGCGCCGGTCGCCGTAAAAAATGTCCGCTCCCAGCCGGATTTCAATGTTGTCCTGCCATTGGTAGCTAAGTTTCGGACGTATGATGCCGTCGCCGTTGTTGACATTGGCAATCACCAACACTTCGGCGGTCAACGTATCGTAAAAAAAGGTGCGCCGGATCAGCCCGGTAAAGGTAGTATCCAGCCGGTCGCGGGTGCTTTGTCGCGCATTGTTCAACATCCAGCTCTGGAACAACTGAGCGCTGACCAGTACATCGCCCGGTGCATTCCAATCCAGGCCAAGTACATAAAGTAACTCGGGACTCTTCACCACGCCCTGGTTGCGCAGCGGGTTATTGCCGATAAAATAATGGTCGCTGAAATAACCGAGCTCGCCGCGCACCACCCAGTCGGCAAACGCACTACTGAAGGTGGTGCCGAACACATGGGTGCGTTCGTATTCGGGAGACACGGTGACAGTGGGTGTTGTGCCGTTCAGCGATAGATTTTGCCTGAGCACCGGCAGATTGTTGTACTGATACAGATAGTTAAAAGTGATATCCCAACCGCGCCAGAAAGTCGCCGCGCGCAGTCCGGCGTCAGAATCCGTCCACACACGATTGGGCCGTCTCGGCATTTCAATATGCACCGGCACTCCCGGCGGCGCGACAGGCACCAGCTCCGGCGAGGTGAAGGCGTAAGTTGCGTTTTGCTTCGGCAGGGCATGGTAGGTCTGGTCGGGAATCCAGATAAACTGCAAATCCCAATCGCCGATGCGGCGTTCGATATTGACCGTCCATAGCGGAATCCGCGAGTTGTCGAAATCGTCCAGGATGAACTCCCGGAACGATTGCGGGTTGACGATATCCAACACTTTCAGCCCGTCCGACTTGCCCCAAACGATTTGTTGTTTGCCTAGGGTCAGAAAGGTTTCGCCGATGTCGCCCTGCACATAAAACTCGCGTAATTCGAGTTCCACCGCTTCGTTCAGCAAAGCCGGTTTGGTAACGTCGCTGTAAGAGGCCCGTTCTATATCATTAATCTGCATGCCGTTGATCGCCTCCGCTCTGATGCGCAGAGAGGATGTGAAGCGCCAGCCGTTATCGAAGGCGGCTTCGAGTTCCGGTTGTAATGTTAGGTTCAACGCCTGGCTATCGCCGTTGCGGGTATTGAGAGCCCACTGGCCGGTGGCTGTCAGCGAGGCATCGAATTCCGCCGCGATGCCGGACGATAGCGATAATAGGTACAGGCAGATGCAACGTTGGATAGCTTTCACGTTATTATTCTTCGCACTACGCTTTTTTACGCGTTGTCTTTTAACTTGTAGCCCGGATGGCGCTTGCGTAATTCGGAAACGGTCTCATGATTTCTCTCCGGATTTGCATCCAGGCTACATTCGCTTTAGTGTTACAAACCGCGTAGCAATGCATTCTGCGTAAACACCCGATCGTCGACGCCGCCGCTGTAATCGATATCGGAAAAGATGAAACGGGTGCGATGATCGGTTTTGTGGTTGACCGCCTCCAGCAAATGCTGCGTCCAGATCCCTTGCACCTGACGGATGTCCTTGAAATAAATAGTCTTCAGCGGATTGCCCTGCAGATCCCACATAGTAGCTTTACGCACTATCCAGATCGCGTCGTCGACACATTGCTCGACTTTGCTGTAGCCCAGCTCTTCGGCTATGGTGCTGCTGGCCGGTACGCTCTCCAGGAGCAGGCAATGTACGCCGTCAGCCTCGCTTTCGCCGACGGTTTTACGCCGGTAGTCGCCGATCGACACACGGGTTTCCAGTTTGATGTCTTCATAGGTGAAATCGGTGCCCAGAAAATAATCGCCGCGGTCCGCCGCGGAGATGCGGCGCACCTTGCGCATTGCGGGCAAATACAGCCACTGGTCGTCATCTTGTTCCGGCTGCGGATAATCGTAGGTAAGAAAAGCGGTATCCTTGATATTGCGCGGCGATAGATAAAAAATCGCGGTACGTTTTTCATCGCCGTAGTACTTACGGAAACCCTGCGTCTCCCGAATCCGCGTTTTACCGCTGCTGTCAGTCATTTCCATGGTCAGCCGCCGCGACACCGCTTCGCCTTCGTCGCGGGCGTTGATGCGCCGGGCGATTTCGTCACCGTCGGGCAAGTCGGCGGCCGATAGGGACAGAGTGACAACCAGTAAAGCAACACTGATAAAAAATTTGTTCATGACGATTCTCCTATAAAATGTTTTATGTAGGCTGGGCAGAGGGACAAAGCCCTGCGCAGTTAATATGATCCGCTGCTTTCTCGCTCCGCATCAGCGGCAGCAAAATCCGCCGATTGTCTGGTTTTCAGGAATCCGGGCCGGAATACCTTGACCAGCGCCGGCAACAAGGTCAGGCTGCTTAAAAAACTGGTGGCGATCGCCACTGCCACCAGCAAGCCGAATTCCTGCAAAATAACGACCTTACTGCTGACCAGCACCCCAAAGCCCAGCGCCAGCGCGGCAAAATTGAACAGCAGTGCGCGGCCGGTGGCGGGATACAGATTCAAAATGGCCTGGTCGATCGGTTGTTCTTGTTTTACGGTCTGGGTTTGCAGCCGCTCCAGCGTATGAATAGAGAAATCCACGCCCAGGCCGATGGCGATCGCGGCGAACATCGAGGTACTGACCGATAGCCATATGCCGTTAAAACCCATCACCGCATAAATCATCAGAATGGTGACCAGCACCGGCAGCAGCGCCAATAAACCGGCAAGCAGCGAGTGGAAACTCAAGGCCGCCATCAGCCCCACCAGGGTCAACGAAATGGCGATGCTGCCGAAATGACTGTCACCCAGACGCTTGATCCAGTGATAATCGACGTTGACCCGGCCGCTCAAGCGGGCTTGAATACCATCGGTATTAAAGCTCTCGGTGAGATATTGCTGTGCTGCTTCGACCACGGTCTTTTTTACCGAATAGCGGCCGTCGTTCAAACGTACCCGCACATTGGCCAACCGGTAATCGTAATCGACCTGCTCCTGAAAATCGGTGGGATCGGCGCTGGCGCTGTACAGCAGAAAATATTGCGCGGCCAGTTCGTCGCTGTCCGGCAACCGGTATGCATCGGCGCGGCCTTCATTGAGTGCACGGTTCATTTGTTTCAGATAATCGGCAATTGAGGTGCTGCCCTGCACATGGGGCAGAGTGTCCAGAAAATTTTGCAGTGCCGCAATCCGTCGCAGGTTCTCCGGTTTGAACAAATCTTCGGTTGCCGGCGTTTCGATCAGGATGTCGAGGTAATGCGTGCCGTCGAACAGCCGGTTTAGCGCACTGTCCGCGATGAACAGCGGTTCCTGGCGGTCGAAGGTGCGGATCAGGTTTTCGTCCAGTTCGATGCGGGCCGCGCCGAAACCGCCGCCAACGATTACCATCATCGCCAGCAGTATGATGCTTTTAGGAAAGCGCACCACCAGCTGGCCCAATCCGCGCAATAATCTGCCGAAACCGTCTACAACTTGTCCGGTGCGGTACGCCGGGCTCGGTTTGGGTTTGAGTAGAGTCAGCAATGCCGGCACCACGGTCAGCGAGTACACCCAGGCGACACCCACGCCGGCCAATGCGAACAGCCCGAAATACTGCATCGGCGGCATGACCGAAGCCAGGCTTAGCCCCCAAAATCCGGCCATCGTGGTCAACGAAGTCAACGTAACCGGCTTGCACATGGCGACCATGCTATCCACGGTCAGCGTCCGTGCGTCGAGGCCGGGGTTTTCGCCCATGCGTTGATAATACTCGCTGAGAATATGTATCGAATCGGCGACGGCTATGCCGATCAGTACCACCGGCAGCGCATTGGTAATCACGTAAAAACTGACGCCGCAGGCTGCCATCAGTCCCAGCGCACTGGCGGCGGTCGCCAATACCACCAGATTTGGCAGCAGCATGCCGCGCAGGGTGCGGAACGCCAACAGGCAGATCAATGAAATGACCACCGCAGCAAGCGGGTCAAGCCGCGTCGCATCGGCATCGATATAGGCGCCCATGTAACCGGAAACCGCCCCCTCCCCGGCCACATGCAATTGTTCGCCGAGTTCCACCGGTGCTTGTTCGATCAAGTTCAGTAAGTCGTCGTAAGCCTGTTGTGCTTGCCGCTGATCATGTAGTTCGGCGACGATTAAGGCGCCGTTGCCGTTTTTCGCCACCAGGCTTCCCTGGTACAGCGGAAAGTCCATCACCGCCTCTCGAATAAGTTCGGCGTTCGCCTGCCCGGCCGGCGGCTGTTCAAAAAACGGCTCCACCAGCATACCTTCCGTGGTACCGACGATATTCTTTTCGGTTGCAAGGCTGGTCACTCGGTCGGGGTCGACTTGCGGCATCGCCTTCACTCGTCGGGTTAGCCAATCGAGCAGATACAGTGTATGGGGATTGAACACGCCGTGTTCGCCTTCGTTAATCACCGCAATAACCAGTGGGTCCTGCAAACCGAATAATGCCCTCGTGCGGTCGCGGAACACCAGCGCCGGATGATCGGGCGGAATAAACGCGTCGGAGCGGGTGTCTTTTTGCAGATTTGGTATAAATGTGGCAAATACCGCGATCAACAGCAGTCCCGCGAAAACAACTATTTTGGGTTTTGCCGTAACCGCAACGAACAAACGGCTAGGCAATGCGGTTTTAGTTTGCATTGGGCGTCTCCTGTCTAGGCACGGCCATGCCGCGCTGCACTGCGGGCCTTTGCTTAAGCTGCCGCAACCAACGGGTCAGGTGGGGATACACGGGGAGTTTTTCCTCCTGTGCCAACGCCGCAGGCAACACGGTAATATCGGCTATGCTGTAATCGTCGCCGGCCAGAAACGGCCTTTCCGCCAAATGATCATCGAAATAGCGGTACAATTCATGTACGCGTTGACTCAACTGCCCGGCGGCTTGCGGTTGTCTGGGGGAGCATAACCGTTGCAAATAAAATGCGCTGAACAGGTTGGAACCGATATCCGTGGCATGAAACTGCATCCACTGGTAGACTTCGGCTCTTGCCGTTATCGATTGCGGCAGCAGTTGGCCGGTTTTTTCGGCCAGATACTGCAAAATAGCAACCGACTGCGTCAATATCAGCGGCACCGCGCTACCACTGTTATGATCCACCAACACCGGAATCCGGCCGCTCGGGTTCAGTGTTAAGAAAGCCGCATGCCGCTGTTCCCCTTTAGCCAAATCGACCGGATGCGCGGTGTAGTCCAAGCCTGTTTCTTCCAACATGATAGAAACACGCTGGCCGTTAAAAGTACTGGCTGTATAGAGTTCGATCATCGGGTTCTCCTGTTTTTCTTTTACCAATAAAGACCAACTAGTCTGTTTGTAAAAAATAGTAGCACAGACCAACTGGTCTGTCTATAATATTTAAAAATTTTTTGAGAGACTAAACCATGACTGTTGAACGCAACCCTGAAAACACTAGGCTTAAAATACTTCATGCAGCCTTCCAGGAGATTCATCGCAACGGCTATCAAGGCATGCGCGTGGATCAGGTTTTAAAAAACACCGGCCTGAAAAAAGGCGCGTTGTACCACCACTTCCCCAGTAAACAGGCATTGGGCTATGCTGTCTTGGAGGAGCTGATCGAAAGGCGCATCAGCGAACAATGGATCGATCCGCTGCAGGACTTCGACGATCCGTTGCAGGGCATCCTAACCCTGTTCGAACGCCTCGGCGATGTTTGGAGCGACGAGTTTTTTTTCTTGGGTTGCCCGTTAAACAACCTGGCACAGGAAATGTCGCCGATCGACGAGGGTTTCCGGGAAAGGATTCAGAATTTTTTTGAAAAGTGGCGGCAGGCTATTGTAGATGCGTTGAAAAAAGGCCAACAACGAGGTGTTGTCGATGCTACTATCAATGTTGAGGAAAGTGCGTTATTTATTATTGCCGCAGTGGAAGGGACGTTGGGGATGACTAAAAATCGTCGGGATAAGGAAGTGTATCGGTGTTGTGTTGGGGAGTTGGGGCGGTATTTAGATACGTTACAAGTAGAGTAAATATAGTCTGGGGTGGTGAATTTTTTATAAAAAAAATAGGTATTTTATCTTCAGTGTCAATCGCTGCTTTAACGGTGTGAGATAGCGCAGAGAAAATTCATGAAAATGATGAGAAGCAAAAATAAAACTAAAAAAGTCTCAGTGGCCTTGGTATCCGCAGTGTTATGTGCCTTGCTATCCGCTGCCACATGTTTCGCCCCAAGTACACTGCTAGCTGCTGATTTGGAGGTAAATAATGTAGTGGAGCGGGCTGCAGAACAAGCAGCCCAAAAAGGGGCTGAAAAAGTAGTGCAAAAAACTGCTGACAAAACAACGGAACGCGCCGCAGAAAAAGCCGCGAAAAAAACGGTTGAAAAGATTGCCGAGCAGGCTGTGGCTAAAGCAACAGAAAAGGCGGCTGCTGCCGCGACGGTAACCAGTGAATTCAAGGCCCAAAGGCCGAACGCAGGGTGGGAGCCGACTAAGATATACTTTCTGATCTTTGTCATCGACATTGATGATATCGAAGATGCCAACCAGAATTTTATCGGGAATGTTTACATCCGCCTGCGGTGGCAGGATAAACGGCTTGCCAATCCGGACGCCGCCACTCGCCAAATGCCTCTCGAGGAAGTTTGGAACCCCCGCGTCTTACTGGCGAACCGGCAGGGCCTTGTGTCGAAGTCGCTGCCGGAAGTCGTGCAGGTATCTCCCGACGGTACCGTGATTTATCACCAGAGATACACGGGCCTGCTTTCTCAGCCCTTACTCCTGTCGGATTTCCCGATGGATACACATACTTTTACTATTCATTTTGTTGCCGCCGGTTATGTGGCGGATGAGCTGAAATTCATCCCTGATAAATCGCGAAATAATATAATCGGCGGCGCTATGGCGGAGAAATTATCCCTGCCGGATTGGAAGATAATACGATATGAAGCATTGTCTCTGATTTATAACCCGGTCAAAGAGATCGATAATGCGGGTTTCGCCCTTCGTTTTACCGCAAAGCGTTATTTTGCTTATTATGTATGGCAGATCGTTTTACCGCTTGCAGTGGTCGTGCTCATGTCCTGTTCAGCCTTTTGGCTCAAGCGATCTAATGTCAGCATTCGAATAACGGTAGCAACCAGTTCAGTGTTAACGATTATCGCCTATCGTTTCGTTTTGGCCAGCCAGCTTCCCCGACTGCCCTATATGACGCGAATGGATTATTTTACAGTAGGCAGTACACTACTCGTTTTTCTGGTGTTAATTACTATTGTAATAACATCGCACCTTACCGATACCCACAGTGATGTAATAGCGCGCAGAGTCGACCTCTATGCAAGATTTCTTTTTCTGACAGTTTTTTTCTGTTTTTTGGGGTGGTTTATTTTTAGCTGAGCATAAATAACGAGCGGATCAGATGAGTAGCGCTAAGCAGGGTACGTGAGACCCGCAACCTAGAGTATTCCTGTATTCTTCAAAAAATTCGGAATGACGGCTTGCAAAGTGTCCATTGGTCACCGTCTTCTCGATAAAGAAAAAGGGTCATTGTTCGAAACCATTATCGCCCCTTCAATAGCACCGCAATGAACATGATCTGTCATGGGGGTGTCACGGGGGCGTTCAAGCACGAGGGGATAATTAGTGCCTGTGTTTCATCCAGCGCGCTGCATCTTATGTATGTTCAGTAATGAGGATGTGCCGACGAAGGATGCGCGTCATTAGCGATTGGTGCGCTTTGTACCTCAGCGCATTCCACTGAGTTATTTTGCAGTAACAGCGGTGACCCTACATGTTGATCGGGGTACGCTATGGTTTGAGGTGGTCGGATTTATCGGGTGCCGTTTCGGGAAGCATTTCCAATGCAGTAGGCGATGTGCGTACCATCGGAACGAATTCAATTTGTTCCTCGGCGGGCGGCGGGTTGCGCGAGAACACTAACAGGCAACCGATCAGGGTCAGCAAGGCGAAGGCTAGCGCGCAGTATAGGAAAAAACTGCCGGCGCCGAGCAGACCCATAAAGTAACCGGCCAGCAGCGGACTAACGGCGGAGCCTATGCCGTATAGCAGCAGTAAACCTCTGCTGGCCTGTAAAACTTCCGATGAAGGTAAATTGTCGTTGAAATGGGCGATGCTTAGGCTATAGGCGGAAAAGAACGTCCCGCCGCTTAGAAAGCTGACGGCTAGCAGTGCGGCTTGTGATTTTGTGATCAGGAAAAAATCCGCCAGACACAGTAGCGTGCCGAGAAAGGATACGCAGAGCAGAACTTTGCGCCGATCGAATCGATCGGATAAACCGCCTATCGGCCATTGCAGTAATGCGCCGCCGGCGACAAACAAACTCATAAAGGCGGCGACGCCGTGTTCGCCTAATCCGACGCGCATGGCAAATAACGGTCCCATGCCCCAAAAAGCCCCGGCGACTAAGCCCGAAATGAATACGCCGACCAAACCCAACGCGGAGATGCGGAGCATATCCTTTAACGCCATGCTGGAAACTTCGGATGGATGGGGTTGTTCTACTTGGGTTAACGCGATCGGCGTCAGCCCAAGTGATAGGAACATCGCTGCAATGGCAAACAGCGTAAAATTCCGGATATCGTCAATCAGAATCATATATTGACCAATCGCCAACGCTACTAATACCACCGCCATATAGGCGGCAAAGATTCTGCCGCGGAATTGATTGGGCGCCAGTACGTTAAGCCAGCTTTCAATAGTCATGAATATGCCGATCATGCAGACGCCGGTGATGGCACGCAGTAGAGTCCAGACATAGGGGTTGGGCAGCAGGCCGTGAACGATAATCATGGCTGAGGTGATCGCGGCAAGCGCGGAAAAGGTGCGGATATGGCCGACACGAACGATCAGCGGCGGACAAATGAAACTGCCGATAATGTAGCCGACAAAGTAGCTCGACATAATGGCGCCGGTCATGACTAGCGAATATCCTTCGGCGCGTGCCCGTAACGCCAGCAGAGTACCCAGTAAGCCAATGCCCAGCAATATGACGCCGATACCGAGCAGTAATTGGTAGATCGACTTGAACGGAGACATGCGAATCACTTTAACAAAGCGGACTCCTATTCACAAGACCGTTAAGTACGCGATATATTTTACATATTATTGGGTATAGCGTGTTTCACTGATCTATTTGTTGCAACAGGTTTGTGATGCCCAGTTGCCTGCCGATAAAATCCCGCAACTGACCGGCCGGTACCTCGCCGTCGATACCTTCGGCGATATTCACTTTTTTTCCGTTTCTGCCGTGGGCGATCAGATTATAGTGCTTGATTTGTTTAACACCCTGGCCGGTGCTGCCGGTGGATTTGATCGTTATGTTCTGAATATCGGGGGCAGCAATGGTATGGTATTGGATGGGGAAAATAAACAGCCGGCGCAGAACCGTGATGTTGCGGTTGGCCAGCGTGACGCGTAAGTTGTTTAGCGGCATGTAAATTACCGCTATCGTGGCGATCAGACCGACCACGGCGAAGGGTAACGAAAACACTAACATGATGATGTTCATAATATTGCCGTCGCCGAAGGAGGAGTTAATTGAATAAGCCGCAAAATCGAAGCCGCCGGCAAATATCAGCGCAAGCAGCGTCAGAAGCTTGTTCCTGAACATCGGATAGTAAAAGATGTGGCTATTGTTCCGGCGTGTATATTCAAAGGCTTTTGCTAATGGCGTGGTGGCAAAATCGCCTCGATTGACGGCTTCCTGAGAAGCGATGGTTTGGTTATGGTGGATTTCCGCCGCCTGCACGCTGATATCGTGGCGGATAGCTCGGGATTGAGTTCCGGTATTGAATACCGGAATATTATACTGTCGGTCTAAGTTGATTCCGGCAAGCTCGGCGGAAACTCCCAGCCGCCAGAAATAATAATCCCCCCGCTGGGCGATATCGGCTTCCGGCAGATTTTCAGGGACATCGAAGCGGAATTCCAGGCGCACACCTCGGCCGCTTGCGTTGGCAGCGGCAACTCCTTGTTCGGCCCATTTCACGTTTTCTCTGCGGGAGCGGTTTTTGCCACTGCCGGATACGTAACTGTATACGCATTCAAGCACGATTTTGTAGGGCGTGTGCAGGTCCGATACGTTTTTGAGCAGCAGGCTGCCGCCAACATGGCCGCCGATTGATCCGGGGAAAGGATCCATCCGTAATTCTATGATGCCGAAGCGTTGCCATGCTCGGGTCTTTTTCCAGGCAATGATCAACAGGATCAGTCCGACGATTGGAAATAATGCCCCGATCAAAACGGCATAGTTGCCTCGCTTAAGCTCATCTTCAAACGCAAATAATATCGGCGAGCTGATCGCGTTCCACAAAACGGCAAACGCCCAAATGGCATATAAGCTGGCCTTGGCGCCGGAGCGTATGCGGTTATCGCGCCATTGTTTTCTTTCCAGCCAGGGACTTCGATTAGTTGCAGAATATGCCGGCTTTTCCTTCATTGCCGGCGGTTGCCTGGAGTGTTCGGCCTGTTGTTGCAAGAAGGCGAAAAAGCTTTCGCTATTGTCTGAGACCGGTTGTTTTTGTCGCCATTGTCGTCGTAGCTCCGTCATTGATGGCCGCCGCGGTGGGGAGGCGGTACTGGCGGAGCGAAGGGCGCCGTAGCAGATACCCAGTCCGGCCAGGATGAAGATTGCACAAAAGCCGCTCATTAATGCAAACAGTCCCCAGCGCATGTCCCGATCAATGACTGACTGGGCGGGGTCGGCAGGGTTGTACCAGATCGTAACGGGTTGATTGTTGCTTTTTAACGATTGCAAATGCCGATACAAATCTTGATGGTAACTGCCGATGTTGTCGTTGACGGGTGAAACGTAAACACGGTCGTTTTGATAGTCAATACCGTTAACCGAATAACGGTAATTCGCCGCGGTGTTATTGTCCGATCCGGATAGGCTGCCCAAGGTCGCAATCCCCGAACGCCAGCTTTGCATGCTATGCCATGACTGATAGGTGGGAATGGCCGTTTGCATGGCAATGACTACGCCGCCTGTTGCAAAAGCGATCCCGATCAACAATCCGAAAATCGTATTTACTATGCGCATATATTTTTCGCTTTTCTGGGTAGGAAAAGTAGGGTATGCATTGCATACCTTTTGCGGCTTTTCAGTATGTTCACAGCACCGGAACGGTATGCAATGCATACCCTACTATTTTCCGCCAATGCCAAGTTGTTATAGCACTGGCGTTGTCAAAGCTGTTTATGTTTGCCGCTCAATTCGCTACCAGTCAAATATTGATTTCGATGCCGACCGGGCAATGATCCGAGCCGGTGATATCCCCCAGGATGAAAGCGTCAGTTATTTTATCGATCAGCGCATGGCTGGTCAGAACGTAATCAATCCGCCACCCGATATTCTTAGCCCTGGCATTGGCGCGGAAGCTCCACCAACTGTAAGCCACCGTATCGGGATGGAAGTGACGGAACGTGTCCACCAAGCCCGCATCGAGGAAACGGCTAAAACCGTCGATCTCCGCTTGGGTGTAGCCGGCTGATTTATTGTAATTCGGTTTGGGCCGGGCAATATCGATTGCCTGGTGGGCAACGTTGAAATCGCCACAGGCGATCAACGGTTTTTGGCTTTGCAGTTGTTGCAGATAAGCGAGAAATTCAAGGTCCCAAGTTTGCCGGTAATCGAGCCGGACGAGTTGCTGGCCGGAATTCGGTATATAGGCGTTGAGCAGAAAGAAATGTTCGAATTCGGCGGTGATCACCCGTCCTTCCCGGTCGTGTTCGGCAATGCCTATATCGTTGATCACGTTCAGCGGCGGTTCGCGTAATAATAGCGTTACGCCTGAATAGCCCTTGCGTTCGGCACAGTTGGAATAAATCCGATAGCCGTCAATACCTTCCAGAGCCGTAGTGATCTGGTCAGTCTGGGCTTTGGTTTCCTGCAGCAAAATGCAGTCGGCATCGAGCTTGGTAATCGTTTCGGCAAAGCCTTTGTTTTGTATTGCGCGAATTCCGTTGACATTCCAGGATATAATTTTCACGTTTTGATTTCCTGCCGATAAAAAAGACGGTGAATGATTAAACAATTGTAATACGATATCCCGCTATTTTATCTGATTTAGATAAGTACTCTGTAAAACTAAGATTGTTTAACCCTCTCCATCCTTTTGCAAACAGGGTATCCGTATCGTACGGCGGGTAATAATTAGCTCGGATGCTGGTCAGCCAGCGGCTTTCGCTGCCCGCCGATGCGGGTAGCGAGAGCTCTTCCTGATTAGATGCCCCACCATTGCGGTGGTCGAGTTTACTAAGGGGTCGTGAGAGGGGGGAAAGGGAATGGAATTGGGGTGAAGACAATGGGCTTCCAATAGATTTTCTGTGTTGGCACGCATAACGCGGTGGTATCTCCGACAATCAACGGGGTTTCACTTTCAAACTGGTTGGTTATTAATACTTTTATCCTGTCATCAACCGGTTGTTCCCCGTTAAAGATTCGGTAACAGGTCAAATGGCCATCCGGATTAATAATCTTGGTAACCTCGGGTGAGGTTTCGCCTTCGAGCAAACGCGTTTTTTCCACGGGATTACAAAACAAATAGGGTTCCCAGACCGCATACCAGGTAAACTGATCTTGCGCAGTTTGAAAAATAGCATCAAACTGATCAATTAATCCTACCCGCTGGAATGTTTCGCTACCCCTTGCCTGATAGCATTGGAAATGATCCAGGTTATAGTCCCGCAGACCCGAAAACTCTGTTTGATCATCAACAATTCTTTTAAGGGACGGAACCATTAGCGCCACCGATTGGTATACTTTTAGTCTCTGTATGCCGAACTGGTTGCGGATGAGAACTCTCAGCGGCCTGCCGGTCTGAGGATAGATGGGATACACCACCAAATGGTCATATTTGTTTTGAATCTCATAATAATTACCCGCGTGATATTTGATCGCCGGATTGCAGAGTCCTACAGCCGGCCCAACTTTTACTTCCTGCGGTTTCTCATGGAATTGGTCTTTCAGTTCCGCAGCCCAGCCTTGGGTGCCTTGACTATCCACTTCATAGCATTTGAAATGGTCCAGGCCCAGTTTCTCGTCAGCCGCGTTTGCGATGCCGGAGACCATGAATAAAATTACAGCCGGGAAAAATAAATGTTTCATGACGTACTCCTTACCCTAAATATAAGTGGTTTAAATATCGGGAAATGTTCTTGAACGTGAATCAAGCTCCAAGCCACCATCTACAATATTTAAAAAATACTAATCATGCCTTCCGGCAATAGCTTAAAGCTTTTGATTTCTGATTTATCCCTCCATAAAGTCTACGGTTGATGAAAAAGTTCCTTTTGTCTGAAAATCATCCGTTGGGGGTCAGTCGCTATGCTTTGTATCCATGCGTAACGGCAACAGCTGCTTCCCTGATCAAATATACCGACCTCCTGCTAATTGCTTGCCGCAATAGGACAGATGGCTGAAGTGCTTTTCCAGGTTTATGTTGGTAATGATGTATTGGAAAAATTTATTGCACCGAAAATTTTTGCGGAACAAGTGCCTCTCATCATCGCAAATGGAGACCATTCACTTTAAAACTCTCGGTGCTCTTCAGCTCAGTCCGAATATACTACAACAATTTGCAGCTCACAATGCTTGTTAGTAATTGTGTGGAGAATGTCTCATTTTGGATTAGTATTCTTGTCGGTATATTTCGGCTATCGGTGAGTCCGAGATGTTATTATCGCGCTTAACCCTTACCAACCTTTGGCAAACAAGGTATCTGCATCGTGCAGTGAGTAATAAGCTTGGCTGCGGCTCGGTCAGCCGCTTTCGCTGCCCGCCGATGCAGGCAAGCGAAGGCTCTTCCTGTTTAGATGTCCCACCATCGTAGTGGTCGATTTTACACGCGGGGTTCGAAAGGAAAAGGCAAGGGGAATGGTAATGGTCTGAAGACAATGGGGGCTCCATTTGATTTTCCGTGTCGGTACACATAACGCGGTTGCGTCCCCATGGGGTAAGTGCCTATAACCATTGCAAAGGGAGGTCGTTCTCTTGAAAAACCAGGGCTATTTAGCTAATTACAGATATATTACAACAGCTTGCGGCATGCAATACCAGCTAGTGATTCTTTCTACAAGGCAAGTCTGATTCGGGCTGTCTTGGAATTTCCGCCTGCTCCCCAAGCGGGACCAGTTAGGGGGGGCCGCAGGTTGATGTGCGAGAGGCACAGGTGTTGGGGATGTAAGTATTACGGTGAGGACGTGCGCAGAGTGCGATTTTGGAAAAATGAACCGCGGCGCAGGTTCAAACGGATTTTACGGATTGAATATGGCTATAATAACGCTTTTTGTTGGAAGAAATTTAGCAAAAAGTTGAAAATGTTGGGCATTGTAAGCCGGTGCCAAATTTAATTTACAGGGTTCATTCATGTCTGGTTTTTTTGCAAAACAGCGGGCGGTGGCTTCCGCTGACTATAGTCGGTGGCTGGTGCCGCCTGCCGCATTGTCGATTCATCTATGCATCGGCCAAGCCTATGCTTTCAGTGTGTTCAACGAGCCATTGACGAGAGTGATCGGCATTTCCGCTCCGGCGCCTGAGGACTGGCGGTTAACCACCCTCGGCTGGATTTTCAGCCTGGCTATCGTATTTTTAGGTTTGTCGGCGGCGTTCGGCGGTAAATGGCTGGAAAAGGTCGGGCCGCGGCTGACGATGTTCGTTGCCGCCTGCTGTTTCGGCGGCGGTTTTTTGATTTCGGCTCTGGGCGTCGCTGTGCATCAGATCTGGTTAATTTATCTGGGCTACGGTGTCATTGGCGGCATCGGTCTTGGTCTTGGCTATGTGTCGCCGGTTTCGACGTTGATCAAATGGTTTCCGGACCGTCGGGGCATGGCGACCGGCATGGCGATTATGGGATTTGGCGGCGGCGCGATGATCGGGGCACCGTTGTCGGTGATGCTGATGGACCATTTTAAGTCCGCCGTGTCGGTAGGCGTTATGGAAACTTTTTTGGTCATGGGCGGCATTTATTTTCTATCCATGTGCGTCGGTGCGTTAACCATACGCACACCACCGCAGAATTGGCGGCCACAAGGTTGGCAGCCGCCCGTGGTGCAGAATAAAATGATTACCCGGAATCATGTGCACATCGATCAAGCGCTTAAGACTCCGCAATTTTATTTGCTGTGGCTGGTGCTGTGCCTGAATGTCACCGCCGGTATCGGCGTACTGGGTCAGGCTTCGGTGATGATTCAGGAAATATTCAAAGGCTCGGTGACGCCGGCGGCGGCAGCCGGCTTTGTCGGCCTGCTCAGCTTGTTCAATATGGGCGGCCGCTTCTTCTGGTCCACCGCGTCCGATTGGATCGGCCGCAAGAATACCTATTTCGTTTTTTTTGTGCTGGGCCTTCTTTTGTATGCCGCAGTGCCGTCGGTGGGCGCCGCCGGTGAAATGGGTCTGTTTATTCTGCTGTATGCGGTCATCTTAAGCATGTACGGCGGCGGTTTTGCCACGATCCCCGCGTATTTGGCGGATATTTTCGGTACCCGCTATGTCGGCGGCATTCATGGCCGGCTGCTGACCGCATGGTCCACCGCCGGTGTGCTGGGTCCCGTGTTGGTCAATTACATACGTGAATTTCAGATCGATCAAGGCGTGGCAAAGGCGGACGCCTATAATGTGACGATGCATATCATGGCCGGTATTTTATGTCTGGGCTTGATTTGCAATCTGCTGATCCGTCCCGTGCATGAAAAACATCATATGAAGCATGATGAATTTGACGAACTGGACGGCGTTTATCCGCGGGACGATGATGCGGTTGACGCTCAGCGGGAAACGAATGCTTACGCCGATTAACACCGTAAAGAGACGGAACACGTTGGATGGGCGGATGATGCGTCGTTACCTCACGATTACGCGTTTTTCCGCATGACAAACAAAATCAATTTATATCCGGAGCAAACCTATGGCATCTTCAAAAACCTCGGTCCTGGTCGATTACCTGCTGCTTGTGCTTTTCTGGCTGTATGTGTTGATTCCGCTCAGCTGGGGAATCGCGTCGACCCTGCAAAAAGCACTGGCGTTGTTTCACTGATATACTCGTCGCGTATCAAATTTCGGTTACTTAATCCTATCTTCCTTCGGGATAAGGCACGATGAAGATATGATAAAAACCGAAATTTGACGTGCAGCCACTATAGCGATTCATCACTGCCGCCAAGCTGTAAATCAAGGGTGCGGCGGTAAGTGATTAAACCGACAACCAGAATCGCTGCGTTAAACGGCAACAGCGGCCGAATGTGCGATGGTGTCATATCAGGCAGGGCACAGGCGATTCGCGATCGACCTGCCAACCGGCAGGCAAACGCGGTTCGTCCCTCACCGGCATCCTACCGCGCTGGATCATCAGGCGGCTTAAGCATCGGTGTTATCGATATCTATTCATCATGGTCAAAATGTATGCTGTTCCATTCAGAATTTTAAAGATTTTAGAACATCATTGTCTTTACTTTAGATCTGGTATATAAGTTGTGCGGATTGAGATAATTACTTGTTATGCAACTGATCCTGGAGTCAACAGATGACACGATATGTAATAGACGCTAACGTGGCAATCGAACTCGCCACAGGTGAGGTCAAGATAGCGGATGAGAACAAACTCCTCGCACCTACACTACTGCGATCTCAAACGCTCTCCATCTTGCATGAGGCCGTTGCCAGGGGTGATATATCGGAGGCAGATGCCCTTAAGCGACTTGCGTGTATTGGGAAGTTGCCAATCCGGCTACTCGGTGACGCAGTTCTGCGACGTCGGGCGCGGGAAATTGCTAATCAGCTGGGTTGGAAGTCGACTTACGACGCAGAATATGTTGCGTTAACCCAATTGCAAGGAGACGCCTTTGTGACCATGGATCGAGAACTCGCCCGTAGCGTAGAAGGCTTTGTGTCCACGGTATCGATTGACGGACTAGTGGCTCGGTAGGGTGGGCACGCGCGGTTTCGTGCCCACGCGGAACGATGCTGTAATGATCTTACCGGATTTCCTTACCCATACCGCGCACAGAAGATCTGACCGGTTAACATACTGTCTGCATGATTGCTATTCATAATAAACTCAGATTGACTGTATGAAATGAGTTTGTTAATAAACAGAGATCATTCTCCTATGGATAGGTAATTACATTCACCACCGCCCTAATTCGGAAAATGAATACCTGCTGCAACGGAACGATGAAATGTGGAATGGCCAATAGGTCGCTTCAACTATTCTGGCGCGGCAGTAATGCGACATTGAACTGCATTGCAGTGTTGATTAGGAAAACGGTAGACTAATCTAATAATTGACGCGGAAAATTTCGATTTATGGGTTATATTTTTAGTACAACATTTATCCTTGCAACATTGTTCCGCTGGGCACGAAACAGCTCACCCACCTTACCGGGCTGATTTTCTGCTGGAACTCCAAAGCAGCCCATTACGAGAACATAGCCGAAAAAGATAATCAAATGGGACTTAGTGCTACAGTAATGTGTAATTGCTACAAAAATGGGTTGGATGCTCCTGCAGAGTTACTCGAGTTTATTTATATAGATCAGGATGGATATCTTGACCTGAACACTTCTTATGACGGAAATGAAGCGCTTTATTTTCTTTTTGATAAATGGCAGAGAAGTGCATGTCCACACGAAGATATGGATATTGCGAGGGAAAGAATAGCTAGTTGGGCTGGTGTTTATGCATTTAAAAGGGCTTTGGAAAAGCTTGGTACAGAAATATTTCACACTTTATTGCAAGAGATTCCAGACGTTAATGGTGGAACCACATCGCCGGAATGTGCGAGAAAAATGCTGGCAGAGCTGCTTTTATTCAAAAACACGGAAAATTCGAAAATGTATTTGTACTAGTAGATGGTGAAAAGAATATAGAAATATGGAAGTGGTCGGATGGTGAGTGTGACGGGCTTTTAATTTCCGGGCAGGAGGATATTGAAATTTCTATGGATCAAGAAGGTTTTTATATCGAAGGAGCAGAAGGAGTGGAGTTCCGTAGTCTTGAATTCACGCAGACTTTGCTGGAAAAAGAAAAAACGGAAAACTGGGAAAGTGGAAAAGTAAGGTTTGACGATATAAAAAGTGGGAAATCATTTGAGTGTTTTTCAGCGATACCCGGCGAGCAAATACCTTGGGAAAATGGTTCTTTGGAAAATGCTAAAGGACAGATTCGCTTTTATTTTCCTACACACTTAAAAACCGAGTGGAGAAAGAGATCGTTTGATGAGTATGATCATATCGTAGAGTCTTTACAAGCTATTTGTGAGGCCTCAGTTGAAACAGGGAGTCCAATTCGGTGGGTGTAAGTCGGCTAAAAAAGCAATTAGGCCCGGTATCGTGAAGCATTATTTTTTTGGAGAGTTATGCCAACGTTGGTACATATATCCAGTGCAGAAAATGAAAAACGAATCGTACATACAGGTATAAAGCTTGGTAAGTACAACGGCATTATATATTTTATGCCGCATACGAAAGATTTTCTGATATCTCATCAGTGGGTGAGAAAGCTTAAACGATCAGGTATAAAAAACTTTATTGCAGTGGATTTTAAGTTAAAAGGTGAAGAAAAGGTTTGGTTTGGAAAATATACTGAGAGCCATGACCAAATGTCATTGTCAGATACTATTAGCCATTTTCTGGATGAAGAGGACAAGTTGGGCTATGAGTTTTTTATCGAGAGAAAGATAAATCCAAACGAAATACTGAGAACGGGGAACATCCCTAAACCTATGTTTTGGAGATATGAACCAAAAGCCCATGGGAAGAAGCCCTGTCAATGTCCCATGTGTATTCTGCGGGGTGGATTTAAAACAAACAGAATAAAAGAAAAGACGGAAGCGCCATTTTCGAGAGACCGTGCAAAAGAAATTATTTTAGCTAGCAATGATGAAGATGAACTATTAGAAGCCATCATCCGCCTAAAAGGCAAATGGAAAAAGGAGTCACCTCAATTCCTGAAGAGATTACTTGATTTCGAGGATGAATATCTACTATATGAATTAGTAGGTTTACTTCACGAATACCGCCATCCATTGGCTAAAGAGTACATGGAAAAACTTTCTTGTTCTCATGATGAAGACGTGAAAGAGCTAGCTATTGAATATTTGGAAGACAATGAAAATAGAAAATCTAAAACCTTATAATTTTGCCGTGTTTATCGGTCGCTTTCAGCCATTTCATAATGGTCATTTCCACGTCATTACAGAGGGCTTAAAACAAGCCGAAAAAATCATTGTTCTTTGCGGTTCTTCTCATGTACCCGCCTCACATCGAAATCCTTGGTCGTTTAGTCAACGCAAAGAGATGATTCTTAACTCATTTTCTAAGCAAGATGTAGATAGAATTACGATTTTGCCGTTAATGGATTCACCTTATAACGATTCAATTTGGATACAATCGGTGCAAACGATTGTTGGTGGAGTCGTTCAAGCTTTAAATTCGGTTCCGCATCATAAACCGAAAATTGCATTAATTGGTCATCAAAAAGACCATAGCTCTTTTTATTTAAAAATGTTTCCGCAGTGGGAATCGATTAATGTCGATAATGTGGAAGGAATTAATGCAACCAGTTTAAGAAACGCCTATTTTGCCGATGCCGAGAATTATAAGCACAGCGATAAAGTCCTCAACTCAGATACACCTAAGGGCACACAACAATTTTTTGCAAACTCATTTAGTCAACAAGACTTTGACACCATTTTTGATGAAGACCAATTTATTAAACAATATCGTAAGGTATGGGAGCCTGCACCTTATCCACCGGTATTTGTGACAACGGACGCTGTGGTGATTCAATCCGGACACATTCTATTAGTAAAACGCCGTGCAAGGCCCGGAAAGGGCTTAAGCGCCTTACCGGGCGGTTTTATAGACCCATACGAGCGTTTACAGGATGGTTGTATCAGAGAATTGCGTGAAGAAACAAAGCTTAAAATTCCGGATCCTGTTTTACGCGGTTCTATCAAGCGTTGGCAAACTTTTGATGACCCTTATCGTTCAGCAAGAGGCCGCACCATTACGCATGCATTTTTAATCGAATTACCGGGAAGTGAAAAACTGCCTAAAGTCAAAGGGGCGGACGATGCCGAAAAAGCCTTTTGGTTACCATTAGCCGATGTGAAGCCTGAAAAAATGTTTGAAGATCACTATTTTATTGTCAGGCATTTATTAGGCGAATAAACAACTTTTGATAGCACTGGAGAAAGACTCAAAGTGCTTTTCCATTGTAGGATTTCCGGATGAATTCATTATTCGACAATATCATTTTAAATACCGACTCTTATAAATCATCGCATTATTTACAATACCCGCCCGGCACACAATTTGTGTCATCTTATATCGAATCACGCGGCGGTGATTACCCAAAGATTGTTTTTTTCGGTTTGCAAATGTTTATCAAAAGCTATTTGTTAAAACCGATTACGGCTGAAATGATAGATGAAGCGGAACAAATATTAACCGCACATGGAGAACCTTTTAACCGCAAAGGTTGGGAATATATTTTAGATGACCATAACGGCTATTTGCCGATTCAAATTGATGCGATTCCGGAAGGCATGGTGCTGGAGCCGAGCCAGGTCATGGCGCAAGTCATTAATACCGATAGCCATTGTTATTGGCTGACCAGTTATTTAGAGACCATGATTTTGCGCGCTTGTTGGTATGGCACTACGGTAGCGACTCGTTCCTACACCTGCAAACAAGTGATTGCCGATTATTTGCATGAAACAGCCGATGATTTAAGCGGCTTGGAATTAAAATTGCATGACTTTGGCGCTCGAGGCGTGTCTTCACAAGAGTCTGCCGCTATTTCCGGGCTTGCCCATTTAGTCAATTTTAAAGGCACGGATACTTTAGCTTCGACTTTGGCAGCCAAGCAATATTATAACGAAGCGAATATGCCTGCTTTCTCCATTCCTGCTGCAGAGCATTCAACGATTACTGCCTGGGGGAGAGATTTAGAGGCTGAAGCTTACCGCAATATGTTAACGCAGTTTTTAGGCAAGGATAAAATCGTTGCGGTCGTTAGTGATTCATACAATTTATGGCAAGCCTTAGAAATGTGGGGGACAGAATTCAAACAGACGATCGAAAATTCACAAGGTCGTTTGGTGATTCGTCCCGATAGCGGAAATCCCGTTGAAATTGTGTTAAAAACGATGCAAAAGTTAGAGCAGTTTTTTGGGTGCTCAGTCAATAATAAAGGCTATAAAGTTTTACCGCCTTATGTACGCGTGATTCAAGGTGATGGCGTGACCATTACCAGCATTGGTGAAATTTTAAAAACTTTAAAGCGGGCAGGTTATAGTGCCGATAATTTAGCTTTTGGTATGGGGGCCGGTTTATTACAAAAATTGGATAGGGATACGTTAAAGTTTGCAATGAAAGCTTCGGCCGTACAGATTAATGGTGTTTGGCAGGATGTTTACAAAGACCCGATTACTGACCATGACAAGCAATCAAAACGAGGACGTTTAGCTTTAATCAGAAATGCAGCAGGGCGTTTAGAAACGATTGCAGAATCGGATTTAGGCAGCCACAGTAATTTGTTACGTGCTGTGTATAGAAATGGGAAGCTATTGGTCAATGATACTTTAAGTCAAATAAGGGAGCGTGCGCTAATTTAACTCATCCCGTTTTAGCAGTTTAAAAAAACTTGCCAAACGCGGCAGAATTCCGTGAGCAACGTCCCGTATCGACGCGCTTTTCCGGCTGTATGGGTTGATTTCGCTCGTCAGGGGAATCGGGTCGACCCTGCAACAAGCTCCCGCGTTATTGTACTCATAGCAGCTCATCGCCGTCACCAAGCCGTTAATCGAGGGTGCGGCGATAGGTCCTCAAACCGACTCCCAGTACCCCTGCGATAAATAACAGCAGCGGCCAGATGTGCGGCAGCAGCAATTCCAGGCCGTTGCCTTTGAGCATAATGCCGCGCACCAGCTGCAGAAAGTGGGTCAGCGGCAGGACGTTGCCGAGCACCTGCGCCCAGCCGGGCATGCCGCGAAACGGAAACATGAAACCGGACAGCAGTATCGACGGCAGGAAAAAGAAAAAGGTCAATTGCATCGCCTGCAATTGGTTGCGGGCTATCGAACTAAGGGTGATACCCAAGGTTAGGTTTGCACAGATAAAGATCAGCACCACGATATACAGCAACAGCAGGCTGCCGAGCATCGGCACGCTGAATATCCAATGCGCCGCTATCAATACCAGCGTGACTTGGACTAGCCCGATGACAATATAGGGCACGATCTTGCCGGTCATTACTTCAAAGGGCGTCGCCGGTGTCGCCAGCAGGTTTTCAAAGGTACCTCGCTCTTTTTCCCGGGTCATCGCCAGTCCGGTCATTAGCACCATGGTCATGGTCAGGATCACGCCCAGCAGACCGGGAACAATGTTGTAAGCGGTAATCCCTTCCGGGTTATAACGTTTATGCACGCGTAAATCGATCAAACCTTCCTGCGGCGCCACATAACCGGGAAGATCCGGGGCGAAAACTTCATTGCCCAGATTGTTAAGCACCGAGACTGCACCGTAGGTGGCGATCGGATCGGTGGCGTCAGCCTGCACAAAGATGGTAGGGTGCTCGCCGCGGATCAGTGTTCTCTGGAATCCTGGTGGAAAAGCGACGACAAACTGCACATCGCCGCGGTCCAGTAATCGATCGGCTTCGTTGTCGTTGGTAACGCTGCCGACAATATCAAAATAGTCGCTGTTGCGCATCGCAGCGATGTAGGCACGGGCAAAAGGGCTGGTTTCGGTACTTTGCACTGCGGTCGGCAAGTGCCGCGGGTCGGTGTTGATCGCAAAGCCGAACAGTAACAATTGTATAAGCGGAATGCCGATAATCATACCAAAGGTCAGGCGATCCCTTTTCAATTGGATGAATTCCTTAATGACGATACCGATCCATCTACTGAACGAAATTTTCAGGAGACAAGTACTCATGGCGGCGTTTGCATTGGATCGCGAGCTTCGCGCATCAGGCGGATAAAGACGTCCTCTAGCGATGCTTGCGCCCCTTCCACCGACAGGCCGCGCTGCACGGCGAATTGTTGCAGTCGGGGGCCGAGTTCCGCGCCGGCCGTACTACAGACATGTAATACCGAACCGAAGGTGGCTACCTGTTCCACCCCTGGGATGGTCCGCAGTTCCGTCGAGTAGCGCTGAATATCGGGACCGCTGATTGCCCAGGTATCCAGGTTCTGCGCTGCCACCACCTGCTGCGGCGTGCCGGAGGCCAGAATGCTTCCGTAGGCAATATAGGCAAGACGGTGGCAGCGTTCCGCTTCGTCCATATAGTGGGTTGACACTAGAATGGTAATGCCGGTTGCGGAAAGCTGATGGATTTCCTCCCAAAAGTCGCGCCTGGCCTTGGGGTCGACCCCGGCGCTGGGTTCGTCCAGCAATAACAGTTTTGGTTCATGCATCAGGCAGGAAGCCAGCGCCAGGCGTTGCTTCCAACCGCCCGACAGGGTGCCTGACAGTTGGTTGCGGCGCCCGGTAAGCCCCAGTTTTTCCAGCGTCTGGTTGACTGCCGCTTTACGCCGCCTGATGCCGAACATGCGGGCGACAAAATCCAGGTTCTCGCTGATCGTCAAATCTTCCCACAGTGAGAATTTCTGCGTCATATAACCGACCAGTCGCTTGATCTCGGTGCTTTGCGTCAATACGTCATAACCCAGACAGTTGCCTGTGCCGCTGTCCGGTGTCAGCAGCCCGCACAGCATGCGGATGGACGTGGTTTTGCCGCTGCCGTTGGGGCCTAGGAAGCCGAAAATCTCTCCCTCGCGCACCTGCAGGGTGAGATCCCTGACCACATGTTTCTCGCCGTAGTACTTGTTGATACCTGCGACATCGATAGTCCAGTTCATATTAAGTGCCGTCCAATAAACGCACGTCCATCGGCAAGCCGGGATGCAGCTTGCGCGCATCGGCCGGTGGCGGTTCAGCTTCGATACGGAACACCAGCTTGGCGCGGGCTTCCCGGCTGTAAATCACCGGCGGTGTATATTCGGCCTGCGGCGAAATGAACGTTATTTTGGCCCGAACCGGCTCTTTGCAGCCGTCGCAATCGGCGATAATCTGTTGGCCAGGTTGAATAGCGGCAAGATCGCTTTCCTGAACAAAAAAACGGATGCGCCGCCGGTCGTCGGGTAAAAAACTGACGACCGGTTGGCCAGCGGGGACCCATTCGCCGGGTCGATAATAGGTCTCAGTAATTTCGCCTTGGCTTGGAGCCGATATCGTTTTGTTATCGACCTGCCAACGCTTCTGTTGCACGTTCGCTTCGGCGGCCTGCAATTCCGCTTCGGCGCTGCGAATTTCCGGTTGCCGGCCGAAAGTGATCCGATACACGTCCAACTGCTGACGCGCTGCTTCCACTTGGGCTGCGTCACGGTCTCTGGCGGAGCGCGCCTGGTCCAGCTCAGATCTTGAAACAAAATTCTTTTTAACCAGGTTCTGCATGCGCCGCAACTGCGACTCGGAATATTGAAGATTAGCCTGCATTGTTTTCAGTTCTGCCTCCATGGCGTCGATTTCCTGTTGCCGGTGCGGTTCCTGCAGATTGGCTATTTTCGATTGTGCGGAGTTCATTTGCGCCTCGGCCTCGCTCAGCTCGTAACGTTGCGGTTCTTTGGCAACGGCAAACACGGCTGTTCCTGCGGAGACATAGCTGCCGCGGTCGACATTGAGCGTAGCCAGAAATCCGGCAAACGGGGCCGATAAGTACAGGTAGTCACCTTCCACATAACCTTGGAAAGTCCGGTCGTCGGTTTTATTGCAAGCCGTGAGTAGCGCGAAGCTCATTAATGCGAAAAACAGCAGCCGCCTGGGAAATTGAAAAGCATTCATCGCCGATCGCCTGCAGAGTTGATGGAACAAGGCGTTAGTTTGTTAATGATCACATCGACGCCGGACTGAATTTCCCTGGCCGACTCTCCGGTCTGCCGCGCCTGGTGCATCACGGCCAGGCCGACGACCACGGCATGGAACAGCAATGCCGCATCGTCGTCCGAGGCTAGTCCGGACTTTTTCAGCACCATTTTAATGGTAGCGCGAACATGGTCAATCAGTCTGCTCAGTTGTTGCCGAATGGCCGGATCGTTATCGGCGGCGACAGCCAGTCCCAGCAAGACGCGCGGCGGCAATCCTTCGACGACATTGTGCACGATAGCGTCAGACAGGGTTTGCCGCTGCGGTTTTTCAGCCAGGCGTCCGGTCAACTCGGCCAACATCGTGTCGACCGAATATTCAGCGATGGCCAACAGCAAATCATTGCGGGTCGGAAAATAGTAAGTCAGGTGGCTTTGCTTGCAGCCGGCAGCCTTAGCCACTTGCGGCTGGGTCAAGGCGGCGAAGCCTTGTTGCTTCAATAAAGCCATGCCGGCCTGCAGAATGTTTTGTTTGACGCTCACGGCAAATCTCCACCGCCGGAAAACATATTGGTAAGGATACCAAAGATTTGGTATTTTTACCAAATATTATCGGGTGGGGCAACTTTGTTTCATGCAACTTTGTTTCATTGAACGGGTATGCTGAATGCTATACCATGCATACAATATTTTCTGTGCGCGATCACCTACAAACCATGGCAGTATTTCCGCCTTCAAGTATACATCGCAAACGGAACCTTGACTGGTTGGTTCGCCAGAAATCAGGCGATTTCAGCGGCGTTGAGCGCAGTGAATTTGAACGTTACCATCCGCTCAAATTCGTCATTAATCGAAGACCAGCGCCATGTACTGAGGAAAGCGGGATGCGGCAATGAAAATAGAAGCAATCGACCATATTGTGCTGACAGTCAAAGATATTGAAGTAACCTGTGCCTTCTACACGCAGGTGCTCGGTATGAAAGCCAGCACGTTTGGGAACGGGAGAAAAGCGCTGTTATTCGGAGCAAAAAATCAATTTGCATGAACACGGAAATGAATTTGAGCCAAAAGCGGAGTTCCCGACTACGGGATCGGCTGATTTGTGCTTTGTCACTATGACCCCGATCACCAAAGTTCTTGATTACCTGCGCGCTCACGATATTGACGTCCTGGAAGGCCCTGTTCATCGAACCGGGGCCGTGGGTCCGATTTTCTCGGTATACTTCCGGGATCCGGACGGGAACCTTATCGAAGTATCGAACTATCAGAATGCATAATACCGTGCTCAATTAGGCATCTGGCCGCGTCACAGTCTTCCTCTGCTGAGTTTTTTGCTGGCTGATAGCAAAATTTTCGGCATGGCGACGGATTGATATAGCAGCGTAGACCGGGTTGCATGCTGTTCGCAACCCGACAAAGTGCCTATCACCACCCGCAATCTACGCATATAGGAAAACAAATTTTAAGGACACGCAACGAATCCGAATTTTCAGGTTTTTACAGCCCTGTTGTGTGCGTATACTATCAAGGATGAATATTCCGGGAGGAACTGAGCAATATGTATGGCTGGCACAAGAAAACGGGTAAGGCATATGTCACTTCCGGTATAGGATACGGAAAAACGGAGCTTTCCGCTTTTGATGCGGCGGAATTGGATGCGAATATTATGGCGGCCAATGCGATCAAGGTGTCTTCCTTTATTCCTCCCAATTGGCAAATTGTCCATAGCAAGGAAGAGTTAAAAAAATTCACAGAGAATGGCGTTTTCCTGCCAATGGCCTACGCTTATGCAGCGTCGAACAGCTATAACGTGGCAGCTTCCCTTTTTATTGGAGTTAACCAGGATCCGACAAAGGCTTCAATCATCGTAGAACATGCGGAAGTAAATTGCACAACAAAACAGTCTCTTGAACAATCAACGAGCTGTATAGAGGACGCCTATTGCGGTAGAGGCTGGGAGATATCCGGATTAGAGAAAGTTGCCATAGAAGGTGCTCCCAGAGACGGTCTATACGTATGTGTGTTGGTTGCGGTTGTGTTTCTTGTCGATCAGCCTGACAATGGAGTGCACAGTACATGAAAAAAATGGCACCCAACAGAACCCAAGTCGTTTTCCAAAAAGGTAATGTCTATTCGCCTAATATGCAGACTAGTTTAAGTGCTAGTCAATGAGCTTGTTCTGTGTTATATAAGTCTCAACAACTGACTGTTTAATATGCGCACGCCCCCGGGAAAGGAGGCGCAATACCTTGCAGTCGTTTTCTTGCAAAAACGAAGGGTTCAATCTTACAAACCTCGCTGTTCTCGATTAGGAGGGCTTTGCAATGCTAATATCTTTGCGACGTTTTATCAGTGCGGTAGTTCTGGTTTTGTTGGCCACCCTGTCACCTTATCCAGCGCGGGCGGATGTCGGGTGGCTCAACGGCGATCCAGCCTTTATCTGGAATCAACCGCCGGGATTTTACAAGCAAGGTGACCAATGGTATGCGATTATCCATGCGAAACCGGCTGTAACCAGGGTAAGGCTAGTCGGCGATTTTACCAACGGCGAGTCGAAAGCGGTCGACCTCAATAAAACGCCGGACGGCAAGTTCTGGTGGTTTAAGGGCACGGATGCCAATTTTGCACGACCACCTGCGTCCGGCGACAAGTATCAGTTCATGCTGAACGAAGGCGGTGGTCCCAATCAGTTGCAGCAGGACCCGGCCGCTCGCAATGTTGAGAATTCCGGATTGGGTAGTAAGTCAATCGTTACGGTCAGTTCGGATTATCCTTGGGGCGACACGGGATGGCACTCTCCGGAATGGAAACGCCATGTTATTTATCAGCTCCATCCCTTACGCTTTACCGAGCGAAACACCGGGCTAAACCCGTTGCAGCAGATTACAGAGGAATTAAATAAAAACGGTAACAACGATTACCTGAACAACCTTGGTATCACCACGATTCAGTTATTGCCGATCAATGAGTTTCCCATGGATCATAGTTGGGGTTACAACCCCTCCTTCTTTTATGCGGTTGAGTCAGCTTATGGCCAGCCTGACGATCTGAAAAAGTTGGTGGATACCGCTCATCAACACGGTATCTCGGTGATTCTCGATGTCGTCTATAACCATGGCAGCCCCAGCGACAATATCTTGTGGACAACCGATGACGCCACTTACTACGACGGTGACACGGTATGGGGACCGATGGTCAATTTCGATAACGATGTTGCCCGCCATTTCTTCGTGCAGAATATCGTTTATCTGGCGAGGGAATATCACATCGATGGTTTTCGTTTCGACTTTACCCGGCCAATCCATAACCAATCAGACGGAAATATACGCCGGCCTGGTTCCGGGGGCGGCTGGAATTTTTTGCGGGAAATTCGGGCGAAAACAAAAGCGGTTCATCCGGGTATTATCTTAATTGCCGAAGAGCTTCCTAACACTTGGTGGGTGACCAAGGAGCGAATTGATAGCAGTTGGGGCGGTGACTGGCATGGCCCTTTCGATGCTCAATGGACGGATGCCTTCCACGATCATTTCAAGGCCGTCCTTACCGGGGGGCATCTCGACCACCTGAAAAATGTCTTCACTGTTTTCGGGGACAGTTGGCAGGACGCTTTGGTTTATACGGAATCTCACGATGAAGTGGGTAATACCGACGATCGTATTGCCAAACGCGCCTGTGACGGCAAGGGCTGGGAGATGGATCAGATAGCGGCAGCCGGCACCATACTTGCTCGCGGCATCCCCATGATTTTCATGGGACAGGAAGCCGGTGAGTGGATGCAATTCGGCCAGGATGATGGCAAGTTGAAGGACTACAATCCGGGAACCGGCGATACTTGGTGGGATGATCGGCTGAATCTCAGCGAGTATGAAAACGACGTGGGCCGCGGCAAGGTCCGTCAGTGGTTTAAGAAAATAATTGAAATCCGCAAAAACGACCCGGCTGCTTTTGCCTGGAACAACATTTCCATAACGCACATCCATGATGGTAATGGCATCGTCGCGTTTACGCGCGACAATGGTAAGTATTTGGTAGTGCTAAACTTTCGCGGGAGGGATTGGCGGAATTACCGGGTCGGGGTTTCGGGTCGCTACCGGGAATTGGCAAATACCAGCTGGCCTGAATTTAACCTTGGCGGTTATCCCGAGCGGACCCGCGGTGGCGGTCAGGCTTTCCGGATTGATGATGTGCCGATCCCGGCTTATGGCGCTATCGTGCTCAAACGCGAAGATTGATTTTATAGGAGGAAATACGGTATGACTAATACATTTTTTGAAGATATTAAGTTTGCAACGAAACCACCCGTCAAACGGGCGGCCTATTCAGATCGCACGGCTTGGCTCATGGCCGAGATTAGCAGACTTGTGTATGAAAAATTTCCCTCGAAAACCGGCGAAGACAACGCCATTGGACCGGAATTGAATAAAGTAGGTTTCCAAGTGCTCGATTACTATTCCAAAAGCGGAACACAAGCCATATTGATTCAAAAACCGGCTACGGATGTGTCCGATGGTATGTTGGTCCTCGCGTTCAGGGGGACGGAATTGAAAGACATACGCGATGTGATGGTCGATATTAAATTACCGCTTGTTGAATTTCCGGAGGGCGGCAGGGTTCATCAGGGGTTCCTCGATGGTTTTGACAAAGTGCAAACCTTGATTAAAAAATCGTTGGATAAGCACAACAAAAGCGGCAAGCTTCCCTTATATATTACGGGGCATTCCCTCGGTGGAGCTTTGGCTTTAATCGCTACGCGGGTTTTCGGCTCCGATAGCAGCGGCGCGACCTATACCTTCGGTTGCCCACGAACAGCGGATGAGGCATTTTTCGAGCCTATAAAAACGCCCGTATATCGAGTTGTCAATGCCGGAGACGGTGTGGCCAGAATGCCTTTAGGCTACAGCCTGACAATCATATTATCGATATTGCGCCTGATACCCATAAACGGCACACGCTGGTTATCGAAAATAGCCTTGAACTATATATCCGGTTATGCTCATTACGGCAATTTGGTATTTATCTCGGGGACTGCTGCTAATACCAAGGTCCGAATAAGCCCGGACATTTTCTGGCAGGCTCCGTACGTCTTCATTCGCTGGCTGACCACGGTGGGCAGGGCTCTGCTGAGTGATCACAGCATGGATGAATATCGTCAAAAACTACTGGCCTACGCTAAAAAACGTAATTAAATACGTCGCTATCCGGCATTTGACCGGCAATCGGCGGCAATACCATTCGCTATGCTGTGGCTCAAATCGAGAGACGGCCAAACCGGTGCAGTTGCGGCTTACGCAAAATACAGTTCACGCAATTCGCGCATCGACGGTGCGCTTAGCTCTTTGTCATCGTTTTTGCGTTTAACCGTGTAAGAACCCTTGGTGAGAATGATTTCCTCACCCTCGCTGGCAAAGCCGATCACATTGTGAGTTACATCCAAGGGGATGCGATGTAGACCGCCGTTGTGGCTATTGAAATCGGCGATAATACCCATATGCGGCGGATTATTAACTGAGCCCCACCAAGGCGATTTACCGTCATCGTGGGACCAAGTATCGCCGATCGATTCGGGCGGTAAGCTGCGTTCAACCAAACGGTTACCGACCACAGCATATTGCTGGCGACTGATCTTTTCGGGTTCGGCCCCGACCGTTTCACGGCATTCAAGGATATCGCCGTTCAGAAAGACATCGGTTGAAGGAATAACACGATTCCATTTTCCGTCAAGGTTCTTGTGTTCAAACATTTTGCCTCCATAATTAATTTAATATAGAAAAATTATTAACAGCTTAAGCAAAATCGTGACCAGTTTTGATGGAGATCAAATTAACCTGATTGCCAGTGGTCAGTGACGAATAACCTACTGTTTTTTTAGATATGAATTGAATTTAGAAAACCATGTTCATGGCAAGGAAGAATTGCCTAAAGGAAGCGTTTAAGCTGTTATGTTGAGCAGGGCCAGACAATTTATCAGATACCTGACAAAAACGCGTCGGACTTAAAAGTCCGGTTTACGAATTTCATTTATTGAACAATTTCTATGTGACAACCTATTGACGATCTTTTGAGCAGAGCTCGTCAATTATTTTAGTGGGCGTGGCCTATATGTCCGATATATTGATTTTTGCAGAATCCATAAATACTATCTTGACTTTGCGGGTTAAAATTTCTATTTGTAGCCGATAAACTAACCGTTTTATGCAGATGTAATATGTCCAATGATTTAGCGAAAGGCGCATTTTTTCTACTACTAGGAGAATTGATGTTGGCGGTGATGGCTGCGTTGATTAAGTATCTTTCCCAAGACGAGCCCCAGGAAATGCTGGTGTTCGCCCGTAATCTTTTCGGTTTGTTTTTTCTATTGCCTATCATTGCCCATCAGGGTTGGCACAAGTTAAAAACACAACGCTTCCCGCTGCATTTGACGCGTTCCTTAGTAGGCGTCGGCGCCATGTACGGATATTGTTATGTCATTGCCCATTTACCATTGGCGGAAGCGGCATTAGTCAAGTTGTCCTCGCCTTTCTTTCTGCCGATCATTGCTCTGTTGTGGCTGGGTGAACGCATTAAGCAAAAAACATTGTGGGCTATTATTATCGGTTTTCTGGGTGTGGTATTTGTATTACGGCCCGGCTCGGAAACATTCCAGCCGGTGGCGTTGGTTGGTGTCGGTGCGGCGGCGCTGGCCAGCTTGGCAAAAGTGACCATCCGTAATATGGCAAACACCGAACCCGGTTTTCGCATTGTATTTTACTTCGGATTTCTGGCCACGCTGGTGTCCGCCGTCCCCCTGTTGTGGGCATGGCATACCCCGGATATCCGGACTTGGCCTTTACTGGCTGCCGTTGGTTTGGCCGGCACCGCCGGTCAACTGTTGATGACCAGAGCTTATCAAATCGCTAATCCCGGTCAGGTTGGCCCCTACACTTACAGCACCGTGATCTATGCCGTCACCCTCGGCTGGCTGTTCTGGGATGAAATGATTTTGTTGACCACATTGATTGGCAGTGCTTTGATTATTGGTGCAGGTATTATGAATGTCACAAGCCGGACCAAAAATAGCTGATGTATTTATGCTGTGAATTTTTGAAGACCCGTGTCCGGATATTTAGCCGGCTTTCGCTTCCGGCGGGAGGCGCGAAGCGATTAAAAAAACAAAAATTCAGGGCGGGAGCGTTGCAACAAATGTCTGTAGAGACAGTGCATAGTGCGCGATTGATGCGCTTCGTAGCTCAGCACATCCTAATTGCGTCGGAAATGACGGTGCCTTCGGCTAAGCCAAGGGCTTTCTACTGCCGCCGGTGAAAGCGATTTTAATGATCGGTTCTGCATAATCGTTTTTGTTCCGCATCCCAAAACCAGACGTTTTCCGTCGTCAAATGGACACCGCCCAACCAGCGGTCAAGCCGATGACATTGCAGCCAACTGAGTTCGCCGCGCAGTGCTTGCAAGCCGCTAGCAGTGATGTTGAGTTCTTGTCCGGGAGCGGCAGGGGGTATCGTTAAATCAGTACCGTTTGTAACTTCCAGCAGGGGCGGAGTTGACACGGTCATTTGCCGCAATATGGCCCAGAAAGTCAAATCGCCTAAAAAACGCCGTTGTTCGGTTCGTTGGTAAAGCTCAAACAATCGAACGGGCGTGATTTGCTGTTCGGCGATTAGGCTTAGCGCTTGAGATTGAGTTCGCGAAAGGCCGTTGTACGGATGCGGATATTCTTCCAACAGCCGGATGATCGCATCGTGCAAAAACGGCAGTTGCGAGATGTCTTGCCGTAATAAAGCGGCCCACGGTTCAGGCGTGGCGGAGCGAAATGCGCTCCATGCGCTTTGCGCAAGTGATAATTGTTGTTCATTAATTGGCAGTTCGAAGCAGACTAAGCTTGTTAATTCGTCTGCGGTTATGGCCCCCAGATATTGTTCGGTACAAATCAGGGTTAATCGACCTGGGACAAAGGGTTGCTCTGCAAACCAATCCAGAATCTGCAGCAGTTGCAGCTGATCGTACAGGTCGTGTTCGAACCACAGCATCACCTTCGAATATTCACGCCAGCGCTGCAGCAGTTGATCCCGCTGCCGGAAGCCGCTCGCCACTTGGTCCGCATCGCCCCATTGTTGTTCGGCGATAAATTCTGCCCTGATTGTCGACAGTGCTTCCAATGATAGGCCGTTCGGCACCGGTCCTTCATGCAGGACGTCGCGCCATGGTAAATAATCGCCCGGGATGTTTGCCCGGTGCATAATTGCAACGGCGGAATCGCCGTTGGTGATATTGAGTATAACCGGTTGATGTTGATGCATGAAGCTGATGTTCGCCATGATCGGACCTGGATGAATTTTAAAATAGGGTTTTAAGCACAGTGACCGCAGAGTGGTTGCTCGTCGTTTATAGTGCCGTCGGTTAAACTGAAATGATGCTTCAATCTCCCGCCGGTTCCGGTCTGCCCGCGATACAACCGTGTAGAAACAATTCTACGGCGTCGCGTACCCAAACGCCAATCTCCGCTTCGCTAGGGGACTGTTCCAGGCCGAGCTGCAGCTTTTGGAAACGCTCGCTGCGCAGGCAACTTATAAATTGGTCGGCCAGCCGGTACGGGTCAAAGTTGTTGAAATAACCCGATTGCTGTTTTTTTGCAAAAAATCGGGCCAGTTCTTCCAGCGTGCGTTGCGGCCCTTGTTCGTAAAACTGCGCTGCCAGTTCGGGAAAACGCAGCGATTCGCCGATCAGTATTGTCCTGATCCGCACGGCATCCGGTTGGGTAACCCTGTTCAGGAACTGTTTGGCGAAAGCGGTCAGTGCCTCGCGTGGCTCATGTTGTTCCGGCAGACTGCCGACAAACTGGTCGCTGCAGCGTCGGATGACGGCACCGAACAGACCGGCTTTATTGCCGAACTGGCCGTAAATGGTGCGCATCGAAACATGCGCATCCCGTGCGATGGTTTCCATGCTCAGTTCGCCGTAGCCGTATTCCAGAAAAAGATTCAGCGCACTGTCCAACAACCGGTCACGGCTTGAGGACTCCTGCCCTTTCGGGGGGCGTCCGCATTTAATCATAATAAAAACTCATAAAATTGGTTGACATAGATGGTGATCATACCTAAATTAAACGGTAATATTAATTACCTTTTTTATTTTTCCGCTGCGATCGAGGCGCAAAAAGGATGAAAATTGTAACTCGCATAGTGACGGCCAAGCATCGCATGAACCCCCCGAAGCCTTTAAGCCATGGCGTGTCAGGCGAGAGCGGAGCCTTTGTTGATTTTTTGCTGCAAACCTTGCTGCATACCGGGTGGCCGGTGTTTTTTGCCGTTGCTGTGTCCGCAGTACTGAGCGGCTGTCAAAACGCAGAGAGTCCGGACGGCATGCCGCCTCACGGACCACCGCCGGTGGTGAAAATTGCGCAGCCGTTAACCCGGCAAGTGACCGAATGGGACGAATATACCGGCCGTATTGAAGCGGTAAATTCAGTGGAGGTCAGGTCGCGGGTGACCGGCTATCTGGAAAAAGTCAACTTTACCGCCGGCGAGAAAGTCAAAACAGGCGAACTGCTGTTTGCGATTGACCCCAAACCCTTTCAGGCGCAGCTGAATCTGGCTTTGGCAGAATTGCATCGGGCTCAATCCCGGCAGGAGCTGGCGAAAAACGACCTGGCCAGGGCTAAAACGCTGCTGAAGGCAAAAGCCATTTCCGAAGAGGAATACGATACGCGCAGTTCCGAATTGCGCGAAGCCACGGCGACCGTGCATTCCGCCGAGGCCAGCGTGTATTCGGCGAGGCTGAATCTGGAATATACGCAGATCCGTTCCCCGATTGACGGGCGCGTCGGACGGGAATTGATTACTGCGGGCAATCTGGTTAATGGCGGCGGCAGCGCCACGTTGCTGACGACGATTGTCTCCACCGATCCGGTCTATGTTTATGTCGATGCCGACGAGCGTTCGATTTTGAAATACAAGCGGCAACATCTGTACGGCACTGACATCCAGGGAGTTCCGGCGGAGTTGAGTGTGTCCGACGAAGCGGATTTTCCTCATCATGGCGTGCTGGACTATCTTGCGCCGAGTGCCGATCCCGATACCGGCACGGCGACGATACGTGGCGTGTTCGCCAATCCCGGCGAACTACTGAGCCCCGGTTTTTTCGCCCGGCTGCGGATTCGTGCCGGCGAGCCTCATGATGCGCTGTTGTTGCCCGACCGCGCGATCGGTTCCGATCAGGCGCGACGTTTCGTATGGGTGATGAAGCCGGATAAGCAGGTGGAATACCGACGCATTGTACCGGGAATACTGGTTGCCGACAGCATGCGCGTCGTTAAGCAGGGGCTGACCGCGAAAGATTGGGTGGTGATCGACGGATTACAGAAAGTCAGGCCCGGCGCGCAGGTCAATCCGGAACGAATCCCGCTTGACGGAGAAAAATAGCTATGGGCCGGTTCACGCATTTTTTCATCGACCGGCCGATTTTTGCCTCGGTGTTGTCGATTTTCATCATCCTCATTGGCGCGCTTGCGCTATTCACCCTGCCGATTACCCAATACCCGGAAATTGCGCCGCCGACGGTGATGGTCAGCACCGTGTATCCAGGCGCCAACGCCGAGGTGGTGGCGGAGACGGTGGCTACGCCGATCGAACAGGAAGTCAACGGTGTCGAAGATATGCTGTATATGTCTTCGCAATCCACCAACAGCGGCAACATGGCATTGACCATTACCTTTAAACCGGGCACCGATCTGGACAAGGCCCAGGTGTTGGTGCAAAACCGAGTGGCCCTGGCCGAGCCGAAATTGCCCGAGGAAGTCAGGCGGCAGGGTATCAGCGTCAAGAAGCGCAGCCCCGATCTAAGCTTGGTGGTCGGTCTGATTTCCCCTGATAAACGCTACGACAGCGTATATTTAAGCAATTACGCATTGCTGCAGATTAAGGATACGCTGGCGCGCTTGCCGGGCGTCGGCGAAATTATCGTATTCGGGGCGCGCGACTACAGCATGCGCTTGTGGCTGAATCCGGAAAAACTGGCGGCCCGAAACATGACGGCGAGCGATGTGATCCGGGCGGTCCGCGAACAAAACGTGCAGGTAGCGGCGGGCGTGGTCGGGCAGCAGCCCTCCCCGGAACCGGTCGACTTTCAGTATACGGTCAGTACCCTCGGCCGGCTGATGGATCCCGAGCAATTCGCCGATATCGTTGTCAAGCAGGCGGAAGACGGGCGCATTACCCGGCTGAAGGACGTGGCCCGCATTGAGTTGGGGGCCAAGGATTACAACTCGGAATTGATGCTCAACGGCGAATCGATGATCGGTTTGGCCGTGTTCCAGTTACCGGGTTCTAACGCTCTGGAAACCAAAGCGGCGGTGATGTCGGCAATGGAACGGCTGAAAACGCATTTTCCCGAAGGGCTTGAATATTTACTGGTATACGATACCGTGGTATTCGTGCAGCAGTCCATCAATGCCGTTGTGAAGACGCTGTTCGAAGCGCTGTTGTTGGTGGTGCTGGTGGTGGTGCTGTTTCTGCAGAATTGGCGCGCGGCGATTATACCGCTGTTGGCGGTGCCGGTTTCGCTGATCGGTACCTTCGCGGTGATGGCGGCATTGGGGCTGTCTTTGAACACGCTGTCGCTGTTCGGGCTGGTGTTGGCCATCGGTATTGTCGTGGACGACGCGATTGTCGTCGTGGAAAATGTGGAACGCCACATTGCCTTGGGCCTGAAAGCCAGAGAGGCGACCCGCCAGGCGATGGATGAAGTGATCGGTCCCATTATCGCCACCACGCTGGTACTGGTAGCGGTGTTTATACCGACCGCTTTCATCGTCGGCGTATCGGGAGCGTTTTACAAGCAATTTGCGTTGACCATCGCGGTTTCAACGCTGATTTCAACCTTCAATTCACTCACGTTGAGTCCGGCATTGTGCGCGCTGCTGCTGGACCGGGCACACGGCAACAAGGATATTTTCAGCCGCTTGCTCGACCGCGTATTCGGCCGGTTTTTTGCCGGCTTTAACCGGTTTTTCGAAAATTTCAGCGAGGGCTATGCAAATTTGGTCGGCAGATTGATCCGCATGACGGTGGTGGTGCTGATACTTTATGCGGGACTCAGTGCGCTTAATTTCACGGCATTTCAAAAAGTGCCGACCGGTTTTATTCCGCAACAGGATCAGGGGTACCTGATTCTCTTAGCACAATTACCCGATGCGGCTTCGTTTACCCGCACCGAGGAAATGGTGCAGCAGGCTTCGAAAATTGCCGAGGAAACCGAAGGGGTGGCGCATGTTGTCGCTTACGCCGGCTGGTCGCTGCTGACCGGTTCCAACCAGTCCAATGTCGCGACGTTGTTTGCCCGATTGGATAGTTTCGACGAACGGGCCGGCAATCCGGAGCTATACGCCGATAGTGTGGTGAAAAGGCTTACCGAGAATCTGGCGCAGATTCCTGAGGCATATATTGCCGTATTCGCGCCGCCGCCGGTGCGCGGCATGAGCTCGGTAGGAGGATTCAAGCTGCAAATTCAGGACCGCTCCAGTGCCGGCAGCGCCGCATTGCAACATGTAAACGACGAATTGATCGCCAAGGGCAATCAGCAGCCTGGTTTGGTCGGGTTGTTTTCGACATTCCGCGCCGACGTGCCGCAACTGTATCTGAAAGTGGACCGCACCCGTAGCAAAGCGATGGACGTGCCGCTGCAGGATGTGTTCGATACCTTGCAGATTTATTTGGGTTCGCTGTATGTTAATGACTTCAACCGTTTCGGGCGCACCTACCAGGTAATCGCGCAGGCCGATGCGCCGTTCCGCATGCACCCTTCCGACGTCGTCGAGTTGAAGGCCAGGAATACCAATGGCGGCATGGTGCCGTTGGGTTCGATGGTTGAAGTGCAGGAAATCAATGGGCCGGACACGATTACCCGCTACAATATGTTTCCGGCAGCCGAAATCAACGGTGGCACGTTGCCCGGCACCAGTTCCGGACAGGCGATCGAAATCATGGACCGGTTAGTGCGGACGGAACTGCCGCCCGGTTTCGATTACGAGTGGACCGAGCTGAGTCTGCAACAGGTTTTGGCCGGCAATGTGGCGATGCTGGTGTTTCCGCTGAGCGTCGTCTTTGTCTTTCTGGTGCTTGCCGCACAGTATGAAAGCTGGTCGTTGCCGCTGGCGGTGATCCTGATCGTGCCGATGTGTATTCTGTCGTCGATGGTCGGAGTGTGGCTGAGCGACATGGATAACAATATTTTCACCCAGGTCGGATTCATCGTGCTGGTGGCGCTGGCCAGCAAAAACGCGATATTGATCGTCGAATTCGCCAAACAGCGGCAGGAACGCGGACTCGACCGTTTCGATGCGGCGGTGCTGGCGTCACGCATCAGGTTGCGCCCGATTCTGATGACGTCTTTTTCATTCATTATGGGCGTGCTGCCGCTGGTGCTCACCGATGGTGCTGGCGCCGAGTCGCGGCAATTGCTCGGTACTGCGGTATTCAGCGGCATGTTGGGCGTCACGTTTTTCGGACTGCTGTTGACGCCGGTATTCTTCGTCAGTGTGCAGGGGTTGGTGCAGCGCTGGTTCGGTACACGTAAAAACGGCGGCGCGGCGCCTCCCGGTCAATCCTCTTCGGGTTCTGAATCATGACACAGTGTATTGCAAAATCTTATGACGGGCGGTTGATCGCCCGTACGGCAAATGGCCAAGCTTTGTTGGTGGCAACGATGCTGCTCGGCGGTTGTAACGTCGGCCCCGATTATCAGTTGCCGGTAACCGAGGAGCCGGCAAGTTTCGCAGAAGCCGCGCATACCGAGTTTTCACAACAAAGCGTGGATATTAGCTGGTGGAAATTATTCGATGATCGGCAACTGAACGAGCTGGTCGATCAGACCGTGCAGCACAACTACGATCTCGACACGGCGCGCGCCAATCTGCGGGAGGCGCGGGCGCTGTATTTGGAAGTCGGTTTGAACTTGGCGCCCATCGTAACCTCGCATGGCAATTATACCGAGCAAAAACGCAGTACCGCATCGCTGAACAACCGTAACTTCGTGCCGCGTGAACTAAAACTTTACAACGTCGGTTTTGACGCCACCTGGGAGATCGATTTTTTCGGCCGCGTGCGCCGCAATGTAGAAGCGAGTAGCGACGAAGTGCAGGTCCAGGAAGCGGCACTGCGCGACTTGGGCGTCAGTCTGATCGCCGAAGTGGCCAGGAACTATTTTGAATTAAGGGGTTTGCAAAACCAACTGCATGTTGCCAACAAAAACGTTGAAATTCAGACCAAGACTTTGCAGATAACCCGTGCCAGATTGGAAGGCGGCCGCGGCACCGAACTGGATACCGCCAGGGCGCTGGCCCAGCTTGACACCACCAAGGCGATCATTCCGCCGTTGGAAACTGCCATTCATAGCGCGATCCACCGGTTGAGCGTATTGACCGGGCAGTTTCCGGGCGCGCTCAGTGAACGGCTGCTGTCGCCTGCACCGTTGCCCAAAATTCCTGAAACCATTCATATCGGTACGCCGGGGGAATTATTGCGCCGCCGCCCCGATATCCGGGTAGCAGAGCGTAATCTGGCGGCTTCGACTGCGCGCATCGGCGTGGCGACCGCCGATTTATTTCCCCGTGTCACCTTCGTCGGTTCCATCTCCCTTGAAGCCAGTTCATTGGCCGCCCTGGGGGCAGCCGGTTCCGATACCTATTCCGTTGGGCCACAAATTACTTGGGCGGCTTTGGACTTAGGCCGGGTCTATGCCCGCATTAAAGCGGCAGATGCTCATACCGCCGGTAATTTGGCCAGCTACCGGCAAACGGTGTTGAATGCATTGGAAGAAACCGAGAATGCACTGGTTAACTATAACCGGGAGCGCGCCAGGCAGCGACTATTGGCTTCGGCGGCGCAGGCCAGCAAAAAGGCTCACGAATTGGCGTTGTTACGTTTCGATGCGGGGGTGACCGATTTCCTGACACTGCTTGACGCCGAATCGCGTCTCCTACAGGACCAAGACGGTCTCGCACAGAGCGAAACCGCGGTTGCAACGGCGCTGGCCGCGCTTTACAAATCTCTCGGGGGCGGCTGGGAAACCACGGTAGCTGCAACCGAGAATAATTAGGTAGAGTTTATATTAATGTCGCGCATACCCTCCGGGAAGCGGGTGTGCGGGGCCAGAGAAGGCAGGTTCAAAACATCCTCCCGATCTCAGAATTTCGGCAATTTTCCTGCAATTCATGATGACGGCATGCTCTGCGGGGATCGCCATTTTTTGCAAAGATCCTGAAAACGACAAGGGAGTAGTCCGTTCGCATCAAGCAATAAATTTGCCCAATACCGCCAAGGCACGCTCTACGCCGGTGTGCCATTCGCAGGCGCAGTTCAAGCGGATATAATTTTGGTACTTGCCGGTCGCCGAAAATATAGGTCCCGGCGCAATACTGATGCCTTCTGCTGACGCTTTTTGTGTCAGTTCGACGGCGTTTACGGCGTGCGGCAGTTCCACCCACAACACAAAACCACCGGCGGGACGTGTTATACGTGTCTGCCGCGGAAAATGGACCTGAATCGCTTCAGCCATGCGTTCGACTGCTTGCGCGTAACGGTTGCGGACTTGGCGCAAATAACGTTGATAAGCTCCGCCTTGCAACAGTTCGGCAACCGCTAGTTGGGCAAAACCGGAAGCCGCCAGATTGGTGACAAATTTTAAATACTCGATTTGTTCGCCGTACCGTCCGGGCACGATCCAGCCGATTCGCAAGCCGGGCGACAGCGATTTGGAAAACGAGGCACAATGCAAAACCCGGCCGTCTTTGTCCCAGGTTTTGAGAACCGACGGCCGGTGGATGGCAAAGCCTAAATCGCCGTAAACGTCGTCTTCGATAACGGCAATATCGTATTGTTCCGCCAAGCGCACCATGTCGCGTTTGTTTGCATCGCTCATGCAGTAGCCCAACGGATTGCTGAAATTGGGCACCACGATACAGGCTTTAACCGGCCACTGCTCGCAGGCCAATTGTAACGCTTCCAGCGAAATGCCGGTCTGCGGATGTGTGGGTATTTCGATTGCCTTTAGCGCCAGTGATTCGATTACCTGCAGCAATCCGTAAAAAGTAGGCGACTCGATTGCCACGATGTCGCCGGGGCGGGTGATAGCGCGCAGCGCAAAGCTGATTGCCTCCTGGCAACCATTGGTAATGACGATTTGCTCGGGGGAGACGCGGCTGCCGTTTTCGGTCATATGTCTGGCAATTTGCCGTTGCAATTCCGGACAGCCCGGAGGGAATTCATATCCGGTGCCTCTGCTGCGGTAGCGGCGGATGCACTGAATCAGTGTGCGCTCCAACAGCTGCATAGGCAAAAACGATGGTGCCGGTACGGCTGCGCCGAGTTGCACAATACCCGGATTATTGGTTGCTTTGGACAACCTGAGTACTAGCGATTGGCCACTGACCGGAGACGGTTTGCCGGAAGGATTCGAGGTTTCAGGCTCTTCAAATTGCCGGCTGGGTCGGACGCGCACGTAATAACCGGAGCGTTGCCGGACTTCGATATATCCGCTATCTTCCAATTTATGCAAAGCGGCGATAACGGTTGCCACACTAACCTGCTGTTGGGCGCTTAATTTACGTATACCCGGCAGACGGTCTCCCGGCCGATATATGCCCTGTTCAATCGACTGCTGCAATTGGTCCGCAATGGATTCGTATAAATAGGTCATGTTCAATACATCACAGATGGCGCACTTTAATACCGATACAGTTATAAAATTACAACATCTATGCCGGTTTAATTTAAATGATTTGATTCTGTACCTATTGCACCTTAATCAATTACACTATTGCCGTCAACAATGGAAGTGCCGAGGCACAGTGCTTTGCTTACGGCGCCGATTCCGTCAACCGCCGTGCTGCTTGCTAGCGGTCCGGTTTTTATGGGAACCTTTATGCCTATACCGATTTTTATTATCGATGCGTTCAGCGATCGGCCATTCGGTGGCAATCCGGCAGCGGTCTGTATTCTCCGGCAAACGATCGATGCTGGCCGGATGCAACGCATTGCCGCTGAAATGAACCTTTCCGAAACAGCTTTCTTGACCCCTCTGCAGGGTGATGTTTGGGCACTACGTTGGTTTACGCCGACCGTTGAGGTCGATCTATGCGGGCACGCCACCTTGGCTGCAGCGCATGTGTTATGGCATGAACAGCGCAATGGCTCGGAACAGCTGACCTTTAAAACCCGCAGCGGTGATTTGAAAGTCAACCGAGAGGATGACTTGATCCGTTTGAACTTTCCAACCGATCCCGTCGTTGAAACGGCAATCACAGCGGAACATAACGCTATTCTCGGAACCACTCCGATATACGCCGGTAACAGCCGGGAAGATCTGCTGCTGGTTGCGCCGAACGCCGCAACGGTCAGGGAATATACCCCGGACCCGCAAAAAATAGCCGGTTTACCGGTGCGCGGCATGATCCTGACCGCACAGAGCGATAGTAGCGATTATGATTTTATTTCGCGATTTTTTGCGCCGTCGTACGGCATTGCCGAGGATCCGGTCACCGGTTCCGCCCATTGCAGCCTCGCTTTTTATTGGTCGCAAATTTTAGGGAAAAAACAATTGACCGGCTATCAGGCATCC
>JBNLCC010000075.1:0-16322 GCA_050303615.1 Methylococcaceae bacterium | reverse complement strand
CTAACGAGTGGTAATTGGTATCCCCACATGGCGTAACGAATTTAAGGGCCATTGTTCATACGTTGCGAGTATAAAAAATAATATCCATTGTAACCAAAAATATCGCATAAATTAAATTGATTGCAGGGAGTCAATTATTTTAGGCGATTTGCATTAACCGGAGAGAGATTTCTGAGGCAGTGCATAATTAATCCAGGCTGCATGGGGTATAAGATCGCTTCTCCCCCCCCCGGGAGGTTTTCCGATGCGTTGTGTTAATAGCTACTGGGTAGGTTGGGCTAGGCGCGCTAATGGCAGGGAGTCTGGGTTATGTACAAACTGTAGGCACGCCTAACCCAACGAACCACCAACTCGCAGCTATGACAGAATACGGTGATTTTCAAGTTGGGGTACGGTGCGCAATATACAATGGTTTTGACATATGAACGTAGCGCGTGCGCACCGTATCCCAACCTACCCGATTGTCATTAACACAAAAATACATTGCTTTTCAGTAGGTTGGGCTAGGTGCGCAACACCCCCCCATACCTTTAGATCAGACGCAGACCTTGCCGCGCGCCTAACCCAACTAACCACCAACTCGCAGCTATGACAGAATACGGTTATTTTCCAGTTGGGGTACGGTGCGCAAAATACAATGGTTTCGGCATATGAACGTAGCGCGTGCGCACCGTATCCCAACCTACCCGGTTACCATTTGCACAAAAACACATCGCTTTTCGGTAGGTTGGGGTAGGTGCGCTAATGGCAGGAAGTCTAAGTTATGCACAAACTATAGGCGCGCCTAACCCAACAACAAAGCGTGCAGGAATTCGATTCTATAGTTTGATATTCAAGGCATGCAGTTTACGGTATAAATGGGTGCGTTCCATGCCTATCGCCGCAGCCAGCTTGGCGACGCTGCCGCCGGTTTTTTCGAAATGATATTCAATATACGACTTTTCAAATTGCTCGCGGGCATCTTTCAGCGGTAAATTAAAAAATTCCGGCACCATAGCCGACTCTTTCCCGGCAATCGTTCCCAACGCTTTTTTCACTTCCTCCAGTTCAATCTCATCCCCGGCGCCGAGAATCATCAGACGTTGCACCAGATTCTTCAGTTCCCGGACATTACCCGGCCAGGAATAATTTCTCAGAAAATTCTGGGCCGCCATGGAGAATCTCCTGAACGACAGTTTTTCATGGCTGACGAAATAATCGACATAAAACCCGAGCAGGCTGGGGATGTCCTCACTATGCTCCCTTAAAGGGGGAACTTCCATCGTGACGCCATTGAGCAGATAGTAGAGATCCTGACGAAACCGGCCTGCCCGGACTTCCTCTTCCAATTCTAATGTAGTTGACACCACAACCCGCACATCGACCCTGACCGAAGCGCTGCCGCCGACCCGTAGAAATGAGCTGGATTCGATGGCACTCAGCAGCCTCAATTGGGTTTCCTGATCCATACCGCTGATTTCACCTAAAAACAAAGTGCCACCATGAGCCTGTTCCAACAGGCCGGGATAAATTTTTCCGGTTTCCTCTTTGCCAAAAAATTCCACCGTAGAATTTTCCGGCGAAATACTGCCGACCGCGACATCGACGAATGGCCCTTCCCGCCTGTTGCTGCAGGTATGCATATAGCGTGCATATAATTCCTTGCCGGTTCCCGCTTCGCCGTGAAACAAAACCCGAGCATCATGCTGTGCCAGCCGCTTCAATTGATCTTTGATACGTTCCACGACCGCACTTTTGCCGACCGGCTCGATGTATTCGGTTAATTGCTGTTTTAAACCGGCGTTTTCCTTCTGCAGGCTGCCTGCATGCAGCGCCCTTTCCACAATCAGCAGCAGTTTCGCCAACGACAGCGGTTTTTCCAAAAAGTCGTAGGCCCCCAAACGGGTTGCTTCCACCGCCGTTTCGACCGAACCATGTCCCGACATCATCACTACCGGACAATGTAGTTGCCCCTCCGAATCCCATTCCTTTAGCAGGGTAATGCCGTCGGTATCGGGCATCCAGATATCAAGCAATATCAAATCCGGCTGTTGCTCCTTTTTCAAACGCCGCGCCTCAATGGCGTTTTCGGCCATGGACACCTGATAGCCTTCATCTTCGAGGATTTCCAACACCAATTGCCGAATGTCAGGTTCGTCGTCTACAACCAGTATATAAGGTTTTGTTCTGTTCATGCTATTCATATCAAGTTAAACGGCAGGCAGTTGAATAATAAAACCGGCGCCATTCCGGTAAGCACTATCGACCCAGATCAACCCGCCATGTTCCTCGACAATCTTTTTTACGATGGCGAGGCCCAAACCGGTTCCTTTGGCCTTGCCGGTAACATAGGGATCGAAAATTTCTTCAACCCGGTTATCGGCGATGCCCGGGCCGTCGTCGTAGATCGCTATTTCGACAAACCGGGCGTTATTTGTCATTACATTGCTCAATTGTATTGAAATTGTGCCGTTATAGGCAATGGCTTCCAACGCATTTTTAATCAGATTATGCAGTACTTGGCGCATACTGACCGAATCGGCGTTTATTTTAGCATTTTCCGCCGCCAGCACCGTTTTAAACTCGACGCCTGATTGCTCGTTGTATAACGACAGGACTTCCTGGATCAAAACGGCCATGTCGATATCTTCGCTGGATTTTTTCGACGGCCTGGCATACTCGGAAAAATCGTCGACCATCCGTTTCATCGCCTCTACCTGTTGCACGATGGTGCGGGTCGAACGTTCCAATATCAGCGCATCATCCGCCTGCAGCGCGGCAGATAATTTATGTTGCAGGCGCTCGGCGGACAATTGAATCGGGGTTAACGGGTTTTTGATTTCATGCGCCAGACGCCTTGCAACTTCACCCCAAGCGGCATTTTTTTGCGCCTGAATCAAATCGGTTATATCATCGAACACCACGACAGCCCCGATTTGGTAGCCTTCCGACGAAAAAAGCGGCGTCCCGCGGAACAACAATTCCTGTCTGCCGTGAGCGCCTAAGATAGCGATGCGCTGCTGCCATACTTCATCGGCCTGTTCCAAAAATTGCTGTATTGATTCCACCAGGCTCGATAAATCAGGGCGCCCCGCGGACAAATCAAATAAGGTCTGCCCTGAAAACCGGACGATTCGGGTATGCAAAATCCGGTTCGCCGCCTGATTTGCCGTCCTGATTTTATACGATGCGTCAAAACTGATAACGCCGGCGGTCAGATTAGCCAAAATCGTTTCCAAATAGGCACGCTGACTTTCGATCTCAAAATTGGCCGCTTTCGCTTCGTCTCTGGCGCCGGCGATGCGGGTCACCATTTGATTGAACGATTCGACCAAAAATCCCAGATCATCTTGGGCCATCACCGGCAGCTTCTGCTCATAATTTCCCGCCGCCACTGCCTGAGTCCCTTTCACCAATTCCTTCACCGGGGCCACAATGTAGCGGATACTGATAAACGCCACCCAAATCGCGGCAAGCAGGCTCATCAATAATACCAGCGACAACACCAGCGAAAAACTCAACTTTAACGAATCGCGCAGAAAAGTCATTTCCTGGAAACGGACGAACGCAAATTCCACGGAATCGGCCAAATCGGTGATTCTTACCGGCACCGGATACAGCGCCTGCAAATAGCGCGGATTCTCTTCCCCGACCTTGACCACGGTCTGGATCATCAATTTCCCGTCACGCGTCGAATCGAGCCCGACGTAATCCTTGCCTTGCCGTAACTGCAGCACTACCCGGTCGACCGGCAGTCTGGGCAGGATATCGCCGGGATTGATGCTGCTTGAAGCGATTATCCTACCCTGCGCGGACAGCAGCGTCATTTCGATGGCCCCCGACGCCTCACGTTGATTTTCCAGTTGCAAAGCAGCCAGAGTTTCCGAGGTATTGCTTAGTACTTTGATCATCTGCTGGGTTTGCTTCAGATGCCAAAGCATTCGATGGTCCAATGAAGCCTGGCTCAGTTCCAAGGCGTCTTCCATGGCCCGGTCAATTTCCACGTTGAACCAGCTGTCGATGCCGCGATGCAGAAATTGCATCGAAAAATAATAGACGATGCCTGCCGGTGCCAGCGACATCAGTACAAACAAAAACACCATGCGGATGGTTAATCTCGAACCCGCCTCACGTTTTTTTATCTGCCTGAGAAGCGAATAGACATTGACCCCGATCAAGCCAAGCAACAGCATCGACCCCAGCGCATTGATCAACAGCAGCGAGGAATACATTTCATTGAGCTGCGATGACTCCTGGGTTGCCGAACTCATTAAATGCAGCGATAGCACAATCAGTGCAAACAAGATCGCAATCGACGCGCTGATGGGTAATTTAACACCGCTGCGCTGCTGCTTGTCGGTTCGGTCCACGGCGGAAATTTTATCCATGCGCTGACACTTTTACTTGGAACGGACGGCCAAGCGCACCGGCCATCGATACCATTCACCGGATAAAAACCAACCGGCGTTAAAATAGGATTCCGGGCGCAACGGCAGCGGCAGCGATTCCCGATCGAAACTGACTTTGACCGCGGCCAGATAGTCGCTTTCCTCTGCCTTTTTTTCCCGCTTTAACAGCGGCACATTGCGTATTGTTCCCAATTTTTTCAATGCTCTGGAAAGGGTTGTAAAATTTTCGCCCTCGGGATTGTCGATCTGATACATATTTAACAAGGCTTGGTAACTGATCCGATAGCCGATTTTCTTTTCAACAATGGCTTGATGCCATAACCATTGCCGCGGACGCTGAATTTCAATATTTAGCTCCCAGGTAAGCGGGATACCGCTTTGCAGTGCCTGTACCGCGATGGGGCTCAATATAAAATCGACATCGGCATTCAACACGTAAACATCGTTTCGGACGACAATTTGCGCGTTTGTGACGGACGTCCCGTATTGCCCGGCCCAACCGGATTGCGGCAACAACCACCCTGCGCCAAGGCAGTACAGCAAAACAAAAGAACTAACGTTTTTTGATTTTCGCATAGTAAAACCCGTCCATTGCCGCATCGCCCGGTAAAATCTGCCGGCCATGATCGCGTTTCATGCCCCACTGCTGCTCAATCGTTATTTCGGTAGCATCATCATGCTCCGCCAGGAAAGCCCGAATCCGGTCTTCGTTTTCCTGTTTCAGCACCGAACAGGTTGCATACAACAATATACCTTGCGGTGCCAATAACCGCCATACTGACCTCAGCATCTGTTTTTGCACCTCTTGCAAAGTCCGGATATCCTGTTCTCTGCGCAACAGCTTGATGTCCGGGTGCCGGCGTATCACCCCGGTCGCCGAACAAGGCGCGTCCAGCAAAATACGGTGAAAAGATTCGCCGTCCCACCAGCTTGCAGGATTAAGCGCATCGCCTACCAACAGCTCAGCCTGCAGCTGCAGACGGGCCATGCTTTGCTTGACGCGCTGCAGGCGCTCGGCATCGATATCGACCGCCGTCAAACCGGCAAGCTGCGCCTGTTTTTCCAGAATGTGGGCTGCCTTGCCTCCCGGCGCCGCACAGACGTCCAGTACCCGCTGTCCGGCATCGAGCTCCAGCAGGTCCGCCGCAAGTTGCGCCGCCGTATCTTGCACCGACACATAACCGTCGGCAAATCCGGGCAGCTTTTCCACCGGCACTGGCTGTTGCAGAACCACCGCACTGCCGCAAAAATCCGGTAACTCCGCGGCAATGTTTCGTTCCGTCAATAACGCAAGATAATGTTCACGGCTGCAGCGCCGTTGGTTGATTCTCAACGCCATGGGCGCCTGCCGGTTGTTCTCGGCAAAAATACGTTGGCTTTGTTCGGGCCAGTTGCTTTGGATTTGTTCGATCAGCCATGCCGGATGCGCAGTCGATGCGCAACGGTCCTGATCGGCGGCGGCCTGCAGCGCTTGCCGGCCGCGCTGATAATTTCTCAGCACTGCATTGAGCAAGGGTTTGGCGTATTGTTGTTTTTTGGGTAACGCCGCCACCGTCTCTGATACCGCGGCATGGTCTTTAACCCGCATGTGTTCGAGCTGATATAAACCGATCAGCAACAGCGCCTTTATCTCCGAATCCTTTTCTTTGATTGGCTTGCGCAACAACCGGTTCAACATAAACTCCAGCCGGTAATAGTGGCGTACCGTCCCGTAACAAAGCGCCTGCACAAAGGCACGATCTTGATCGGCGGAAATTTCCCGCAGCTCATCGTCCAAGGCAACAGTCAGCGATTGGCCTTGTTTTGTAATACGGCTTAAAACCCGTGCCGCAGTTCGACGTAAATTCACGTTAGCAAATAGGTGGTTACTTTCAAGAGCCGCTTACCGTCCCAGCACCACGCCGTCCGCCTGATGTGCGTTCAAAAATGCCTGCACCGGCATTCTTTTGCCGCCCGGCAATTGCACCTCCAATAAACGCAGCAATCCATCACCGGTCGCGACGTCCATATGCCTTGCACCGTCTACCTGCACCCGCCCGGGCTGTAATGCGCCGTTACCTGCGACAGCCTCCGCCTGCCAAATGCGCAGGATTTTGCCCTGATAAAGCGTCTGGGCAACCGGCCAGGCATTCAGACCGCGCACTTTTCCGGCCAATGCGTCCGCCGGTTGCAACCAATCCAGGACGGCTTCGCTTTTGTCGAGTTTTTCCGCATAGGTGACCAGTGCTTCGTCCTGTTTTTTGCCGCTCACCGTGCCTGATTCAAGACCGGCCAATACCTTGGCCAACCCCGTAGCGCCCAATACCGCCAATTTGTCGTGCAACCGGCTCGCAGTCTCATCGGGCTCAATCTCGCATTGCTCCTGATGCAGGATATCCCCGGCATCCAGTTTGCGCACCATCTGCATGATAGTGACACCGGTTTTTGTATCACCCGCCATTATAGCGCGCTGTATGGGCGCCGCTCCGCGCCAGCGCGGCAGCAGCGAAGCGTGCACGTTGATACAGCCAAAGCGTGGTATATCCAACGCCTGTTGGGATAAAATCATGCCGTAGGCGATCACCACCATCAGATCGGCATCGTAAGCCGCCAGCTTCTGTAACTGCTCTTCGGATTTCAGCGTGTCCGGCTGACACACGGGGATGCCCGCCGCTAAAGCGAGTTGTTTCACCGGTCCCGGTTTTAATTTACGTCCCCTGCCGGCCGGACGGTCCGGTTGCGTATAGACGGCAGCCAGTTGATGCGGCGAGTCGATCAGCATTTGCAGCGTCGGAACCGCAAATTCCGGCGTTCCGGCAAAAATTATTCTCATATTGCGTCGTTTTCCAGTTAATTGCGTCAGGTTGCCGGATGCGGGCAACCCATCTCTTGTTATGCATCACTGCCGTCAGGCAGGGGTATTTCATCCCCACTCCCTAGGCAATGCTGTTAAATCAAGTGATTAATCCCCCTCTCCCCCAGGGAGAGGGCCGGGGTGAGGGGATACAAAATAAGGAAAAACTTTCTTTACCCCTTCACCCTAACCTTCACCCGAAGGGAAAAGCAGCTTTATTTTTTAACTTAACGGCATTGCTCTCTTAAGGAGAACCTGGGTGAGGGTAAATTAAAACAAAATAAAAGCTTAGTTTTAAAGATAACTTGAATTGTTTTGGAACGCCGTATTCAGAAGGGTCAAGCGAAGCTGCCGTTTATAAAGGCAAATTTGCGGGAAAATCGTTTAATACCGAATACCTATATTGCAATGTAAAACGCGGCGGCAAAATTAACCGGCTTGCTGCGCGGATTTCGTCTGGCCGCGTTCCATTTTATGGATTTTATCCAGTTTCTTTTTTATGCGCTGCCGTTTGAGCGGCGACAGATAGTCGACAAACAATTTACCGTCCAAATGATCGATCTCGTGTTGCAGACACACCGCCAGCAGTTGATCCGCCTCCAGTTCAAAAGCCTTCCCTTCCCTATCCAGGGCTTTTACCCTGACTTTTTCGGCGCGATTTACTTTCTCGAAAAATCCCGGTACCGACAAACAGCCTTCTTCCGATTCCTCATCACCCTCCCGGCTGATGATTTCCGGGTTTATCAAGCAAAGCGGTGAATCCTTGTGCTCACTGACATCGATAACGACAACCCGCTGTTGAACATTGACCTGTGTAGCGGCAAGTCCCACGCCCTTAGCCTCATACATCAAGGCCAGCATATCGTCGACCAGCTTGCGAATTTTGTCGTCGACAAACTGCACCGCAACGGCTTTTTTACGCAACCGTTCATCGGGAAACTCAAGAATATTTAAGACGCTCACAAAATTCTCCACTAAAATCTATATACTGGAATTCTATATGAATTCATCTAAACTTTGAATCAGCAATATTATTGAACTCCGAATCCTTGGCATCATGGCTGGAAAATACCTGAGTGTCAAGGATTCGGATTTTTGAACTGACAGGATTAATTTATGGCTTTTCGAGTATTTCTCGGACTATTAGTTCCCATGGTTTTCAGCCTGAACAGCTGGGCGCGTGACATCAACCTTAATCCGGAACATCCGGATCAATATACCGTTGTCAAAGGCGACACCTTATGGGGTATAGCCGGAAAATTTTTACAAAATCCCGCTCAATGGCCGGAAATTTGGGAAAACAACGCACAAATCGAAAATCCCAACCTGATTTATCCCGGCGATACAATCTACTTTTCCATGGTAGACGGTAAACCCCGGATTTCGCTGACCAAATATCCGATGTCCGGTGACCTGGCTACAGCGGATGGGGCATCCTCGGAGCAACACCCGCTGTTTTACCCTCATATCCGGGAAACACCAATCGAAGACGCCATCAAGTTAATCCCCATCGAATCCATTGCACCATTTTTAACCTATCCCAGAGTGGTCGGGAAAACGGAACTCGAAAGATCACCCTACGTTATCGATGTTGTCGGCGAACATATCGTCGGCGGCGCCGGAGACCGCATTTACGCCCGCACCATCCCGTCTCCGGACAACCTGATTTATACCGTGTTTCGCAAGGGGAAACCGTACAAACATCCGCAAACCAAAGAAATATTGGGCTATGAAGCCGAATATGTCGCCACATCAACACTGCAGAAACCCGGTGACCCGGCTACGCTGCTGATTACCGAGTCGGACCGTGAGATCAGGATGGGGGACCGTCTTATTTCCAACGATAAAGGCGACATCGCACTGAATTATTTCCCGCACCCGCCTAAAGAAAAGGTTTCCGGCAGCATCATCAATGTGCTGAATGGCGTTTATGAAATCGGCCAATATGATATCGTCGTCATCGACAAAGGGACAACGGACGGCTTGGAAAGCGGACACGTACTGGATATTTTCCAAAAACGCCAGGTAGTCAGGGATCCTTACGCTTTAAATAAAAATCAGCCGGTCGATCTCCCTGAAGAATTTTCCGGCACACTGTTAGTGTTCCGCCCATTCGAACGGGTGAGTTACGCACTGGTTATGTATGCCGTAAATGCCATTCATCTGCTGGATAAAGTTGCGACGCCTTAACTTGCAACAAACGGACGCGTGGAACTTGGCTACGCTACCGCTTTACTTCGTTCAGGAATGATATGCCGCGCAATTACCAGCTCTCATGAACGAAATAGATTCCAGCTCCGCCGAACAAGCCGGATTCTGGTTTGCGCTGTTGCGTACCCCGGGTCTCGGCTGCCGGACCCTGTTAAAAATTATAGACCAGTGCGGTCCGCAGCAATTATTTTCCGAATCCGCTCAAAGCCTTGCCGCATTGGGTTTGAAAGACCAGTCCATACGGGCCATAAAGAATCCGGATTGGGCCCGAGTTGAACAAGACTTGGCTTGGCTCGCACAGCCGGGCAACAGTATGCTGACGCTGACTGACCACGCCTACCCGGAACAACTGAAAGAGATTGCCGACCCGCCGCCGGTACTGTTCATCAGAGGCAACCCGGCCTTATTGTCAACAGCGCAAATCGCCGTCGTGGGTAGCCGCAACCCGTCCGCACCGGGAATAAGAACCGCGGAGGATTTTGCCAATACGCTGTCGAAACAGGGTTTTACCATCACCAGCGGCCTGGCATTAGGCATTGACGCGGCCGGCCATCGGGGCGCCTTGAAAGCGAACGCGCCGACCATTGCCGTCGCCGGAACCGGGTTGGACAGGATTTACCCGGCGCGGCACAAGGACTTGGCAATTGAGATTGCCGCATCAGGCGCCCTGGTTTCCGAATTCCCCCCCGGGACTCCCGCAAAAGCCAACCATTTTCCGCGGCGCAACCGTATTATCAGCGGTCTAAGCATCGGTCTGCTGGTAGTTGAAGCGGCCAAGCAAAGCGGCTCGCTGATTACCGCCCGGCTCGCGCTGGAACAAGGGCGAGAGGTTTTCGCGATCCCGGGCTCGATACACAACCCGCTGGCCCGGGGCTGCAATGCCCTGATTCGCGAAGGCGCCAAGCTGGTCGAAACCACCCAGGATATTTTGGAAGAATTTAATCAATATAATCAACCACATGAAATAAATATCCCGCCTGACGAACAATCAACACTTGACCTGGAGCAACAAAAATTATTGAATCTTATTATGTTCAGCCCCACATCGGTGGATACACTGGTTAACGAAAGTGGTGAATCCGTAGAAGTTATTTCTTCAATGTTGCTGCTTCTGGAGCTAAATGGTTACATAGCTGCTGCCCCGGGCGGCGGCTATATTCGAATAAAATAGCTGGAACAGGCAGCCCAAATAAGATCAATTATGAAAGAAACTATTTTTGAAGTGCTGATTTATCTTTTCGAAAATTATCTCGACGATGAGATTGAATTATTTCCCGACAGTGATGCTATCAGAACTGAATTAATCGAAGCAGGATTCGGCGACATCGAAGTCGGCAAGGCATTTGACTGGCTTGAATCATTAGGCTCGCTACGCTCCGTTGAGCCGATCGTATCATCGGCATTTCGTATTTTTTCCGAACCCGAAACAGCCAAACTCGATCTCGAATGCCGAAATTTTCTTATTTTTCTGGAACAAACCGGTATTCTTAAAGCCGATAGCCGGGAAATTGTCATTGACCGGGTAATGGCTTTGGAAAATGAAGACATATCGCTGGAAAAATTAAAGTGGATCGTACTCATGGTATTGCTCAGCCAGCCTGACGATGAACTCGCCTTTTCCAGAATGGAAGATATCGTCTATGATACGGCGCCTGCTTATCTGCATTGATTATACCTATCGCACATCAAATTTCGTTATTCCATTTGCTTTTCTGAAGGCGACGGGCAGCAACGGGAGAGATGGAAAACCGAAATTTGATGTGCGAACACTGTAACAAGAAACAACAATCCATTTAGCTTAATGAGTTACAACCTAGTTATTGTAGAATCCCCGGCAAAAGCAAAAACCATAGAAAAATATCTCGGCAAGGATTTTCACGTTCTGGCGTCGTTCGGCCATGTGCGAGATCTGATACCTAAAGAGGGTGCGGTCGATACGGAACACGACTTTGCCATGAAATACGAAGTCATTGAACGCAATCAGCGCCATGTGCAGGCGATCGCCAAAGCGGCCCGACAGGCCGATGCCCTCTATCTGGCAACCGACCCGGACCGGGAGGGGGAAGCGATTTCCTGGCACTTACTGGAATTGCTGAAAACGAAAAAAATACTTAAGGACAAACCGATTCATCGCGTGGTTTTCCACGAAATTACCAAAAAAGCCGTTACCGAAGCGATCAACAACCCCGCCGAATTGTCCGTTAATTTAATCAATGCCCAACAAGCGCGCCGCGCCTTGGATTATCTGGTCGGTTTCAATCTTTCGCCGTTGTTGTGGAAAAAAATTCGCCGAGGGCTTTCCGCAGGCCGGGTGCAAAGTCCGGCATTGCGTATGATCGTTGAGCGCGAACTGGAAATCGAAGCCTTCAAAACCCGTGAATACTGGACCATCGATGCCGACCTAAGTGCCGACGGACAGGCTTTTAAAGCCAAACTGACGATTTTCGAAGGCGAAAAATTACACCAGTTCAGCATTGAAAACGAACAACGCGCGGAATTCGTCAAGCAGGCGCTGCTGGCGTTGGCCGACGGGAATTTAATTGTCGCCGAACTGGAAAACAAACAGCGCAAACGCCATCCCGCCGCGCCGTTCATCACTTCGACACTGCAGCAGGAAGCGGCGCGCAAATTGGGATTCACCACCAAGCGCACCATGATGGTTGCGCAACAGCTCTATGAAGGCATCGATATCGGCGGTGAAACGGTCGGCCTGATCAGCTATATGCGTACCGACTCGGTAAACCTGGCAGCCGAAGCCGTTGCCGAAATACGCGGCTTAATCAAAGAAAAGTACGGCACTGAAAACCTGCCCGATCAACCGCGCATCTACAAAACAAAATCCAAAAACGCCCAGGAAGCGCATGAAGCGATCCGGCCCACGTCGGTAATGCGTCTGCCCAATGAATTGCAGCCCTATCTCAGCGCGGAGCAACAAAAACTCTACAACCTGATCTGGAAACGCACCATTGCCTGCCAGATGATCCACGCCACGATTAATACCGTTGCGGTTGACCTGATCTGCGGCAACGAAAAAAACATGTTCCGTGCCACCGGATCATCGATCGCCAAACCCGGCTTTATGACCGTTTACCTGGAAGGCAAGGACGACAGCAAAGACAGCGACGACAAGGAAACCTTTTTGCCTACGTTGGAAAAGGGCCGACCGGTGCCGCTCAACGACATTATTGCCGGCCAGCATTTCACTGAACCGCCGCCGCGCTACAGCGAAGCCAGTCTGGTTAAGTCGTTGGAAGAACACGGCATCGGCCGCCCGTCCACCTACGCCTCGATCATTTCCACGTTGCAGAACCGTGATTACGTCACGTTGGAAAACAAACGCTTTCATCCGACCGACGTCGGCAGAATCGTCAACAAATTCCTGACCGAACATTTCACCAAATATGTCGATTACGGCTTTACCGCCGATTTGGAAGACGACCTGGATGCGGTTTCCCGCGGTGAAAAGGATTGGATCCCGTTAATGGGCGAATTCTGGAAGCCGTTTAACCACTTGATCCATGAGAAAGAAACCAGCGTACAGCGTAAAGATGTGACGCATGAAGCGTTGGATGAAAAATGCCCGAAATGCGGCAGCCCCCTATCGATCAGGCTGGGCCGCAACGGCCGTTTTATCGGTTGCACCAATTATCCCGAATGTTCTTATACCCGGAATCTTAATGATGACGGCAACCAGGCTCAGGAGCCCGAGATTGTTGAAGGCAGGAGTTGTCCGGAGTGCCATTCGCCCCTGGTGATCAAAACCGGGCGCTACGGCAAGTTCATCGGCTGCAGCGCTTATCCGCAATGCAAATATATCGAACCGCTGGAAAAACCGCTGGATACCGGCGTGCAATGCCCGCAATGTAAAAAAGGCACAATTCTGAAACGCAAATCGCGCAACGGCAAAGTTTTTTATTCCTGTTCCGCTTATCCGAAATGTGATTACGCGTTATGGAATGTCCCGGTCACGGAAAATTGCCCGGAATGCAACTGGCCGATTTTGACACTGAAATCCACTAAACGGCGGGGCACCGAAAAGGTCTGCCCGCAAAAAGACTGCAAATATGCCACGCCCTACGAAGGCGACCCGGCCGATGTCGAAGGGCCGAAGGCGCAGTCGTGACAAGTTCGCGGTCAGTAGGCTGGATTGCGTACGGTTCGCCACCCAATTTTATCTTGGCCTAATCTGAAAAATGTTGGGTTGGCTTCGCCAGCCCAACCTACCCCGTCGGAAATATTGTTGAAAGGATCGGCTCGGAGTGACGGGATTGCGCCCATCACCCCGAGCCGATCCCTGGTTTATTGGCGGGGCGCGATTTTGAGCAATTCCAGGTAGCGCGGGTGGCCATTTTTAGCCGGATGCAACAACAGCCAGACATCGTATTGCTTGCCGTTGCCGGAATGAACCACCAGTGGCAGGTGGGCCTGAAAGTTATCACGATTGAACGACGCCAGATTCGGGTCGCCGCGCAATCCATCCGGCAGCCGTTTCGCTTTGGCCAGTGTCAAAATGCGTCCGCCCAGGGCGCCTTTCTTGGCCGCCGGCTGTTGCAATTGCAACTGCACTTCGTACAGTTTGTTGTCGACCCGCAGTTTGGGAATGTCGACAACGCTGGTTGCCGGGTTGTAGCTGGCCGCGCCGACCGAGACGATAGCGTTGGCGGTCGTCCCCTTGGTCACCGACAGCGTGTAATCGTCGTCGCTGAAGGGAAATGCCAACAGGTATTCTTCCGTTGTAGCATCGGCCACGGGATCAAGGCCGTCAGGTTCGCCGGGCCGTTCCAACACGACATCACCCTGTCCGCATTGAACGGTGCTTTCATCGCCCAGCAATGGCGTGGAAATAGCGACGTAAATATCGGTGGCCGTTTCCACTTCAATATCGATCGCGTTATTTTCTCCAAAGCAAGGGTCAATTATGCCAATCAAATAGTCATCCAATTTTCCTTTTCTGTAATTCAAGTACAGATGGTCTGAATCAACAGTAGAACCAGTAACATAATCCCCCGTATCGTCACGATACGTTCCTATTAAATAGGTTGGATTATAATTACCGGGCGGATTGTTAAGCACATACAACACCCAAGATTTTTCATTGGCACAAGTGCTCCCTTGCGGACACAGCTCGATATGCATCACCTGGTTCGCTGCCAAGCCGATATTAAACCAATCCTGGTCACTCGGATTGAGCATTTGACCTTTCATTAATTTAGTCGTGGTCAACGCGGTGGCCTGAGCCGGGATATCGTTCGGCTCCAACTCGGAATTATCGACAATATCCTGAAGGCTGCCGAAGATACGAATCGTGATCGTCGAGGTCGAAGTATAGCCATGTTCACCGATAATGCTGTAATAGAATACCTCTTCCAACGATTCGCCTTGCGGCAGATTCTTCACAATCGGCAAATTATTCGCCAGGGTATAGGTAAAACTGCCATCGGAGCTAAATTCAAAATTGCCGTATTGCGCAATCCCTAACCCCGCTTCATATTCACCTTGGTCATTTGATAGATAGCCGGATATTGCGCCGCTATCATTCCCTAAGGCGTTGCCCGATACATCGGATGACGCGGTTTCATTTCTGACCACGGTCGCTTCGTCGGGACGGGCGATAATACCGTCGCGAATTGCCTGCTCACTTTGCTCATCCGCGTTCGGATCACAAAGAATGTAAACAGTCAGCGTGGCCGTCGCATTGTCGGATGTCAGGCCGGCAACGCCCTCGACATGGTAGTCGAATTTATCCGTTTCAAACGCAGCGGAACAAAAGCCGGCCGGTTGTTCGGATTCTGCGTAAAGCGAGTAGGTGTAATCGCCGTTAGAATTAAAATCCAATGAGCCGAAGTTTCCGGCCGGATTGCCCGGATTAACACCATCGCCCAATAAGAATGTCTCCACGCCAGGACCATCATTGTCACCGACATTGCCGGAGGTCGATACCTTGGTCTGTCGAATAACGGTATCTTCATCGTCCAGCGCATAAATGGATTCGATCAGCGCCTGTTGCTCTTCCGGCGTAATCGGCTGCAACAAGACCCAGATTTTTAATTCCGCTTCGGAAGTATACCCGCCCTCGCCTTCGATGGAATAAGGGAAAACATCAAAAACATATCCGGTTGACGCCGCCGGCGGATCGGTCAGGGTGTATTTATAAGTGCCGTCTGAATTGAATTCCAATGAACCATAGTTGCCTACCGGTCCATCGATCAACTTCGCTGTTTTGGCGCCGAGATCATTGTCGGTCACGTTACCGGAGGCCACCAACAACGTATCTTTGATGACCGTGTTTTCATCATCTCTCGCAACCACGGCATCCTTCAAAGCTTGTTCTTCGGGGGTCAGATCGAAGATGCTGCCGAGAATGTAGATCGTGATCGTCGTTTTGGAACGGTAACCGTGCAAGCCTTCGATGAAATAGTCAAACTCATCAACCAGAAATTCCCCTTCCCTGAGCGATTGCACCGCGCTGGATTCGTTGAAGAGGGAATAGTTGAAATTGCCGGCGGAATCGAATTCCAGATTGCCGTAACGGCCGGTCGGCGGGCTGTCGAGATAGGCGGTCAACGCGCCGGAATCGTTGGCCAGCGCGTTGCCGGAAAATTCCAGCGTCACATTTTTAATGACCGTGCCCTCGTCGTGCATCGCAAACACATTATCCTTGATCGCCTGCTCTTCCGCCGTCAGGCTGGCGTTGTTGCCGAGGATCGTGATCGTGACGGTCGAGATCGAGGTAAAGCCGAGCTCGCCGATAATCATGTAATTAAACGTGTCGACAATATTTTGCCCGACCCCCAGCGATTGCACTTCCGGCAGGTCGTTAAATACCGTATAGGTGAACGCGCCGGTGTTATCGATCGTCAAATTGCCGTAGGGACTGGTCGGCGAGCTGA
>JBNLCC010000074.1:0-122814 GCA_050303615.1 Methylococcaceae bacterium | reverse complement strand
AGGAGAAACCAGTTTGAATGAAGAAATAAGTGCGTTGGTGGAACGCCTCAACGAGGTTGAAGATACCGAGCAGGAAGTGGTATTTGAAGAGGCAGTCAATGAACTGGAGACAACGGAGCTGTCGATATTGCTGGAGTCGTTACCGATCGAGGAGCGTTTGCTGCGCTGGCAGCAAGTGCCCGCGAAGTCGCGAGTGGAAGTATTGGTCAATATGCGCCTGGAAGCAAGGCAACGCATTATTGACAGCATTCCTGACGTAGAATTAGCGGAAGTGCTCAGCGGGCTGGACGCCGAAGATCTGATCGATCTGGCTTATTCGTTGCCGGAGTCTCTGTTGGATCAGGCATTGCACAACATGGATGCTAATCAGCGGCAACTGTATTTGGATTCGGCGCAGTTCGGCGAAAACCAGATCGGCCGTTATGTCGATCACAATATGCTATTGTTTCCCGCGGGCACGAGGGTGAAAGAGGCGGTGCGGCGTATCCGCAGGCAGTGTCCCGAATATACCGACAGCGTGTATCTGGTACGGAAAAACGGTACATTTGCCGGGGTGGTTTTACTGAAAGATATTGTCAATGCCGATGAAATGACAATCTTGAAAGATTTGGCGGTAGAACAGCCGATCGTTATATCGGCCGATGCCAGCCTGGCCGATGCCAGCGAAAAAATGGAACATTCGGGACTGAGTTCACTGCCGGTAATCGATGCTAAAGATACGTTATCAGGGCGCATAACTTTGCGTTTGGCATTGGAATTGATCCGCGAACAATATGAAAGCCGCCTAATGGCCACTGCGGGTATGCACGAAGATGAAGATTTGTTTGCGCCGGTTATCCGCAGTTCCAAACGCCGCGCGGTTTGGCTGGGAATTAATCTGCTCACCGCCTTTTTAGCTTCCTGGGCAATCGGGCTGTTTGCCGAAACCCTGCAACAGGTTGTGGCATTGGCTGTTCTGATGCCGATTGTCGCCTCCATGGGCGGCATTGCCGGCAGTCAGACCCTGACCCTGATTATCCGCGGTATTGCTTTGGGACAAATTGCCAAAGGCAACGTTTCCGACTTATTGCGCAAGGAAGTGACGGTGGGTCTGGTGAATGGGCTGGTGTGGGCCTTGGTTGTCGGTGTTGTCGCGGCAATATGGTTTCAACAAGCCTCCATCAGTGCGGTGATCGCAGCGGCTATTTTGATCAATATCGGTGCCGCTGCGTTTGCCGGTGTGATTATTCCGGTGTTGTTGAATCGCTTCAATATTGACCCGGCTTTATCCGGTTCGGTCATTTTAACCACGGTGACTGATGTCGTTGGTTTCGTCGCCTTTCTCGGACTAGGGACCTGGGTGTTATTATAATTACAGAACTTTCGCAACTGATCCATCAAATAAATGAAAATAGCCATTTTATCGCGTCATCCTAAATTGTATTCAACCGCCCGGCTGGTGGAAGCGGCCGAAAACCGGGGCCATGAAGTCAAGGTATTGGATGTATTGCGTTGTTATATGAATATTTCCGCGCGTAATCCGTCAATTCATTATCGCGGCGAAAACCTGCAAGGTTTCGATGCTGTGATACCGCGTATCGGCGCTTCGGTCACCTTTTACGGGACCGCGGTGTTAAGGCAGTTCGAAATGATGAACGTTTTTCCGGTCAATGAGTCGGTGGCCATCACCCGTTCGCGCGACAAACTGCGTTCTGCACAGTTGCTGGCACGCAAGGGGATCGGTTTGCCCGTGACCGGGTTCGCCAATAACCCGGATGATATTGAAGACTTGATTTCCGAAGTCGGCGGAGCGCCATTAGTCATCAAACTGCTGGAGGGCACTCAGGGAATTGGCGTAGTGCTTGCCGAAACCCATAAAGCAGCAGAAAGCGTGATACAGGCATTTATGGGCTTGAAAGCGAATATCATGGTCCAGGAATTCATCAAGGAAGCTGGCGGCAGCGACATTCGCTGCTTCGTGATCGGCGGCAAGGTTGTGGCGGCGATCAAGCGACAGGGTGCCGAAGGCGAGTTCCGTTCCAATCTGCACCGCGGCGGCACAGCTTCATTGATCCGTTTGACTCCGGAAGAACGGGCCACGGCAATTCGGGCGGCGGCGATCATGGGGCTGAATGTTTGCGGTGTCGATATATTGCGTTCCAATCACGGACCGGTGGTTATGGAAGTCAATTCCTCTCCGGGTTTGCAAGGCATTGAAGAGGCCAGCGGCAAGGATATCGCCGGGATGATTATCAGCTTCATAGAGAAAAGGTATCAGGTACTGTCAACCTCAAAGACGAAAGTGACTACTCGGACTCTAGGCAAAGGTTGATTGTATGGCCGAAGCACTGCTAATCAATGGACGCTCCGTTTCTCCCGGCTGTAGGGTAACCATTGACCTGCCGCTGCCGCCGTTATATACCCATACCCCGATGACCATGCCGGTGCATATCATCAAGGGAAAGAAAAACGGTCCGACTTTGTTCATCAGTGCCGCCATTCACGGCGATGAGCTGAACGGTGTTGAAATTATTCGCCGATTATTGAAAGTAGCCGGGTTAAAACGTTTAAGAGGAACGCTTATCGCGATTCCGGTAGTTAACGTTTACGGCATTATTCATCATTCCCGCTATCTTCCGGACCGGCGTGATTTAAACCGGTCTTTTCCCGGTTCCAAAAAAGGCTCATTGGCATCGCGCATTGCCGATCTGTTTATGCAACAAATTGTCGCCAACAGTACGCATGGTATCGATTTACATACCGGCGCGATACATCGCAGCAACCTGCCGCAAATCAGAGCCGATCTGGAAGACGATCAAACGCTGGCAATGGCCAAGGCATTCGATGTGCCGGTGCTGATCAATGCCAATCTCAGAGACGGATCATTGAGGGGTGCGGCAGCAGAGCAGGGCATTCCGATGTTGCTTTATGAAGCAGGGGAGGCTTTGCGTTTCGATGAGGTTTCGATACGGGCGGGTGTGCGCGGCATTGTCGGCGTTATGCGTTATTTGGGAATGCTTCCGAAAAGAAAAAAACCTAAGGGCGGTTACCGGGAACCGTATATCGCCCATTTCAGCCGATGGATCCGGGCGCCGGGAAGCGGCATTTTCCGTACGGTCAAACCGCTGGGCAGTCAAGTAAAACGCAATGAAATACTGGGTTTTATCAGTGATCCGGTTTCCGGCAACGAGATCGAAGTTATAACGCCTTACAGCGGTTTGATAATCGGACGCAGCGAAATACCGCTGGTTCATGAAGGCGGAGCCGTATATCACATCGGTCGGTTCGAAGACGTTCAGGAGGTTGCCGAGCACGTGGAAAACTTTCAGGAAGGCATATTTCCCGATAGAGATAAAGAGGATGAGTTATTCATCCTCTAAACGCGCAGTAATCGGTTAGCATCGGGAGGTTACTATCCTTGTAACACCCGTTCTTGATTCGGGTCGATGTGGCTAAAACTCTGAGAGGTACAGTGCGTACTGTCTTCCTTAGGGATGGGGTAGACAAACGGGACGTCTACTCAGTAAGCTAATATTACAACCGAGCCAAGGTCCGGCAATGGGGTGGGGGGCCGGGTCCAGGTCGAGGTCCGCCATGTGGTCCGCCTGCCATAATCGGATCGATGAATAGCGTTACTGCGCCTGACTCCTTTGGAATCTCACCTTCGAGCACTCGTACTTCGTAGGTAAGAGAATCGCCGTCCTTCGCCACGGTTTTCAGTTCTACCACAGACGGTGGTTTCGTCTCACCAAGCACACTTAGTGATGCGTTCGGCGGGTCGGCTTCATATTGCTTTGTATTTTGATTCCATAGGCTGACGAACTGCGAGGTAGATAAGTGGCCTACGAAACGGTCAGGATGATCGGAAAAAAACGTCGTCGCTGGCGCTACCCCTGTGAGGGTGAGCTTCTTGCCGTCGAATTTCATCGCGGTGGCTGTCTGAACAAACATTAATTCGGTCGGTTTGTTTATACTCCAGGTGAAACCGTTATCAGGCTCCTTCGGCTGTTCGGCTTCCTGGGCTTGAACCGAAGTGCTGCAAATGACAGCGGTAAATATTAATGAAATATTGAATGAAAAACTCATGATATTGTCTCTCTCCATCGAAAACATGTTGGATAGAAAAATGCTCCGGTCGAGGAACAGAATAACCGTCGTTTTTGTTGACGCCGATAAATTATAACGATCCCCTAAAAGTCGGAAAGTGGTTTGTAGTGAACCTGCTTTACTGCATGGAATAACTCCGCACTTTTTACCGGTAGGATATTGTTTACTGCATATTCAGCGCGCTCAATGAGCTAAAGGAGTGCACGGATGTTCCTAAATAATGCGCAGAACGCCTATTTTTTTCATCCAATTCATTTTGAATTGATATCAGATTGGCATAAGTGTCAAAACTTGTGGCATCGATGCCAACAACAGTCGGTATTTCCTCGATTTCATCGGCTGATCGACGGTGAATTAAACGCAATGAATCGGTTTGGTAAACCATCGGTACGGCAACATCCAAATATTGAGCGAGCAAAGCGGTATCACCCGACGGTAATCGGCCTTGCTCGGCCCATTCGTTATATTTCCAATGGATAGCGGCGGAAAAAATTAATTGAGAGTTACCATGTATGACCGGGTCCAAAAGCGCTAATAAATCGACATACTGAGCCATGATACTTTCAACTGTATCCCAGTCATTGGTCTTTTTTGCGCTTTTCCATTCATTGAGTGTATGCGGTTCGGTATCAATGTGGATACCGGATAATGGATAATCGGTAGCCAGCATATTGTTAAAGTCAACAATCCAGCTAACCATCTCAACAGCACGTACATGGTTTTCTGATAAGGAAAACTTTTTATCCATTAAGGTCATGGCATGTACTGAAATTCCATTCTGTGTCGCCAATGTTACAAAATCGATTAGTTTGTTGGTATATTCCTCGGAAGCATTTTCACCACTGGGAAGTAGTTGTTTTGCGCTTACCGCCAAGTAAACCTGATTAATATTTAGAGCATTTAACTCCTCTATAGTCAATAGATTATCCATTATCGAGAAGTGATAAAGCCAAACTGAACGGTGACTGCTGGCCTCGGCAGCATGGGCGGAAAAAAACACCATGGAAAAGGCTAAACAGATTTTTTGAATTGTTCTTTTCATGAGAAACCTCGCCTTTAAAAAAAGATAAACGACAAGCATAATAGTATGCTTGTCGTTTATATATTGCGAACTGGATCACATTATTAAAAACTTAGTAATCAGCGGCATAATAGAGACAAATAAACTATTTTTTCTATTAAATTCCGCAGGTTGTCAAATCAATATTATTTTCGGGGAACTACCGAATGGTATGCAACAACCGATCCGGTAAGAACCCAATCGCTGCCGTCTTAATAGCATGACATTGTTGAACCTGAGGTGTTGAAAATCTATGAGTTTTGTTTGGCACAAGATATGAATTGCAACCGGGTTTTATTTAATCTGGCCGGTAATCCATTTGTCGGGATTGATTGAATCGCTGTTAAAATCATCATATAAATGGCCATTGACAAATACATCACCGAAACGAACCACAATTCTTCCGCTTTCCGATTCGCTTTCAACATTGCTGACTTCGGCCGTTAACGCGGCGTAGCTGAAATTTCTCGGGTCAAATTGTGATTTTGCGACATAGGGCTGCATGTCGATGCGGGTTTCTATATCGTCAAGGGAAAAAAGAAATTGAAATTTATCTTCATCCCAGATAATTGAAAGTTCGTGCACCTCCCTTGTGTTCATATTTTCGGATTCGGGTATTTGCCCTTTTGTCGGAATTAGGGTTTCTTCGGTTTCAGAACAATCACTGTTTTTACAGCCGGTTATTTTGGCGTGCCAATGAAAACCGCTGCCCTGATCGGTGATTTCATCGCTCACGATTGTGATATCCGTGGCGTCATCGACATCCCCATGGGGTTTGTAGACCAATTGCAATTGAGCCGAGAGTTTTGCCTGATTATTGATAGCCGTCTGTATATAGACGGAACTTTGTAGGATTGTAATCGGTTGTGATTCGGCAATTTTCGCAAAACGAATCATTTTGGTTCGATTATTTTCGACACCGTCCAGTGAGGCATGGATTTCAAGCTTGCCTTCGTTGATACCGACTAATGCTTCACTGAGGTGGATAGCGGGCGAAACGGCGTTATTGTCCGAGCGTTCTTCGGGTTGGGGCTGCGGCGAGGTGGCAGTAGATTGGTCAACGTGTTCCTCCCCACAACCGGATAATATGATGCAACAGCAGATCGCTAAACTTTTTATTATTACGTTTGTTTTAGCCATGTCGGTCTCTGTCAGTTTGTCTTTTTCAAAGTATGTTATGATCCGATACTAACCAATAATCACGTTGCAATACAAGTTAAATCCACCCGTTTTTATGTCGCCGATGTCTGGTTATTATCCCAATAGAATTGAATCAAGTGAGAAAAACGATAGATTGTGCTGTTGTAGCGGTACTACTGCGAGTCAAATCAGGCAATTGATCGAGCAGGGCATTGACAGTTTCGAGAGAATCTCAAGAATCACCGGCGCATGTTCCGGTTGCGGCGGCTGCGAAACGGAAATTCGCCGTTTGCTCGCCGGTTCGGAATGAATTCAATCCGCATTTTACCGGTTTCCCGGGAAATCAGGCAGAGTTTTCGATAGCCCGGTAGTCATTTCTAACATTATCCACTATACCGCCATTTACGCCGCTGCCGGCACAGCATGTTCGTTTCCATCCAAATGTACGGCGTCGACATGGCTGGTTTCGCAGACCGGATAAAGGTCGATTAACATTCGAATCATATCGGCCACGCTTACCGGTGTGCCAACACGTTAAGATGGGCGGCCGGCACGGTGCGTGCAAATTGCTTCTTCGCTCATAGTCCTTTGCGGAGTGCAATAACCAGGTAAGTTCCGACGTCCATTAGAATAATCCGGAACCTGAAAATCATCCGCTTGTCTTATTTGCAAGAGAACACGTCGTGGCGCTATTGCCAGCACTTATTTTGTAAAGGGGGTGTGAAATGTTGAGTTATCAATATCTTATTGTTGGAGGTGGGATGACGGCTCACGCAGCAGTCAACGGCATACGGAGCGTGGATTCGACGGGCACCGTCGGTATGATCAGTGCGGAATCACATCCGCCTTACAAACGTCCTCCCCTTTCCAAAGGGCTATGGCAAGGAAAGCCGATGGAAAAAATTTGGTGCCAAACCGAAAAACTGGATGCCACATTGCATTTAGGACGTACCGTTCAAACACTTTCCCCCGCCGACAAAAAAGTCATTGATGACAGTGGAACCGTCTATCATTATGACAAGCTCCTGTTGGCGATGGGCGGAACTGCGGTGCATCTGCCATTCGGCGGCACGGATATTATTTATTTCCGCAATCTCGACGATTATCTGCAACTTCGCGCGCTTACCACGGAGAAGCAGCGTTTTGCCGTGATCGGAGGCGGTTTTATCGGCTCTGAAATCGCAGCGGCGCTGGCTATGAACGGCAAAAAGGTTGTTATGGCTTTTCCCGAGGAGGGTGTCGGGGCGCGGTTGTTTCCCCACGATCTGAATCAGTTCCTCAACGAATACTACCAATCCAAGGGGGTCGAAATATTATCCGGACAATCCGTTACAGGATTGAACCGATGGCGGGAAGCGCTGGTATTACAGGTTCGAAACGCGGACGGATCGGAAGAACGTAGCATCGAGGTGGATGCCGTGGTTGCCGGGATAGGGATTCGCCCCAATACCGAATTTGCCGAACAGGCGGGATTGACCATGGATAACGGGATTGTCGTGGATGAAATGCTACGCACCGGGAACTCCGATATCTATGCTGCCGGTGACGTGGCCAACTTCTACAATCCAAGTTTAGCTACCCGCATGCGTGTGGAGCATGAAGACAACGCACTGACGATGGGAGACATCGCCGGCCGCAATATGGCGGGTGAAGCCGTTTCCTATGTTCATCTTCCTTATTTTTATTCCGATTTGTTTGAGCTTGGCTATGAAGCCGTCGGCCGTACGGATTCCCGCTTGGAGACGGTGGCGGATTGGGTCGAACCCTATAAAAAAGGAGTCGTTTATTACTTACAGGAGAGGCGGGTTCGGGGTGTGCTGTTATGGAATGTATGGGGCAAGGTGGATGCAGCCCGCGAACTAATTGGTGAATCCGGTCCGTTTAGCGGCGAGGATTTAAAAGGAAGGCTAACGGATTGATCGCGATATGACCGGCGACCGGCGGCGGAAATGTATCAATTGGCCCGAAGCAACACGCACTGGCGAGCAACCAATCTTACGTTGATGAACGTATATATGTCAAATCAGCCGATGCTATGATCTCGAATTGGCGCTAAATTGATTGTACACGTCCAAAAGCTGTTCAAGGTATTGATCCGGCGAGTAGTTTTTCGCTGTAAGCCAGGCGGCTTTTTGCATGCAAGTGAATTGTCCGGTTCGTTCAGCTGATTCTACAATTCTATTGAGCATTTCCTGTTTTGATTTAACGATAAAACCGTTTTTACCGTTGCGAACGATGTCGTTTTGTCCGGGACCAGGCAGAGCAATAACCGGTGTTGAACAGGCCATGGCTTCGGCAAGCACCAATCCCTGGGTGTCGCTTGTTGAAGGGAATAAGAACAGGTCTGCATTTTTGTAATGCGCGAGCAGCTGATCTCGCGGCGGTTTCAAGACAAACCGTAGACGCTCGGGGGAGAGCTGCAAATGTTCATAGGCATAAGCGCGTAAGTTTTCATATTCTGCACCATAGCCGACCAGTGTAAGGTAAAACCGATCATCCAGATCTTTAAATACCTCTAAAACAAAAGGCACATTTTTTTCTTTTGTGAAACGCACCACGGTCAATAATTGAAAACGTTCGAGCTTGGCGCGTCTCTTTACCGTAGGCGGGATATCCAGGAAGGATCTTTGCAGCGGACTGGGAATACAAAAGCAATCCGTTGTGACGGACTGTGCGCGCAGATTTTGTTCCATACAAGTACTCGGTACGATAATTCCGTCCACTGAATTGCAAAATGATTTTACCAGCCGCGTTATCAATCGTTTTGCTGTGTTTTCCGGCAACGGAACGTAATGCGCATAGGCCTCATAAAGAGTGTGGTAAGTAAACAGGGTAGGCATTTTCAGCAGGCGGGCCGCTCTGACAGCAGTAACGCCAAGCAGAAAAGGGTGATGCACGTGGACAATATCCGCTTCGATTGCTTCGAAGGCGCGTTTTAATTGTGTGACCATGAACCAGGGAACCGCGTAATGATTCTGTCGATGTTTGAATTTAACCGGGGTGGCGATCCGGATGACATAGTTGGGATCGTCATGTCGGTTACCCAAGAAATCAAGGGTAATTACCCGCACTGTATGGCCGTCTTTGCGTAACGCCGCGGCCTGGGCGTTGATTGAGCTGACCACGCCTCCGCAATAAGGCGTGTAGTTGTTGCTAACCAGGGCAACGCGCAGTTTACGGGAGGTGGTGTTCATGGATGAAACTTATGGAGGCGAAAGCGGGGTATTTCCGTCATTACCGGTTAAGGTGTTTGTTGCGATGTTGTAGAACCTCAAAGAGAGAACGCACATCTAATTGTGGTTTGGGCAATAGCAGCGTAATGACGATTTCTTCGATGGCGGCGGCCACATAGATGAAAACAGCAACCCGGAACGGCCAGGCCGGGCCGCCAAGAAACAGGCAATAGGCGGCCGGTATTATGCAGACGGCGGCCAATTTGGCCGTGCGTGTGTGGTAAATGGCGTATGAGTTGAATTTAACCACTCCGACGGCGACCGGCAGCAGGTAACAAGCGGTGATAATATAAACGTAGATATCCTCCCGGTGCACGATATCCCGCCACAGCCACCAACTGCCGAAGGCAAAGCACAGATAGGTAATTAAATCGGCTCCGCTGTCCAGCCGGGCGCCGAAGCAGCTGGTTTGCCCGGTGAGGCGCGCCGCGAACCCATCGAGCACATCGGTCAGAAATGATACCGCCAGCAGTGACAGAAAAGCCACACCATGGCCGTTCCAGGCCAACCCTAATAAAAAGGGAGCGGCAATAAAGCGAAAACCCGTTAACAGATTGGGTAGGGTCAATTTTTCAAGAAACTGAGTAGGGCAAATATTCATGAGGAAGGTAATGCGTGCAACAAACCGCTGGTTTTACGAATACCATATAAATGCTCCAAGGTCTAATTCCACCGACAAGCCTATTATTAACATTCATTTAGCATGTTTCGCAACTGAATATTGAAAATCCCGCTGTTGATTTAAAAAATGGACAATGTCACCCAGTACCGGTTCATTTTGTTGATAGGGTATTGACAGTGCGCCTAGCAGGAAGGTGTGATCGATATCGTCGTAATAACGTGTTTCCGCCAGCCGTCCGTAATTCCGTACTTTATCAGCCAAGCTTTTTATATTGTGCGGTTTGACCGTTTCATCCCGGTTACCGTAGAGCAGTAACATCGGCGGTTCATTGCCGTTCACAAAATTGATCGGCTGGGAGGCGGGATAATTTTTTTCGGGTCCGAACACTTGTTTTTGATAGGGTTCGGTAAACGGTAGAAAGTCATAGGGTCCGGCGAGACCGATAAAACCTTTAATGCTTTTAAAGGTTTGCGGCTGCAAATAAGATTCGTTTACTGACAGCATGGCCGCCAAATGTGCTCCGGCAGAATGACCCATCAGAAACATTTTGTCAGGATCTCCTCCGAAATGCCTAATATTTGCTTTCACCCATTCCACGGATCGTCTGGCATCATCGATAATGGCCGGGAAGGTGACTTGCGGATAACGCCGGTAATCGGTCAATACGCTAATATAGCCTTGTGAAGTCAATGCCTGAGCAACAAAAGCATAGTTTTCCTTATTCCAGGTCTGACATCCGCCCCAGCAACCGCCATAGAAAAAAATTACGACGGGCAATTTGGTTGCCCGATCGACCGCTTGATCTCGCGGGGTATATATGTCAAGTCGGTTGAGTTCGTTTTTTCCGTAGACTAAATTTTCGTAGACCTGATAGTCGTCAAAAGCGGCAAGCGTATTCACCAATAGTAATGAAGAAGAGGTGCAGGCAGTCAGGCTATAAAATATGAACGAGAGAAGAAAACGACGCTTATATAATAATTTGCTCATAGTAAAGCTATACAACGTATTCGAATTAACATACTAAAATAATACCATTAGTCCTTATATCTTTTCTTGAGCTATAGTATTTCCTCAATTATCGCTAATCAACTGTAATAAAACCATGTCTATCAGTGCTGAAAATACCATGCAGGATCTAATCAAAGGAATTACTTCCAAGTTCCCAATTATTTATATTGTCTGCTGGGAAGAGGAAAGGGTGGAAAATGCTTTGGCGCGCATTTCTACAGCCTATTACAAAGATCAGCGCCCCATCGTATCATGGTCTTCAATCAGGGGTTTCTATTCAGATTCGAAACAAGAATCCTCATTGACCGATCCACTACAGGCGCTTGAGTATATCGCCGATTCCCAGGATGAGTCCTTCTACCTGATGAAGGATTTGCCGACCTATTTTGATAGACAACCCTCTCTGGTCAGAGCGTTGCGGGATCTTTATCAACGCTTGCTTAACAGGGATACTTTTGTAGTGCTCTCCCATCCCATGTTAAAGCTTCCTGAAGAGCTGAAAAAAGAAATCTATGTGGTTGAATTGCCGCTCCCTGCATCAAGGGAAATATTACAGCATCTTGTGCAAATTCTGGAGCAGAGAAACCTGAAGCAACAGGTGAGCAAAGAATGGCTATCCGCTTGCGCGGAAGCTATGAGGGGGTTATCGTTAAATGAGGTTCGCCACTTGTTGCTGCGTATTGCATACGAGAAGAAACTCAATAAGCGTGCAGCGTTTGACGAAGTCAATGCGGAAAAGGCGCAAGTTCTGATGAAAGAGAGTTGCCTCAAGCTTTATCCGGAACGGTTTAAAATAGAGCAGATAGGAGGACTTGAAATTCTCAAGGACTGGGTGCTCAAAAGGAGGAATTTATTTATCGACCGGATTCATGAGCAAGATGTGCCTAGGCCTTCGGGAGTATTGATGATGGGCGTAAGCGGATGCGGGAAAAGCATGGCCGCCAAAGTGATTGCCGCTGCCTGGGATCTGCAGTTGGTCAGGCTGGATATGAACTTGGTGCTTTCAGGCGCTTTCGGTCCGCCTGAATACGCCTTCGACCGTGCCACCAAAGTTGCCGAGAATATTGCACCGGTTATGCTCTGGATCGATGAAATTGAAAATAGTTTCGGTTATGACGAAGGGCCGCTTTCAGGCGGGAACGTGAATATTTTTTCGAGCTTTTTAACCTGGATGCAGGAAAAACCTTCTACCGTATTTGTCGCAGCGACGGCCAATAGAATTCAAATGCTGCCCGCCGAGATGCTCAGAAAAGGGCGCTTCGATCAGGTGTTTTTCCTCGATTTACCGACCTTGGAAGAAAGGAAGGAGATTTTCAGGATTCATATCTCTCATTTCGGCGCCAATCCGGATGACTTCGATATGGAATTATTAGCGGCGGCCACCAAGGACTGGAGCGGCGCTGAGATTGAACAGGCGGTCAAATCGGCGAGAACTGACGCCTATCAGGAGCAAAGGGTGTTTAACATAAGAGATATCACTCGCAATACGGCTAAAATGGTACCGCTTTCTAAAACGATGTATGAACAGGTAAAGAAACTGCGTGATTGGTCATTCCAACGAGCGACGCCGGCGTCGAAAGGCACTCGTTAGCTTGTCGGCAGAACTGATCAAATACGTTGTCACCATGTTGACTATCTTGGTGACAACGCAGATCAGCAACGGCTACTAAAATTGCTATTGAGATGCTTTTAGTTGGCGGTGTCTGCCTTTTTTCGTTTCCATCTGATACTGTTTCATCAGGTTGAACTGCTCTTCTTTTAATTGATTCTTTTTTCAGGGTCTTTTTCGGCCAAAATCCGGGTCGAATAATCATGCATCTGCAACATATAGTCTTGCTGCGAGTGCATTTTTTTGTCCATAATTGCCGCTCAGTCTTTCAATTGCACGCCATTGGTAGGTTCTTCGGCCGCAGTAGCGGTTGCGCAGACAGCGCTTAACATTACAGCGGGCACAATTAATGTATAAATTTTTTACATATTAAATAACCTTCTTTAAAAAAGAAAATTAAAAAAATCGACAAACCGAGTCCACAGGTTTGTACCGTAAACTACGATTTTCTCGGGGTACAAAAGTTCATTAAAATAATCGAAAGGGAAACAGCCAATGTATGAGCATTATTTAATTTTTTGCCATTCTCTATTTCAGCAAATAAAATATAACCATGCCGAGCCATAAAACTGCGTGCCGATATGAAATTATCGCCCATGAACCGGGACGGATTGAACTGGTTTTCATCGGAGACTGGATAATCGGCAATACATTGCCTTCGGTGACTCAGGTTACCGCCGAATTACAGCGCTATGCCGTGACCGATATCTTTTTGAATGGCGCTTTATCGTTGGGACGATGGGATAGCCGCTTAGTTGCTTTTGTTTCCGGAATCGTTGGAGTTCTGGGTCAAAAAAATATCAAAATAGACCTATCGGGCTTGCCGAAAGGTGTGTGCGGATTGGTCGATCTGGCCAAGGCCGTACCGAGAAGCGAAACAACAAGTAAAACGGAACAGCGGGAATCGTTTCAATATCAGTTAGGTAACAAAGGGATCGAGGTCGTTCGGGAAGTCAAGGATATACTGGTATTTACCGGCGAAGCATGGTTAAGTATCGTTCGGTTTACGTCGGGTAAATCCTGCTTTCGGAGTGGAGACTTCTGGCTCATTGTACAGGAGTGCGGACCCAACGCGCTGCCTATCGTTACCTTGATCAGCATGCTTATCGGGTTGATTCTGGCTTTTGTAGGCGCCATCCAGCTGCGCATGTTCGGGGCTGATATTTATATTGCGAATCTGGTGGCATTAGGTATGGTGAGGGAAATGGGCGCAATGATGACCGCAATCATTATGGCCGGCCGTACCGGGGCGGCTTATGCCGCCCAGTTGGGAACCATGCAGGTCAATGAAGAAATCGACGCGTTTAAGACGATGGGCATTATCCCGATGGATTTCCTGGTCTTGCCGAGGATGCTGGCGTTAATTCTGATGATGCCTTTATTAACCCTCTATGCGGATTTCTTAGGCATTATGGGAGGGCTTGTCGTCGGTGTCGGTCTGCTCGATCTTTCTTTTATCGAATATTATCACCAGACAGTCGGTTCGATTAAACTGTTGGACTGTGCCACCGGTTTGATAAAAAGTACGGTGTTTGGCGTATTGGTTGCGCTATCAGGCTGTATGAGCGGCATGCAATGCGGGCGCAGTTCGTCAGCGGTCGGTAAAGCGGCAACATCAGCCGTGGTCAGCGGAATAGTCAGTATTGTCGTGGCGGATTCGGTATTGACGGTTGTCTACGATAGTCTGAAAATTTAGTCATGACAGGTAAAGCGCATATTACCGTTAAGAATTTGACCATGGCTTACGATGATTTGGTCATTCAGCGTGATTTGAATTTCACCATTAACAAAGGCGATATTTTTATCTTTATGGGCGGCAGCGGCTGTGGTAAAAGTACGTTGTTGCGGCATTTGATCGGCTTGAAACAACCGGCGACCGGTTCTGTGCTTTACGGAAAGATTGACTTTTGGGAGAGTTCGGCCGAACAGCGCGCGATAATCATGCGGCGCAACGGTATCCTCTATCAGAGCGGCGCATTATGGAGTTCCATGACCCTGGAAGAAAATATAGCTCTGCCGTTGGCGGAATATACCGATTTAACGCCAGGGGAGATCAGGGAACTGGTTTCATTGAAATTAGCACTGGTCGGATTAGCGGGTTATGAAGATTATTATCCGTCGGAAATCAGCGGCGGAATGCAAAAAAGGGCCGGTCTGGCCAGGGCCATGGCATTGGATCCGGAAATCCTTTTTTTTGACGAACCTTCCGCAGGGCTCGACCCGGTCAGCGCCAGTTTACTGGACGATTTGATTTTGGCGTTGCGCGATAGCCTAGGGGCGACATTTGTCATAGTAACCCATGAGCTTCCCAGTATTTTCGCCATCGGCAATAACTCCATTTTTCTGGATCCGGAAACTAAAACGATGATTGCGAGCGGCGACCCGAAAGTATTGTTAAAGGAATGCGAAGATCCGAAAGTACGCAAGTTTCTTACCCGTGGTGGGGAAGCGTAATGCCAACCAAGAGTATAAATTATGAGTAAACAGGCAAATCCGCTTACCATTGGCGCTTTTATCGTTGGCGCCGTCGTGCTGTTGGTTGTCGGGATCATTGTCATCGGCGGTGGCAAATGGTTCAGTGAAACCGAACGGTTTGTGGTTTATTTTGATGAATCGATTAACGGCCTTACCATCGGAGCCCCGGTTAAGCTCAGCGGCGTCCAGATCGGTCAGGTGGTCGACATTAATGTGGTACGGGACGGCAAGTTGAATCAAATCCTGGTGCCTGTGGTGTTTGAAATTGAGCCGGATAAAATCATCAAGCGTGATAATGCGATGGATGACATGGATACCGAGGAGATTCTCGATGAACTGATCAAAGAGGGCCTGCGCCTGCAACTGCAGATGACCAGCATGCTAACCGGACGGTTGTTTATCGAGGCCCGTTTTTTACCCGATTCCCCGGTAAAGCTGTTGGATCACAAGGAGGATTTACCGGAAGTGCCTTCGGTCCCTTCCAGTGTTCAGGCGATTCAAGACACCATCAACAAACTGCTTAATGACTTTCAGAAAATTCCGTTGGAACAACTTTTCAACGAAATTCTGCAAACGGTCAGTTCCGTCAATGAATTGGTAAGCTCCGAAAAAACACGCAATACTATGACCGCACTGAGCGAGACCGTTTTCGATCTGCAGCGCATTGTTGCCCGGTTACGTGATGACTCAGGTCAGTTGACCGGTGATTTGCAACAAACCTTGGAACGGACAAGCCGATTGATGCAAACTTTGAATACTCACGCCGGTCCCATCCTGTCCAATACACAGGAGGCAATTAATAATGCCAATGCGACTTTGTTGAAAGTGCAGTCCGCACTGGATACGATGCAAACAGCCGGTCAGCAGGTCACCCCGATGAGTCGGAATTTTAATGCTGCTTTATCGGAATTGGGTAAAGCGGCCCGGTCGATCAGAGTTCTTGCCGACTATTTGGAGCGCCATCCGGAAGCGCTGTTCCAGGGCAAAAGTAACTTACCGGGAGAATAATCGATGATCAATATCTTCACTAGAAATTTGCTGATTTGTCTACCGTTGTTATTTTCCGGTTGCGCTACCAGCCCGCCTGCTGAATTTTATCTGCTCAAACCGATACCGCGGTATGACTCAGCGGTTGAACGGGAAAGTTTTTCGGGGGTTGTTATCGTTATCGAGCCGATCGCTTTTCCGGATTATCTCGACCGTCCGCAAATTGTCACGAGGGAAAATGATTATAAGCTGTCTTTCAGTGAGTTGCATCGCTGGGCCGAACCGCTGCAGGATTCATTCCAGCGGGTATTGATCGAAGATCTGAGCTCGCGCATCGCACCGGGCCATGTGAAAATGGATAGCGGCATGCTTAATGGTGCCGCAGATTATCATTTGTCGATCGAGGTACTGCGGATGGACGCCGAAAAAGGTAAGCATATGGTTTTAAAAATCAGATGGGCGCTCTCCGGAAAAAATGAAACAAACACGTCACAGAGTCAAATCAGTGAATTTACCGTACCGGTGGTCAGCGAAGATTTTGAAGCGATCGTTGCCGCGCACAGCAGCGCGGTGGCTTTATTTGCGGAAACTGTGGTAAATAACATTATAAAAACTAAAAAAATAAAGTGGTGAGAATCAATATGGATCCAACTCTAGCTCTCGGGCTGAATAACCCCGATATGTCTTCTGAATCTGAAAAGCGAAAGCTGCACCTATATATCAATCTGAAGTTGGCCTCTTGCGGCCAGCCTGCCTGTGTAAACGACGAATCAGCCGAATTGATGGCGACGGCAAATGATTTGCTGCGCAGCTATTTGGAAAAAAGCCGGCAATTATCCACATCGTATTATCCACCCGACAGACGTATCCAAAATTTTTTAAACGATTACCTTGCGGATTTGAACTTGGAGAAAATACCTTCACTGCCGACAATAACCTTTGAACTGGACCGCCATGGTGTCGCCCGCGAGTTATCGCTGCCGATAGGCGAAGATGAATTTGTTTCCGAGATTGTTTCCAGCTACCGTGTTAAACAAGGTGTTTTGCATAATCCCGCTAGCGACCGCCGAACAACAAAGGGCTCGTTTCACATTGCCGCCGACGGTTTGCCGGTGCCTGGCGACAAGAAGGAGGTACCCAAGCGGACTTTTGCGTCAATGTTGGAACACGCCCTTAAGCCGCCCGCTGATTTATTAGTGTTACCGTTCACTGCCAATCAGACCAATCCGGCTAAGATGTTTGCTTCATTATTACTGCGCCCGGTTGTTTGTCCGGAAATTCCCGGTATCGAACAGGAAAAATCCATGGAGATCCGGTTTTTTGCTCCCGGTAATTTGGTCAGTAATCTGGATTTCGTGGAGAGCATCTTTGGCAACGGCGGCAATCCGGCTTTCTCCGAATTCGATGCCGCGCTCGATGTGGATCATTGGACCGGTCATACGGGATGTGTCATTCTTGCTCCTCATCTTGTCAAACTGACCAAGCAGCAGGTCGGGTTGCCGCATTGGAATGATGCTACCCAGCGACAGAGGGATGACGGCATGTGCTGGCAGGATGCCGGGGAATTGTATAACGACGGCCAGGCATTCAAACTCACCGCCCGGGACGAAAACGGTGTTATTGTCACTTTGCTTGCCGATAATTATTACGGATATTGTAAAAAGGAAGTCAAAACGCAAATTAGTTATTCAGCTAATTTATATGGACTTGCCGAAGAAGAACACGCCGGCGGTGCGCTGGCATTTCGGCGCTACAGCCACGGTGACGAGTTCGGTGTCGGAAGTCTGACCCGTGAGCCGGGTTACAATTTTGACGATATGGTTTCCCGTTATGGGGAATTAATGGATGTAAAACCTGAAGGTTATGCCATCGACAAACGGTTTCCCAATCTCATCTATGTGCAGCAGGATCTCCGTATGGCTTTGAACGAGCAAACGATTTGCTGGACAAGAAACGGACGCAAACATACGTTGCGACTGAAGCCGGGAAAAATCTATATGCAGCCCAACGGCTATAAAATAGAGATGCTGAAACATCCCGGGGCGCCATCCTGGCGCTTGGTCGGAACTGTTGCCGAGGGAACATTTTGCCACAAACCCTGTACCGTTTCCGGCGGCGGCAAATCCGAAATTTCCAAATCGATCGAAGATGCGGTTATCTACGGACCGTTGTTTGTAGACGATCTCAATGAAGATTTAAACCGGGTACAGGAAATATTCGACAAAGATTACCGGCACCGCTTTCTCCCCGGTTTTGCCCATGAAGACCGCGATCCGACACGCAAACCGTTGAGCAGCGAACGCAGTTTGGGTTCGGTCATCAAGCTGTTGACACCTTCACCCAGCCATACCGAAGAATATAATCACTGGCTGGAATCCATTCCTCCCAGCATATTGGCTTTGGTATTCCTGATTAAACGTTTTTACCGGCCGGAATGGGGAGATGCCTGGCGTGAACATTTGTCTGTAGACGTCATCGACGGCGCCCCCGGCCATGAGCTTAAATTATACGATCGTAAAATAGTCGCCTCCTATTTGCGTGTCGGATTTGATCTTGAAGGCGGCTGGCGGACGTTTAAGGTTCGCCAAGACTATATTGCTGCTGAAAAAGTACAAATGGAAGACGATATCAGCGCCTCGGTAGTCGTGCCCACCCGGCAAATCAAGGATTATATTGCTGACGATGTTTACGAGCCAAGCGTGAAGCTGGTCAAAAATTGCGAATATCGTCTTTTCCAGCGGCCCGATGATGCAATAATACCCGGCTATGATAAGCAGACTGAATTGAATATGGCCGCGCCGGGAAATTTTATGGCAAATTTCGAGCCGCTTAAGGATGAAAAATTAGCGGAAGTGGTTGAGAACGTCATTAACTTTTCAAAATTTACCCATCCGATGCGCAGGCTTTTAAGCGATGCCTACCGGGAGCGACAGGGCTACGTCGTGTCATCCGCTCAACCCCGGCTGGTGGACGGCAAACCCTCCAAAAACCCCCGCTACCTGGAAACGCGCGCAGACTTGGTCAAGCCGATACGAAAATACATAGCCGAAATGGGAGCTCGTCTGCATCGTAAAACGCCGTTGGGTAAGCCGGTGAACCATCCGGTGGACGCGGTGCTGGTCGGGCGCAGAAATAATCCGCCGGAGCCGGGAATCCGGCCTTTAGCGGTTTATAATCCGATACACTATCAGGAATTGCCGGAGTTGTTTATGGACTTTATCAGTTCATTAACAGGCAAGTCACCGTCAACGACCGGCGCGGGCAGTGAGGGAGCGCTGACCAAAGGTCCGTTCAATGCCTTGCGTGCGACTTCGGACCTTAATAATGCCTTGGTTTCCTATATGCTTACCGGTTATCCGGGGTTTTCCAGCTCCGCCGGTTATATCGGTTCAAGAATGCGTGTCGATCATGATATCAGTTTGCTGATACCTGAAATTTGGACACGCCTCACTCACGAAGAGCGCCAGCCGTGCTATTTGATTAATCACGGCTATCTTGAACCGCTTAAAGATTTTGATTACAAGGGGCAGACAGTGTTGGCCAGCCGGCTTGGATACCGTGTTACCACACGTTTTGTACACGGTCTGATGGGTAAAATCTTTGATAATCCGGCAGCCGTTTTTACCGACGATATCTTGCAACCTGAGAAACAGGATATGGATGTGTTTGTCGACGGGATCAACAATATTGTTGAAACACAGCAGCGGGTCGCCCGTCAATACTTGGCTGACGGCAGCGTGGATGATGCCTGTCCGCCATTGTATGCTTTGCTGCATATTATGGCGAACGGCGAGTTTCAGGGGAAAAATGCCCATCATCCTGAAATACGAGCCATGTTTACCCGCGAATATCTGTTAGCGTCTGATTGGTACCGAGAACGGCTTGAAGTTAAGCAGCATCGGGATGCCGTGCTTTGGCAACGGCATGTTTGGAATCTGGAGAGTTTTCTAGAAAAAACCAGTCATATCGAGCTAGCTGAGCAGTTGGGGATTCATGGCCGCCTGCAGGCCGCACAGCAAAAATTGGCCTTTGTCAACGGTCCCGAATATTTGACGTTGCTGGAAGGGAGTTTAGGTGCCGATCCTTTGAGACCGCCTCGAGAAAGAAAGGCATAACAGCTTTCGTGCGGCGAAATTTTTCAGGCGGCATGGCGTTGATGCCGTCGATCCTTGCGGCACTGCCGGCAAGGATGCCGGTGAGCTGCCAACCGCCGCAGTCGGCAATTAGCGCGCAATTGCTATTTATCCTGTTGATGGTAATTGATAATCCGCTCAACTTCTTTTTTTGATCCCAGAATAACCGGAACGCGCTGATGCACGGCTTCCGGTTTTATATTCAAGATACGCTGCCGGCCTGTTGAGCAAACACCTCCCGCCTGCTCGACAATAAAACCGATCGGGTTGGCTTCATACATCAAACGCAGTTTGCAGGGTTTTTTGGGATCACGTGAATCATAAGGATATAAGAATACTCCGCCGCGGATTAGAATACGATAGACTTCGGCTACTAACGATGCGACCCAACGCATATTGAAGTTTTTGCCGCGCGGTCCTTGTTTGCCCAGCAGGCATTCATCGATATAGCGCTGGACAGGGGGTTCCCAGAACAGTTTATTTGACATATTGATGGCGAATTCGTTGGTCTCTTCCGGAATTGTCATATTCGGGTGCGTTAAGATAAATTCACCGATATCCTGATCCAACGTAAATCCGTTTACCCCATGTCCCGTGGTTAACACCATCATGGTCGATGGGCCATAGAGCACAAACCCGGCGCAAACCTGTTCCGCGCCTTTGCGTAAAAAATCCTCCAGATCCGGTTCGACGCCTTCACGGCAGCGCAAAATGGAAAAAATTGTACCCACGGTCAGATTAACGTCAATGTTTGAAGAACCGTCCAAGGGATCAAATAAGGCAAGATATTTCCCCTTCGGATAATGCCGGGGGATTGAAATCGGTTCGTCCACTTCTTCCGATGCCATGCCGGCAAGGTGTCCGGTCCAGTTTAGTGAATCGATCATTATGTCATTGGTGATGATATCCAATTTTTTTTGGACTTCACCTTGCACATTTTCAGATTCAGCACTACCTAAAACACCAATCAATGCGCCGCGATTAACTCTATGTGAAATCTGCTTGCAGGCGGTGACGATATTGTTCAGTAAAGAAGTGAAGGTTCCCGAAACGCCGGGAAGGTCTCGTTGTTGCTGAATAATGAACTGTGTCAAGGTGACGTGGTTTGCCATACGTTATTCTCCTTTAAGATTAGTGTCGATCCAATTGTCTTAAAACTCGTTAATATTGGCTAAGTGGATACTTGATGATGTTGATTAATAGAGTATGAGGGCAATTACTTTTTTTTCAATGTCATTACGGCTACTTCATGAATAAACCGCCGTTGCTTTAATTCAACCGTTAATGTTAATAAACATACATGACACCGTCATGTCTTGTTATTGAACAACGTTTAAATACAGAAACAGCTTGTATATTTTGTCAAAATACGATAATGATGGTGTCTGAACAGCGAAATCTGCGACGATGACCGGGAGTGCGAACCATGAATAATCATCTGAAAGTAGTAAGAGAATACCACGACGCTTGTTCTTATGCGCAAGCCGAGCATGGTGCCAATGCGAATTTATCAGAAATGGATGTCATCATTCGCCAAGCGTTGCTTATGGAAGCCGGCAGTGAAGCATTGAAAGCCATCAAAGCGGGGGATATGGTCGAGATTTTGGTCGGCCTGATCGATATCGCTTACTACGCATTGGGAGCTGTGGCGGTGCAGGGGAAAGATGTTATGGAGCGGCAGATATCATGGCGTCACGATGGTTCGGTCATATCGGTGATGCGCTTGTTATCGGATAAAATCAATCGCTGCGCAACCGGAAAAACTGACAATTATTCCGAACTCTATTGTTCTTGTATCCATTTAGCGAGAAGTTTTCTCAATGCGGATTTTGATAAAGCATTTAAGGTGATCCATGACAGTAATATGGCAATGTTGAACAATAGCGGAAAAACAATTTACGACGACACCGGAAAAATTGAGAAATCGAGGTTCGTCAGAGCTCCCGATTTGAGCGATTGTCTTTATGAATAAATCAGGATAATCAGTCCATTTGCTGTCGCTTTTTGCAGTGATGGAATCAACGTAGAATTTGACCTGGTTCGGCAGAAGGCGGGCAAAACTGGTTTACCCGCCGATGATCCTTGGAATGGATATGATTAATTATGTTTGATCGTTTCACTCCTTCTAAAATGAGTATAAATGTCCCCGGCTATTTGGCTAATAACAAAAGCGCCGATTGCTACCGATACAAAAGAAATTTCGCTTGGAAAAACCTGGGTGACTAACACTCCGCCGACCAAGCCGCCTAAAGAGCTTATTACATTTCCGCAAATAGGACAGATGGGTTCCGGTTCCGGTGGCCACGGTGGTATTGGTATGGGCCATCTAATCGGCCAGGGGGTTCCACACCATCCGACTAAAAGTGATAATACTGCGTAAGCTATATCCATGATTGGCTCCTGTTAAGCTTATGAAATTGATTTATAAAAGTAATTATTTATGTTTATTCCTCCTTCCCGGTTATTAAGATTAAGAAATTATTCTGAAAAGCTATTCTTTATTGCATGACACGTGTTTCGTATCATGTTTCTAACGCTATTAATCGGCGGCCTATTGAGGAATATAGTACGTAGAAGGCAATCACAGCGTTAGTTATCCACAAAGTATTTCGATTGTTGTATCTAATTTGTTAAACAGAAAATTCATTTGGGGTTCTCTGCTGGCTTTTGTCCACGGTGTTCAATAGCCAGTTGTTTCGACTGATAATCAAACCTCGACGGCAGTTTGTTACACTGGGAAAGCTCAGCCGTCGTTGTTTTTAGTTGAGCATAGCAGGTAAATATTGCTTGTTCTGTAAGCGAAAATTTCAATTGTTGTAATTCAGGGCTTATCTTTTTGTAAGATTTGGTTTACAAATGTCGTTGACCCGTTATAAGTTCCAGATGTGTGGCCGTTTAAAACAGTATTACCGGTGCTTCCCATAGCACCATGATGGTCATTTCGGGAATAACTTTGCAAATCCGAATTGCTGACGTATGATGGCACAGTTGATACTGAAAATGTAGTCGAACCGGCTACATTACTGGTATTTAATGCTGTTGAAACATATTGTTCAACAGTAGATTTTGCTTGAGGTATCAATGCAGTTTTTCCCCGGGAGATGCAGGTATGGATTCAAAAGATAAACGAATGGGAATTTTTTCTCTTTATGCAAAAGATCCGGTAACTGCGGACAAGCTGATCTGGGATAGGGAGGTGAATCCCGTTTCGCGTAGAGGTTTCTTAACCACGGCGTCATTGCTGGCTATGTCTTCCGTCGTAGGTGCCTCAATTCCTTTTGCCGATAAAATGCCGGGTGGTTTGATTCCCGCTGCTCTAGCCAATGAAAAGGACCCCTTTGTTATTAAAGGCAAACGAGGACTAATTGTCCTTAATGACCGTCCGATTAATGCTGAAACACCGCCCCATTTATTAGACGATGATTTTACTCCGGCAAAATATTTTTTTGTTAGAAATAACGGTATACCGCCGATATCAACGGCTAAGGATCAAATAGATAATTGGCGTCTGGAAATTGCCGGAGAGTCTTGCGCCAGGCCGACCCAATTTACCATTGCCGAATTAAAAAATCAGTTCAAACATTACACTTATGCATTGACTTTGGAATGTGCCGGCAACGGCAGAAGCGAGTTTTCACCCTCCACCAAAGGCAACCAATGGACAACCGGTGCGGTGGGATGCGCACAATGGACCGGCATCAGATTGAAAGACGTACTGGAATTTTGCGGCGTTAAAAAGGATGCGGTATATATCGGTTATTATGGCGCCGATAGCCATGTCAGCGGTGATCCTGAGAGAGGAAGTATTTCCAGAGGTGTACCTATAGCCAAAGCATTGCAAGAGGAATCATTGATTGCGTGGGGATTTAATAACCAAGATATTCCCTATCAAAACGGTTTTCCGTTAAGACTGGTGACAGCGGGCTGGCCGGCATCCACTTGCGGTAAGTGGCTTACCAAGATCGTGATAAGAAATAAAGTGCATGACGGCAGCAAAATGCTTGGGCAATCCTACCGGGTACCGTGTCACCCGGTAGCGCCGGGAACCCGTGTACCTGATTCAGAGATGTGCATTATTGGGTCGATGCCGGTCAAATCCCTCATTACTAATCCGCGATCCGGTATTACCCATGAGCTTAAACGGCCATGTAGCTTTAGGGGCAAAGCTTGGGCCGGTGAATTGCAGGTTGCTGCCATTGATGTGTCAATCGATTTCGGCGCGAGTTGGCTTCCGGCCACGCTTGAAAATCCGATAAACAGATTTGCCTGGCAGAAATGGCGTGCCGAGCTCAACTTTCCTGAAATCGGTTATTACGAAGTATGGGCAAGAGCGACGGATTCGCAAGGTAAAGCGCAGCCGATGGTAGTGCCCGGCTGGAATCCGAAAGGGTATTTAAATAATGCCTGCCATAGAATCGCTGTCCAGGTGGTGTAATCGGGTGTTTCAGTGAATCGGCCCAGCAAAAAGCCTTTCTTTAGAGCGCTTTTCATCATATTTTGTTGTACGGAGATAACGGCATGCGGCATGACCGGCGCATCGAATAAAACTGCTCAACCGGCGGATCCGCCGACAGCGCAAAGTATCGACCCCGAATCGGGTTTAAAAATTGCCCCGGGCTGGGAGGCTGTCAAGCGGCAGTGTACCGTTTGCCACTCAGCAAAATTGATTATCGGGCAACGGGGGAATCGCGATACTTGGCTGGCAACAATACGTTGGATGCAGGAAACACAAGGCTTGGAGGAAATGGATCCCAAGACGGAACGATTAATCCTCGATTACCTGGCGACCAATTATTCGCCGGGATTTGCCGGAAGGCGTGCCAACCTGCCGGCAACATCATTGCCTCCCAATCCCTGGCAGAATAAACAGGCAGTCGAGAGCCAATAATGTAGTTCCAGGTATTTATCCGATACCTTAACTTAACGGCATTGAGCATTTGCTGGGCCAGGAAACAGGAAGCAAACCAAAATATTAAACTTCTGGGAGTGATCGTGAGGCTGAAACGGACAGCAATACAAATAAATTTTATCGGTTTTAAGCATCAAATTCTTAGAACTGCGCTGTGCGTGCAAGTTGTGTTGTCGATCTTTGCCATAGCCCCTTGCGCCGAAGCGTTTCATCCCATTTCTTCGCGCGTTGACATCATCAGCGCATATCCTGTCTATCCACAAATCGACTATGCCGGGGTAGATCGGATTGAAGCAGTGAAACGCGGCGAATATCTGGTAAAGATGGGTGACTGCATTGCCTGTCATACACATGATCAACCGCAGGCACAGGCATTTGCCGGGGGATTGCCGATACCCACCCCTTTCGGAACTTTTTATAGTCCGAACATAACACCGGATGAAGCGACCGGGATTGGCAGTTGGACCGAAGCCGAATTTATCCGGGCTATGCGTTTTGGAATTCTAGCGGACGGTTCCAACGCCTTTCCTGCTTTTCCCTATGTGTATTTTAACCGCGTCACGGAACAGGATTTGCGGGATATCTGGGCCTATCTGCGGGCTATACCGGCGGTTCACCGAACGAATCAGGGTAATACCCTGCCGTTTCCGCTGAATATACGATTTTTGCAGTATGGCTGGAAATTACTCTATTTTTATCCGGATCAGGGTGTGTACAATAGCAATCCGACCCGGTCAAAACAATGGAACCGCGGCGCCTATTTGGTTCAGGGATTGGGACACTGCGCAATGTGTCACTCGCCGATGAACCTGTTCGGTGCCGAACAAAAAAGATACTTTCTTACCGGTTCCTTTATTCAAGGTTTCTGGGCGCCAGATATTACCGGAACCGGTTTGGCCGCCGCTTCGAAATATCAGATTGCCGATGTTTTCAGAACGGGGCAATTGGTGAATCAGGCCGGTCCGGTCAGAGGGCCCATGGCTGATGCCAATCACGATAGTCTGCAGTATTTGACGGAAAATGACCGCCTTGCAATTGCCGAGTATTTAAAGTCGATCAACGGTAGGGAGCCGCGCAATGTTTCGAAACTGGTAGCGCAACAGGAGCCGTTAAAAAGAGGCGAGCAGGTTTATGCCAATGTTTGCGTCGTCTGTCACCTTAATGGCGAAATAGGGGCGCCACGCATCGGCAATCAGGCGGATTGGCAACAGCGGGTATTGCGCAGCGGCATATCCGGGTTGTACGGCCACGCCATCAATGGTTACAACAAAATGCCGATCAAGGGCGCCTGCGTTACCTGCGATGATAGGGATATCATACATGCCGTGGATTATCTGCTGTATCGTTCGCTGGAAAGTTCACAGTGGTACGCTTTGAATAATAAGCCGGCCATGCCACGGCAACAGGCTACCGGTCCGGCCGTCGGTAAAACCGTTTATCAGGAGACCTGCAGTATTTGTCATGAACAAGGTAAATTGGGGGCTCCCAAGACAGGAGATAAACAGCAATGGGCGGCACGGATTGAAAAAAATTTCGATGTGCTGATTGTTAACACGCTGAATGGCATTAACAATATGCCGCCAAAAGGCGGATGCACGTACTGTACGGGTTCGGAAATTATCGCTGCGGTAAAATTTATGGTTCAGCAAAGTCAAGTCGGCAACGACTATTCCTTGTGGTGATGAAAACATATTAAAGAGCTAAGGCAAACAGGATGATGACAGTGATTAGCGACAGCGCCATGAGGCGGATAAGATTGCTCGGGGTTGGTTTGATGATCGTTACCATACCGGCCACAGCTGACTGGCAGATTAATCTGGATAAAGGGGTAACGCCAATCAGCAAGGATATCTATGATTTGCATATGACTATCCTGGGTATTCTTGCCGTCATCGGGTTGTTACTTTATGGTGTGCTGTTTTATATTCTGGTAAAGCATCGTCATTCCAAAGGAGCCGTTGCAGCCAAATTCGACAGTAACCGTAAGTTGGAGTGGCTATGGACTCTGCTCCCTTTTCTCATTCTAATCGTTCTTGCCGTACCGGCCACTAACGTTCTTTTTGCGATGGACGATTTTGCCAAAACCGATGTGACGGTAAAAATCACCGCGTCCCAGTGGCATTGGGAATATCAGTATCTTGACCAAGGGATCGGGTTTTACAGCACCCTTGCCACGCCTCAAGGTCAATTAGACGGTGAAGTCCCGAGAGATCCGCAATATTTAAGGGAAGTTGATCGCCCCCTGGTTTTACCGGTCAATAAGAAAGTCCGTTTTTTGGTCACGTCCAGTGATGTCATTCATTCCTGGTGGGTTCCGCAATTAGGCATCAAACGCGATGCGATTCCCGGTTTTATCAATGAATCCTGGGCCCGCATCGAACGGAAAGGCGTTTTTCGCGGTCAATGTGCCGAATTGTGCGGCGTCGGGCACGGCTATATGCCAATCGTGGTAAAGGCAGTCGGCGAGGAGGATTTTGTTCGGTGGGTAGACGATGAAAAACGCAGGATGCAGCTGGCTCAACAGCCTGCCCAGGCAGATGAAAGCAATTGGACTTTGCCGGTTGCCTTGGAACGAGGGGAAAACGTTTACAATCGTTATTGTTCCGCTTGTCACCAAGTGGACGGTACGGGGATCCCCCCGTTATATCCGTCGCTGGTGGAAAGTTCAGTGACCGTCGGTGAGCCGCTGGACCGGCATATAGATATTGTGCTGCACGGAATACGCGGCAGTGCCATGCAGGCATTTGCCGATCAATTAAACGATGTGCAAATTGCTGCAATTATTACTTATGAACGCAATGCCTGGGGGCTGCATACCGGAGATCTGGTAACACCGTCCCGGATTCAAGCGCGCCGTACAGCTAAACAAGGGAGACGAGATGATTGACAAACCGCTGTCGGACAATGTTCAGTGTTCCGCAACGTGTGCTAATAGTGCTATAGACTTTATCAGGCGTTGGCTGTTTACTACCAATCACAAGGATATCGGTACCCTCTATTTATGGTTTGCGTTGATCATGTTTATTATCGGCGGCCTACTGGCGCTGGCCATAAGGATGGAGCTGTTTCAGCCCGGTCTGCAATTTGTCAATCCTAATTTTTATAATACACTGACGACGCTGCATGGATTGATTATGATTTTCGGAGTTGTTATGCCGGCCGCGGTGGGCATAGCAAACTGGCAGATTCCGATGATGATCGGTGCGCCGGATATGGCGTTGCCGCGATTGAATAACATGAGTTTTTGGCTGTTACCGTTTGCCATGACGCTGTTGTGCAGTACTCTGGCCATGGCCGGCGGCGGGCCCAATTTCGGCTGGACCTTGTATGCTCCGTTGTCTACCCGCTTTGCGCCTCCCAGCACCGACTTCATGATTTTTACCGTCCATATGCTGGGTGTCTCGTCGATTTTGGGCGCAATTAATATCATTGTTACCATCTGCAACCTGCGGGCACCCGGCATGAACTGGCTGAAAATGCCGATGTTCGTCTGGACTTGGCTGGTGACCGCCTTTTTGCTATTGGGCATTATGCCTGTGCTTGCAGCCGCAGTGACTATGTTACTGGCAGACCGGAATTTCGGGACCAGCTTTTTTGATGCTGCCGGAGGAGGTGACCCTGTTCTGTTCCAACATATTTTCTGGTTTTTCGGACATCCGGAAGTCTATGTGCTGGTGCTGCCGGCATTCGGCATTATTTCGCAAGTCATTCCTGCCTTCAGCAGAAAGAAATTATTCGGCTACCGGTTTATGGTGGCGGCGACCGTTGCCATCGGTTTGTTGTCTTATATGGTCTGGGCTCACCATATGTTTACCGTGGGGCTGGCAGTTTGGGCCGAATTGTTTTTTATGTACTGTACCATGCTGATAGCCGTGCCGACCGGAATCAAAGTATTCAACTGGGTGACCACGATGTACCGCGGTTCTCTCAGTCTCGAAACGCCGATGTTATTCGCAGTCGGTTTTATTTTTCTGTTCGTGATAGGCGGGTTTACCGGAGTGATGGCATCGATAGCCCCGGCGGATTACCAGTATCAGGACAGTTATTTCATCGTCGCGCATCTGCATTATGTATTGGTGCCGGGCGTGGTTTTTGCAACGATTGCCGGTATTTACTTCTGGTTGCCGAAATGGTGCGGCAGGATGTACCATGAACCACTGGGGAGATGGCATTTTTGGCTGTCGGCCGTGTCGGTGAACCTGACTTTTTTTCCGATGCATTTTGCCGGCTTGGCGGGAATGCCGCGTAGAATTCCTGATTATGGGCTGCAATTTGCCGATTTTAATGCGATTTCGTCAATCGGCGCTTTTATATTCGGTTCAGCACAGTTGATTTTTATATTCAATGTTTTATTTGCCATTCGCAGGGGAAGGCGGGTCGGCGCCCGCGTTTGGCCTTCCGCCGAGGGTTTGGAATGGACGCTGGCATCGCCGCCGCCATATCACAGTTTTAAAACACCACCGGAAATAAGGTAGCTGGGAATATGAGCGTCAAACCATGCCTGAAAAGTAGCATGACCGGGAATGCAACATGGAACAACAGATAACCGCAACCGCCTATTTTGTACCCAAGCCCTGTTTCTGGCCGATTCTGGGTTGTTTCGGATTGTTCCTACTGTTCGTTGGCGCAGCCCATTGGCTGCATTATGTTTGGTACGGTAGCTATCTTTTCCTGCTCGGACTATCGATTCTGTTTTTGATGCTGTTCGGCTGGTTGAGCCAAGTCGTCGAGGAAAGCAGAAAAGGTTGTTACAACAGTCAGGCGGATCGATCCTTTCAGCGTGCCATGAGCTGGTTTATTTTTTCCGAAATTTTATTATTTTGTGCGTTTTTCGGTGCTTTATTTTTTATCCGCTTCGGGAGCATACCGTTGCTGGGCGGCGAATATTACCCTTTGACCCATATTTTATTGTGGCCGGATTTTAACGCCCATTGGCCGCTGCTGACCAACCCGGATAACTACCAATATCTTGGCGCAAAAGCCGGTGCCAAGTGGTCGGGCATACCGGTTTTGAACACAGTATTATTATTGACCAGCGGCGTAACCCTGAATTGGGCTCACTGGGGACTTCGAACCAAGAAGCGAACGGTATTGACGGCGGGGCTGATTCTCACTGTCGTTCTAGGTTTGGCGTTTCTCGGACTGCAGGGCCGTGAATTTTATCAGGCTTATACCGCACACCGACTGACATTGAACGCCGGTGTGTATGGCAGCCTGTTTTTTTTGCTGACCGGATTTCATGGTGCTCACGTTACCATTGGGGCTGTCATGTTGATGGTAATTCTGGCGCGAAGCATGCTGGGACACTTTACACCTGATAACCACTTTGCGTTTCGAGGTGTTGCCTGGTATTGGCATTTTGTCGATGGTGTGTGGTTATGTTTGTTCGTGTTTCTCTACTGGCTCTAACGCAGTACCTAAATGAACTCAATCAAGTGCGACAAGGGGAAAAAACGATTGCTTTAGCTTCAACTAGGATTACAATCAGGTTTGTTACAGTAGTTGATAACAGTAAGCAGTAGGCGCCTGACATTATGGCAAATCAATGATTAAACCGGCTCTGTATTCGGACAAATCAGCGGCCCGGACTATAGAGGTAATTTGACTATCGATACGACATTTCACCATAGAGGAGGACGGCCAATGAAAAAATCACGGTCATTATTGATGTTTGCAAGCGCCGTTTTGTTATTCGGCATGACAATGAACGCGACTGCGGACAATTCTGCAGCCGGCAAGGTAGGAAGAGGACTGGCCGGGATGGCATGCGGTTTTCTTGAAATCCCCGGCAATATCGTTAAAGAAACTACCAAGCAGGGTGCAATTGGGGTTCCTATTGGTTTGGCAATGGGGCTGGGCATGTTTGTTACCCGCGAACTGGTTGGCGTCTATGAGTTTGTTACTGCGCCATTTCCGGTACCCGAAGGTTTTAAGCCTATCTTATCTCCCGAATATCCTTGGGATTATTTTAAATAAACAGCTGATGTGATGGAAAGCGTACGCGTGCTGCATTGTTTCAGGCAAACCCGGCAACTTCGAAGAAATTCGACAATATTATTGGTTTACGCCGATGTCAATTTAGACTCCAGCGTCAATTAAGCTTACGCCGCCTTATTTTGTTTTATCAATTCATAAATCACCGGCATCAAAATGGCTTCTGTTTTTTGTGAATGATTCCCCGACGAACTCGATTTGACGGCGGGCTTTATATTTTCCGAACGCCGGTTGCGCCATTCATAATATTCAATGATCCGTTGCAACCGTTCTCTATCCCATCCGGGAGGAAAACCGCTTGTTTTCATGTTGCTAACTTTGCTATTTAAAGACAACGAATGAAGCATACCGGTTGGGGGTAACCCAACCGGTTTCTGCTCTAATTTAATCCCAACTCAATGCTCCGCCGGTTTGGTATTCAGTCACCCTAGTTTCGAAGAAGTTTTTTTCTTTTTTCAGATCCAGTACTTCCGACATCCAGGGGAACGGGTTGTTGGCGCCGGGGAATTGCTCCGGCAGGCCTATTTGGCTGCAGCGGCGGTTGGCGATGAATTCCAGGTACTCCTTGAACATTGAAGCATTAAGGCCTAATACGCCACGCGGCATTGTATCGTAGGCATATTGGGTTTCGATTTCCACCGCTTCGCGGATCATGGTGATGATCTCTTGTTTAAAGTTATCCGTCCACAAATGCGGATTTTCCATTTTGATCTGGTTGATCACGTCGATACCGAAGTTCATATGCATCGATTCGTCGCGCAGAATATACTGGAATTGTTCCGCAGTGCCGGTCATTTTGTTGCGGCGGCCCATCGACAATACCTGGGTGAATCCGACATAGAAAAAAATACCTTCGAAGATGACATAAAAGGCGATCAGTTCCTTAAGCAGTTTTTGGTCGGTTTCCGGGGTTCCCGTATGAAAATATGGGTCGCTTAAATGCTGGGTAAAGGGTAGCGCCCATTCCGCTTTTCGGGCTACCGCCGGCAGTTCACGGTACATGTTAAAAATTTCGCCTTCGTCCATGCCCAACGATTCAACCACGTACTGATAAGCGTGGGTGTGAACCGCTTCTTCGAAAGCTTGGCGCAGCAGGTACTGCCGGCATTCGGGGTTGGTGATATGGCGGTAAACCGCCAGCACCAAATTGTTGGCGACCAGCGAATCAGCAGTCGAGAAGAAACCCAGATTGCGTTTGATAATGGTACGTTCGTCTTCGGTCAAGCCGTCCTTGCTTTTCCATAACGCGATGTCGGCAGTCATGTTAATTTCCTGCGGCATCCAGTGATTGGCGCAGCCGTCCAGATATTTTTGCCAGGCCCAGTCATACTTAAACGGCACCAACTGATTCAGGTCGGCGCGGCAGTTGATGATTTTTTTGTCGTCGACCTGAATGCGCTTGGCGCCGATTTCGATGTCTTCCAGACCCGTGCCGCTGAGATATTCCTCGTGCAATACGTCACTTTCATCGCTGCGCGGATCGGGGTCGGGGTTGACAGACGGAGCCTGTCCCGCTGTCTTCATAATCGCGTCGTTACTTTGTAAACCCATGCCCGGGCGTACTTTGATTTCGGGTTTTTTTTCTATTTGAGCAGATGTTTTGACCTGTTCCGGAATTGACGGTTTTTTAGCCAATCCGGCTAGGGGGTCTTCCCAATTAAACATGTTTAGTTACCTCCAGACTTTAATAATAATGAAATTCAGTATCTACAGACTTTTTTATTGTTTCCCGTTTATCGCGCCGAGCACCGGAGTTTTCAACGGAAAATGCCCGTCAGGGGTGCGGAATGGATTCCGTGCGTCGTTCGCCAAGCCAGGAAAGGCTTGTCGAACGACCTCCGTTGAAAATCTCGGCGCACAGGATGAAGCGGTAACCGGGTCGCCTTTTCTTTGGATACTTTCTTTTGGCGATGCAAAAGAAAGTATCGAGTCGGCGGGGACGCGACCCCGCTTTAAAATGAGTTTCACGTAGCGTTTCCTAGATTTAACGATCATCTCACGTTGAAAAATTATTGGCACGCCTCGCAATCCGGATCCAGTATCGAACAGGCTTTCGGCGCCTCGTTATCCGGGGCGATTTGTACCGCATTGAGCTTGCCGTCGGCCAGTGTGCTTTTTTCTACATGTGTGGCGCCCAGACTGCGCAGGTAATAGGTGGTTTTTAAACCGCGCAGCCAAGCCAGTTTGTACAATGCATCCAGTTTTTTGCCGTTGGGCTCGGACATATATAAATTCAGCGATTGCCCCTGGTCGATCCATTTCTGGCGGCGCGATGCCGCTTCGATCAGCCAGCCCGGTTCAATTTCGAAAGCGGTCGCGTATTGCCGTTTGATGTCGTTTGGGATTCGGTCAATGCACTGTACACTGCCGTCATAGTATTTCAAGTCGTTAATCATCACTTCATCCCAGAGGCCGCGGGCTTTCAATTCGTCTACCAAGTAGGGGTTAACCACGGTGAATTCGCCGGACAAATTGGATTTAACAAACAGGTTTTGGTAAGTAGGTTCGATGGATTGAGAGACGCCGCAAATATTGGATATTGTTGCGGTCGGCGCAATGGCCATCGTGTTGGAATTGCGGATACCGACGGTTCTAATGCGTTCTCTTAGCGTATTCCAGTCAAGACTTTGCGAGCGGTCGACCTGCAGATAATCGCCGCGGCATTGCTGTAGTTTTTCAAGCGAATCGATCGGCAGGACTCCCTGTTGCCAAAGAGAACCATTAAATGTCGAATAACTGCCGCGTTCTTCGGCCAACTCAGTTGATGCTTTGATGGCAAAGTAACTGATCGCCTCCATGGATCGGTCGGCAAATTCAACAGCTTGTTCCGAACCGTAAGCGATGCGCATTTCATACAAAGCGTCCTGGAACCCCATCAGGCCCAGCCCGACCGGACGGTGGCGCAGATTGGCGCGGCGTGCTTCCGTTACGCTGTAAAAATTGTAATCGATGACGTTGTCCAGCATGCGCATCGCGGTGCCGATGGTTCTTTCCAGTTTGTTCATGTCCAGTCCTTCCCTACCGATATGCGCGGCAAGGTTGACCGAACCGAGATTGCAGACGGCAATTTCACTATCTGAGGTATTCAAGGTTATCTCGGTGCACAGATTAGAACTGTGTACGGTTCCGATATGCTGTTGCGGCGAACGCAGATTGCAGGGGTCCTTAAAGGTGAGCCAGGGATGCCCGGTTTCAAACAGCATCGACAGCATTTTGCGCCATAGACTTAATGCCGGTATCCGCTTGTAATGTTTGATTTCGCCCCGATCGACCTTTTGTTCATAAGCGATATAAGCCTGTTCGAAGTCAGTTCCGTAAAGGTCGTGTAGATCGGGCACTTCTTCCGGGGAGAACAGGGTCCATTCGGCTTCTTCGGCAACCCGTTTCATGAATAAATCCGGGATCCAGTTGGCGGTGTTCATGTCGTGCGTGCGGCGGCGGTCGTCGCCGGTATTTTTGCGCAAATCGAGAAATTCCTCGATATCCAGATGCCAAGTTTCCAGATAAGCGCACATGGCACCTTTGCGTTTCCCACCCTGGTTGACGGCGACCGCGGTATCGTTGGCGACTTTCAGAAAAGGTACGACACCTTGCGATTTACCGTTGGTGCCTTTGATATGGGCACCCATGGCCCTGACACGCGTCCAGTCGTTGCCCAGTCCGCCGGCATATTTGGAGAGCAGGGCATCGTCTTTGATCGCATTGAATATGCCTTCCAAATCATCGGGTACCGTGGTCAGGTAGCAGGATGACAGTTGCGGACGCAAAGTACCGGAATTGAACAGGGTAGGGGTAGAACTCATAAAGTCGAAACTGGACAGCAGGTTGTAAAATTCTATCGCGCGTGTTTCCCTGTCAATTTCGTTGATTGCCAGACCCATTGCCACACGCATGAAAAATGCTTGCGGCAGTTCAAATCGGGTCTCACGGTGATGAATAAAATAACGGTCATACAGTGTCTGCAGGCCCAGATAATTAAATTGCAAATCGCGTTCCGGCTTTAGCGCCCGGCCCAATTGAATTAAATCAAAGTGGCACAGGGTACGGTCCAATAGTTCCAGTTCAGCGCCGCGCTTGATGTAATCGGCAAAATATTCCGCATAACGCTCGTTCATTTCCTGCAGTGAAGCAAGGGGATTACCGTTGCCGATAAACGCCAGCGCTTCGTGGCGCATTTTATCTAACAGCAGCCGGGCTGCGACGAAGGAATACTGCGGTTCTTTTTCAATCTGAGTACGGGCGCTCATGATCAGCGTCGGGGCGATGTCCTTTTCAGGCACACCGTCAAACACATTGCGCAACGTTTCGGTAAAAATCAGGTTCTGGTCAACGCTGTCTAATCCGCTGCAGGCTTCGGCAATTATCTGTTGTAGGCGCAATGTGTCCAATGGCTTGCTGGTGCCGTCTGCCGCAGTGATATTAAATACGGCTTTTTCCTTGCTCGCCTGTTGTTTTGTCCGGTCCGATTCGGCGCGTATGCGGGCATGTTCTTCACGGTAAAGTACGTAGGCGCGGGCGACTTTATGGTGTTCACTGCGCATCAGAGCCAATTCAACCTGGTCCTGGATATCTTCGATATGTAGCGTTCCGCCACTGGGTAAACGGCGGGTTAAGGCCTTAACAATTTGTCCGGTAAGCTCGGCCACGGTGTCGTGGATACGTCTGCTGGCTGCTGCATTGCCGCCTTCAACGGCTAAAAAGGTTTTGGTAATCGCGACGGAAATTTTATTGGCGTCGAACGAGGTTACTTTGCCGTTACGGCGGATCACGCGCACTTCACCGGGGGCAAACGCTTTTATTTCGGGGGATAAGCCATTTGCTTCCGCCATCACGGATTGTTCGGCAGTTTTAGTTGTAAGTGATTCGGTTTCCATTGTTCCTCCGGTAAACAAGTTGTTGTTGGTCGGCACCTGGTGTTTCGGCAGAAGCAGCAGGTAAATTATTTTGAGCAAAACCCAGTACTTAGATAATTGATTGCAGGCATAAGGCTGGATACGTCAGGCCACCTGAGCTTCGATAGTAATTATACATGATATAGTGTTTTTGTCTCATACAAAACGCAATATAATGTGTATTTGTTGTTTTTAAGTTGTGGATAAATTGTGGAAAAAGGCGTGTTTTGTTTGAGATTTCAAGGGCTTTAAAAGGCTGAGAAAAAAATTTTCCGGAATGGCCTGGCCCTCCATTGACCAGGTGTTTGTTGCTTGAAATTTTAATAATAGAAATATTCTAATTTTATTAAATTTTAAGTTATTGCTGAGCACTTCAACTCGGGTTGATATTGCCCGAAAAAACAGCGAGGTTATTGGCTGGGAAGGTTAACTAATTGTATTGAAAAATTAATTGGATGATTAGATGATACTATGTTGTAAAATATAAGTTTAAAGCAATCACAGCAATAATAATAACTAATCCGGATTCGTCACGTTTTTTATTTTTTCAAATCAGTCGGTGCCGAACAAAGTTTGGCTTTAGCCCCTGCGGCGACGGCAAATCGTCGCTATTTTAACGAGTGGTTAGCTTTGTCTGATTCCACAATGCAACATGATTAAATTAATGTGATGGATAGTAAGTTTAAAACGGCATCAAATGAACAATCAAACTGAATTTTCTAATGTGCATTATCTGAAAGACTGGTTCAGGCGGGTTTTGCCCAATTCCCAGGCACTCGCATTAGCAATCATGCTGATTGTAGGTTTCTCATTGATTTATTTGTTGTCCGATTTGTTGTTGCCGGTATTTGCATCGATTGTTGTCGCCTATTTATTGGAGGGTATTATCGCCAATGCGGAAAAGCGGAAAATACCTCGTTTACCGGCCGTATTAATCGTTTATCTGGGTTTTTTGGCCGGCTTGGTTTATTTGTTGTTTATTTTACTGCCGATGATCTATGACCAGGGAATACAATTTCTGCAACATATCCCGGCAATGTTGAACAGCGCGCAAGAGCAAATTATGCGCCTGCCTGAATTATATCCGCAGTTAATTTCGGAAAACAAAATCAAGGGACTTTTATTTACGATGCAGGACAGCCTGCTTAAGTACAGCCAGGATTTAGTGACTGTTTCCGCCGCTTCCGTGGTCGGTTTGCTCACTGCGATGATTTATCTGGTGCTGGTGCCCATGCTGGTGTTTTTTCTGTTAAAAGATAAGGATGATCTGCTTGCTTGGTTTGCCCAGTACTTACCCAGAGACAGGGTTTTATCGCTGCATGTTTGGCAGGAAGTCGACGTGCAGATCGGCAATTATGTGCGCGGCAAATTTGTGGAAATACTGATTTTATGGCTTGCCAGTTATATTACCTTTTCCGCCATGGATCTGAAATATGCCATGCTGTTGGCGGTATTCATGGGGTTGCAGGTCATTATTCCCTATGTGGGCGCTACCTTGGTGACCTTTCCGGTTTTGGGGGCGGCCTATTTCCAATGGGGGATGAACGATGAATTCATTTATGTTTTAGTAGCCTATGCCGTTATACAGACGATAGACGGCGCGGTGTTGGTGCCTTTATTATTTTCCGAGGCGGTTAATTTACATCCGATAGCGATTATTGTTGCGATCCTGTTTTTTGGCGGGATGTGGGGGTTTTGGGGCGTGTTTTTTGCTATCCCGTTAGCGACATTGGTCAAAGCCGTACTCAATGCCTGGCCAAGGATCGGCGAGAAAAATTTTGACAGTAATTTTTAAGGTTGCCATGCAAAATGCTGTCGAAACGGATTGCCCGTTTCGAACCACATTGCAGATCATCAAAAGTTATAAAATATCAGACGCGTAATCAGCCAGGCGTGAACGCTCACCTCGTTTCAATGTGATATGGGCGCCGTGCTCCCATGATTTAAAACGGTCCACAATATAAGTCAGTCCTGAAGTGGTCGGGGTGAGATAAGGGGTATCGATTTGCGACAGGTTACCGATACAAATGATCTTGGTGCCGGGACCTGCACGCGTGATCAGGGTCTTCATTTGTTTGGGCGTCAAGTTTTGCGCCTCATCGATGATCAGATACCGATAGAGAAATGTGCGTCCGCGCATAAAATTCAAGGATCTGATTTTTACCCGGTTCATCAATAGATTATTGGTGGCTCCCTGTTCCCATTCAGTCTGATCGGAGCGGTTGCCGAGCAGTTCCAAATTGTCTATCAATGCACCCATCCACGGTGCCATTTTTTCCTCTTCGGTACCGGGTAGAAAACCGATGTCTTCACCGACCGGAATTGTCTCCCGGGTCATGATAATTTCCTGATAGATTTTGTTTTCCAACGTCATATTGAGACCGGCTGCCAAAGTCAGCAGTGTCTTACCGGTTCCTGCCGTACCTAAAAGTGTGACAAAATCGATTTCCGGATCAAGCAGTACATTGAAGGCGAAGTTTTGTTCACGGTTTTTTGCCCTGACACCCCAGACACTGTTATGTGCGGTTCGATAATCTTTGGCCAATTCAAGAATGGCGCGTTCACCGTCACAGGTTCGTACGATGGCTTCAAAATTTGACTCGTTCTCCATATAGAGGTATTGGTTGGGATACCATTCGGAAACCATCGGTCCTTCGAGCTTATAAAAGGTTTTACCGTGTTCCAGCCACGACTCCATCTTGCTGCCGTGAATTTCCCAGAAGTCGTCAGGAAGGGCAGATGCGCCGCTGTATAACAGATCAATGTCATCTAGGGTTTGGTCGTTATAATATTCCTCGGCATTCAATTCCAAGGCGGCCGCTTTGATGCGCATATTGATGTCTTTTGAGACTAGAATGATGAGTTTTTCAGGCAACTCCTTGCATAGCGCTAACACAATGCCGAGTATCGAATTATCGGCAATCTGCCCGGGCAGATTTTTGGGCAGCAACGACGACATGTGCTGGGTTTGAAAATACAAACGCCCGCGAAATGGCGAATCGGTTTGCGGTGCATGCTCAATTTGCGACAAAGGAATGCCGTCGGCAATGGTTTTTTGATCGGCGCCGCTGATTAGTTCATCGAGAAATCGGTTGACTTGTCTGACGTTGCGGGCAACTTCGGAAATACCCCTTTTAGCATGATCGAGTTCTTCCAATACGATCATTGGTATAAAAATATCATGTTCCTGAAAGCGGAACAGTGCCGTCGGATCGTGCATCAACACATTTGTATCGATAACAAACAATTTTTTTTCAGGCGAAGATTCTATGTTCATCAGTTACCGCTTAATTCTTTGACAGATTGTAAAACTTCTTCAATATGCGTTTTTACTTTTACTTTTCGCCATTCACGCGCCAGGATGCCGTCAGCATCAATTAGAAAGGTACTGCGTTCAATGCCGCGCACTTGCTTGCCGTACATGTTTTTCATTTTGATGACGTCGAACAGCTGACAAAGCTGCTCGTCTTGGTCCGCAAGTAAGTCGAAGGGAAACTCCTGCTTGCTTTTGAAATTTTCATGCACCCGCAGGGAGTCTCTCGAGATACCGAAAATTTCGGTATTCATCGCTTGAAATTCTGGATAGCTATCCCGAAAGCTGCGGCCTTCCTGAATACAGCCTGGCGTATTATCTTTTGGATAAAAATATAAAATAACGTTTTTCCCCCGATAATCGGATAATTTAAAGGGTTTATCACCTGTCGAAGGAGCTTCAAAATCCGGCACACTTATGCCGATCGTAATTTCAGTCATGATACAGCCTATCGCTTTATAGGTTCTAAAATAGCGTCAATATTCAATTGATCGCAGAAATCGAGAAATTCTTCGCGTAATGAAAGCAAGCGAAGTCCGGGTGGGACAAATATGATAAACTTGGTGGAAAATACCGGCGTATCGATATAGGAGGTCCGATATCGGCTGCCGCTGATTTCGTTGATGATCATGTTGCGCTCTATCAGGAATGTCGAAATGCACTGCACCAAGTTTATTCGATCACTGCAAATGGTCTCCAGTGAATAGGGGACATAATCGTCATCTTCAAAGGTATCTTCCGGACGCATGCTGTTGATGAAGATATCCGGTCGTTTATTGATATTGTCCAGCATGGTTTCCAACTTGGCCACCTCGTTCCAGTTACCTTCAATAAGCAAGTAGGCGGCATTGGAATAATCCAGTTGAGAGAACCGAATTTCAACAATATTACATAAACATTCACTCACCGCGGGAAGAATTTCTGCCAGTATGTCTGATTTACTGCCGCCTAGAACTGAGAAAGCAAGTTGCATAAGTTTGGATCCGGAAGTCTTGGTTAGAGGAAGTGTAACATTTTTCCTCATTATTGTTGTCAACGGTTGAATTGTAAACCACTATGAGAAGTCAATGTTATTTAATCTTTCCCCGTTGTCGGGTCGGGTCTGGAAAGGCGATACGGAAACGGGAAAAGTATAAATACACTATATTATTATTTTTAGTTTCAGGTTATGGGGTCGAGTTGTGTTCCTTGGCGACAGGTTTAAATAAAAGATATGGTCAATAAAAAAATAGTTTACGCCCTGCTCATTTGCAGTACGCTAGGGGGTTGTACCGGTTTGTTTGAGGAAATTAAACAAGCGCCTGATGATAGTAGCCGCAAGAAAAGTACTGTACAAAAGGTACAGCCGGTCAAGACGCAGCCGAAAACTCAGTCCGAGTTGTTTACCAAACCGCCGCAAACGGTCATTCGGCCTGAAAAAAAGGAATTACATCCGAAATTCTCTTCGCCTGCGATTGTAGCTTTGATGTCCGATGCCGGGCAGAGCACTAAAACAGGCAATTTGGATGGCGCTGCGGTGACAATTGAGCGGGCACTCAGAATCGAACCGCGTAATTCATATTTATTGTATGAATTGGCTGTTTTGCGATATAAACAGGAAAAATACCGTTTGGCGGAAGACTTGGCTAGAAAATCGGTGTTATTGGCTGTAGGAAACAATCATTTAAAGGGGAACGGATGGCTGCTGATTTCCGATGCCCGGTTAAAACAAGGTGACAAGCAGGGCGCAGCTGAAGCAAGAAAAAAAGCGGCCGAGTTGTTATCCGATTAACTGCATAAGCGAACTATATCTCTTAGTTTGAAGCAGTTAAATTGCCGGCCGGCATAAATATCCATTTGCCTTCCGCTTTCGGTTAAAATATCTAGCTTTTGCAGATATTGGCAGGTTATGCCGTTAATCCATGAACAGCACTTTTTCAGATGATCTAACGTCGCTGGCCACAATCCGCGATTATATTCGTTGGGCCGCAAGCCGGTTTAACGAAGCGCAGCTTTTTTTCGGTCATGGCACCGCTAGCGCTTTGGATGAAGCAGTAGCGGTGGTCTTGCATACGATTAATCAGCCTTATACATTGCCGGTTGAATATTTTGACTCAGTGTTGACCAAACAGGAACGCGAAAAAGTGATCTCTATTATAGAGCGCCGCGTTAAGCAAAGGATTCCTGCCGCCTATCTGACGCATGAGGCAATTTTTGCCGGCTTGTCTTTTTATGTCGATGAACGGGTGCTGGTGCCACGTTCGCCTATTGCGGAATTGATCGAAGATCAGTTTGCTCCTTGGGTTGAACCTGATCAGGTTGGGACTATTCTCGATCTGTGCACCGGCAGCGGCTGTATTGCAATTGCTTGTGCTTACGCTTTTCCCGAAGCGGAGGTCGATGCCGTAGACATCTCTGAAGAGGCACTGCAGGTCGCTGCAATCAACGTCGAAAAACACCATTTATCCGAACGACTCAAACTGATAAAGTCTGATTTGTTCGAACATTTGCGCGGCAAGCGCTATGACATTATTGTTAGCAATCCGCCCTATGTGTGCCAGGCAGAACTGCAACAATTACCGGCCGAATATCATGCGGAACCGCATATCGGATTTGCGGGCGGCGTCAGCGGGCTGGATATTGTAATCAAAATTATTGAGCAGGCGGTATCGTTTTTAAACGATCGCGGTATACTGATAGTCGAGGTCGGCAGCAGTGCGGAAACGTTGCAGACGCGTTTCCCTGAAGTGCCGTTTTTTTGGCTGGATTTTGAACGCGGCGGCGATGGCGTCTTTTTACTGACGGCGGAGCAGTTAAAACAATATGCATCAATATTCCAAGCGGCAACGTAGCTTCAATTTATTCAACTCAATTTTTAATTTATGTCCGGAAACTCAATAGGTAAATTATTTACCGTCACAACATTTGGAGAAAGCCACGGCCCGTCTTTGGGGTGTATCGTTGACGGCTGTCCTTCAGGTATGACTTTGACGGAAGCTGACATCCAGATCGACTTGGATCGCCGTCGTCCGGGAACGTCCCGGCATACCACGCAACGTCGAGAGGCCGATCAGGTTAAAATTTTATCCGGGGTCTTCGAAGGTAAAACAACCGGTACTCCGATTGGCCTGTTGGTCGAAAACACCGATCAGCGGTCCAAGGATTATTCTAAAATTGCCGATCGCTTTCGTCCCGGCCACGCGGATTATGTTTATCAGCAAAAATACGGTATCCGGGATTATCGCGGCGGCGGACGTTCTTCAGCCAGGGAAACGGCCATGCGGGTGGCGGCAGGTGCTATCGCCAGGAAATTTTTACGGCAAAGCGCCGGTATCGAGATTCGCGGCTATCTTGCTCAGTTAGGGCCGATCAAAGTGCAAAAACTGGATTGGGCGTGCATTGCGAGCAACCCCTTTTTCTGTCCGGATCCCGATAAAATTTCGGAAATGGAAAACTATATGGATGCGTTGCGCAAACAAGGCAATTCCATTGGCGCCAAAATCAATATTGTTGCGACCGGCGTGCCGCCGGGTTTGGGCGAACCGGTTTTTGACCGGTTCGATGCCGACTTGGCGCAGGCGTTGATGAGTATCAATGCCGTGAAAGGCGTCGAAATAGGCGACGGCTTTGCCTGTGTCGAAAGTTTGGGTACCGAGTTTCGTGATGAAATGACGCCGGATGGTTTTCTGAGCAATCATGCCGGGGGAATTCTCGGGGGAATTACCAGCGGCCAGGACATCGTCGCCTCAATTGCCTTAAAACCGACTTCCAGTATTCGGCTGCCGGGGAGAAGTATCAATCTCGAAGGCCAGTCCGTCGAAGTAGTTACCGAAGGCCGCCACGATCCCTGTGTCGGGATTAGAGCGACACCGATAGCAGAAGCGATGATGGCTATTGTGCTGATGGACCACTATTTACGCCATCGGGCGCAAAATATTGACGTACACAGCGGCGTGCCGGTGCTTCGATGACAAATACCATGAATTTTTTTCAACGACAGGTTGCATGCTAATCGAACGCAAATAACGGTGTTTAACAAACGGATGCAATCGAATTTACCGTATTGGCGTCTTTCCGGGTTTTATTTTTTTTACTTTGCCACGGTTGGCGGATTTATGCCTTACTGGAGTCTCTATCTCAAGGAGATCGGCTTCAATGCGTTGCAAATAGGCGAATTGACTGCGCTGCTGGTCGGAACCAAAGTAGTCGCACCAAATCTTTGGGGTTGGATCGCCGATCATACCGGGAAAAGCCTTAGAATTATCCGTATCGCCTCTTTTTTTGCGGCCAGTTTGTTCGGCGGTTTTTTACTCGACCATACTTATCTCTGGTTTGCGCTGGTGACGGTGATATTCAGTTTTTTCTGGAATGCTGCGTTGCCGCAATTTGAAGCGGCAACTTTGTTTCACTTAAAGGAAGACAGCCACCGTTACAGCCGGATCCGGCTTTGGGGGTCAGTGGGATTCATCCTGGCGGTATTGGGTATCGGGGCATTGTTGGATGTATATAGCATCATGATTTTGCCGGCCGTGATTATCCTATTACTTTTTTTTATTTGGCTGATTACGTTGTTTACGCCGGATGTTCGTGTCGCACACCACGGCAGCGATAACCTGAATATCTGGCAAATATTAAAAACGCCTGAAGTTTTGGCCTTTTTGGCGGTGAGTACGCTGCTGCAGATGTCCCACGGGCCTTATTACGTATTCTTTTCCATCTACTTAAATCAAAACCATTATACGACCACGGTTACCGGCATGCTGTGGGCGCTGGGAGTGGCGGCCGAAGTGGTGCTGTTTGTTTTTATGGGCGTATTGTTAAAACGCTATACCTTACGGCGGATCCTGTTAATCAGTTTATTGTTGAGCGTTTGTCGCTGGACTTTGATAGCATTACAGATAAAACATTTGTGGTTGATGGTTTTCGCCCAGCTATTACATGCGGCCAGTTTCGGTGCCAGCCATATTGTGGCGATTCATCTGGTGCACCGCTATTTCGGCAGCAGGCATCAAGGGAAAGGCCAGGCATTATACAGCAGCGCCAGTTTCGGATTAGGGGCTATGTTCGGCAGTTTACTTAGCGGCTATTATTGGCAGTCGTACGGAGCGCAGTGGGTATTTTTGATGGCAGCTGCGGTTAGCTGTATCGCATTTTTTATTGCCTTTGTCTGGGTGGGAAAATCCCAAAAGTCCGTGGTAATGCGTTAAAATATTTAGCAAAATATGCAAATTAAAGAGAAGGAAATGTCGTGTTTGAACTGATAAAAAGCGGCGGCTGGTTGATGGCGCCAATTATTTTATGTTCGATTGTTTCGATGGGTATTATCTGCGAACGCTTATGGTCGTTGCGTAAAAAGAAAATATTGCCGCCCGATCTTGTGCCTAAAATCTGGACGTTATTCAGAAAAGACCAACTGGATAGTGCCTCTATCCGACGCTTAAAAGCCAGTTCGCCATTAGGTGCGATTTTATCCGCCGGGTTGGTCAACAGTCATCACGGACGTGAAATTATGAAGGAAAGTATCGAGGAAGCGGGCCGGCAAGTAGCCCATGAAATGGAACGATTTCTCAATACTTTGGGAACGATCGCGTCGATTGCGCCGTTGTTGGGTTTGCTCGGCACCGTCGTGGGTATGATCAAGGTATTTGCCGCAATTACAACACATGGGGTAGGGGATCCGACCGTGTTGGCCGGCGGCATATCGGAGGCGCTGATTACCACGGCTGCGGGCTTGACGGTAGCTATTCCGAGTTTAATGTTCCATCGTTATTTTGACGGACTGGTCAACCAATATATTTTGAATATGGAAGAAGAGGCGCTGAAGTTGATTGAAGTGATGCACGGCCATCGCGAGGAAGCCTGATGAATTTTCGCGGCAAAAAAAAGCGATCCGTCGAAGTAACATTGACACCGATGATCGACGTGGTGTTTTTATTGTTGATCTTTTTTATGGTAACGACAACCTTCAACCGCGAAACGCAACTGAATGTCACCTTACCGGAAGCAAACGGTTCCGAAAATTCCGACTTCGATAAAGTGATCAATTTAACCATCGATGCCGAAGGCATTTATTACGTCAACAATCGACAACTGGTCAATCAAAAGCTTGCTACCCTTAAAAAGGCTTTGCTGCAGGCAGGCGAGAACCCGAGGGAATTGCCGTTTATTATCAGTGCCGATGCCAAAACGCCGCACCAGTCGGTGATCAGCGCGCTGGATGTTGCGGGACAAATCGGTTTTAAGCAGATCATTTTTGCCGCCAAGAATCCAACGGCACAATAAGCGATGCAACATGAGCGGGAATTGTCCAAATAATTCATGAATATTCCGTTTGGACAAAACAACATCCACATAGTCCTGGCTCGCTGGTTAACGGATTTGTGGTACAAGGATCCGTTTTTTGCCGTGTGGTTGAAACCGTTCAGCATGATTTTTCATTATTCCGTCAGATTGCGCAGATTTCTGTATCGTATTGGTTTATTGAAGTCGCATACACTTGCCGTGCCGGTTATCGTAGTTGGAAATATCACTGTTGGCGGAACAGGGAAAACCCCGTTTATTATCTGGCTGGCTGAATTTCTCAAGCAGTCGGGTTTACATCCGGGCATTATCAGCCGTGGCTACGGCGGGTCCGCTGAAGACTGGCCGCAACGGGTGCAGAACGACAGCGACCCGAAACTTGTCGGGGACGAGGCGCTGCTGCTCGCACAGCGTGGTTTATGTCCCGTGGCTGTTGGTCCGTCAAGAATTGCAGCAGGTAATATGCTGCTGGCCGATACCGGTTGCGATGTCATTTTATCTGACGACGGCATGCAACATTATGCGTTGCAACGGGATATTGAAATTGCCGTTATCGACGGAACACGGCGTTTCGGTAACGGCGCTATTTTACCGGGTGGGCCGCTGCGGGAACCGATAAGCCGTCTACAGGAAGTCGATATAGTCGTCTGTAACGGCGGGGAAGCGGAAGAAAATGAGTATGCGATGCAATTGCAAGTCGCAAAGGCGGTAAATCTGGTTACCGGCGAGCAAAGGGATTTACAGCAGTTTAAAAATCAGCTTTGCCATGCCGTGGCGGGTATCGGTAATCCTTCCCGTTTTTTTGCCACACTGGAGCAGTACGGATTGCAATGCGATTCCGCCATTTTTCCGGATCATTATGCTTATCGGCAGCAGGATATCGAATTCAAAGATGAAAAACCGGTGCTAATGACCGAAAAAGACGCCGTGAAATGTATCGGTTTTGCCGGCCCAAAACATTGGTATGTGCCTGTTCAAGCCGTTGTGCAGCAAGAACTGAAACAGCGCTTGCAACAATTACTGGAGAAAATAACAACCGGAAATTGCTAACGGTTGCCTTTAACTTTTAATATTAGAGAAAACGATGGACAAACAACTACTTGATATTTTGGCTTGCCCGCTGTGCAAAAGCCCGTTAATTTATAACCAGGATCAGCAGGAGTTGATTTGCAAAGCGGACAGGCTCGCTTTTCCGATCCGCGATGAAATTCCGGTGATGCTGGAAGACGAAGCGAGACAGTTGAGTCTCGAAGAAGTGGATGCGTTGCGCTGATGTCTACGCCGTTTAACGTTGTGATTCCGGCGCGTTACGGTTCAACCCGGTTGCCGGGGAAACCGCTGTTGAATATTGCCGGAAAAGCAATGATTATTCATGTCTGCGAACGTGCCAGGCAGGCCGGCGCAGAGGAAATAGTCGTTGCAACCGATGATCGGCGAATCTTTGATGCGGTGACAAGCTTTGGCGTCAATGCGGCAATGACCGACATCAAGCATCGCAGCGGCACTGAAAGAATTGCCGAAGTGGCCGAACAGCGCGGCTGGAATGATTCACAAATCATTGTCAATCTGCAGGGGGATGAGCCGTTAATTCCCCCTGGCTACATTCGCGAAGTGGCTGAAGTTCTGGCCGGACAACAATTGGCCGGCATGGCGACTCTGGCCGCTCCGATCCGCGACACGCAGGAAGTCTTCAATCCGAATGCGGTAAAAGTGGTTCTGGATCAACGCGGCTGCGCACTCTATTTCAGCCGGGCGCCGATTCCCTGGGATCGCGACGGATTCAAACAATCGGCAGGCGAACCATTAACCGATCGGTTAAAGTATCTTCGGCACATCGGCATTTACGCCTATACGGTAGGGTTTATCAAACGTTATATTGATTGGGAAGTTTCGCCGTTGGAAGCCGTTGAATCGTTGGAGCAGTTACGTGTTTTATGGCATGGTGAAGTAATCAGGGTATCGATCGTTCCCGAAACACCGGAAGCAGGCGTCGATACCGAAGCGGATCTGCAGCGAGTAGCAGAGCTGTTGACATAGGATATAGGACTACTAGCCGCAAAACCGCAATCGCGGCCGGAGAGGGCGTCGTGAATAGCGGAGAGAAAGTCAAATAGGCTTATCACGATATATGCCTGCTTTGATTTTATTAATATCCTGAACAATGAGGGACGCACTTATGAAAAATAAACCTGCCACAACCAGCGTAAACATTCATGAAATCATCCGGAATCGTTGGAGTCCGCGCGCTTTCGATGCCACTCGAGATGTCAGCAACGCCGTATTGGCAGCATTGCTGGAGGCTGCGCGATGGGCTCCGTCTTGCTTCAACGAACAACCTTGGCGCTATGTGGTTTGCGTTAAGTCGAAGGATGAAACCGGTTGGCGGAATGCGCTATCGATTCTGAGTGAAAAGAACAGTCAATGGGCTAAAAATGCTCCGGTCTTGATTCTCAGTGCGGCCAAACATAATTTCAGCCATAACGGCAAAGCTAACCGCTGGGCGATGTATGACGCCGGTGCAGCAAGCGCCAGTTTATGCCTGCAGGCTGTCGCTTTGGGATTGGTCGTACACCAGATGGGGGGCTTCGACGTGGCTGGGGCGCGTGAAGTGTTTCATCTGCCCGATGATTGTACGCCAATGGCGATGATGGCTGTCGGCTATCAGGCGGAAAGCGATGTGCTTGATGAGGATTTCAGAGCCGCCGAATTAGCGGCACGCTCCCGTGTACCGCTGGCGGAACAATTTTATTTCGGACAATGGGGAGTGGGATTCGAACAATAATTTCCGGGTTGGTTAACCTTACAAAAATAAACTAAAAAAACCAAGAAAATTTGTCAGGAATGTGACTATGTCACTGAAGCCGGGCAACAATGATTTCTACAATATTAACCGTGCCCGAACCGGCACCAATTTCAGTAGATTGCAGTTCAGCGCATTTTGAATCGAGTCCTGACTGTACTATTTCGGATTAGGCTTTAATAAATGGCCTAATACCGAATTTACCGGTTCGGGGTTTGCATTTGATAATCTGGAGAATCGGTTATGTTTGAATCATTGTTGAATTATATGCTGGCAATATTTTCCGAAATATTGCAAATGGATCTCAGGAATCACCATGACATTCCCTTCGCACTACCGCTGGTCGCCGCATCATTTACCGGATTTATTATCGGTTTTATTATCCTAAAATTTATTGGTAATGAAGAGCAGGAGAGAAAGCAAAAACTCTCAGGGGAAACTGTACGGTCAATTGAATAAGTCGAACAAATTTATTGATAGGGTTTTCGGGGAATTGACATTCGATAATGGTAAGCATGCCATCTCCCGCCAACCTGGCAGAAATAATATTAAGCAATTTCTTTAAACGACATTTTGCCATTCGCTGAGTTTTTTTAGCGCCGCGGTGTCCCTTATTTCGATGGCGCCGCGGCTCATTTTAATCCAACCGTATGCTTCATAACGCTTAAGATGTCTGGAGACCACTTCTCGGGCTGTGCCAAGTTCCGCTGCAAGTTCCTGATGGGTATGGTTGATGACGGGTTTGTCCGCTGCCAGCAACGATCTCGCTAAACGTAAATCGATCGGGCCGAAGATGACCTGTTCCATTCGCGAAATGACATTGGACAAGCGTTTAGCGAAATTTTCGAAAACAAACCGTCGAAAAAAACCGGAATTATCCAGTGTCGAATGGAATGTTTCGGCGGGAATGGCAAAAGCGCTCGTATTTTCTTCGGTAATGCCTTCGGCCGGATATCGATCTCCTGCCAGCAGACAGGAAGTCGTTAGCACACAAGAATCACCGGAGCGCACATAGTAAAGCAAAACTTCCCTGCCGCCCTCGGAAATCAATTGCGTTTTAATACAACCTTCCAGCATCAACAGATAATTTTCACACCGGCTGCCCGGATAGAAGACGACTTGTCCTGCAGGAATTTCAACTTTTTTCGCTGCATCCATCAACCGGTTTACGGCGTCGTCATGGCTTTGCACAAATTGTGGAAAGTATTTTTCCCAAAAACGTAAATAATATGCCATAGAACTTAGACCAATGATTTTTCAATATCCTGATGGAGACCCTAGTTTACATGACTGACCTCGATTAATCAGTATCTTGCAACGTTAAAGCTGATTTTTTTTGAAATCTCATCGGCAACTTTAACGGATAGCCAATTGCCGTTGATAACATAAGCGTCATTTGTTCGGCTGAAAGATCGGCTGGACAAATTTACCGATGTTCCCTATTTGTATTGGCATTATTAGTGAGAGCAATTAAAATTAAACGTAACACGCTAACTTTGAGGTAAAGACGGGCCATACAAGATGATTGATTGTGACATCAACAACCTCGATTTAGCCGATCAGGGCAATCAACGCATCAACTGGGCTTTTCGGGAAATGCCGGTATTGCGCGAGCTTATGCTGCGTTTCAGCAGTACGCAGCCGTTACGGGATAAACGCATCAGCGGTTGCCTGCATATTACCACGGAGACCGCCAATCTGGCCCGAACGCTCAAGGCAGCCGGGGCAAACGTCGTGTTATGTGCCAGCAACCCGTTAAGCACGCAAGATGATGTCGCTGCCGCTCTGGTGCACTATGATCGTATTCCCGTCTTCGCGATGCGTGGTGAGTCGAATCGCGTCTATTACCGTCACATTAATGCGGCGCTGGACCACAAGCCGGTATTTACCATGGATGATGGGGCGGACTTAATTAGCGAATTGCACAAAAATCGTACTGAATTGTTGGATACCATGATCGGCGGCACTGAAGAAACAACCACCGGCGTCATTCGCTTGCGTGCTATGGCGCGGGACGGGGCGCTTAAATATCCGGTCATGGCGGTGAATGATGCAAATACCAAACATTTGTTCGATAATCGTTACGGCACCGGCCAAAGCACTTTGGACGGCATTATCCGCGCAACCAATATTCTGCTCGCGGGAAAGGTCTTTACCGTTGTAGGTTATGGCTGGTGTGGCAGGGGTATTGCCATGCGCGCCAAAGGCCATGGCGCCAATGTCATAGTTACCGAAGTAGACCCGTTACGCGCATTGGAAGCGGCTATGGACGGCTACCGGGTTATGCCGCTGCTTGAGGCCACCCCGATTTCCGATTTTATTGTGACGGCTACCGGGGATAAACATGTGGTTGATGAACAACACTTGCATGTTATGAAAGACGGCTGTTTATTGGCCAATTCCGGTCATTTTAATGTGGAAATCAATATTCCGGCTGTCGAGAAAATGAGTGTAAGCAAGCACCGGCCGCGTCCTGCGGTGGACGAATATACGCTTGCCGACGGACGAAAATTGTGTGTCCTGGCGGAGGGCCGGTTGGTTAATTTGGCTGCCGCGGAAGGCCACCCCTCCGCTGTTATGGATATGAGCTTCGCCAATCAAGTGCTTTGTGCCGTTTATATGATGACCGGCGACAGGAAATTGGATAATTCGGTACACAAAGTCCCTGCCGCAATCGATCAGGAAGTGGCGAAATTGAAACTCTCGGCAATGGGCGTTCGTATTGACGAATTGACCGTTCAACAAGCGCAATACCTCGCTTCTTGGCGGGAAGGAACCTGACAAAATGAGCAAGCCGAAATTTCTGTTCTGGCAGCTTAAGAAGCGGCAAAGCAGAGAAACCAATAATCTGAAAAAATGATCGTAAAGATAATTTTTTTTCACTTTACAATATCATTACATACAGATAAAAAGCATCTTTTTTGAGTTAAGTAACACATGGCGAAAAAATCAACGCAAATTTTGTCTCAACCGGTTGCAAAAAAAGCAACCGATAACAAAGCGAGCATACTGGCGGATACCGATGACGAAGTCGAAGATGTGGATGTGACGGAACTGTATGCTTTTGCCGATGAAAGTGATAAAGCCACAAAAAAAATGGCTACACGTAGAAAAATAGACCTTTACCTGGAGAAAAAAAGGTTGAAAAAAGAACTGGACTATTTCGATGAACTTGATTTTGATTTTGATGATGAGACGTAGTCTTTAGTAATGGGTTCGGCAAAAGTTATTCAACTTTTGCCGAAATTGGCTACTCGTTCAAGAGGCAATGACCAGATGAATTTTCATCGAGTGCTTTTATTGTGAACCGGGTACCAAGTCAAGACATTTAGTCAGCAACTCCCGTTTTTCACTCTGTGCCGGAAAAATTGCATAGGCAGGCCGTTCGATTACGGGAGCGTCGGGAACAATATGTAGCTCCCCCGAGGCAATATAGTTTTCCACCATGGGTTTGGCCAGATAAGCGTTGCCTTTTTTAGCTAAAATATATTCCAAGGCAATACGACCGACATTGACGCGCATTATCGGTATTGCCTGCGGAAATGTGCGTGCATGAATGATTGAAAATGATGTGCCCCAATCCACCAAAATGTAATCTTCGGTAATCGCTTTTTCAAGCGTAACTTGCGGATTTGAACTGACCATACATAAAGGTATCCGGGCTATTTCCATCACTTCCAGGTCAACAGACTGGGGGGCTTCGAACATAAATGACAAATCCAGCGTTCTATCCAACAGCTTTAAACGTAGAGCATCCAGGCTATGAACTTCGACATTTAAGGTCACTTTGTCCAGTTGTTTACTGACGCATGTTAGCCATTGGTTCAAGATAATGTCCCAGAGACTTGGCATGCCGCCGACACTGATCGGTATTTTACCTTCGTCTTGAATCGCTATTTCCTGCCGGGTACGGTTCCATAAATCCAACATGTCTTGAGCCGGTTTGAGCAGCTTTTTTCCCGCCGGCGTCAGTTGCAGGTCGTTTCTGTTCCTTGAAAATAAAGGTAAACCAAGTAGTTCTTCCAGCAATTTTATGCGGGCGCTTACTGCGGACTGGCTGATGAATAAATTTTCCGCTGATTTCCCAAAGTGGCGGGTGCGATTTATATCGAGAAACGTTTTTAAAAGTTCGATGTCCATTTATTTATCCTTACCTGATTGCGTCTTATTATAATATTCAGCGCATTACGGCATGCATTTTTATTTATGTTTAGAATCAATTTTTTTTGTTTTACCTTCTGATATAAAAGAGATAGATTTTGATTGCCGTAAATGGGTAAGCACAAAAGCGGTGATTGATAAGCTGCATGGCTGTGAGTTTGATAATGGCGATAAGGATTTCGAATCAACCCCGGCAGTGTTGGTTTCAAATAGGCAGATATGAATAATGAAGTGAAAAATAGGGAGCAATGGAAATCAAGGATTGAAGTGGGGTCTTGGCCGAATAGCATAGACCCAGGTAAAAAATTGAGGGACTTATCCGGTGTATGCCGAATTTAAACCCGTTCTCAACTTCTGTTTTGGGCGATGTTGCTTTCGAATAAAGTAGTATTGTCTTAGGCAGATGTCTCATTCAGGCGCGTTAGCGCCGCTCCTTGCTGTTTATAACGAGCCGGATGCTATCCCGGCTCGTTTCCTTTTCACTTTCAATTGTTTTTCCGATAGCGCGTCATCGAATGGAACTGATGATATAGTTCATAATCATGTTATCCGCTTTAACGTCCGAAAAACTGCGCGGCAGATATTTAGGCGGATGAAGTATTTTTCGGGTTATCAATTCGTTGATCAGGTCCAGGTATTCAAAGGAGGTTTTACCGATAAACAAACCGTCCAATCCCTGGTTTTGATATAAATGATAAGCGTCTCGGAGGCCGCGCAGATAAAGAAAATCCTTGGTAAAGCCGCCGCCGCGATAAACACGTGCGGTAATATTAAAAGCTTTTTCCCGGTCCAGTTGATAATTGTCGAGCAATGTTCGAAAAGTGTCGCTGAAGTCGTATTTTTTTATCAGCATATCTACTGCAATTACTCTCAGGGCCAGTACTTGTAGCCGCTCATAGGTTAAATTACCGGATAGATATTCGCTAAGAATGGCCAGTCCTTCCTGCGTATGAGTGTTACCCGGTAGGCCCAATCTGAATACTTTTAATGGCTGCAGTTCGGAATTTACCGTCGTGACCATGTGCACACCGAGCTCGTGATGAATCAGGGCGTTCAATTCGACGGACGACAGAATCTTGTGTTTATTAATCAGTATCGATTTACGAATATTATTTACCATTGCGGCCGCGAGAATTTTAGAGGAAATTTCCACACGGCATTTTATGTCATAGCTCCTTACCGCTTCTTCAAATGCGAGTTTCGCCTGTTCGGCATTATAGGTAATTTCCTGTTCTCCATCTAAATCGCGCGCATACAGCAAAAATCGGGCGTTATGAATATCGGTTAAATCCGGCTCCCCGTAATAGCGTAATGAATTATAGAGAAATTTATCGCTGCCGATCGCGGTGATCATATCGATTTTTCCGGCATATGCATCAACCACCTTACGGTAAAGGGTTTGAATACTGATATCCTGAATTGAATCGACGGGCACGCGATAAAGCCGCTCTTTAAATAGATAAGGATCTATCGTCAGCTGGCGATATCTGAAATTCGGCTGATAATTAAATTTTCGGGAGAAAAAGGTTTTTTTCTCATGTTGCAGGTTTATTGGGTTGATATAAAGCAGCGTTTCAATGCCTTTGCCAAGCTGATAGAGCTGCTGATCGATATTGCGTACCAACTTGTCCAGTTTGGAAGCCAATAGATCGGTTTTCCGCAGATATTTGCTACTGGTCCGTTTGCGGGCAAAATAGGCGGCGTTCATGGCCAGGGCATATTTCAAGCCTTCTTTTAATTCCGCCAATACCAACGGGAAAACTTCTCCGGTGTTTTCATCCATGAAAACTTTTTTAATTTCCGTTGCCAGGATCAACGTATGGCGGAAATTCTCATTGATAAAAGTTGCCTGGTAACCCAATCCCCGGAAAACTTCATTTTTTGCTACGCGCACATGTAGATTGGGTAATGAAATCTTTTTTAGCTGGTTGAAGTAATGATTGACTTCATTTTTCCATATGCTGTTATTTATTTGTGCGGTTCCGATGTTTAGTGTAGGCGTATCCGGTTCATCAATGCGTTTATAGTTATAAGCATGAAAATCGTACAGTACGCAGGCATTAAATTTTTTTTCCAGTTGTTTTACTAATGCATATAAAATCCGGTAATAACTGCGATGTTTTTCCCGACTGAGCGATATTTCCGCCGCCGAAAGCGGTTTTTTCCATACGGATTTGCTCCACGCGGTCTCATAAATACAATGCTCCGACGAACGATTCAGGTCATATTCATAACGTGAATCCTGGGCTATCAGCGAAATTGGGTTTGACTGAATGAATTCACCGGTGAAAGGGTCTTCTTCATATAAGCGTTCGGCATCGCTGAGCGAACATTGATCCCGCAAACTTTCACGCAAATGGTGGCCATTATGGATTGCGGTACAAATACCCGGTACATATTGTTCTATTTTTACCAGCAGGCCACATTCAGCAACGGTTGCAGTGAAAATTTCTTCGGCTTCGATTTTACCGATGATTTCATTCTCCGAGAGAATCCGCATCTTCTATCGCCTTTCTAAATTCGTTTTTCCGGTTGGCTATCAAATATTTGGCGTTGACCACGCTCTCAACAAAATTAATTACCAGGGTTTGCAAACGTACACGGTTTAATTTATTGATTCGCGTTATACCACCAGGGCTGAGCACGTTAACTTCGACCAATTTGCCGTTAATAACATCGAGACCGACAAAGTATAAACCGTCCCTTATCAATTTAGGGCCCATGTGTTTACACAGCCTGAGTTCATTTTTAGTTAACGTGTGTTTCGAAACTTGCCCCCCTGCGTGAACATTGGAACGCACATCGTTATCAGCCGGGATGCGGCGCATTGCGCCAATCGGTTCGCCGTTCAACACCAAAATCCGAACATCACCCTGTTCAGCGCCCGGTATGTATTCCTGCATAATCACGTAATTGCTTTCTTTTCCGCCTTCTATATAAAAATCCAGCAGCGAACGGAAACTTTGCGAAGCGCGTTTTTCGACCAAAATGACACCTTTACCGCCGTAGCCGTTAAGCGGCTTTAAAATCATTTTTTCCTCTTTTGATTCCATGAATACGTGTTCCAGATATTCCTTATTTTTGGAAACATAGGTCGCAGGCAGGAATTCGTTTATCGCGTCGCCGAACGAAGCGGTGTACAGTTTATTGTTAGCCACGCGCAACCCGTTAATATCGTTCATGATGAAAGTATCGTCACGTACCGAATCCAGAAAGTTGATTGCCATCGAATCCAGGGGTGGTTCACTGCGCATGATGATCGCATCAAAACCGGCCAGCGGCAACAATGCCTTTTTGAATTCGGTTTTACGGTAAAAAGCCGGGATATTGGCGGAGATTTTGCCTTGTTTTCTAATCACCTTGCAAAAAGCGCTGGTAACACTATCGCGAATGGTCAGATTATTCGACGACGTGACTGCAACCATATGGCCGCGACTGGCCGCTTCATGGATCAAGCGTAATGTTGTATCGGTTTCGGGACTGATTCGATCCCAGGGATACATCATGAAACAAATTTTCATTTTAGTGTTCGGAATGAGAGAAAAGTAACGGGAATTAAAAAGTATTTTTCAATTTGAAAACACATGGTAAATACCTAAAAAGGGAAGGTCTGGTATTGGCGTTCCAGACCGGCAAAATTTTATAGGGCTGTGCCAAACGGCGGAATTATACGAAATATAAATGTCTAATTGATATAAAATTTTAAATCAATAAGACAAAAAAATTTGCTTTAATTTCCCTTGTTTCCAATCTTTCTGCATAAAGCAACAATTTAGTTCTAAGGACCATTTACGTTAAGCAATCGATGAATAGTTTAAATCCTGCCTTTTTTACTCGCCGGACCGTGAAGTTTTTAGTTTTGTCGCTGGTATGGTATTTTTCCTGCCCGGCCCAGGCGGCAACCGGCAATACGGTTAACGTTAGCCAAAACAATCATCTGTCTTTTGAAATTTCCCGGGACAGCCTGCAAAGTAAAATCGAATTGCTGAACGGAAAACAGGGAATCGATGACGAACAAAAAGCCAGATTACTGAAACTTTATCAACAAACCGATGATAATCTGGCTTCTTTTGAATGGTACCAATTTTTGACTCGTACCTATCAGGAATCGATTAAAAAGGTTCCGGCGCAAATAAAAAAACGCCAAAAAGAAATTGAACAGCTTCAGTTGCAGCATTCCGCTCAAAAACCGGAGAATTTAAAACGGGTTTCCAGCGAGAAACTTGAACAGCGTTTCATGTTGGAAAAAGGTAATTTAAGTAATGTAACGACCCAAATAAAGAAACAGGAAAATGACATTGCGGACCAGAATAAGCGGACGCAACAAATCAGGGAGGAAACCGTTAAGGCCAAACAGGAAATCGAGTTCGCCCGTGAGGAACTTGAAAAAATTGACGTCTCTACAGAATCACAATTGGAAAAGGAAGCCCGACAGTATTATCTGAAAACGCTGGTTCAGGCTCGAACAGCGGAATTGAAGATGCTTGAAATGGAAACCCTCAGTAATCCGCTTCGTATTGAGTTGCTTAAGACGGAACTGCAACTTTCTGAATTGCAAAGAAATATACTGTTGCCGAAGATAGAGCGATTTGATGATGAATTATTTCACCGCCGGCAGGTGGAAACCGAAAGAACGCTGCAATCACTTGCTTTGGCTGAACAGGAGGCATCTGATAAGCATCCGCTCATCCTGGAGGCAACGCGCGACAACTTCGAGTACAACCGGCGTTTGCATGAAATATCGGTAAAAATCGAATATTATGAGGATGAAAAAGAAAGAATCGATGCAATAACCGGCGATATTGAAAAAGATTACAAAAGTGCCGAAAAGAAAATCAATCTGGCAGGCATGAGTCCCGCATTGGGGAAAATACTACGCGAGCAACGGCGCAATTTACCGGTTGACAGTCAATTTTCGAGCGATATACAAACGATTCAGCATGAAACCGCGTTAACCAGTCTGGAACAATACAAAATAGACGATCGATTAAAGCATTTGGCGGATATAGATGATGAACTGCACCGAACCTACGATGCACAGATCGATCCAACGCTCCCTGAGGAGCAGAAGAATGCCATACTAGCTGAACTACGGTCTTTGTTGAAAGATCAAAAAGACTTGCTGTATAAACTGAACGCTTCCTACGCGATGTATCTGCGCAGATTAGGCGATTATGACTTTGCCCGGCAACAAATGCTGACGCAATCCGCCAAATATGCCGAATATCTTGATCAGCGGTTGTTCTGGGTGCCCAGTTCCTCCCCAATCCACTTGGATTATTGGCAGGAGGTCTATCACTCCGTGCAGTGGTTTTTTTTTCCTCAGAACTGGAAGCATACACTCGATACGTTAAAATCGAATATCACCAAAAATCTGTTTTTTGCCGTATTTGCTTTGCTCAGTTTGGTCGTATTGCTTTTATTCAGAAAGCGATTTAGCCGGGAGTTAAAAACCATCGGCGATAAAGTAACCAAACTTTACAGCGATCATTTTTTTTATACGCTGCAGGCATTTGTGTATAACCTGATCTTAGTTGCTCCGTTGCCGTTTTTTTTATATAGCTTGGGCTGGTTGCTGAGCGCGGAGCAGCATCAGGACGGTTTCAGCGTCGCGGTGGGTGCCGGCCTAAGCGCGGCTTCTATTCCGTTGTTTTTTATACAATATTTTTATAATTTGCTATCGCCGGCCGGTGTTTTTCGCCTGCATTTTATGTGGACGGAGGGTGCCGTCAAATTAGTGCGCAGCCAACTGGCCTGGATACGTTTTGTCGCCGTTCCGGCTGTTTTTATTATCGCCATGACCGGCAATTTTCAAATAGCGGCCCATAGCGACAGCCTGGGCAGGCTGGCCTTGATCTGTACCTTATTGGCAATTGCTTATGCTTTTGCCAAGATGCTGCGGCCTAACGGCGTGTTATTAAGAACTACTCTGCAAAATAAACCGAAAAGCTGGGTAACGCGGCTGCGTTATTTCTGGTATCCGGCGGCAATTGTCACGCCGATGGTCATTATCGGTTTTGCCGTGGCCGGCTATTATTTAAGCGCTTTGGAACTACAGCAAAAATTAATCATAACGCTTCGCCTGATCTTTGTCGTTATCATTGTCCATGAACTTGTGATTCGCTGGTTAACGTTGGTAAACCGTCAATTGGCCCTGCAGAATGCGCGCAAAAAAAGAAAGGCCGCGGAGATCAGTGCCAAACAGGCTGCAACGGGTTCTGACGACTGGTTAACGACCGTCGATGAGCAATTACTGGATATTCCAAAAATTAACGCGCAAACTGTCAGGCTGCTTAATGTGCTGACCGGCATCGTGTTGATCATCGGTTTTTTTATGATTTGGAAAAATATCCTGCCGGCTTTTTCCTTTTTGGACGACGTGGTTTTATGGCGGCAACTTATCAGCGTTGATGGTCAGCAGGTATATCAATCGACAACATTGGCAAATCTGTTTCTGGCCGGGCTTTATTTGTTTATTGCCGTGATTATCGTAACCAATTTATCGGGTGTGATGGAGGTTTTCGTTTACCGGCAATTATCCCTGGAGGCGGGCAGCCGATATGCAATCAATCAATTACTGCAATACACATTTATAACCGCTGCATTTATCGGAATTGCCAACGAGTTGGGCGGAAGCTGGTCCCAGGTACAGTGGTTGGTTGCCGCCCTTGGTGTCGGTCTGGGATTCGGATTGCAGGAAATTTTTGCCAATTTGGTGTCCGGCATCATTCTGTTGTTCGAACGCCCGATCCGTGTCGGTGATACTGTTACCGTCGGCGATGTTTCCGGCAAAGTCTGCCGCATTCAAATGCGTGCGACGCGCATTATCGATTGGGATCAAAAAGAACTGATCGTTCCCAACAAGACATTTATCACCGGCCAATTGATCAACTGGTCGCTAACGGATAACGTCACTCGCTTGGTCATACCGGTTGGCATCGCCTACGGTTCCGATGTGGAACTGGCGCATAAAGTCATTACCGAAACGGTTTGTTCCACACCGCAAGTATTGTCCGATCCTGAGCCGAGTGTCTATTTTCTCGGCTTCGGTGACAGCTCACTGGACTTTTCAATACGTGTTTTTGTCAGCGAACTCGGCCAACGCCTGCCTGTCACCCATAATTTACACGTACGCATCAACAATGCACTGCGCGAACACGGCATCGAAATACCGTTTCCGCAACGCGACATACACATTCGCTCCGCGGAGCAGACACCCCTGCAGGTTTGAGCTTATTAGTCCTTGTAATTAAAGCGGGCAGAAAAAACGAAAAATAATAGCCGGAAAACACAAATTTTTACAAAATATTTGCATCTCCTAACAAACTGCTATATTCTTTCGCGTTTCACTGTCACGCCGGTGAATGTCATACCCGGAGAGATGGCCGAGTGGTCGAAGGCGCACGCCTGGAAAGTGTGTATACGGCAACGTATCGAGGGTTCGAATCCCTCTCTCTCCGCCATAACATAAACCTTTGAATTCAATGGTTTTATTTTTATAATCCTCATTTAAAAATGGTTTTTGCTACAAAAGACTGTTACACGGAAGGGTATCATTGTGGTGAAAATTGCTTACCTCTTTAGGCTGAAAAACATTTGTTGCTTACGTGTCCGTATCCCTCTTAACTACCGGAAAAGGTTCAAAGTCAAAGAAGTCTGCATGAATCCAAGAGTTAGTAGTGTTGTTGCGCTCTCAGACTACAAATTAAGATTACAATTCAATAACGGTGGGGTGGGTATGTATGATTGCTCGTATCTTTTGGATTTTGGTGTATTCAAGGAGTTAAAAGACAAGAATTACTTTATGCAGGCAAAAGCATGGGGTGGCACAGTGGTTTGTGCCGCATGATCAAGGCATTTGTCCTGATACTCTGTACTTGGACTCGGATAAAAGTGCATGATTACGAGATTCGACCCCAGGTTCGAAAATATATTTCACACTGACCCCGATTATTTCGGACCAAGCGGCGATTTACCGTGCCCTTAACCTCAATCCGGCGCCTGGAGGCACCACGAAAACCATCGTCTAATCCACCTAACATAGAGGCTATTTTTAAAATGTAGTGCCCACGGATCTTTTTAAAACTGTAACACAACGATAGTAAAGGCGGTTTTATTTGGGGTGTTAAATATGGGATATTACGTTGTTTCCTTACATGAATTACCATCGCCCTTGTTATTTCCCCAAGACCATTACCGATAGTAAAGGTAAAGATAAGAAAATTTATCCTTATGACTGTATGATGACGCCTTATGGCGGTCCGTAACAATTGGAGGCGATGCGGTATGGGAGGTGAGCGGGGTTATATTACTCGATAATTGCTATTGGTTTTTTGTTCTGCCGCATCACGTGGACTAAAATTTGAGATGTGTGCTTTTATCGACGGCGAAAGATAATCGCGGTTGATTATTGCCAAAATCACCCCATTATGATCATTATGAACTATGCTTAAATTTTTTATTTATTTCATCGCGGTCCAAGCTTTTTTGTTTTCCTCGGAACAAATTCGTTATATCCAAGAAACTTTTATTATACCTTTTACCGAGGCCATTGCTCGGCTTAGTGCTGCGCTCATTCAATGCTTCGACGCGCGGGTGGTGTCGCAGGGCAATATTATTCAGCATTTGGACAATGGTTTTGCCGTGGCGGTCAAGCCGGGTTGCAACGGCGTAGAAGCGCTGATTGTATTGTTTTCGGCAATTATTGTCTTTCCGGCTCCCTGGAAGCACAAGTTATACGGTATCGGCGTCAGCTTTTTTGCCGTTCAATCGTTGAATTTAATACGAATCATTACTTTATTTTACCTCGGGCAATGGGACCATAAAATTTTTGAATGGGCCCACCTCTATATATGGGAAGCATTAATTATGCTGGACGTATTGGTGCTGTTTCTGATCTGGATCCGACTGTCACCGGCGCCGGCCAGGATCTAGCATGATGAAGGTAAGCCCGCTGACGCAGTTTGTTGTTAAGGTGATTTTGTTGTTGCCCCTTTGTTATTGGGGGTGGTATAGCGCCGCGGATTTTCTTTCATGGATGGCGGCCCGTACGGCAGAGCAGTTGTTGACAACGACCTCCGCCAATTTAGTCTACGGTTTCGAATGGCACGAAAAGGATTTGCTCGTGGTATCTAAAATTATGATGCCGCAACCGAGTTACCCGGTGGGTCATCTGGAGCCGATGACTTTTGCGGTGCATCCGTTGAATTACAGTTACGGATTGCCGCTTTGTGTGGCTTTGATTTTGGCCTCTCCGGGCGGTTTGTTGGTCGCATGCCGTAATATTTTAATCGCCGTGGTTATTTTGCTGCTGGTGCAGATATGGGGGATTTATTTTGACGTATTGCGGAATTTGTTTATTGATATCCCGATGCAATTGGGTAAAAAAGTTAATCTGTCTAAAGTGCAGTTAAATTTAATTGCGATGAGTTTTCAATTTGGATCCATGGTGTTTCCTGCGGTCACGCCATTGGTGATCTGGGGTGTGTTGTATCAAACGTTTATCGTTTCGGTCGCTGACCGCCATGGAGAGCGAAGCGAAGGCGGTTAGTCCCCGGTAGCGACCAGGTCGCACTGTTTTTTCTGCGTGCGATAGCGCAGAGGAAAAACAAAGTAGGCATCCGACAAGTCGCGTCCAGTCATTTTTGGGAGTGCTGCGAAGCCAGCACCAAGCGAGCGATGGTGTGGCGAAGCGGCACGGACGCAGGACGGCTGGGGCATCAATGGTTGTCGCGTTAGCGAGTCGATTTTGGCGACTTGGATGTCCCAAAATCTTTCACGAGGTAGCGACACGCTTGAATCATTAGCGGCTGAGATGGCGTAACAAGGCAAATGAACACACCCAATTTTTGGAAATTCTTTGAAGAAGATGCCCACCCGAAACCTGCTCTTCGACAAAGTTCGCTGCGCTACGTTTGTGAGCATCTCGACCGAAAAGACGGACCTGTCTTTGCTGATTATGCAACGACAATCGGTTTAACTCCTGCATTCAGCGGTTACCAAGCAAGTTGGAGCGGCTTCTGACGGCATCTAACCTTGCGCTCAACTCCCCCGCGTCAGAAGGGTTGCCGCCCGATAGCCTGCATCTGTCAACAAGCCAAACAAATTCATCAGATTTTGCAATGGCTGATATATCTTGGTGTTAAAAACTCTGTGGAATGCATGCAAAGTCGGTTTAAAATCGGAGCAATTGGTTTAAGAAAAATCCCGAAGGCAAAGACGGGGCTAAGGAAAAAAGCGTATAGCGTTCGCAGATCAAAATTCAGGATTAAATGTCCTTTCATTCCATCCCCGGCAAGAGAAGGAATAAAAGCGCCAAATTTAGATGTACGATTAAGATAGACTTGGCCTTACTATCTTGCTGGTTCCCAAATAGGAGTTTGGGAACCAGTAAACTATGGGTTTCTAAGTAGACGGGGGGTTAATATCGCATATGCTCAAGTTCTACGCCTCTCGTTTCATAAACGAATCTGATCACGAAGAAAATTGAAATAATCGCGCAGAGCATATAGAGACTATAGGTGAAAGCCAACCCCATTGATGTCAGCAGCATGGGAAAGGTCCAAGATACCAGGAAGTTGGAGCCCCATTGCGCAAGTCCTGCGATGGCCAGACAGGAGCCCCGGATCTGATTTGGAAACATTTCGCCCAGCAGCACCCACATCACCGGCCCCCAAGAAACATTGAAGAAAACAACATAGATATTGGCGGCTATCAGTGCCAATACTCCCATACCTTCACCAAGACCAATACTGCCGGCAGCATCCTTTGTTGCACTGGTAAATGCTAAGCTGACCACCGCCAGGCTTACGGCCATACCAATAGAACCGATCAGCAGGAGGGGTTTACGGCCTACTTTATCGATTAACACCAGCGACAAAATAACCGCTCCGATACTGAGCGCACCGGATAACACGTTGATCAACAAAGAATCGCCTTCGTCAAAGCCGACGGCTTGCCACAATACCGCGCCATAGTAAAAAATGACATTAATCCCTACGAATTGTTGGAAGGTAGCAAGCCCCACCCCGATCCAAACAATCAAACGGATTTTTCCTCTGTTTTGATCGATCAAATCGGAAAATCTCGGACCGTGATTGTTGTCGGCCAAAGATAATACGATATCGTTTAATTTCGCATCAGCAGCTACGCTGCCGTAGAGCTTTTGCAATACTTTTAATGCGGTATTGCTCTTGTGTTTGACAACCAGGTAGCGGGGACTTTCAGGAATCAGAAGCAGGGTGATGAAAAAAATGGCGGACGGAATTAATTCCATCCAGAACATCCAACGCCAAGTTTCATAACCGAGCCAAAATTTGTTGATGGCCGATCCTGAAACCTCAACCAGTACATAGTTGCTGAGAAACGCTATAAACAGACCGGTAATGATGGCGACCTGTTGCACCGTCGCAAGTGCGCCGCGGCAACGAGCGGGAGCGACTTCCGCGATATAGGCCGGTGACATGACAGAGGCTGCGCCCACCGCCAAACCGCCAAGGACCCGATAAATAATAAACTCAAACGATGAAGCCGCTATGCCGGAACCCCAAGCAGAAACAATAAAGAAAATGGCAGCGACCCTCAGCATGGCACGCCGCCCGTTGAGATCGGCTAATCGACCGGCAAAGAAAGCGCCCACGGCACAGCCGAGCAGCATTGAAGCGACATTAAATCCGCTGGCAACATCGTTCGAGTGGAAGGCTAATTTAAGGCCGTCGACGGTTCCGTTAATGACGCCACTATCGAAACCAAACAAAAATCCACCTAAGGTGGCGACCCCACTGATAATCAAAATATACGAGAAGTTTTCTGCATCCTTTTTTGATGGGTTACTCATAGTTCAGCCGTTAATCATTCGTTAATTACTGATAATCATTCTCTAATTGTATATTAATACAAGGCCTGACCTTAAGTCGTAAACGTCTATTTTTCTTGCGGGTTAAAGTCCCGCTAAAGGAATTGTCCGTACATCTTTATAGCGTCCGGAAGCAGCGTGAGAGTAATCGGGGGTTGTGAGTTTCCGAGAGGCAAAGTTGCAGACCGTAGCGCAAGCGAACCTATGAGTAGCCTCGTAACTTAGTTGAATATTCGAGTTCAAAGTAGAATGGCACTTACTTAAGATCAACTGGTTGAAAATATTATCGTTCCCACGCAAACGGGAATCAGCAAAGTACGTATTATCAACCGCCTGGATTTCGGGTCTCCGCTTTATAACGCCCTAAATGACTGAGTATTTGGCCTGAGTAAGTGCCATTCGGGTCAAAGTAAAATATTTTGTTGGATGAAAGAAGTAGCAGTGTCAGGTCTTTCTATTTGCAACAGCAATTTATGATATCCAGAAACGGGATATTATGATTAGGGTTTGGATATACTGTTGAGAAGAAGGGGAGTGATCAAATGAGTATTGCATAATAAAGGGTGTCTAGTGTATAAGATAAGTTGAAACTAGTTAATCACTTGATCTTGGTTACAATCTACGGATTTTAGAGGAAAATTTGACGCAACTGGTAAAACATGGCAGCTAAGTGTAACGGCAGTTGCACCGTATAACGGAGTTAATACGGATGAAACAGACGTTACACGGAAGCAGGAAATTTTCGCCTTGTCGCCAATTTTACTGATGGTATCCGTCGTTAAGCAACAAAAAACAGAGATGATTCACCTGACTCTGCTTCGCTACGCAGGTGATCTTGGAGTTAGGCTTAATAGGAGGTCTTCAATGTCTTATACATCCGTAACCAACTGAGGGTGTTGACTCTTTGACCTGAAAGGGAAAACTGAAATGACCTGCTTGACAATGAGTAGTTCAGGTCAATCCTCCGAGGTTATAGGAATTGCATTTAGCGGAAGATTGATTGTGACATTGGGGGCAGTTCTAACATTCTAACATTGCATCATTCCGCGCTATACTAATCCATGGCTAGGCTTCTACGATTGGAATTCGCGGTCGCCTTCTGTCATGTGACTCCGAGAGGAGACAGGTGGAGGCGTTATAATCACTTAGTTTGGGACGCGATCTCTAAACTACAATGGCGATACAATCTTTAGGATCTTAGGCATTGAGACGGTGACGATATCCCCCGTCTTCGGGGGAAAGGCGCAGTCGCTGTCATTTATGACGAGACATAAACCGTCTTCACTCGGTCCAAGATAAATTTTCCAGTCGCTTTCAATGGCTTTCACATCAACAATCACGAAATCCTGCTGATTTTGCGTTGGTGTTATCGTGGTGGGTAAGTCGTCGGACGGTCTGATGTTAAAGATAATCCATATCGGCCAAAATATGCCACAGATCATTGAATATATTATGTCTGACGAATTCGCCCGGCCTGCCGTTTCTGAATCTCGCAATTTGTACCCGGTTACGATGGCAGAAGCGAGTATGTAGAGATCAATTATTGGTACTTTATTTAGTAATTCACTCATCATTAATTGAATAATAAAACCAACCAAACTGTTATTATGCAGTAACAAGCTTCAATTTTAAATCATTGTCGTTAATATTGATGTGCTATGAAAGCCATTTGGAACCAAACTGTTATTGCCGAAAGTGATGACATCGTCAAGGTCGAGGGGAATTGTTACTTTCCGCCTGACTCGGTTAATCACAACTATTTGCGGGCAAGCAGCAGCCACACTTTTTGTACTAGGAAAGGCAGGGCAAGCTATTACGATGTGGTCGTGGGCGATGTTGTTAATCGGGATGCGGCATGGTATTATCCCGACCCTAAACCCAAGGCCGTTAATATTAAAAACCGCATCGCTTTCTGGCATGGCATAGAAGTGATTGACTGACGAATCAGTCAGTTTAGGTTTAAAACGAGGAATAATAGCCTCCGATGAACTGAAACAATGAGCAGCAGTCCTGATCCCCATGCGAGTCTGATTGATTTGACTGAATTCTATCAGCGAGTACGCAAGCAGAGCGAGATCCTGTGCGAACCGTTGATTGAGGAAGATTATGTCATTCAATCGATGCCTGATGTCAGTCCGCCGAAATGGCATTTGGCGCATGTCAGTTGGTTTTTTGAAACCTTTGTTTTGGTTCCTTTTCATAGCGGCTATCAGCTATTCAATCCGCAATTCAATTATCTGTTCAATTCTTATTACCAGGGTATCGGCCGGCCATTTCCGCGTCCGCAACGAGGACTTCTCTCCCGGCCTTCCGTTGCAAAGGTATACCGTTATAGAAATCACGTTGACCGGTTTATGAGGGAATTGCTGGTAAATTTGCAGCAGCATCAAGACCGATTGCGCATTCAGGATTTGATTGTGTTGGGCTTGAACCATGAACAGCAGCATCAGGAACTGCTGATGACCGATATCAAGCATATTTTCGCGCAAAACCCGTTATTACCAGCTTACTGTGGAAATGACAGCCGGACAAGTCAACAGCCGGCTGTGGCGTTGCAGTGGGTCAAGATTAATGGTGGCGAAACGGCGATTGGGCATGCGGGCGCCGGTTTTCATTTCGATAATGAAGCGCCGCAGCACAAAGTATTGCTTGATGAGTTTTTGCTGGCCAATCGGCCTGTCACCAATGCCGAGTACCTGCAATTCATCAATGACGGCGGTTATGACAATCCGCTGCTCTGGCTGGCGGACGGCTGGACCGTCGTTCAAAGCGAAGCCTGGAAGTCGCCTCTGTATTGGCATTCAGTTGAAGGCCAGTGGCAGGTGATGACGTTGAACGGACTGCAACCCCTTGCCGCCGACGAGCCGGTCTGTCATATCAGCTATTACGAAGCAGACGCTTATGCAACGTGGGCCGGCAAACGCTTGCCGACTGAAGCGGAATGGGAACGTGCAGCCCAGCCGGCAAACATTGCTGACGGCAATTTTTTGGAAGCCGGCCGTTACCATCCTCATCCGGCAGGATCCGCCGACGGTTTATTGCAACTCTACGGCGATGTTTGGGAATGGACCCGTAGCCCCTATTCAGCTTATCCGGGATATCGCCCCCCCGAAGGAGCGATCGGCGAATACAACGGTAAATTCATGTGTAACCAGATGGTATTGCGCGGCGGTTCCTGCGTTACCCCGCAAGGCCATCTACGTAGAACATACCGCAATTTCTTTTATCCCCACAACCGATGGCAATTTATGGGTGTTCGATTGGCAAGAGATGCATGACCCATTCCCAACGCATTCATTTTCACGATTACCACCCTGTACTCAACGACATCAGTAAAGATGTATTGGCCGGATTACGCAACAAACAAAAGTACATCGCACCGAAATATTTTTACGATGAGCGGGGTTCTCAACTATTCGAGCAGATTTGCCGCTTACCGGAATATTATCTGACCCGCACCGAAGTCGGGTTGCTGCAACAATATGGCAGGGAGATTGCGGATTGTATCGGGACGGATTCTACTCTTTTTGAACTCGGTAGCGGCAGCAGCAGTAAAATCCGATTATTACTGGATGCCATTCGCCCCTCCAGCTACGTACCAATGGATATTTCCAAAGAACATTTGCTTCAAGCAGCGGGAGCACTGGCCAAAGATTACTCCTGGCTCGATATTCACGCGCTGTGCGTGGATTATGCCGGCCCTTGGGAATTACCGGCAAGTCTGAACGGAACCCGCCGCATCGCTTTTTTTCCCGGTTCCAGCATCGGCAATTTACATGCCGATGAAGCGATCGCCTTACTGCGGCGCATTGCACAACTGGTGGGTGTTGACGGAGGTTTATTGATTGGCGTCGATCTGATCAAGGATGTTGCACTGCTGGTAGCCGCTTATAATGATCAACAGCAAGTCACCGCTGCTTTTAACAAGAATATTTTGGTGCGCCTCAATCGTGAGCTGCGGGCAGACTTTCAAATCGACCAATTTGAACATAAAGCTTTCTATAATAAGCCGCTGGACAGGATAGAAATGCATCTGGCCAGTGCGCGCGAACAGCTTATCCAAGTTGCAGACCAGAGTTTCCGGTTTGCGCCGCAGGAAACGATTCATACTGAAAATTCCTATAAATACAGCATTGCCGGATTCCGGCAACTTGCTTCACGTGCGGGTTTTGATGTCGTTGCGGTTTGGACCGATCGCGATCAATACTTCGCCATTCATTATCTGCAAATTAAATAATTCCAGAATTTTGATTACTTTACCTGATGCTATTCCGTTAACGAAAGGCAACATTAATAAGGTGCAAGCCCTTATGACAACATAGCGATACCCAAGGTTATCGGTATTTCCTATAGTAGTCTTTAAAGACATGATAGTGTTGTTTGACGCTGGCGATAAATCCTTCTTTGCCGAAATATTTGATCGATAACTCTGTTAACTTGGCCCGCACCGACAGGATTTTGGATTTTATATAAACGTGAACCGATGAATTGACGATCAGGTCGATCAGTTTCATGGTCAAATCGTAACTGTTTTTGAGCCATTGGAAGGTAAACAATTGTTGTTTGGTTAAATCAAACAGCCAAAAGGTAAACGCCGCGGTGGGTATTTTCAGCGTATAAATCACCACACCGAAAAATACCTGTCCATTAAGAAAACTGATTCCCGATAATAAACCGATCGCCTCGGCAACTGCCAGGCACACCACAAAGGTTACCAATAACAGATACCTGTTCATAGTCAAAAAGGTAGTTGTCAGAGCCTCCAGCGGCACCAATTTTTTGAATAGCCGGAATAGCGGTTCAGCAAAAATATTCCAGATTAATTCTTCAAAGATTATATATATGACGACAATCACGCTTTCAGCGAAGCGGATTACGAATTTTTGGGTGTCGGTCTTTTTCATTAGCTTGTTACCTTGCATGAGGTCCGGGAAATTATACGCAACTTAAGCGATTAATAAAGTAAGCATTCGAACAGCTGCGGCCACGATTCAGCGGGTTTTGTAAAGCCGATGGCGAGCATGCACTGCTATGGCAAAGGGTTGTTGAGTCAGGTGTCCTATGGTATAAGAAATGACACCGGTAAACCTAAACGCACGCAGATGCTTCAGCAAGGTTGAGTAGCGCCGGAACAAATTTCGAAGACCTCTAAGGAGATTCACGATGGAACTAGGCATGATTGGGCTGGGACGCATGGGCTACGATATGGTCCGGCGTTTGATGAACAGCGGACACGACTGCCTCGTGTACGATACCAATGCGGCGATTGTGGCGGAACTACAAGGGCAGGGGGCCGGCGGTGCAGGCTCGCTTGAAAATCTTGTTGCTCAACTGACCGGACCGCGCGTAATTTGGTTGATGCTGCCGGCGGCAGTGGTTGATCAGGTATTGGCCGAGCTGAAGCCATTGCTCGATGCCGGTGATATCGTCATCGACGGCGGCAATTCCTACTACCATGACGATATTCGACGCGGAGAGAGCCTGAAAGCCAGCGGGATTCATTACGTAGACGTCGGAACCAGCGGCGGGGTGTTTGGATTCGAACGTGGTTATTGTCTGATGATCGGCGGAGAAGAGGGCGTCGTGCAGTACCTGGATTCAATTTTTGCCGCCCTCGCACCGGGAACCGGTTCCGTGCCGGTCTCTCCCGGTTTTAAGGACAGCCAAAGCACTGCCGGTCAAGGCTATCTGCATTGCGGTCCGCACGGCGCAGGACACTTCGTCAAGATGGTCCACAACGGCATTGAATATGGGCTGATGGCTGCATATGCCGAGGGTTTGAACATCTTACACAACGCCGGGGTAGGTGCCCGGGCAAATGATTCTGACGCCGAAACCACGCCGCTGCGCAATCCGGAATATTATCAATATAGGTTTCAGCTGCCGGAAATCGCGGAAGTGTGGCGGCGCGGCAGCGTGATCAGTTCCTGGTTGCTGGACCTCACCGCCGCGGCACTCCAGGAGGATCCCGCGCTTGCCACGTACCAAGGCCGCGTTTCGGATTCGGGTGAAGGCCGCTGGACCGTCTTGGCTGCGGTCGATGAGGGGGTTCCTGCGCCGGTCATCAGTGCGGCACTGTTCAGCCGTTTTGAATCGCGAGGCGAATCCGATTTTGCTGACCGGCTGCTCTCTGCGATGCGCAAGCAATTTGGCGGGCATGACGAAAAGCTGAAAGGAGTCAACTGAAATGCAGGCTAACCGAGATAGGGCGCATGCGGATGCGCTGGTGCTATTCGGCGCAACGGGCGATCTGGCCAAAAAGAAGATCTACCCGGCGCTGTATGCGATGGCCAAGCGTGGCGTGCTGCAGATTCCCATTATCGGGGTTGCCTCCTCGAAGTGGAGTATTGCGCAATTGCATGCGTACGTGACGGATAGCATCCGGCGATCCGGCGGGATTGATAATCAGCGTGCGTTGGACCATCTGCTGTCCTTGTTGAGCTATGTGTGTGGGGATTATTATGACCGGGAAACATTCCCGGCAATAAAACAAGCGTTGGGCGATGCCCGGTATCCTTCGCATTACCTGGCTGTTCCGCCGTCCTTGTTTACGAGGGTCATCGAAGAGCTTGGGGCCACTGGCTTGGCCGAGCGTGCGTCGGTTATTGTCGAAAAGCCGTTCGGGCGGGATCTGGCCTCTGCGCGTGAACTCAACCGTATCGCAAAATCGGTATTTCCGGAGGATTCAATTTTTCGAATCGACCATTACCTCGGCAAAGAATCGATCATGAATATCCTTTATTTTCGCTTTGCCAATTCGTTTCTGGAACCGATTTGGAACCGTAATTGCGTGGCCAGCGTTCAAATCACGCTGGCCGAGAATTTCGGCGTGGAGGACCGCGGCAGTTTTTACGAAGGCGCCGGTTGCCTGCGCGATGTCATTCAGAATCATCTTTTCCAGATTGTTGCGTTGCTGGCCATGGAGCCGCCGGCTTATCAGGGTTTCGGCGCCGTGCATAGCGAAAAAGTCAAGATTTTTCAAGCGATGCGACCGCTGCATTCGGACGATGTGGTCCGCGGCCAGTACATGGGATATCGGGATGAACCGGGTGTCGCCAAGGATTCCGACGTGGAGACGTTTTGTGCGTTGCGGCTTTTCATCGATTCGTGGCGCTGGCAGGGCGTGCCGTGGTATTTACGCTCCGGTAAATTTCTCGCCGGAACGGCGGCCGAAGTGCTGGTGGAACTGAAGCCGCCGCCACAAAAGTTGTTCGACGATTCGGTGCCGTCGGCCGGCCGCGCCAATTATCTACGTTTTCGGTTATCCCCAAACTCCGCTATCGCACTTGCCGCTCGCGTCAAGCAAGCGGGAAAGGAGTTTATCGGCAACCAACGGGAGTTGTACTTGTTAAGAGAGCAATTGGGAGAGGAAGACCCTTATGAACGACTTTTGGAAGATGCTCTGGTTAAAAACGGCACGCTTTTTACTCGAGAAGACGCAGTGGAGGCCGCTTGGGCCGTAGTTGATCCGGTGCTTGATGTCCACGGTCCGGTCCATTTTTACGAACGCGGCAGTTGGGGGCCGAAGCAGGCTGATGCGCTGATCGCAACAGACGGTTGCTGGCACAACCCAATATTGGTCGAAGTCTAATGAGACCAGCGGGACAGAGAATGACTTTTTCGATAAAAAACTAAGCGATAGAACCTAATAATGATCTATCACGCTATTCGCGCATTAATCAGAGGGCGATAGCGGTTTGTCACGCGTCATGGTTGATGTCGATACTTGTCCAATAGGGTTGCCGGAGTATGACAAAAAGATCCACTACCGAAAGGACGGAATTGTTATTCCGGCGAATGAGCGTTGTTGTTAATATCCACGGCCAATATAACGAAAATTTGTGAACCAATACTAATTTTAAAAAAGATTTTCAAAAGATGAGAGAAATATGCGTATCTTTTTCAGCAATTTATTATATAACTAATAAAATATAATCAATCTTTCATGTTCAATTAACCACTGTTTTTTTCCACAACTAAGTCATTGACTTGAGGAAATAAGTTTCAATGCCTTTTTTTTCGCGATATTCATTTTTTACCAGCCGTTTTTCTTTTCTAATCGGTTTCGGTTTGTTAGTTTCAACTGTAGTATTGGGCAGTCAGGATTCCGATAAAATCGAGGAATACAGGCAATTAAAAGCGCAAGCGCTTTCTATCTTTAATAAATTCCAACGCTTGCCTTTGAATCAAAGCGATCTTTCATTGGCCATTGAAACTTTTAGCGAACCTTGTTCCTTGCCGAATCCCGAACAATACCGGGCGAGGGCATTACAAGCGCGGGCGGAAGATTATGATCGGGACTGGGGGCTGGATATAAGAGGCAGACTTGCGACGAATCTGGTTCAGAACAATGCCGATGAGGACTTTGTCGATGATAATGATATCGGCGCGCGTAGTTACGTTGAATTATCCTGGGACGTGTTGAATGAAGGCTTTATGGGTAACACATACCGTGCAAAGGCGCTTTATCACGAAGCCGAATTGAGCCGGATGCAGGCGGAAATTCAGCGCATCACCGGCGAATATCGGTGCCGCCGTCATCAATGGGCGAAAATATTTGCAGGATTAAGTTCCCAATTGCTGACGCTCAGATTGGAATTAATGCAATCTATCTACCAAGTGGAACGCCGCGCTTATTTTAAAGGTTGGAGCCAATTAGATGACCTGCTGGTGAGTGAGGACGAATTGATTCGTATCCGCCACGAACTGGATTACTTGCACAGCGCTACTTTTCTCGATGAAATCATTAATGATCCGGTTAATCTGCCGTTGATTGATATTGACATGAAACGCATTGCTGAGCTGATCCGCAATGAGACTTCGCAAACGAAAATAACACAATTGGAGAAGGATATCCTGGAATACAAAGAAAAGGCGAGAGACAATAAGCGGCTGCGTTTTTTTCTTCGTCAGGGACTCATTAATAACGACCAATTCGGCAAGGGTAATACCAGTATCGGTATGTTTTTCAAGATTCCATTGACATTGGATGATGAGCAAGCCTTGCAACATCAATTACAAGAAGCCGAAAGTGAAGCTGAATTAAATAGCTGGGAAAAGTTGGTGCGGGTCCGGTACGCCTATTCGCAAGTACGTTATCAGCAAAAGCAGGTAATCAAACAATACTATCGTTATCAACGCGCCTTGGAACGGCTTCGCCGCTCGATGGAGGACTTGCTGCTGGGCGATGAGCGACAACTCATTCTCGCGCTGACACAATTAAAGACGACACTGGATGCGGCTTTTGAACTCAACGAAGTGAAGCGCGAACTGTATTGGCGCGTCAATGAGGTTTTTCTATTGTCGCATTTGCAATTTCAGCCTGAATTTTTAGTGTTATATCCTATGGATACCGGAAATAATCGAGCCAGACCGTGGCATAGAAGTCTTTATTTATGGTCACCGGGATTTAATCGCATGGATAACCGGAACTTGCTCGGATTTTTGCAGACTAAGGGCATTGACCAAGTGTTGATCAGCGCAGGTAAAAAAACCGATCACGACAAACTGACTGAATTTTTTAAATTAGCCGATGATACCGGGTTGCAAACGGAACTTATCATCGGCGCCAATGAATGGGTGCTGCCTGAAAATCATCAGCGCGCCGCACTCAAGGCGGCAATTTTTGCCGAAAAAAATTTACCCTTACATTTAGATATCGAACCCCAGGTTTTTGACGATTTCAAACAACGCCAGCAATTTTATCTGGATAATTATCTAGCTATGCTGAGCGGAATCCGCAAAGCGGTCGGTATGCAGCAGTTAACGGTTGCCGTGCCTTGGAACTGGTCGAATGCAACTATATATCGGGAAATTTCGCCGTTGGTGGATGGCGTCTATATCATGCTCTACGGCAGCCGCAAGCTTAAAACTTTAACGCGGCGCCTGCAGCCGTTGTTACAGAACATACCGACTGAAAAGGTGGTGGTTGTGCTGCGTGCCGACGACTTTGAAAATGAATGGCAATTGGAACAGCTGATGACCGAATTAAATCAAACCGCCGGTATCAGCCGTTTCGCCATTGAAAATTTCAGCCGTTTCTTTAGATTGGTTAGTCGAACCGAATGAGAATAAGAAAACGCCGCAGTTATCTTACCAGCTTGCCCGAAACGGTTGCACCGGAAAAAACCGTACATAAAATAAGTCATTGGTTGTATCTGGTGGTTTTACTGATTGTGTTCGGTTACTTTCTGTATTATTTGTACCTCGTGTTGACCGGTTTTGAAGGCTATGGACAAGTCAAGGTAGAAAAGACTAATTTAAGTTCCACGATTGACGGCAATCTGTCGAATATTGCCGTATCGGAATCGCAAGTAGTCGCCAAAGGGGAATTGATCGCGTCGCTAACACCGGCTCAGATTTGCGATCAAAAACCGGATTTTCAATTGGATAAATTAAGTTATGAGATTGAACTCAAAAATGCCCGTATCGACTCCCTGCGACAGCAACTGGCCGGATTGAGGGAATCGGCCGACATGCTGCAATTACGTCGTGCACTGGAATTGGACGACGACTTATATGATGAAATCCAACAAAGCGAAAAGTTGCGATTTCAATTGGGGCTTTTAATCAAGGAACGTGATATCCAGCAGCAATTGCGTCGTACACTCGGTATGCAATTGGCCGTTGCGAGCGTGCCGAAACAGTGCCAGCCCTACAGCATCGTCGCTCCGTTTGACGGAATCGTTAAAAAAATTCTTTTCAATCCCCAGGAGTTTGTTAAAAAAGGGGATCCCATCGTTATTTATGAGTCATTTAACGCGCCGGTTACCATTGAGGCATTTTTGAGCAAGCATGAATTAAAAAATCTTGCTGAGGGAGCTAATGTGGATATCGCTTTTCCGGACGGGCGGTTTGGGACTGGTATAATTGAGGCGATTCACTCTACAGCTTATGCATTCCCCAAAGTACAATGGGAGGATTATGAACCGCTGGATACGCGCATCCGAATCAAAGTGATACCCATCGATCAAGAACAGGCCCTGTTATGGAAAAATTATGATTTGATGCGTGTCAGAGTCGAAGGAAGTAACCAATGAGAACCGTTTATTTCGTTCAGCCGGTCCGGGATGCACCGCGGGTGGATTTTGCCAAATCGGTATTGCTCGCTGAGATTAAGGCATTGTGCGGCAGCGGCGCTAATATCGGATGTTGGCTGATTGACGCCAGGACGGACTTAGCACAAGCCAAACAACTGCTGCAGCAAATTCGCCGGCAATTGGTTCCGGGCATCTATTTACGGCCTATCTTGTTTCTTGTCAATAAATCGTTAAATACGGAGGATCTGGATTCACAAGGCTGTGATGGTATTGTCGAAGAACATCGGAGCAATGCAAAAATCTCAACACTAGTCAACGGATTCGAACCGCTTAATCAGTGGATCGAACATTTGCCGGACTGGCACACCGCCGCTGATACCGACCTGGCTTTCAGAATACTGCGCTTTGTGGCCAGCCGGAAAGCCGAAATAAAACCTGTTATCACCGCCCAAAATATCGCCGGTTATATTTATCCGCAGCTCAGTCCTTTGGTCGACCAGGCGGATGGAAATTTATTGCATATTTTTGAGTTTTTAGAATCGCAACATTTGCTCAGCAGCCGGTTTATAACCAAGGCGTATTTATGTAGTCATTGCTACAGCGCTTTTCTTAGTTTTAAAGAAGTTTGTCCGCAATGTCAGACGGAAGACTTAACCATCGACGATATGATTCATCATTTCAAGTGCGCCTATATAGGAGAAAGGGCGAAATATTTACAGGGCGACCGGTTAATCTGCCCCAAATGTGATCGCGAATTAAAACATATCGGCGTCGATTACGATAAACCGGCGGTGATATATCGCTGTAACCGCTGCAGTCATCATTTTCAAGATCCTGATGTCATCACGCAATGCTATAACTGCGGTAGACTCAATGCGCCGGAAGATCAGGGATATGTGGATATCAAATCTTTCCAAGCGACTTTCGTCGGCAGGAACGCCGCTGTTTACGGTTTGGATTCGTTGTTTGACAAAATCATTGCATCGAAGGTAACCTTTTTACCTGAAGCCGCATTCCGCCAGTTCTTAGGGGTTGAAATAGAACGCATCCGTCGTTATCAGATCTCGAAAAGTTCGCTGGCTTTTATTCATATTGACATCGAACAAATCTATCAACAACTGGGCGACCGCGCTCAGCAGTTATTCGAAGAAATCGGCAGTTTTTTTAAAAGCACCCTGCGTAAATCCGATGTCATTACCACTCACAGTCAATCGATTTTTATGATCCTGATGGTTGAAACATCCAAAGTGAATGCGGAAACTGCCATTGTGAGGTTGACCGAAGCCATCGCGAAGTTGTTAGCTAACAATTTGCATTATTCCCCGCGAATTCCTTATCAGCTGAAAACAATTACAGTTAGTACCGACATTATCCATTCACTGGAACGATTTGTTAAAGATCATGTTCATTGAAAATTTACATTTTATCCTCTTCAGCTTCGTCCACCAGATCGTTGATTTTTTATATCACTTAACACCTTTCGAGGTAGTTATTTATTTTTGGCCTTTTATCTTTTTCGATTTTACCCGCTATGTGCTAATGGACCTTTTATTGTTGTTTGTTTATATGCCTCGGCGAATTTTAGCCAGGCCCGCCAGGAATAAAGCCCAAAAAAAATTACACGCGGAATTACCCCTGGTATCGGTGTTGGTGCCCGGTAAAAACGAAGGGCGGCATATAGCGCAACTGGCCGCCTCATTAAAGCGGCAGACCTATAAAAATCTGGAACTGGTTATTGTAGATGACGGCTCGGACGATGATACTGAACAAATTTGCCGCCGATTGGAGGCGGAAGGGAAAATCGACCGGTTTATCCGAAATACCGTGCGTGGTGGAAAAGCCTCGGCCGCAAATACGGCACTGTATTTTGCACAAGGAAAATACATTGTCCATATCGATGCCGATTCACATCTTGCCGCCGACAGTATCGAAACCATCTTACTACCGTTTTATCAATACGAAAATATCGGTGCAGTAGGTGGTGACGTGAGGGTGGCGAATGTTACCCAAAGTCTTGCTACCCGCATGCAATGTATTGAATACATGAAGACTATTTCCACCGGCAGAACCTTGACTTCAATGCTGGGAATTTTACGCATAATTTCTGGTGCGCATGGGGCTTTTCGCAGCGATATTCTGCACCGGCTAAAGGGTTGGGATGTGGGACCGGGAATGGATGGCGATATTACTTTGAAAATCCGTAAATTGGGGTTTCGCGTCATTCACGAACCCCGGGCCATCTGTTTTACCAACACACCGGTGAAATTCAGCAAGCTTGCAAAGCAACGTTACCGCTGGGATCGCTCGATGGTCCGCTTTCGGCTGCGTAAACATTTGGATATTTTGTTGCCCTCCAAATCGTTCAATGTTTTCAATTTCGTTGCTTCGTTCGATAATGTGTTTTTTAATCTGATATTGAATTTTAAATGGTGGATATACATCTTCCAACTGATGTTCATCACCTCCCCGGATGCCGACACAATAATTGCGATATTCGCGATCAATTATTTTCTGTATTTTATTTCCAATATCATTGAGTTTATAATCGTCTGCCTGATTTATGGGAATACCGCCCGTGCTATGGATATAGCGCAATGCCTGTATCTGCCGCTGGTTCCACCGTATACCGGCATATTTTTACGCGTGGTGCGGACTTATGCTTATCTGATGGAGCTGTTTTACAAGGTTTCGTATCATGATAAATGGAACCCATGGAAGGTATCCAGCGCAGCTAAGAAAGAAGGGCTTTAAGATTTTGCTCTTACAATCAACGCAGGTCCAACGACAATAAATCGGTATTACCGCCGATGGCCGAGGTATTGGTAGTCAGGGTTTGTTCGACTACAAAGCGGTGCAGGTAACCCGGTCCGCCGGCTTTGGGGCCGGAGCCGGAAAGCCCCATGCCGCCGAAAGGCTGAACGCCAACCACCGCGCCGATCATATTACGATTGACATACAGATTGCCGACCCGAACACGTTCTTGAATGAAGCGGATGCGGCTCTCAATGCGGCTGTGAATGCCCAGTGTCAAACCATATCCAGTGGCGTTGACAGCGTCGATAACCTGTTGTATTGCAGAGGAGGGATAGCGGACGATATGCAGAATCGGGCCGAACACTTCCTGCTGCAATTGTGATAGGTTGGAAATTTCGATCAGGCAAGGCGTAAAAAAACTGCCGTTTGGTAAATCGTCGGGTAGCGGCAGTTGCAGCAGCGGTTGTGCTTGTCGCTGCATAGACTGCAGGTGGTCTGTCAGTTGTTGTACGGCACTATGGCTGATTACCGGCCCGATATCGGTATTGTAACGGCCCGGATCGCCGATGATGAGTTCCTGCATGGCGCCGGTTAACATCTCAATGATTTTATCGGCCGTTTCCTGTTGTAAGAAGAGTACCCGTAATGCGGAACAGCGCTGGCCGGCACTGTTAAATGCCGATTGCATGACATCCTGCACCACCTGTTCCGGTAGTGCCGAACTGTCTACGATCATCACATTCTGTCCGCCGGTCTCGGCAATCAGCGGTTTGATCTGCCGGTGTTCAGCTAATTGCCGTGTGATGCGTCCGGCGGTGGCGCAGGAACCGGTGAATGCAATGCCGCAAATTCGTTCATCGGCTAGTAAGTAACGGCCGATGGTTTGCCCGTCTCCCGGCGTTAGTTGCAATACATCAACCGGGATACCGGCCTGATGCAGTATTTGCACGCAAAGCTGTGCCGTTAACGGTGTCTGGGTGGCAGGTTTGGCGATCACCGTGTTGCCGGTGACCAATGCCGCACTGACTTGGCCGATGAAGATCGCTATCGGGAAATTCCACGGACTGATGCAGACGAAGACGCCGCGCCCGTAATGAAACAGCTTGTTTTGCTCCCCGGCGGGACCGGGCAAGGCCACAGGCTGTGCCATCATTTCGACTGCGCATTGAGCGTAATAGCGGCAGAAATCCACGGCTTCGCGAACTTCAGCCAGGGCATCGGCGATCGTTCTTCCCCCTTCGCGAATGCACAGGGAAACCAATTGCAGACGATTGCTTTCTAGTAGTTCGGCAGCCCGGCGCAGGTACTGTGCCCGTGTTTCCACCGGGCATAAGCGCCATGCGGCAAAGGCCTTTTCGGCTTCCGTTACGGCTTTGTCGGTCATTCCGGCATCCGCCTGGACCACATGGCCCACGACGATATCATTATCGCTGGGACTTAACACAGGTAATTCCGGCCCGGGGCAGGGAACGCCTTTGAGCAATGGAAAAGCCTGCCAATGTTTTGCGGCGAGTGTATCGAGTTGTTGCTGCAGGTTTTCCAATACAACTGTATCACTGATATTCACTCCTGCCGAATTTTGCCGGTTACCGCCAAAGATAGTTTGGGGCAGCGCAATATATTGCCTGTTTTGCAGGCTAGTGTTGCTGAGAGCGGCGACAGGGTCGTTGATCACTTTGCTAATACTAATTTCGGGGTTTTCGAGCTGGTTGATAAACGAGGTATTGGCGCCGTTTTCCAGCAGACGTCTGACCAGATACGGCAATAAATCCCGGTAATTGCCGACCGGGGCATAGATCCGGCAGGAGAACTTTCGGGATTGGCCTGCCGATAGCTCGCTGTAAAGTTGTTCACCCATGCCATGCAGACGCTGCAATTCATAGCCCGGATGATGTTTTCCCAATTCTTGGATTGCCGCAAGGGTATGGGCATTATGGGTGGCAAATTGGGGATAAAATACTTCCGGAGTTGATAATATCTTTTTTGCACAGGCCAGGAAAGAAACATCGGTCGCGGTTTTATGGGTAAACACCGGGTAGTTGCTCAAGCCGTTTTGCTGCGCGCGTTTTATTTCGCTATCCCAATACGCGCCTTTTACCAGCCGCAAAGGAATTTTACAGTGGTAGGTTTCCGCTAGCCCTGCCAACAAGTGTATAACCGGCATAGCTCTTTTTTGATAGGCCTGCACGGCCAGCCCCAAACCGCTCCAGCCGCGAATAGATGCGTGCGTGTAGACAGCGCTAAAAATATCCAAGGACATATCGAGCCGTTCCGTTTCCTCCGCATCGATGGTGACACTAATGCCGGCTTTGCGGGCCGCATTGGCCAGTGTTAACAGTTTGCCGGAAAGTTCGGCAACGGCACGCCTGTGCTGCAACGGTTCGTAGCGGGGGCAGAGCGCCGACAGTTTGACTGAAACGCCGGGATTTAGATAGACAGTGTCGTGTTGAGCGTGAGCTGCCAGCTTTTCAATAGCGGTGAGATAATTTCCAAAGTAACGTTCGGCGTAATCGGCGGTCAATGCGGCTTCGCCCAGCATATCGAAAGAATAGAGATAATCCGGTTCGGTTTCGGCCCTGCGAATCGCCGATTCGATGCTGCCGGCAAAAACAAATCGATCGGCAAGTTGTTGCATGGCTTGTTTTACTGCTGCGCGCACTAACGGCGCACCCAGACGCGTTAATAGCTTCCCGTAGTGGTGCTGCCAGTTTTCATCGGTCGGCACTGAGACGTTTTCCAGTTTTCCCGAAAAGAGCAATGCGCCGGTCGATAAATTAACCAGCAGAGAATCGCTGTGATAAAGATGTTTGCGCCAATCGCCACAGGTTAATTTTTGTTGCAGAAAAAGATCCTGGGTACGTGCGTCAGGGATGCGCAGTAACGCTTCCGCGATACTCATCAAAATAATACCTTCATCGCTGTTTAAACGGTATTCCTGCAAAAAAGCGTCAACTAAGGATTGGCGGTTTTTATTGCGCCGTACTGCTGTTACTAGTTTGCGGGCGATAGCGGTGATGCCGGCAGCATCATAATCCTGCAGATAGCCAAGCAGACTGGTGATCGCCTCGGCTTCATCGGCGAGATAGCTTTGGTTAACGGCTCGGCGTAAATCGGTCAGTTCCATTTCAAGAGAGCAGCACGTCGGCTACCAGGTTTAAAGCCGCATCGGTCCTCGCCGTGGAGATGGCAACCAGGGCATAGTTCGAATTGCGCTCGATAATGCGAATACTGCGCATCCCGATGCCGGCATCGGTAAAGCGGCGGGCAATTTTAGCCAGCGCGCCGGGTTCGTCTTTCAATTTGACCAGAATGGCGTCCTCGGTGACGATGCGCAGCGTACCGAAACGGCGGAATAGTTCCAGTGCCCGATCATATTGATCGACCGTTAATACAATAACAACATGATCTCCGGCAAGTTCGGCGTCTATCGTTTCAATATTGATTTCGGCATTGGCTAACGCTTCTGTAATTTCAGTAACAACACCCAAGCGATTTTCGGTAATGATGCTTATTTGTTTCATTTTCCGTCTCCTAGGCACAAGCAGGTGCGTTAAGTTGCATGGCTGCCGTGATATCGGTCAATAATGCATCAATATGTCGGGTTTGCACATGCGGCATGGTGATGATGTGCGCAATATCCTGCTGCAAGGCGATCTGCCACTTACTCAAGACATCCTCTGCACACCTTGGAAATACGACGGTAATAGAGTTAGGATTGCGCCAAGCATTGATGTTGGCTTGGTTAAAGCCGGCAACGGCATAATCGGCAATATCAAGACAGTGCCGGATGATGCGGCGAAATCCCGCCTGTCCGTGAGTATTGATCGCATACCAGAGGAATAGTGGGGTGATAGCGTTTCTTGATCCGCTTATTGTGGTATCGAAAGTGCTGACATATTCGACTGCACGAGCGATACGCTGTACATGCGCCTTTTTGGCGAGCACGACGCCGCACGGTACCGGCGAGCCGACCATTTTATGACCGCTGATCGAGATACTGTCTATGCCCGCCGAGAAATCGAAGGGCTGTGGATGTTCGACAAAGGGTAGAATCATGCCGCTCAATGCCGCATCGGCATGGATATAGTAATGGCTGATCGCCAAATCCTGCATAATCTGTTTGATGTTATCCAGATTGTCTATCGCACCGGTCATCGTGGTACCGATATTGGCAAAAATGATCGGCGGCACATCACGATGAATGCGGATGGTTTCGGCTAAATCCCGGTAATCCAGTTCTCCATTGCTTTGGCTTTTGATCATGATGTTGCGCGCGTGCACCATGCGTAAAATTTTTGGCACGCTATAGTGGGTGGCCTCCGAATAATACACCAGTCCGTCGGGATAAATTTCACGGGCCAGGTAAATACCGTACAGGTTTCCTTCAGTACCGCCGTTAGTAACATATCCCCAAATTTCATGGCGCTCGGCATGGGTCAATCCGGCGAAAAAATGAATGACCTCCCGTTCGAATTCATGTGTATTCAAATGATAGCGGCTGTCAATAAATGGATCGCCGACATTGTTCATCGGAAAGGCTAGAAAGGGATATAACGGCGTATAGTCAAATTCACGGGTACAGGGGTAGCCGAGAAAGTGATCCGCCTCGATATGCAGTTTTTCCAGCAGATCATCCAGGCGTTGTTGTTGATCTGGCTTTAAATTGCGGAAGCCTAAACGCTGGTTGCTGTTGTTCATTTTCGGCTCTCCAAACAACAAATCTTTAATATTTAGTGGATAAGGTTTTGCATAAGTTCCGATAAACCATATCGGAAATTGCATGTGCAATGTCCAAAATCCGAAAACAACATAAGTTATATAGATATTTTTTATAATGTGATACACTTCACAAAAAAAAATTAAGTGTGATTTAATTACACAATATTTGCAATATTGAGAAGTAGTTAACTATAAACTGCGGCTCTAAAAGTATTTGTTTAACACGGTTTTCGTGTCGTCTCTTTGTCCCCCAAAACTGCTCATAATAACGATAAAAGGGAAGATTTGTGGCTAATTTTATTAAAATATTTTTTATTACAACAATACTGGCATCCGGTATTTTAGCGGCAGATCCCTATCCCCCTGAATGGAACGGCGGCGCCGGGGCGGCAATCCACTTCGATCCAGTACTTTGGCCCAATGAACCGGCGGATCCGTTAAACTGTACACAAAACTGCGGCGACTGGCTGCCCTATACCCGTTTTGACAACGGCATTGCCGACCCCAGGACACAAGACCCCTCAAACGGCGGTACCAGTCCGCAGAATTATGTCAACATTGCTTCGTCTTGTATCGATAAAACCTATCCCAGTGTTTATTATCATTTATATAAAGATCCCGTCGACTCCGCAAATGATGTGCTGATGTTCCGCTGGCGTGTGGAACAGATTGCCAATACCTACGCCACCGGACCCAATCCCGGCAATTTTAGTGCGACGGATCCCTGGAATTCCGCTCTCTGGACAGTATTTTTTGATATCGACGGCGATGGATTCCGCGATCTTGCCGCCCATTTGGACGGTTCTTCGGGGAGTCCGTCAACAAAAATCGACAGTATTTTCGGTATTTGGGGTACGATTCCGACGCAATCGATCGATTATTTGACCGACCCGGCCATTCATGTGCTGGCGCACAATCCGACGGCATTTGTAGACGGTAGCACCATCCTGAATTTTCAGGACAGCTTGACGCCGGTGGTTGCCTGGTCGAACGGCGCAGCTGAAACCTCATGGGATTATGGCACCACCCGGGCGAAACTGATCACCGAGTCGCCGTGCAATGAATATTTTATCGATTACCAGATTCCGGTCGCGATGCTCGATGCCTCGGGCGAAGTTGATGGGGCAGGCAACCCCGGACCTGCCATTGACCGCGATACGCCGCTTTCAATGCTGTTCTGTACCGCCAACAGCTTGAATAATCCCTTTCAAAAAGATTGCGCGATCAACAAGCAATGGGCTGCCGACCCCACCAAGCCGGCACCGTTCGGCGATTTCGTGACTTTTAACGACGGTAGTTTCCAGCAACCGATCGTCGATTCGATCGAAGCGGTCGGCTGCGGGCCGGTAGCATTGAGCGCGGCTGCCAAAGATGTGTTGGCGGTCATCAACGGCGAGGTTGTCACTTCAGTCCAGGCGGTTGATTTTTATTACTACCATGATGCAGACGCCAACGGTATTGTCGATGACGGTAACGCCTGGACTTTTGCGGTCAGCGGCAGCGCGCAAACCCTGACGCAATGGACAGCGAACTGGGATTCGTCCGGTTTGCCGCAGGGCCAGTATCTGATCGGTGTGCAGGCGTTGGACGACCATACTTTGGTTGACGACGGCATGCCCGCCGATGGGAACGATAATCGCACTTTCTCGTATCTTACCCAGGCAGAGGTCGATGCCCTGGGCAATGACCCCAACAGTTCCGGCGAGGACTGGTGGGCCAATCCCGATGTTACTGGTCAACAATCGGTAGCGGTAACCGTTAATGCCTGCGGAACGCCACCTCCTTCGGTCAGTAAAACGGTCGATAGCGCGTCGGTGACGGCCGATGGTCCGGTGCAATTCACGATTAGCGTCGCCAATACCCTGGATAGTAGCATTACGTTAACGTCCATTACCGACAGTCTGCCAGCAGGGTTTACTTATCTCAGCACCGATGGCGGCACGTTAACCCCTGTTACATCTCCGACATTGGGCGCCGGCGGCAATATCAGTTGGACCTTTGCGCCGGCAACCATTGCCCCGGCGTCCAGCGAGACTTTGATTTTTACCGCCACGGCAACGGCCGCAGCCGGGATTTACGCAAACAACGTCAACGCCGAAACCAGCGCAGGGACGTTGACCGGCGATCCGGTCCAGGTAAACGTGGGCACGCCGCGCCTGACAATTACCAAGTCGGCCGATAGTCTGAGCCTCAGTCCGGGCGATACCGTGACCTATACCATCACTTATGCCAACGATTCTTCGATCGATGCAAGCAATGCGGTGATAACCGATATCCTGCCTGCCGGGTTGACTATTGGCAGCGTCAATGACGGCGGCAGCTATAACGCCGGCAACCGGACGATTACCTGGAACGTCGGTAACCTTGTGGCCGGCAGCGGTCCCTATACCGTCAGTTTCACGGCAACGGTGGATGATCCATACCCGGCCGGAGCGTCCGTTCCGCTGGTGAATACCGGCACTATTGATTCCGATCAAACCGATCCGGCAGATAGCAGTATCGCAATCTTTGTCGATACGCCGCGGCCGGGCTTGAGCCTGGTCAAGAGCGCCGATAAGCCACTGGTCGACCCACAGGCGGCCGCCCCCGGCAATCAGGTGACGTTTGCGATCGGCTATGCCAATGACGGCACAGCCGAAGCGACCAATGTAGTGATCAGTGACAACATTCCAAGCGGATTTACCTACCAATCTGCCTCGCCGGCGCCGGCATCGGCTCCGCTAGTCGGCGGTACCGGCACCGTAACCTGGACTATCGGCACCGTTACCGCAGGCGCCACCGGTAGCGTCAGCTTAACCCTACAGGCGGTCGATCCATACACGGGCAGCAACCCGATGACCAACACCGCCTCGATTGATTCCGATGAAACCGCGCAGGTGACGGCAAGCAGTGCGGTCGGAGTTCTGCCGGGAGAAACCTGTCAAACCTATTATTTAAAAAATGCCACCGCCAATGTCGGCAGTGCCGGCAGTCAGAACATCGCTACGACTTCGGCGCCGGTTTCCGGGACGGCAACGGACAATTCGTTGACGGGAGTCGGAAACACTGCTGTAGAATTAGGCCGGTTTTATCAGGATCCCGTACCCGCCGGGGGCATCAGCTTTTCCGGCGACATTACCGCTACCGTTTATATTAATAAATCCGGCGCACCGCAATTGTTCGTACAGGCTGAAAGTTATGATTATGACCCGGTGAGCGGCGCCGTCATTTCCCTGGGCAGCCAGCAGCAAACCGTGAGCGGAAATAAGACCAATGAAGCGGTTGCTTTCGCGATTACTCCTTCAGCCGGCATTACATCAGGGCACCGGATCCTGTGGGTGGTCAGCGCAGCAACCAATCACGCTTCAAATACGAATGATGCCGGTTTGTTATATGACGGAACTCCCAGTCCGAGCCGATTCGCTTATTGTTCAGGTGCTGCCGCAGGGCCGGCGCAACTGGTGATCGATAAATCCGTCGATTTAAGTTCGGCGAGTGCCGGCGATACCCTGGTATACACCGTTCACTACGCGAATATCGGCGGCGCCAGTGCCGATAACGCCGCTATTACCGAGACGCTGCCGGCCGGTGTGACCTACGCCGGTGCTGCCTTAAATGGCGGCGCGGTCTTCCCATCGGCTTCCGCACCGCCTGTCTATACTTTCGCATTAGGTAATCTTGCCGCCGGCGCATCCGGTACGCTGGAGGTAACCGTTGCTATTGACGACCCGTTGGATGGCTTAATCGCCAGCCTGCTTAACAACGCTTCGATCGACAGCGATCAGACCGCACCGGTCGAGGATAGCGCACTGACCACGATAGTGGGCAGCGGCAATCCCGGCGGCCCGCCGCTTTTGACGATCAATAAGACCGTTGACAAAAGTTCAGTGCTTCCCGGTGAGACCGTGACTTATACGCTGACGGTATTGAACAGCGGCGGCGGCACGGCCAACAATATCAGCGTCACTGACGATATGCCGGATCAGCCCTATTTCACGTATACGGCCGCCAGCATCAGCGGCGGCGATGCTCGGAACGACAGCGGCGATCCGTTGACCTGGACCATCAATTCTTTGGCACCGGGAGCGTCGGCGGTGCTTTCCTTTCAGATGACCGTTGCCGGCGGCGGGGTACCTGACGGCATTACCGTGCTGGATAACAGTGCGACACTGGCTGAAAGCCAAGTGGGCGTAGTTAACAGCAATACGGTTTCCGTGGCGGTCAATACCAATGCCGATTTGGATATCGTTAAATCGGTTACACCGAATGCCGGCACTTCGGCTCCCGGCGATACGCTGGTTTATACCCTTGAAGTCGCTAACAACGGATCCGGGGCTGCAAATAACGTGGTGGTGTTTGATCCGATACCGGCCAATACCGCTTTTGTTGCCGTCACCCAGGGCACGGGCAGCTTCGATGCGGTCAATAACCGGGTAGCGTTCAGCGTCGGCACGATTGCTGCCGGTGTAACCGAGACCTTGGCGTTTTCCGTACGAATCGTGGAAACATTGGAAAACGGCGCAACCGATATTGACAATACCGCCACGGCAACGGCGAGTAATGCGGCCGAGGCGTCGGCGAGCGTGAACGAAACGGCAAACGCCGCGCCGGTGCTTGAGGTCGACAAAATCGGTCCTGCCCAGGCGCCCTTGCCATCGGCAAGACTGACAGAGGATGCAAGTGGCGCGGCAACCGTATTTGTCGATAATAACGCTTTGCTTGTCCTGGGACAAACGGTGGTTATCGATAATCAACCGGCCGTAATTACGGGTATCGCCGGTAATAGCATTACTTTGGATACGGCGGTTACTGCGCTATCAGGAACCGAGGTTGTTGGTGCAATAACCTATGCCATCCTTTATTCAAATTCCGGCAACGCCGATGCGAGCGGAGTTACTATTGATGATACATTGACGGCGGATTTCGGTTACCTGTCCGCCGTGCCGACTCCGGATACGGCTCCGGCAATCGGCGACAGTGGCTTGGTTTCCTGGAGCATCGCCAATTTGGCTGCCGGTCAGAGCGGATCAGTCAGTCTGACGGTGTTTCCGAAAGCTGTCGGTACGCTGATTAACAGCGCTGACTTATTCAGTAATGTAATCACCACACCGGTGAGCGATGCCGTCGATACCGTGGTCGGCGGTTTAATCGTCAAGAAGTTGACTACGACTCCGGTTGTCGCGCAAACACCTGGCGGTACTTCGGCAACCTACACCATCCAGGTGGAGAACATGCTGGCGGATCCTGTCAGCAATGTCGTGGTAACCGATACGCTGGCTTCCGGATTTACTTTCGCTTCGACCGATAGCATCACCGGGGGAACTTTGACTGCGCCGGTTCCGGCAGGCGGCGATTCGCAACCGCAATGGGGCACTTTTACCATTGCCGCCAACAGCGTTTTGGAAATCACCTTCACGGTCGATATTGCCGATTCGGTCGGTCCGGCCACCTATCAAAACGAGGTCTCGGTTGCCGCGCAAGACGGTGTGGCAGTGACACAATTCGATCCGCTGCAGACTACTGCCGAGGATGTTACGGTATTGCTTTCAGGTACCGGACTGGTTGAGGGTTATGTCTATCTGGACAATGACGGCAGCGGGACTTTCAACGCCGGGGACACGCCTTATACAGGCGTCGGGGTTGAGATTACCGATTCCGGTGCTACTTATATCGTATTCACCGATGCATCGGGATATTTCCGTCGAGTTGTCGCAGCGGGAAGTGTTACGGTCGACGTGGATGAATCCGGCTTGCCGGCCGGTCTGGTATTAACCACCAACGCCAATGATGAAGGGACCGATCCGACCACGGTAACAGTTCCTGACGGCGGTAGCGCAAGGGATAACACCGGTTATATTGTGCCAGTAACTGGCAATATCAGCGGCCATATCTTCGAAGATACCAATGGTAACGGAACTCAGGAGGCGAGTGAGCCTGATCTGGAAGGCGTCGATGTGGTGGTGACCGATAGCTTGGGCGTGAGCCAAACGGTAACTACCGACGCCAACGGCGACTGGAGCGCCACTGTTCAGATAGGAGAAGCGACTACTGATATCGATGAAACCATTCTGCCGGCAGGATCAGTGCAGACAGCGGGATCGGATCCGACGACAACGGATGTGACCGAAGGGGCAACGGCTAATGCCGGTGAAGACGGATATCAGCTGCAGGGTACTGTCAGCGGCCATATCTTTGAAGATACCGATGGCAACGGGGTACAGGATGCTGGCGAGCCTGATTTGGCTGGCGTCGACGTGGTGGTGACCGATAGTTTGGGCGCGGCCCAGACCGTAACGACCGACGCCGGTGGCAACTGGAGCGCTACTGTGCCGGCAGGCAATACCACAGCCGATATTGATGAAAGCACTTTGCCTGCTGCCGGTATGCTACAAACGGCCGGAACGGACCCTACAGATGTCACGGTTACTGCAGGTCAGACGGCGGATGCCCGTATCGACGGCTTCCAGGTGCAAGCAGCGCCGCCGCCCGACCCGGAAAATACAATCAGCGGTATCGTATACCACGATATCAACGGCAATGGCATCCAGGACCCGGGTGAACCAGGCATTGAAGGCGTAGTGGTTGAACTCTTCGACAGTAATGGCAACAGTCTTGGCAGCGACATCACGGCGGCTGACGGCAGCTTCGTTTTTAACAGCTTGCCTACCGGAACCTATACTTTAGTGGAAACGGATTTGAACGGCTATTCAAGTACCACGCCCAATTCCGTTCAAGTTTCGGTGAACAGTTCGGCAACTGCCGATTTTGGAGACCGGTTGCTGGACGGAAATAACGGGAGCGGAAATAACGGGAGCGGAAAAATTGCCAATGTGCCCACATTATCCGGTAACGCGCTGCTGTTCCTGAGTTTTATCCTATTGATTTTAGCCTTGTTAAGGTTTAAAACAGTCAGGTAGCATGCGGGTAAACGTGTTTTGTAGGTGTGAATTGATTCGCATCTAATTGAAGTGACGCCTATGTTTTCAGCCTTTCCAATCGGTTGGCTGTTGCATAGCGTCCCGGCCCGAATTAGTCTATTTTTTCGATCTTAATCAGTACCCGGAGAGTATCTTTTTGAATTTGCAGGGATTTGCTTAATATACCTCGCTGATCTAATTGCTCGTTTTGCTCCTGCGAGCCGATTTCCACCCACTCTCCCGGATTGGTGCGGATCGTTGTATGTGCTCCACGGGTCTCAAAATAGCGGTCATGCCGCATCTGCTCCGACCAGGGCAGGATGTCTATTGTGAGCTGGTCTCCGCTTAAACGAGGCGTAACGGCAAACCCCGTGGTTGCCTCATAAAAGTCCGTTGTTCGAGTTGTCGTGTTGTGTCTGTAAGGCGAATGATAGGTGCGGACGTCTTGAATGGGATAAGTTTTGCCGACTTTAATGTAGGCAGTGTGCCCTTCGACGGTCCTCAGTGTCTGGGTATGGTCGGAATGGGTATTGTTTTCGCGTAGTTGTAAACCGCCTTTTATACTGCTTGTTGCGGCGGATGGCTTATCGAGCGGAATATTCAGGGTAATTCCGGCACCGGCATTGAGTTCTTGGGCGGAAATGTCCCGTCCTTGCAGCACCGTAATCAACAGGTTATGCGGTTGAGTGTCAAGACGGGAAATCAGTTGCTTAATCTCTACGAGGCGTGCCGGTGTTGTTCTGACAATCAGGTCGTACCCGTTGGCGACTATTCTATCTTCGGGATTAAGTAACGGCGCAAGGAGCGGTTGAAGTTCCTCTGCCGGCCGTCCTGTCAGTTGAATAACTTCCAAAACAGTGCGTTCGGCAGCGACAAATTGGCTTAGCAGTAACAATGTCGAAATTATAATTGCATGGCGCATAATCGTCCTATTAAAGCAGCGTATACTTTCCGATCTGCCTCGCTAATATCGGTAATTTTAAATAGTGGGCAATGACAACGATATTAATTACTTTGGATAAGCCGCACCGATCCATGGCTTCATACTCGGTTATCGGCTAATGCTGTCGTATAACTCGATATAGTGTCCGGCGCTGGTTTGCCAAGAGAAGTCACGCTGCATAGCGGTTTTCTGCATGGTTTGCCAGACTTGCGGATCGTCATACAACAGCAAGGCACGTTTGATCGCTTCCAGTAAGGCGCCGTATGACGGTTCGTCAAAAACAAAACCAGTCGCTGTTTTATTGTTGAGCGTGGCCGGCACGGCATCCGTCACGGTATCTGCCAAGCCGCCGGTTCTCCGTACGATCGGCAGTGTGCCGTACCGTTGGCTATACATCTGGTTCAAACCGCAAGGTTCGAAGCGGGACGGCATTAAAAAGACGTCCGAACCGGCTTCAATCAGATGTGCCAGCTTTTCGTCATACCCGATGGTTACCGAAAATCTATACGGATATTGTTCGGCCAGCGTTAACAAGCGGTGTTCAAAACCTTTTTCGCCGCTCCCCAGTAAGACCAGCTGCATCGGCATGCTTGCCAGATGAGGCAGGCATGCGAGCACCAGATCAATGCCTTTTTGTTCGACCAAACGGCTGATCAAGCCGAATACCGGGATATTCGGATTTACCGGTAATGCCACCAACTGTTGTAGGGCGGATTTGTTAAGCCGTTTATTTTGCAAGCTAGAGATAGTGTAATGTTCGGAAATATTGTCATCGGTCGCCGGATCCCAGTGATCCATGTCTATACCGTTAATAATCCCGCTTAAGGTATCGGCGCGGTGACTTAACAGTCCCTCCAGGCCGTAACCGAATTCAGCCGTTTGTATCTCCAATGCATAGCTGGGACTGACGGTGGTAACCCGATCGGCGCAGGCAAGTCCGCCTTTAATAAAGGACATCATGCCGTGAAATTCAATTTTTTCAGGACTCCATAGTTGTCCGGGCAAATTTAATGAATGAAATTTACTGCTTGGGAATAACCCTTGATAGGCAAGGTTATGGATCGTGAAAACCGTATCGGGCCTTTCCGCTTCCAAAGACAATAGCGCGGGCACTAGTCCGCTCTGCCAATCATTGCAGTGCACCAAGTCGGCAGACCAGTTTAAGTTGGCACGGTTCATCGCAACTTCAACCGCAATTCTGCAGAATAAAGCAAAGCGCTCCGCGATATTTGCCCACGGGTGTCCCAGTTCATCAAGATAGGGGTTACCGGGGTGATCGAAAAGTTCTGGACAATCAACCAACCAGATCGTCACACTGCTTTCGGGAAGTTGCGTCTGCAGAATGTTGACATCAAGATTATTTACCCTGATTGTGCCAAGATAGTGAATTTCATGATGGGTATGTATTGCCCGGTATCTTGGCATAATAATGCGTACTTCCTGTGCTAAATCAGCCAATGCCTTGGGTAAACTGCCGGATACATCGGCTAAACCGCCGGTTTTGATCAAGGGATGAACTTCACTGGTTACAAAGAGTATTTTTTTCATTATAGTTTCAAAATAATTCCGGCTAATGGCGGTAGTGTCAGATTGATTGAGTGCGGCAAATTCATCCATTCCTTGGCGTCCGATACAACATGACCGTTGCCGATGTTGCTGCCGTTATAGTAATCTGAGTCGGAATTAAAAATCTCATAATAGGTACCCGGTTCGGGTACGCCGATTCGATAATTTTCCCTCGGAACCGGAGTGAAATTTAGTACGATAATCAAGGTTTCCTGATCGCTTTTGCGCATATAGCTGATGATGGATTGCTCTACATCATGGCAATCGATCCAGGAAAAACCCTCGTGCTCGAAATCATGCTGAAACAAGGAGGGGTGTTTCCTGTATAGATGGTTTAAGTCTTTTACCAGCGTTTGCACGCCCTGATGATGCGGGTAATCGAGAACATACCAATCCAAACTCTGATTGAAGTTCCATTCGGTGCCTTGCCCGAATTCGCACCCCATAAACAGCAGTTTTTTCCCGGGATAGGTGAACATCAAAGTATATAACAGCCGTAAATTGGCAAAACGTTGCCATTCATCGCCCGGCATTTTATTGAGCAGCGATTGCTTTCCATGGACGACTTCATCATGTGAGAAAGGTAGTACAAAGTTTTCGGTAAAGGCATACAGTAAACCGAAGGTCAGCTGGTCATGATGATGCATGCGGTGCACCGGGTTTTCACTCATATACGATAAAGTGTCATGCATCCAGCCCATATTCCACTTCATTGAAAAACCCAGACCTCCGGTCCACACCGGGCGGGTTACCTGGGGCCAGGCTGTTGATTCTTCAGCGATAACCATAGTGCCGGGATGCTGGTCGTGGGTGATGGCGTTCATCTCTCTTAAAAAATCGATCGCTTCGAGATTTTCATTACCGCCGTATTGATTCGGTATCCAGTCATTTTGTTCGCGGGAATAATCAAGGTAAAGCATTGATGCAACGGCATCGACCCGCAGGCCGTCGATATGAAACTCTTCCAGCCAGAAAAAAGCGCTGGAGATCAGGAAGTTTTTAACTTCATTGCGCCCGTAGTTGTAAATCAATGTTCCCCAGTCGCGATGTTCACCTTTACGCGGATCTTCATGTTCGTAGAGTGCTGAACCGTCGAAACGGGCCAGGGCAAAACCGTCTTTCGGAAAATGGGCGGGTACCCAGTCCAGAATAACGCCGATATTGTTTTGATGGCAGTAATCGACGAAATAACGGAAGTCATCGGGGCTGCCGTGCCGACTGGTGGGTGCAAAATAGCCGGTGGTTTGATAACCCCAGGAAGCATCGAGCGGATGTTCGGTAACCGGTAATAATTCGATATGGGTATAGCCCATTTTCTGAACATAAGTAACCAGTTGTTTGGCGAGCTCCCGATAATTGAGAAAATTTCCTTTACTGTCGCGTTGCCAGGAGCCAAGGTGAACTTCATAGACTGACATCGCTTCATGCAGCCAGTCACGGTGACCGCGTCCACTCATCCACGTTTCATCCTGCCACTTATATCGGTCCTCCTTAACGACAATCGAGGATGTTTTGGGGCGGAATTCAAACTGCTGAGCATAGGGATCGATTTTTACCAGAATTGCATTGTTGTGCCGATTCAGTATTTCAAATTTATATAAAATACCCGCCTGCAAGTCGGGCACGAAAATTTCCCAGATACCGCTGCTGCCCAGATTCCGCATGGGATGGCAGCGTCCATCCCAGTGATTGAAGTCTCCCACCACGCTAACGCGCTCGGCATTAGGTGCCCACACAGCGAATAAAATGCCTTTTATTCCATCAACCGCATGCAGGTGGGCACCGAGTTTACGGTAGATATGCCAATGCTTGCCTTCGCCGAACAAATGCCGGTCATATTCGGAAAGTTGAACCGGAAAGTCGTAGGGATCATAATTTAAATGGTTGTTGCCTTGTTTATCGGCCCAGCTTAGCTGGTAATGTTCCGGCAGGTCACCCGGGTCGGAAATATATTCAAAAAAATCAGTATCGGGGGTTCGTTCAAATTGCGGCCCATCGATACCTAAATGCACGGTTTCCGCATAGGGCATAAAGACTTTTATGCTCATTTTGTCCGACTTCATATGGCGACCCAATATCGCAAACGGATCATGATGCTTTGCTTCAATAATTTTTTGGGAATCATAATCGAGCTTGTTATCGGATCGTTTATTCACTTTGCAATGCCTCAAATTAGTATAAAATAGTCACAGACATAAATATTACCAAATTCAGCCAGTAATAGAATAGAACATTCCACAAGAGGGTGAAAAATGTCCGACTCAGAGAATATCCCAATTGAACGCCATATTAGCCATTTGACACGCAATACGATCGCATTGATCCTTGCCGGAGGGCGCGGCTCACGCTTACAAAACATGACTGACTGGCGGGCAAAGCCGGCGGTTCCGTTCGGCGGTAAATTCCGCATTATCGATTTTCCGTTGTCGAATTGCATCAATTCCGGAATCCGTAAAATAGGAGTGCTTACCCAATATAAAGCTGATTCGTTGATTCGCCACATTCAAAAAGGCTGGGGATTTTTACGTGGCGAATTCGGCGAATATGTAGATTTAATGCCGGCCCAACAAAGGCTTGAGGGTTCATGGTATGAAGGGACGGCGGATGCGGTATATCAGAATCTTGACATCCTTCGAGTCCGCAACCCTGAATTCGTTCTCATCTTGGCTGGCGACCATATTTATAAAATGGATTATGGCGCGATGCTCGCGGATCACGTCAGCAAAGGGGCTGATTTGACGATCGGCTGCATCGAGGTATCGCTTGAAGAAGCTTCGGCGTTTGGTGTGATGCATGTGGATGGAGACCGAAGGGTCATCGATTTCGTTGAAAAACCGGAGAATCCACCGTTGATGCCAGGACGGGAAAATAGCGCGCTGGCGTCTATGGGTATTTATATTTTTAACGCCGGTTTTTTATTTGAACAACTAATCAAGGATGCCGACACGCCGGGATCATCGCGGGATTTCGGGCATGATATTATTCCCGGTGTCATCAATAAATACCGGGTATCGGCTTATCCTTTCCTTGATATACAAAGCGGCGTGCAAAGTTACTGGCGCGATGTGGGAACACTGGATGCCTATTGGGCAGCCAATATGGAACTGATCGGCGTCAATCCGGATCTTAATTTGTATGATAATACTTGGCCGATTTGGACCTATCAGGAACAGGCGCCACCGGCTAAATTTGTATTTGACGATGATGATCGTAGGGGGCAAGCGATCGACTCGATGGTTTCCGGCGGCTGTATTATTTCAGGATCAAAAATCAGACACTCCCTGTTGTTTTCCAATGTACGGGTTAATTCCTATTCGATATTACAGGATACCGTCGTTTTACCCGAAGTCGTTATCGGACGTCATTGCCGAATCACCAAGGCTATTATTGAAAAAGGCTGTCAAATTCCTGAGGGGACCATTATTGGCGAAGACCGGGAGCAGGATGAAAAAAGATTTCTGGTAAGCCCGGGGGGCGTCGTTTTGGTAACCTCCGATATGCTCGGCCAGCAAAGACATTATGTCAGATAAAGCCAAAATTAAATTTGTTCTTTGCTGGCACATGCATCAGCCCGAATACCGGGATATGAGCAATGCGGAATATAAATTGCCTTGGACTTATCTGCATGTCATTAAGGATTATATTGATATGGTCGCCCATCTGGAAGTATTTCCGGAAGCCAAAGTAGTCATTAATTTTGCGCCTATATTGCTTGAGCAGATTGAAGATTATGCTAATCAAGTCAATAATTTTTTACAGGATGGGATTAGCATCAGGGATCCGTTATTAGCTGCATTGGCAAGTCCGTCGGTTCCGGCTGATCCTGCTGATAGATTAAAACTGGTGAAAGATTGCATCCGGGCAAATCGGGAACAACAAGTCAATCGTTATCCCAATTATCGGAAATTGGTGGAAATGGCGGAATGGCTGGAATCGCATCTTGATACTTTATCTTATATGAGTTCCCAATATATGGCGGATATCCTGACCTGGTATCACTTGGTCTGGATGGGAGAAACCGTAAAAAAAAGCGATTTGAGAATCAAACGGCTACTGGAAAAAGGGTCGCGCTATACACTGGATGAACGTATCGAATTAGTCCGGGTAATCGGTGAATTGCTCTCTTCGGTCATTCATCGTTACAAGGCGTTAGCCAAACGCGGACAAATTGAGTTGTCCGTTACGCCATTCGCGCATCCGATTATGCCGTTGTTACTCGACCTGAAATCAGCTCACGAAGCAATGTCTGATGCGCCTTTACCGGAATTGGATAGTTATCCCGGGGGCGAGCAAAGAGTGCGTTGGCATTTGAAAAAGGGTCTTGACACCTTTGAACGGTTTTTCGGATTTACCCCGGAAGGGTGTTGGCCGTCCGAAGGCAGTATCAGTATCGATACTTTGAGAATTCTTGCCGGCTCCGGGTTTCATTGGACGGCAAGCGGCGGCAATGTTTTACGCAACAGCCTTCACTTGTCAGGACTCGACGAAACAACCGGTATCCATCATCCTTTTCTGGTAAACGATACGGGTATGATTTGTTTTTTTCGGGATGATGGCTTGTCTGATTTGATTGGATTTGATTATTCGAAATGGCATGCGGACGATGCAGTCAATGATTTGGTCCATCACCTGGAAAATATCGCCCGCCATGCACCGGATGATGCGGTGGTGTCGGTCATCATGGACGGGGAAAATGCCTGGGAATATTTCCCGGAGAACGGTTATCATTTTTTCAACAAATTTTATCAAACCCTTACCGAGCATCCGAACATCGAATTAACTACCTTCTCCAGGTGTCTAAAAAATGACGTTGAGATCAAAAAGCTACCGAAACTTGTTGCCGGTAGCTGGGTTTACGGTACTTTTTCCACTTGGATCGGAGATACCGATAAAAATCGAGGCTGGGATATGCTCGGTGACGCTAAACGATGTTTTGACGAAGTGCTTGCAAGCGGTAAGCTTGATAAGAAACAAGTGGAACAGGCTGAATTACAGCTGGCTATCTGCGAAGGATCAGATTGGTTCTGGTGGTTTGGCGATTATAATCCCGGGGAGGCGGTTAGTGATTTTGAGCGGCAGTTCCGATTAAATTTAACAAATTTGTACCATTTATTGGGTGAAGCAGAGCCGGCTTATCTGTCTTTATCCTTTACTCAGGGTTCAGGTTCAACGGCGTTGAGCGGAACCATGCGACCCGGTCAAATCGAGAACAGCTAAGCATCGATTGATGCTGTATTATCAAAGCCTGCCGGGAAACAGCCTGAGACATATTGCGCGCTGTTTTTTTATTTCGACGGTTAATTCTTACCGATTTCCACTATTAATCGATACATTATGAATGAATCCAATCACCCTGGGACTAAGGGTGCCGCACGATTGAGCAACTCTTTTAGTGATCAAAAAACCATTCTAGATCAACGCCGGGCCGGCATTTTATTGCATATTACGTCACTTCCCGGTAAATATGACCAAGGTGACTTGGGCAAAGAAGCCTATCATTTTATTGATTTTTTAAAAAATGCCGGGGTGTCGGTCTGGCAGACCCTGCCACTCGGAATTCCACATGGCGACCGGTCGCCGTACCAATGCCTATCCGCTCACGCAGGCAATCCCGATTTAATCAGTTTAGACTGGTTGATAGATAAAGGTTGGTTGGCCGGACCTGAATTACCTTCAAAAAAAGATATACCTTATGATTTTGCTTATCGCCATGCCTGTATTAGAGCCTGCTTTTTACATTTCCAAAAATACGCCAATGAAGAGGATCTAGCTGAATTCACCCAATTTTGTGAGGATAAAGCATGGTGGCTTGACGATTTTGCCTTATATATGGCGTTAAAAAAGGAGTTCGACCAGATCGCCTGGAGTGCATGGCCGACACACTTTAAAAACAGGGAACAAGATGCCTTGATAGAAGTGCGGGGACTGTTGCAGCACGACATTGACGAAACAAAATTTGAACAATTTATCTTTTTTAAACAATGGCAGGAATTAAGGCAGTACGCCCATCAGCAGGGGATTGCCTTGTTTGGTGATATTCCAATTTTTGTGTCCTATGACAGTGCCGATGTTTGGGCGCACCGGGAAAATTTTAAGTTGAACAACGCGGGTGAAATGACGGTGGTAGCCGGGGTGCCGCCTGATTACTTTTCCGAAACCGGACAACGTTGGGGCAATCCGCATTTCAACTGGGATTATTTACAGGAAAACCGGTTTCGGTGGTGGCTTGACCGGATTAAGACCCAATTGGAATTTTTCGACATCATCCGTATTGATCATTTTAGAGGTCTGGAGGCGGCCTGGGAAATACCGGCCGAAGAAGAAACGGCAATTATTGGTCAATGGGTACCGGCGCCCGGCGATGCTTTATTAGCGGAAATCAAGCAGGAATTTGGCTCAGTTCCTTTGGTTGCTGAGGATTTGGGAATTATAACGCCGGAAGTTGAGGCGTTAAGGGACAATTTCAAATTGCCGGGCATGAAAATTCTGCAATTTGCCTTTGGCGGCGGAACCGATAACCCGTATTTGCCGTTCAACTATCCGGTCAATTGTGTCGTCTACACCGGTACGCATGATAATGACACAACCTTGGGCTGGTATAATGGCCTTAGCGATGAAGAGAAATTTTATGTCCAGGAGTATTTAGGTTATCCGCAAATTTCAATGCCATATACGTTGGTCCACGCGGCATTGGCCTCGGTTGCCAATCTGGCCGTCATTCCTATGCAGGATGTTCTGAGACTGGGCTCCGAACATCGCATGAATATTCCCGGAACCATAGAAGGGAATTGGAAATGGCGATTTCAATGGAACCAGCTAAGTGATGAAATGGCGAAAGAGTTGACTCACTTAGTGGGCTTATTCGGCCGCGCCAGGTCGATTTGATCGGCCAATGGCAGGCGGGCGATTGTGTTTCACCCGCTTTATTATAAGCAAGCTATTTGAAAAATTCGGCTAATCGTCATCTTCCCGTTCGGGTATTTGTTGGGGGATAGGCAATAAAGGTACATGATATTGCGATAGAATTTCAGCTATTTTGTCCCTGTTTCGATCGATCAGATTGTCCAATTGTGCTTTACGGGCTTTATCACCATAACGGACTCCCATTGCGATAGGAAAATTAAACCGCAAGCCGGGACCGGATTGCATCGGTATAACGGTAACGCTGTTTTTGGGGCTGTTGGAAATCACGTAACCGGCCATTGGGCCCCAAAGAATCACCATGTCAATGATGCCGGCAGCGATGTCTTTCTGGATACGCATAGCCGTGTTGTTTTCATGGTCGCCCGACATTGTTTGATAGGGGATTCCCCGATCTATTAAATCATTTTGCTGTAACCAGGCTGTGCCCGGTCCGCGATCAAACATAGCTATACGTAATTTTTCTTTTCTTTCACTGCTTAGCTCGGCAAGCTGTGAACTTTGAGTGATGTCATCCCAGCCGCGATTTTTGGCGATCAACAGGACATAGGTGGATTGATAATAGGGCTTCGTCGTCAAAGTGCGCTCATAACCGAACGGTACACCCATGATAATATCGCATTTATATTGATCGCTATCGGGCAGTTTGGCGGTTAACGTGTTGCGGATAAATCCTAACCTTTGCGGAAACCAGGTATACGTAACTTTTTGATCAAGTTGTTTGGCAAAAAGATCGGCAATTTTATTTTCAAATCCGTTGCCTTTCTTAGTGGAATAAGGCGGGTTTAACGGATCGGCACAAACACGGAATTCGTCCTCAGCGAATGAGCAATAAGATGAAAACAACATTGCAACCGCCATAATTGAATTGGATAGTTTCAGTTTACCTCTCATAGAGATCTCCGATAATAAACAGGGTGTTCGTCGTTGCCTTACCTTAGCAAGTGACAAAATCAGGAACAGCTAAGGATTCGCGGTTGGTGTTGCGCCAAAAAAATTTAGCGCTTAAAAAAGAAACGCTCTGGCTGATTAACCAGCCAGAGCGTTTTGAGCTTGAATTACTAAAAAGCCTGTAACTTATAATTAATTTCCGGGAAGTGCAAATACTGTAAATACACCGCCTAATTTGGTAAATGAGCTCAAGCTTCTGTAAGCGCCGACCGCACCCAGACCTTCGGTATCACCCTCAAGTCCGGCCGCCATGCCGATCCCGGCCCATCCGCCTACGCCGGACAGAACGCCGACATATTGTTTGCCGTTGAATTCCCAGGTGTTTACGTTACCGATAATACCTGAAGGCGTTTTGAATTTGTACAGCTCTTTACCTGTTTTAGCATCGACTGCTTTCAGATAGCCTTCCAGGGTACCGTAAAAAACCACACCGCCGGCCGTTGCAACAGATCCGCTCCATACTGAAAACGGTTCGTCGTTAGACCAGACGATCTTACCGGTAGTAGCATCCCATGCGGTAAATACGCCCAAGTTGGTTGAACCGTTCTTTCTACCGGTTTTAACATCTCTGCCGGCAGGGTACATGCTCAATGTGGCGCCTACGTAAGGTTGGCCGGCTGTGTACTCAACTTCGAACGGCTCATAATCCATGCACACGTGGTTGCCGGAGATATAGAAGTAGCCGGTTTGCGGGGAATATGAAACTGGTTGCTGGTTTTTACTGCCTAGCGCTGCGGGGCACACATCGGTAGTATTTTCATCTTCACCATTATATTCGGTGCTATATTGATCTACTACCACAGGACGGCCGGTATGCATGTCAACATGAGATGCCCAGTTCACTGCTTTATCAAATTTTTCAGCAACTAATAATTCGCCTGTCACGCGATCCAGGGTGTAACCGAAACCGTTACGGTCAAAGTGCACGATAGTTTTGCGCATTTTACCGCCGATTTGCTGATCAACAAGCGGAGCTTCGTTAATACCGTCATAATCCCACTCATCGTGCGGAGTCATTTGGTATACCCATTTTACTTCACCGGTGTCGGCATCACGGGCCCATAAGGACATTGACCATTTGTTGTCGCCGGGACGCTGTACAGGGTTCCAGGTAGAAGGGTTGCCCGAACCGTAATATATCAGGTTTAATTCGGGGTCATAACTGTACCAACCCCAGGTGGTGCCGCCGCCGATTTTCCACTGGTCGCCTTCCCAGGTTTTCATGCTGGAGTTTGCGCCGACTTTGGTAACTTTACCGTTTTCCCAGGTAGTGGTTTTGCTCGGGTTAATCAGCGTATCGCTGTCCGGACCCATGCTGTAGCCTTTCCACTCAAGTTCGCCGGTGTGCGCATTGTATGCCGCAATAAAACCACGAACGCCAAATTCACCGCCTGAAATACCGGTAAGAACTTTATCTTTGACAACTACCGGAGAGTTTGTGTTGGTCATACCCAATTTTGGGTCACCATTCTGTACGCTCCAGACTCGTTTTCCTGTTTTTGCATCGAGAGCGGTCAACACAGTGTCGGATTGTTGCAAATAGATTTTACCGTGACCATAAGCCAAGCCGCGGTTTACCGTATCACAACACATAACCGGAATGGTTACGTCTGCATCCTGTTGTGGCGTGAATTCCCAAATGACGGATTGGGTTTTTTGGTCAATCGCATAGACGGTATTAGGGAAAGGCGTGTGGATATAAATGACACCGTTAACAACGATCGGGCCACCTTCGTGTCCACGCAGAACGCCTGTTGAAAATGTCCAGGCTGGTTGCAGGTTTTTAACATTTTTGGTATTAATTTGTGACAATTTGCTATAACGAGTACCTGCATAATCGCCACCCCAAGTCGCCCAGTTAGCAGGGTTTTTGATTAATGAATCCAGGTCGTTGCTAGCAGTTGAAATTGCCGGGGCTGCAAGTAAAGAGGCTACTGCAGTTGCAATCAGCCAGCTTTTTACAGGCTTCTTCATAGATTTTCCTCCTAGTATTCTGCTTCTGGTAACAGAAGTACGGTTATTTAAGACTAATATTAGTTTTAAAGCGTGGATAACCCGGGTTCAGGAATTCCTCCCGGATCGTTCCAGATGGGTAAATTGAAGTATTTTGCTCTAAAAGTCAATATTTAATAGCGTTTGAAGTGCTCGTAGTGAAATAAAAGGCCCGGAAAACAAATAGTTGATATTCCAATTAAATTAAAATATTCAATCCGTTGCAATCATAAACGAAACAATTGCTGAAATAAATACCGTTTCGTATTTATAATGGGTCAAAAATCAATTTGTTGCATTTGTTACCCCTCTACCGGTTGTTGGTTTCAAACGGTACTTTTCGTATGCTCTGATTTTGCCTAATTTAGAACTTGAACAATTTTTCAGTAGTGAAGGTCCACTTGCAAAAGTCATTGCAGGTTATTCTCCAAGGGCTGCCCAGATTGAAATGGCGGGGGCCGTTGCCGAAGCGATCAACGCTAACCGACATTTAATTGCCGAAGCCGGGACAGGTACCGGCAAGACGTTTGCCTATCTGGTCCCGGCAATTTTGTCGGGCAGGAAAACCATTATTTCAACCGGCACAAAAAACCTGCAGGATCAATTGTTTTTCAAGGATTTACCGATAATTCGCAATGGTTTGACGGTTCCATTTGATGCGGCCCTGTTAAAGGGGCGCGGTAATTACCTTTGCCTGTATCGGCTGAAAAACGTAATGAATTCCACGATGGGATTTAATAAATCCGATGCGGCAGCATTAGCAAAAATCAACATTTGGTCAAAAACCTCTTTCAGTGGTGATATCTCGGAAGTAGCCGGAGTACCCGAGACCTCACCGGTATGGTATCAGGCGACTTCGACAACGGACAATTGCTTGGGACTGGATTGCCCGGATTATTCTGATTGTTTCTTGGTCAAAGCCAGAAAAAAAGCCCAGGAAGCTGAGCTGATCGTCGTCAATCATCATTTACTTTGCGCCGATTGGTCGATCAAGGAAACGGGATTCGGTGAATTGTTGCCGGATGCGGAAGTGGTGATCATTGATGAGGCCCATCAACTTGCGGATACGGCTTCCAATTTTCTGGGGTTGTCTCTTGGAGCAAGACAATTTACGGAAATAGCCAACGATACATTGGTTGAATATTTTAAAGATGCTTCAGATATGCCTGAGTTGCGTAATGTCTGTGAAAATCTGGAACATGAAGTCAAGGAGTTCAGGCTGGCTTTTGGCGTCGACTTAAAAAAAGGCGAATGGAAAGAAATTGAGAACAATACGAAAATACTCGCTGCAATTGATCAATTCCGAACCAGGCTTGAGCAGTTTACGGATCAGTTACAATTGGCATCGGTCAGAAGTAAAGGTTTGGAGTCCTGCTTTAAAAGAGCGCAGGAGCTGGAAACGGCATTGGATGCCCTGTTGGAGGATAACAGCGGAAAATGGGTACGCTGGTACGAAATTCATAGAAAAACCTTTACCCTAAGCCGGACGCCGTTGGATATTGCCAAGGAATTCCATGCCTTTATGAGTCGACATCAGGCCACTTGGATCTTTACGTCGGCAACCCTAAGTGTGGCTCATAAATTTGATCATTTCGCTAATAATCTCGGAATCACCCAAGCCGACAGCAACAGTTGGGAAAGCCCTTTCGATTATGCCAATCAATCATTGTTTTATCATCCGCGCGGTTTAGCACATCCTACCGCAGCAAATTTTGGGCAATCGGTTGTGGAGTTCGCCCTGCCGGTCTTAAAAGCCAGCCGAGGTAGGGCATTTTTCCTGTTTACCAGTCATCGCGCCTTAAAAGAAGCGGCATTATTGTTGGAAAATCGGATAGATTATCCTTTGTTAGTACAGGGTACCCGTCCCAGGGCTCAACTGCTGGATTTGTTTAAAACAACAGCAAATGCAATATTGCTGGGTACATCAAGCTTTTGGGAGGGGGTTGATGTGCGAGGGGAGGCCTTGTCATGCGTTATTATTGATAAATTACCGTTTGCTTCACCGCAAGATCCGGTTTTGAAAGCAAGGTTGAGCGCTATGGAAAAGCAAGGGAAGAACCCTTTCATATGCTATCAATTGCCATCAGCCGTTATTGCGTTAAGACAGGGCATAGGACGCTTAATCCGGGATATCGATGACCGAGGCGTATTGATGATTTGTGATCCGAGATTGTTAAAACGCGCTTATGGACAATTGTTTCTGGATAGTGTGCCGCCCATGAAGCGGACTCGCGATATTGCGGATGTCCGGGCTTTTTTTGAAAAATGATTGTAAATTATACTTTTCCGGCTATTAATTGTATTTGACATAATTGCCATTGATGTTCGAAAATGTCAGAGAGTTCTCAAAAATCGAAAAGGATATGTGGTCCAGTTCGCTAAATTGATGCCAGTTTTACTCTGTTATTCCATTAATCGAGTATCTTGATAATGTGATAACAAATGAAACATAAAATAAATTCATCAATTGTGTTTCATTTTTAATATTAAGCAGTTTACGAGATGGTATTACTTTTCAATTTTTCGTAATAAAAATAAATTAGGCAATTGGTTGGTAAGAAAACTATGGCAATAGAAATAGACTTGGACTTACTAAACGAATTATTTGAAAACCAGGAAAAGCTTGAACGTAATTCGGATTTTGAAAAGCAATCAATTTTTGAAGATTGCGATTTGTTTAACGAACGATCAATTTTCGATGATCAAGCGGATTTTGACGGTCCCATATCCTTAGGAAACGCAGGAAGATTTAAAGACTATCAAGATGATGCGTTCGGTATTATGGAGTTTCATCCAAATACAAATTTATCGCTTGATTACGATGATGAAATTTTCCAGGATAAGAGCAGAAAGGTAAGTTCGATTATACTACCGGTACTGATGGAAATAGCTGTGATTTCCTGCGGTTACTTATACTTCTCTTAGCGGTTGCAAAAGAAATTCGCTTCGGCAGTTCGGTCATTATCAAGTTCCCGTAATTTACGAGAAATAGGTGTGATTCGTTTACCCTAATTTATACAGCTGTTTTTTGTTAACATAACCAACAAATGCTTTACTAGGCCGTGCCCTCTTAAGCTGTTTTTACCCCATTTCACCCACCTCTTCATCACTCTACGGCATTAATACTCGGGTTAACGTTGCTTATTGGAAAATTGATATGAAACTATTGGCTGTCGAGACGGCAACCGAGGCATGTTCTTGCGCCTTGTTTATTGACGGTGAAATCAAAGAAAAATTTATTCTGGCTCCCCGGGAGCATACCAAACTTATTTTGCCGATGATCGATTCTTTGCTGGCAGAGGCGTCGCTAGATTTAAGCAATTTGGATGCCGTTGCTTTTGGGAGAGGACCCGGTTCCTTTACGGGGATTCGCATCGCGACAGGGATAATTCACGGTATAGCGTTCGGAGCTGATCTGCCGGTCGTACCGGTTTCTACCTTAGCTGCGATTGCACAGGACTGTTTCGATCGCACAGCAACCGATTATGTTTTTACAGCCATGGATGCGCGTATGGGGGAAATCTATTGGGCCGAGTATCGAAAGGACCAGCGAGGTTATGCTGAATTAGTCGATAAGGAAATTGTTGGTACCGCGGGAAAGATTAAAGTTGTAGGTGCTGACGGTTTTGCCGCAGGTTCGGGCTGGCAAGCCTATCATACGCATTTATCTGCGCAAGTTCGCGGTCATATCAGTGGCTGCGATTCGAGCTGTTTGCCCAAAGCGTCTAAAGTGGCCCTGTTGGCGGCTGCGGATGCCGCACAGGGGAGTGTGGTACCGGTAGAACAAGCGATGCCGGTCTATTTACGCGATAAAGTAGCAAAAAAAGAATCGGAAAGATAATATCTGTATAATAACGCTTTTCGACATCTTGATATAATGTCCCAATATTTTGAAATACATCCGGACAATCCGCAGTTACGCTTAATACGCCGCACGGTGGAAATTATTCGCAACGGCGGTGTTATCGTATATCCGACTGATTCATCTTATGCCTTGGCATGCCATATCGGGGACAAGTCAGCTCTTGATAAGATACGCCGGATCAGACAGCTTGATGATAAGCATAATTTTACTTTGGTGTGTAAGGATCTCACGCAAATATCCAATTTCGCGAAAATAGGTAATGACGCATACAGGTTAATCAAAGCGCTGACGCCGGGGCCTTTTACTTTCATATTAAGCGCAACACGCGAAGTGCCGAGGCGTTTGCAACATCCCAAGCGCAAGACAATCGGCATTAGAATTCCTGACCACCCTGTGGCACAGTTATTGACTGAAGAGCTGAATGAACCTTTGTTCAGCAGCACATTAGTTTTACCCGGTGAAAATCAGTCAATCGCTGATCCTTATGAAATCAGACAAAAACTTGAGCATGAACTGGATTTGATTATTGATGCCGGGATTATCGAGTACCAACCGACAACGGTTATTGCTTTTTCAGCGAGCGGCCCGGAAATTGTCCGCCAAGGCAAAGGCATCGCTTCAATGCTGGACTAACAAGCGGACATGCTTCTATCCTAAAGCTAGGCCATGAAACAGCATTATGGCAGTTTTTTAAAAATATTAAAATTCCGGAAAAGTTGATGATTTACAGTAACACCGTCAAATGACAACATTTTCACTGTTTTACCCCTAATGACCGCCAGAAATTATTAATCATGATGAACGAACTGAGTTTAATGCAACGCATCGTTGTGTGGATAATACCGGTGATATTTGCCATTACCGTTCATGAAGTCGCACACGGCTGGGCGGCAAAACGCTATGGAGATAAAACCGCCTGGATGCTGGGGCGGTTGACTTTGAATCCGCTAAAACACATCGACCCGATAGGCACAATTTTATTGCCCGGTTTATTACTGTTGTCCGGCACAGGTTTTATATTCGGATGGGCCAAACCGGTACCGGTAAATCCGAGAAACCTGCATAATCCGGTCAGGGATATGGCTATCGTTGCTGTTGCCGGACCGGTTGCCAATTTATTAATGGCTACCGGATGGGCACTTTGCGCCCGCCTCGGTGTCGTGATTAATCAGGAAGTGATATCCCTGCCGTTGATATACATGGGGGTGGCGGGTATTTCCATTAATTTGGTGTTGGCATTGATTAATTTATTACCGATTCCGCCTTTGGATGGCAGCCGGATTATGTCAGCGTTGTTACCCGGACCGTGGGCATGGCGATATAATCAACTGGAACGCTTCGGTTTTGTTATTTTATTGATCCTGTTAGCTACCAATATGTTAGGGGCTATTCTTGGGTATCCTTTGTACATTATCCAAAATTTCTTTCTCAGCATAGCGGGGTTAACATAATAGATGCCCCAGTTTGCCGAAACCGAACCTCAACAAGTCCAGCCTTATGCCATTGTGCTGGGCGCGCCGTATCAGGAGTTGCCGGAAGACCTGTATATACCGCCTGATGCACTGGAAGTATTTTTGGAAACCTTTGAGGGGCCGCTGGATTTATTACTGTATTTGATCAAAAGGCAAAACCTGGACATTTTAAATATTCCGATAGCGCAAATCAGTAAACAATATATCGCGTATATCGATATGATGAGTGAACTACGCATGGAATTGGCGGCCGAGTACTTGGTAATGGCGGCATTGTTGGCGGAAATAAAATCCAGAATGCTGCTCCCGCGGCAATCGGAAGCGGAGGAAGACGAAGCGGATCCGCGAGCACTGTTGATTCGCAAGCTGCAGGAATATGAAAGCATCAAGCGAGCAGCTGAAGACATCGAAGCGTTGCCCCGTCTGGAAAGGGATATATTTGCTGCTGAACTCGATGTTTCAACAATTAGCGTACAAAAAAAACTACCCGACGTTCAATTAAAGGATATGCTGCTGGCGTTGAAGGATGTACTCCGGCGAGCTGAACAATTAAGCCATCATCATATAACAAAAGAACCATTATCTGTCCGTGAACGAATGTCAACCATTTTGGAAAACCTTAAAGCAACGGATCATCTCCTTTTTTCGGCGCTATTCAGCAGACACGAAGGAAAACCAGGTGTGGTTGTCTCGTTTCTTGCCATCCTTGAACTCAGTAAAGAGGGACTCATTGAAATCAGTCAGTGCGAACCCTTTGCAGAAATACGAATTAGAGCCACCCTTAGTTGAGGTTATACCATTCGATATGGAAACCAAGCGTATTATTGAAGCACTCCTTTTTGCGGCGGAAAGGCCGATGACTGCACATCAGTTGCAGCAGGTATTTCCTGAACTTGAAAGGCCGAAAAGCGACGAGATTGAGACTGCAATACAGGCTATTATTGCCGATTATCAAGATCGTCCGATACAGTTGCAAAAAGTTGCCAGCGGTTATCGGTTTCAAGTCCGAGAGGAAATGAGTCCCTGGGTTTCACGATTGTTCGAAGAAAAACCGCCTAAATATTCCCGTGCTCTGTTGGAAACCATGGCGATTATTGCTTATAAGCAGCCGGTGACTCGCGGCGATATCGAAGATATCCGAGGGGTCACTGTCAGCTCCACCATTATCCGGACCTTGCTTGATCGTGAATGGATTCGTGTTATTGCCCATAAAGAAGTTCCGGGTAGGCCCGCCTTATACGGGTCGACCCGGCATTTTCTGGACTATTTTAACTTGGAGTCCTTGGATGAGTTACCTACACTACAGGAAATTCAGGAACCGGATTTTCTGACAGAAACCAATTCCGAACCGTTACAGAAAGATAGTGAACAAACGCAAACCGCCAAAACCACATTACAACAAACAGAAGAAAGCAGCGCAGTCCACTAAACGGACTGCGAATCAAGTAAGCGTAAACGGAGAGCGCATTCAAAAGGTGCTTGCACGTGGCGGAGTCGCTTCCCGTCGCGAGATAGAAAGCTGGATCGAAGAGGGTAAATTTATATTGAACGGCAAACCGGCAACACTGGGTGACCGGTTGAAGCCGGGAGATCGATTACAGCTAAACAGCCGTGTTGTCCACTGGGAAAAATATGCCGAACAGCAGACACGGGTATTGATTTACCATAAGCCGGTCGGTGAAATCGTAACCCGTAATGATCCACAGGGCCGTCCGGTTGTTTTTACCCAGTTGCCCAAAATCAATAATGGCCGCTGGATAGCCGTAGGGCGTTTGGATATCAATACCCAAGGCCTTCTGCTATTGACCAATAACGGCGAGCTTGCTAATCGGCTGATGCATCCTTCCACCGAGGTGGAACGCGAATATGCAGTACGGATTCTAGGTGAAGCCAGCAAGGAAATGCTTGAAAGATTAAAGACAGGTGTTGTACTGGAAGACGGTACAGCGCATTTTGATGATATTCAATTTAGCGGCGGCGAAGGGGCCAATAAGTGGTACCACGTGGTTGTTAAAGAAGGACGCAATCGCTTGGTACGACGTTTATGGGAATCCCAGGGTGTTACTGTCAGCCGTTTAATGCGGGTCCGGTATGGCCCGGTCGCGTTACCTCAAAAAATCAAGTCTCATACGTTTTATGAAATGGATCCCGAGGAAATAACCCGGTTAATGGAATTTGCCGGAATGAAACCGGCAAAGGGGCATTCCGGGCAAAGTCCAAAATCCGTCTATACCAAACGGCATCGGTGACGCGTTGCCGTGAACGACCGTGCGGGAGTGTGAATAATGGTCACTAATATCATTACTTACTTTAAAGAAGACATATGGTATACCAATAGTAAAAATCTTACTTATTTTCAATATGTTGCGCTTAAATACGTTAAGATTTTATTACTGGCGGCCGATGCGTTCGTGCGCGATTTCTGTATTTTGCGGGCATCAGCATTGACACTCTACACGATGCTTTCCATTGTGCCGATCATCGCCATGCTGTTCGGTGTTTCCAAAGGGTTTGGCTATCAAAAAATTTTAGAACAATATTTACTGGAACAGATTCCTGAACAGGAAACCATGATGCTGCAGTTAATCGGCTTTGCTGAAAAGCTATTGGACAACACGAAAGGTGGCATCGTTGCCGGCATAGGGATTATTGTGTTGTTCTGGACGGTTATCAAAGTGATTTCTAATATTGAAGAAGCCTTTAATTGGATCTGGAAAGTGGAAAAGGGCAGGCCGGTCGGCAAAAAGGTTGGGGATTATCTGTCCTTGATGCTATTGGCTCCTTTGCTGTTGATAACTTCAAGTAGTATCACGGTATTTGTTACCACCCAAATCACAGGATTGATTCAGGCCATCGATGTTCCGGATTTTGGTACCGCACTGGTTTTGTATTTGCTGAATTTTTCTCCGATGGTGATTATGTGGCTGCTGTTTTCATTTGTTTTTATTTTTATGCCCAATACCAAAGTGCAGTGGCAATCGGGAATTTTGGCGGGCGTAATTACCGGAACCATTTATACGTTGGTGCAATGGGGTTACTTGAAGCTGCAAATTGGTGTTTCCAGTTATAACGCAATCTACGGTAGTTTTGCCGCGTTACCGTTATTCATTGTCTGGCTGCAAATTGCATGGGTGATAGTGCTGTTCGGTTCGGAAATTTCCTTTTTTCATCAAAATTTTGAAAGTTATCGGCACCATGACAAATACAGCCATATCAGTTTCGCCATGAAAAAAATCTTGGCGTTGCAAATTTTACATTTGATCGTCAAGCAGTTTGCTGCGGCTGAAAAACCGTTAACAGCCGTTGATATTTCCGGGCAAACCGCGTTACCGGTTTCAGTTGTTCTGCAGATTATCTCGTTTATGATTGAAAGCGGCTTGATTGTGGAACTAAAAGCCGGGGAAAGCGAGGATGCCGGCTACCAGCCGGCGTTGGATCCTAATCGGTTGACCATTGCATCGGTCATTGAAGCGCTGGAAAACTGCGGCAGCAACAAAATGCCCGATGTTGTCGGCATAGAGCCGTTCGTGCAAGCTATAGGCGCTTTTCATAATAAAATAGAGGCGGATGCCGACAATCGCTTGATTAAAGAAATATAAGCGGGCTCGTATCAGGCAATAAATTATTTTTTGATACCGATAGCGGATTCATTCAGGTGTTTGTGCGGCAATTCCACCTCGGTGATAATACCGGCATCGGGATCATTGTAAACCGACATATCCAATTCATTTTCGCCTTTGGCGACGATGCAGGTTACCACCGAATCCCCGGTTATATTGACTGCGGTTCTGACCATGTCCAATAGCCGGTCCACGCCGAGAATCAAACCAATGCCTTCGATCGGCAATCCGACCTGATTAAACACCATAGCCAACATAATGAGCCCCACGCCGGGTACACCGGCGGTGCCGATTGAGGCCAGAAGCGACATTAAGATGACTGTTAAATATTGGGTCATGCTCAGGTCGACTCCGTAGACATTGGCAATAAACACCGTGGCAACGCCTTGCATGATCGCTGTTCCATCCATATTGACGGTAGCGCCTAAGGGTACGGTAAAAGCGGCGATGGAGTTTTTTACCCCCAACCGCTGTTCAACCACTTGCAGTGTCACCGGAATGGTTGCATTGGAACTGGCGGTACTGAAGGCAAAAATTTGCGCCGGCCGTAATTTACTGAAGAAAATCCACGGATTAAGTTTGGCCAACAAAGAGACAAGTAAACCCAAGGTGCCGAATCCGTGCAAAATCAAACAAAAAATAACCACTGCAAAATAGCTGATCATCGGTAAAATCAGGCTGATGCCTTGCTCGGCGAAGGTTTTCGCCATTAAACAAAATACCCCGATCGGGGCGAAATCCATGACCAGGGTGACCACTTTCATCATCACCTCATTGAGTTTTTCCGACAAATCAGCGACTTGTCGGCCGGCCTCTCCCGCCATTAACGCGGCAATGGCGAAAATGATGACAAACAAAATGATTTGCAGCATATTGCCTTCAGCAAATGCGTGTATCGGATTATCCGGGACTAAATTAATCAAAACATCGGTCAGCGGCGGTGCGGGTTGCGGTACGAAAGTCCCATCAAAAGAGCCGGTGTTTTCAAATTCCGTTCCGGGTCCGACCAGCTTGGCAACCAATAACGCTAAGGAGATTGCGAGTGCGGTGGTAAATAAATAGTAGCAGAATGCTTTCAGACCGACCCGGCCCAACATATCGATATCACCGATGCCGCAAACTCCGCAAATCAGCGAAAAAGTAACCAGCGGGACAACCAGCATCTTCAAGGCATTGACGAACATGGCGCCGATGATATGGAACAGGCCATTGACAATATATATTTGTATGAATGCGATATCGCCGGCAAAGATTTTAAGTAAGCTGCCTAGCAACAAGCCGATAAACATCGCAATCAAAATTTTGGTGGTGATCGTTGTTTTTTTCGTCATTTTGTAATTATTTGTGTGGGTTGTGATTGATGAAGGGGGCAGTAATGGCGGATAATTCTTTTTGGCTAAAATGAGCCGCTTAATCTAATGATCGAACTTAATGATTTAACGTAGTACAAAAATAATAGCTTGCAAAACAATTTTAATTACACGAGACAGTAATAGCTTAATTTTCGGCGAATTACCGTTTTTTTCGTTTATAAAGAAATGTCCTCACAAAAACTTTTTGACCTGAACTGCAGGCAATGTCCGCGGTTGGACGGCTTTCTGCAAAATGTTAAACAGCAGCATCCCGATTATCATGCCAAGCCGGTTGCTCCATTCGGCGTTGATTCCCCTGATTTGCTGATTGTCGGCCTGGCTCCCGGAAAACACGGCGCCAATGCTACCGGCCGGCCTTTTACCGGCGACTATGCCGGACTATTGCTTTATCCGACTTTATATCAATTCGGGTATAGCAATCAGCCGGATTCCGTATCCCTAAATGATGGGTTGCAACTCCATCATTGCCGCATTACCAACGCGGTCAAATGCTTGCCGCCGGAAAACAAGCCAAACGGTGCCGAGATCAAACAATGTAATCAATATTTGGCTGCGGAGTTGCAGACGCTGCCGGAGGGGGCGGTTATCCTGGCATTGGGTAACATTGCCCATCAAGCGGTGCTGCGTGCTTACGGGTTGAAATTAAACAGTTTTAAATTCGCTCATCAAGCCGTTCACACCTTGCCTGACGGACGGTTTTTGGTCGATTCTTACCATTGCAGCCGTTACAATGTGCAGACCAAACGATTAACAACCGACATGTTTGCCGCCGTTTTCTCGCTGATTAATCAATTGCCGGGTCGTGAAACAAATAATCTCAAAGAGAACGTGAATGAAAAAGGATAGTCCTGTTTCAATTGCCAAATTAACAAGTTTAAGTAGCGGCGTACTGCAGGAACAGGCTATGGCCTATTTGGCTTCAGGCTCTTATAAGTTGACCCAGGAAATTTATAAAATATTGTTGAAACGGGAAGACAATCCACGCTACCAAAAAGGGTTGGCCGAATGTTATTTAAAGCGGTCATTACTTGCAGCCGAGCAGCATAAATTTAAGGATGCAATAACGCTGTGGGGAAATTATATTGAACATGCCGAAACCCATGCGGCAAATGAACAATATATCCGGTGGCTGTTAGTTACCGGCCAAAAGGCAAAAATAAAGACCTATTTGCAAAGCCTGGATGTTGAACAGCTGGAGCAGGATTATCCGCAATTAGCGGTTGCGCTCGGATTTTTTCATATCGGCGGGCAAATTGATTTACTGGATTATTTGCCGGAACATATTGCGCTAGTGGTGCAAACCCGCTCCGCACAGCTGGCGTTGAACGCCTTGCAACAGAACGACCGGCAATTGATGCGGGAACATTTGGCAAATATTCCATTCCGTTCGGTATACCGCGACTTTCGAACCCTGTTGAACGCAATTTACCTGCTTTTCGAGTCACCGGATCAAGCTAACGCTTTGCTAAATAAAATTGCGGCGGACTCCCCATATCAGGCAGTTGCCCGGTTAATAAGGATATTGTCGTTAACCGGTAAGCCATTAACCGATGCGTTGTTGACGTTCGGACATAAGCAGCAGCAAGTTATCTGCAAAGCCAAAGGCTGGACCGATCAACAAATCAAGTTGCTGCAGTATCTTAGCCGGCAAAAGCAACAGTTGACTGACAAAGCGAAATTGGAAGTGGCTATCCAATACCAAAATTTGTTGGGTAAAGACTACGCACAGCGTTTTTGTGCAGCCTTATTACCGGCTTATCCGGCAGGCAGGCGGGTTTACGAGAAAAATTTCCGACAGTTGGATGATTTTGAGAGGCTACGTATTTTTGCGCTGCATGCCGAAGAACGGGAAAAATTTTTCGATGCGCTCGACTTTTGGGAGCAATGTGTGGAGATACTGCAGGCCAACCCACAGCAAAACAGCTTGCAAATTGCGTTAATTTTACGTCGCATGGCGACGCTGTGCGCGCCTGCCAAAGCCGTCGATTATCAGCTCGAAAGTTTGCAGTTTGATGCTGAAGACAAGGAGACCCAGTTAAAAATTCTCAGTTACTATGAACAGCAGGGTGACAAAGAGCGCTATAAAAAAAGATTACAGGAGACATTGGCGGTATTTCCCGGGGATATTGAAGTCCTTGGCCTGGCTATGCAGGCGGCCGTCGGGAATAAAGCCTATAAAAAAGCCACGCAGTATGCCGAAAAAATACTGGCTGTTGACCCGGTCAATTCCGGGGCAATAAAGTTATTGTTTACCAGTCATTTGAATCATGCGCGAAAATTACTAAAAAGCGGCAAGTATCATTTGGTGGAAAAGGAAATCACACAGGCCGAAAAATTAACGCCGGGAAAGCACTATCTTGCACTTGCGCAAATGTTGTACGGTTTTTTCATTTATCTGAGTGACGATAAAGCCAAGGGAGCGCAATTGATTGCAAATAGCTGCGAACTTTCCAAAGAAGGGGATTTTGCCAGCCGCTACCGGATCATTAATGAAGCCATGCTGCTGGACATTCCTTTAACACCGCTACTGAGAGCGATCGGGCCGTTAGCGGAAGATTACGCGTTATCTATCGCGGAATTGAATGCATTTCTTAAGCTGCTTGATGAGCAGCAAAAAGAAGGTAACCCGTATGTAGTCAAAGCCCTGGAAAAAGTTAAAAAAGATTTTAAACGTTTAACGAAGGATCTGCCGTTAACGCAGGAGCAACTGCTGGCCGTGATGCAGCGCATGGAACGTATTAAACATTTTGAATTGATGCGGCACTGTCTTAAGTGTGTCCCCGATATAACGTTCAAACCGGTATGGGTTTTTTACAAAATCTATATCCAAGCGAACGGCAATCCGGCCAAGGTGATTCCGTTTGACATCACTAAATTACAGTTTCAGCTTAACAATGCCAAGGACGAAGGGGATCAGCGCACCGAGACGCTTATCGCCGGTTTTCTGGATAAGATATATCGATACCATCACGACGCTTTAGCGGCACCTGCCGAGGACGATTATTATGATCCCTATGAGCAGCTATTCGAGCATATCGATTCAAGAACGTACGCCAAAATCACCAGAAAACTGGAAAAACTACATATCGGGCTCACTGAAGAGCAGCTGTTGACGGTACTGCTCGACATGCTGCCGGACAAATTGCAAGTAGCCTTGCTGTTTAAAGATCCCGATGCGTTCAATGCGCTGTTATTTTTGAAGGCGGCGCAGGAACTTGGCATCGATATTAATGTGGCGGTAGAGGATATTCTTGAAATAGCGCGGCACAGTACCGGCGGCGGTTCCTTTTCCTTTTAATTTAAACGCCACATAGCATGAAAACAGCATTTGAAATTTTAGGCGTCACTGAACAGGCAGAAGACGAAGCGATCAAACGCGCCTATTTACGGAAAGTCAGGCAATACCCCCCGGAACAGGCAGCTGAACAATTTCGGATTGTCCGTCAGGCCTACGAGGCGATAAAGGATGCAAAAAGCCGGATTAATTATCAATTATTTCATCAGCCGGAAGCGGATTTTGACAAACTGCTGGAGCGCGCGTTTGACATCGGTCCGATAACGGCTGTTGATGGCAACGATTTAGTTAAACTGCTGCAAGCCGGCGTTGAAGACAGCCTAAGATAATAACTGCCGTATCGCCCTATTTTAAGAGATTATAGTCAATAGCAACATCAATACATGACCGACCCGCAAAAACAACAATTACTGGAAGAGTTCGCCGGCTATTTGGAGCGCTCGGGGTTTAATGATGACGATTTCAAGCACCAGCCCGATTTGCATACGCTGCTAACGGAAATGGTCGGGTTAAAAACCGAAGTAAAAGCGGAATCCAGGCATATGAAAACCATGCTTGATCAATTCTCAGTCAGCCTGGAAACCTTGCGAAACGATAATCAAACATTGGCGCAGCAACTGCACAGTTACAAGGAAAGACTGGCGGAACAGAAACGCGACACGGAGCGTAAAATGCTCATGGAGATCCTGGACGTGTACGATCGGCTGACCGCCGGACTGCAGGTATTGCAAAATTACCGGCCGGTCGATGCCTTGTTTAATCATTCAAAAAAACAGGATATCCGTTTTATTAAAAGCCTTCGCGAGGGGCAGCAAATGTCAGTACAACGCCTTGAACAGGTCCTGCAGTCACATCAAGTGCGAGCTATAGAGACGCAGGGAAAAATCCTGGATCCGCAGACCATGACAGCGGTCGCCACGGTCAGTAACGAAAAATTGCTGCAAGGCATGGTGGTCGAGGAACTACGTAAAGGCTTTTATTATGGCGACGATCTTTTGCGTTTGGCTGAGGTCAAAGTTAATAAACTGGATAATTAACCATCTTGGAGTGTTCCACTGCCGACGGCATTATCAATACTTTTTACTTTCATACAAGGATTACCTGAATAAACGCTCATGACAGATACAATAATCGGAATCGATTTAGGCACCACCAATTCGGAAGTGGCGGTCGTTAAAAACGGAAAAGTCATTATTATCGAGGACGGCGGAAAAAAAATATTGCCATCCGTGGTCGGATTGGCGGACGACGATTCTATCCTGGTCGGTGAAGCGGCAAGAAATCAGTATTTACTGTATCCGCAGCGAACTGTTAAATCGGTTAAACGGCTAATGGGACAAGATACCGAAATCGATTTGGCCGGTGTTACCTATAGTCCCCAGGAAATTTCCGCTATTATTCTCAAACGTTTGAAACTGGTTGCCGAACAGTATTTACAACAGCCGGTTGGCAAAGCCGTCATCACGGTACCGGCTTATTTTTCCGATGCGCAACGTCAGGCTACCCGCGAGGCGAGTGAAATCGCCGGTCTTGAAGTGGTACGCATGATCAACGAACCCACCGCTGCCGCACTGGCTTATGATGCCAGCCATCAGCAGCAGAAACAGATGTTGGTTTACGATCTTGGCGGCGGAACCTTCGATGTCTCGGTGGTCAATGTTGAAGGCGGCATTGTCGAGGTATTATCCAGTCATGGCAATAATCATTTGGGCGGTGACGATTTCGATGCAAAAATTGTCGGCCATATACTCGACCACCTCTATGAAACCAACGGATTCGATGTGTCCGAGGACAAGAAAGCGCTGGCGCGTATCACCCGGGCAGCCGAAACGGCGAAAATAACGCTTTCCGATCAACCTTATGTGCAAATCAATGAAGAGTATTTGCTTGAGCACCAGGGCGAAGCGGTGCATTTGTCAATGGAATTGTCGCGTGATACTTATGAAGCGATGATTGAAGATTACATCAATGAAACACTGGATGCGGTGCATGTGGCGTTACAAGGCGCCAACTTTACCGCTACCGATATTGATGAAATTTTACTGGTCGGCGGCGCCACCCGGACTCCCTGTATTCGCGAGCGTTTGTTCGACGAATTCGGCTTTGAGCCGCACGGCGAGATCGATCCTGACCTGTGTGTCGCTTGGGGTGCGGCAACCCAGGCGGCGATGATCGCCGGTGAGGAAGTCACTTCGGTATTGGTCGATGTGACCCCTTATACTTATGGCACCAGTGCCGTGGCAATGCTGGACGGCGAACAATACCCCTTTGTCTTCTTTCCGGTAATCCGTAAAAACACCACCTTGCCGGTCAGCAAAACAGAAGCGTTTCAGACCATGCATGACGGTCAGCAGAAAGTGGAAGTGACGGTATATCAGGGTGAACATATTGATGCGCTGGAAAATATTGAGATCGGTAAATTTACCGTTAAAGGATTAAAGGATGTTCCGGCCGGCAATGTCATTACTCTGACCTTATCGTTGGATCTAAACGGGATCTTACAAGTATCGGCGAAGGAAAAAGCGACCGGTCTGGAAAAATCCATTGTCATTGAGAACGCGCTTTCCGCGATGCAGGGAGAGGCGTTGGAATCGGCAAAACAGCGGGTCGGCAAACTATTCGGGCAGAATGACAAACTTTTTACCGATACCGGTGCGGAACAGGCTTCCGATCAGGTTAGGGAGTATGATGAGGCCCGGGGCTTGATTGCAAAAGCGGAAGCGCTGTTCGATCAGGTTTCGGAGGAAGACAAGGAGGACATGTCGGCATTAGTCGAACAAATCCGAAAAGCTCTGGAACAGCATAACGATGCTGCGCTCGAGGAACCGGTTGAGCATCTGCAGGAGATTCTTTATTATCTGGAAAGCTGATGCAACGATGTCCCTGTTGTAACGCCAGATTGAAAGAAACAATCACTTGTCCGCGTTGCAAAGCTGATTTGCAGGATATTATTCGGACACAGCATTTGGCGGATAGCTGGTATCAAAAGGCGATTGATCATTATTTGAATAATGAATTGCAACACTGTGTGGATGCGTTGACGCAATCATTGCAGTTGCATCACTCCGATTCGGCTCTGCTGTTCCGCACTTTTGTCAGGGAACGGCAAACGCACACCATATTGTCGGAGTTGCAAGATTTCGTTCAAATTACGCTGTCGCATTCAACACCCTTACTGAATCAATTGTTAAACAAAGTTTCAGCCCGATTTGCCGAACTTAAGCATCTATCGCATTCCGCTAAAAGGAGCAGCTAAGGCATCGTTTTTTAGAGTCTCAGAGTGAAACATGACGGATAATTTACCAGCGGATCAATTTGATATCAAAGCTTTTCTAAAAACCCTGACCCGGCGTCCCGGTATTTATAAAATGCTGGACGCAAAAGGGGAGGTCATCTATATTGGCAAAGCAAAAAACCTGAAAAACCGGGTATCAAGTTATTTCAGAAACAATGCGGCATCGCCTAAACAGCAGGCAATGGTCAGTAAAATCGCCAAACTTGAGGTTACGGTCACCCATACCGAAGGCGAGGCTTTATTACTGGAAAGTCAGCAGATCAAACGCCATAAGCCGCGCTATAACATCTGTTTAAGAGATGACAAGTCCTATCCGTATATTTACATCAGTACACATCAGGATTTTCCGCGAGTCAGTTTTCATCGCGGTGCAAAAAGAAAACAGGGAAGGTATTTCGGGCCCTATCCCAGTGCCGGGGCAGTGAAGGAAACCCTGAAATTGCTGCAAAAAATTTTTCCGGTCAGACAATGTGAAGACTCCTATTACAAAAACCGGACCCGGCCTTGCCTGCAGCATCAAATCGAGCGATGTACGGCACCTTGTGTCGGGCTGGTCGATAAAAACCGTTATGCGGAAGATGTACAAAATACGGTGATGTTCCTGGAGGGCAAAAGTCATCAATTGATTGATCAATTGGTAGAAAAGATGGAGCGGGCCTCAACCTCTCTGGAATTTGAAAGGGCAGCTGCTATCAGGGACCAAATAGCCCGCATCAGATCGGTTTTGGAAAAACATTTTGTGCATGGCGAGCGAGGTGATGTGGATATCATTGCCTGTGCCGCCAATGCAGGTACCGCCTGCATTCAAGTGTTTTTTATTCGCAATGGACAGCAACTGGGCAATAAAACTTTTTTCCCGAAAATGTCTGATACCCATGATCCGGGTAGTGTTATTCAAGCGTTTATTGCACAATATTATCCGGAGAGACAGATCCCTTATGAATTATTGGTCAGTCACCCGATTGAGGAAGCGGAATTGCTGTCCGAAGTGTTGGCAGCAAAAGCTGGCCATCAGGTTTCGATTTCATGCCGATTACGCGGGGACCGTTTGCGTTGGATGAACATGGCAGCGGCCAATGCCGAAAACTCGCTGGCTATCAAATTATCCGATAAACAGGGGCTCTATGCGCGCTTTCTTAGCCTACAGGCGTCGCTTGGCTGTGAGCAAGTGCCTAACCGGCTGGAATGCTTTGATATCAGTCACACCCAGGGAGATCAGACGGTAGCTTCCTGTGTGGTATTTACCAGGGAAGGACCGTTGAAATCGGCTTATCGGCGCTTTAACATCGAAGGCATTACGCCCGGCGATGATTATGCGGCGATCAACCAAGCGGTAACACGCCGCTATAAGCGCTTGCAGCAAGGGGAGCATTCCGCGCCGGACATATTGTTCATAGACGGAGGCAAAGGTCAGGTCAAAGAAGCACAGAAGGTATTGAAGGAATTAGCGGTAAAGGATGTTATGATAGTGGGTGTTTCCAAAGGGCCGGATCGAAAACCGGGCATGGAAAAGTTAATTTTGTCGGGCGACAATAAGCTGGTTGATATAGCGCCGGATGCTGTGGGATTGCTTCTGATTCAGCATATTCGCGACGAAGCGCACCGCTTTGCGATTACCGGGCACCGGCAACGTCGTAGCAAAGCAAAAAAACAGTCGGTTCTGGAAACGATATCGGGATTGGGACCGAAGCGCAGGCGGCATTTATTAAAACAATTTGGCGGGCTGCAGGGGATATCCAGAGCTGGGGTGGACGCCCTTTGCAGTGTTGACGGAATCAATAGGCAATTAGCACAACGGATTTACGATACATTTCATCACCAACAAAGAGATGGTTGAATTTAATTTACCGACATATTTAACGCTGATCAGGATCGCTTTGATACCGCTATTAGTGGTGTTTTTTTATGTACCCTGGCAGTTTTCCAACCTATTATGTACGGTGATTTTCTTTGTCGCAGCGATAACTGATTGGCTGGACGGCTATTTAGCCCGGGAAATGGACCAGGAAACGGCATTCGGCGCTTTTTTGGATCCGGTTGCCGATAAATTGATGGTTGCCGTGGTATTGGTCTTGCTGGTCCAGTCCGAAGCCAATGTATGGATCGCTATCGCAGCCGCGGTCATTATCGGCAGGGAAATAACCATAGCCTCTTTGCGCGAATGGATGGCCGAAATTGGGCAACGAAGCAAGGTCGCTGTTTCAAATTTAGGAAAATGGAAAACCACGGCACAAATGGCTGCCATCGGCTGTTTATTATATAAAGATGACATTTTTTATATTCCGATCTACCAGATCGGCTATGTTACGTTATATATTTCGGCCATTTTAACAATATGGTCTATGGTTAATTATTTAAAGGCCGCTATTCAGACTATTAATAAAACATAAGGGTATCCCACTGCTGCTATATTCATCGCACATCCAACTCCGGCACTCAATTCTCTTTTTCCGCCGGGAGAAGTGGAAATGAGAGGATATAAAAAAGCGAACTTTGGCATGCGAACATGTAACAAGTTGGGTATTAACTTTTTATTTCATAATAAAGACAGTAGAGAACAAACTGTTGCAATCAATATTTTAAGAATGGAAACAGAAAAAGAACAACAAAAAGACCAGGAACAGGAAAACAATCAAGACTTCGTCCGGGAAGAAAAACAAATAAACAAAGAGCCTGACTCAGATATTAAAAAAGCGGTAACAGAGGATGAAATCTTGCTGGCCGCATTAAAATTGTTTACGAAAAAAGGCTATTTTAATACGTCATTGGCCGATATTGCACAACAGGCAGGCGCAGGCACGGCCAGTAAAATTTATCAGCATTTCAAAAACAAGCAGGCGATCGCCAGTACGCTGTATGCCAATATTTTAGACAGCATGAGCTGTTCAATCGACGATATTCGCAGAAGAAATCAAAAATCTTCAGATCAATTACGCGAGATAGTCGATTTAATGTTCAGCCTGACCGATGAAGCGCCTGAAATTATGCAGTTTTTGCTGATTATGAAGTTAGACGAATTTTTACCGGACGAAAAACCGTTGTTGAAAACCGCGCCGTTCTTGAAAATCAGCAAGATTTTACAAGCGGGCATAAAAAATAAAGAAATCCGTTCGGCAGATGCTAAACAGGCCTATACTTATTTTTTTGGCATTATCAACCATACGCTGATTTTAGTGCTTACGGGGGTGCTGGAAAAAAAAGCCGAAGCTTATCAATCCAATGCCTGGGTTACTGCGTGGAATGCCATTGCTAAAAAATAGGGGGAGGGCTCCGATTCTATGCCCAAACTCGAATAAAAGCATAAATCCGAACTTCTTGAAAAAAGCCCTCCGGAGAGACGGGGTCAATGCCGTTGAGGTTTAATTCTCCCTCTCCCTCAGGGAGAGGGCCGGGGTGAGGGGATATAACATAACGAAAACACTTCCTTGTTATCCCTTCATCCTAACCTTCTCCCAAAAGGAGAAAGAACTCCATTGCCTAACTCAATGGTAATGCGGAGAGAAGTGGTTGAGGGGAAACATAAACGAAATAAATCGTTATTCGTATTACCATGTGACC